>JAJEEP010000007.1 GCA_022820945.1 Alphaproteobacteria bacterium | reverse complement strand
GTGTCATCATGT
The DNA here is from genome assembly GCA_022820945.1 of Alphaproteobacteria bacterium. Taxonomy (GTDB): domain Bacteria; phylum Pseudomonadota; class Alphaproteobacteria; order UBA828; family UBA828; genus WTGU01. The sequence goes on along the minus strand of JAJEEP010000007.1, from coordinate 91,646 downwards.
TCCCGTAGTGTTCCGATCTCACGCCAAATCGCTGCATTCTGCTCACCCGACGGGGGTCAGGCAGTCGATATCCGGCCGCCAAAGATCAGCGGCGCGCCGTCGAAAAGCGCCACAACGCACATTCCTCAGGCAGGATACTGCGTACCTTGCGCTCACACCCGCCTGCGGGCGTTGACATAAACCGGCCGGTCTCCATTCTGGCGGCATGGAGACCGACGGCCGGCAATGCTGACGATCGGCAAGGAACCCGAGACCTGGTTGGTCCACCGGGTGCTCGAGCAGCGCGCGGCCGAACGCCCCGAATACCCGGTGATGCACTGGTCGGGGCTGGACTACAGCTACGCCGCCATCAACCGTGAGGCCAACCGCATCGCTGCCGGCCTGGAGGCGCGGGGCATCGAGCCCGGCCAGCGCTGCGCCGTGATGATGCAGAACTCACCGGCGCACGTCTTCGTCTGGTTCGCCACCGCCAAGCTCGGCGTCATCGAGGTGCCGATCAACACGGCCTATCGGGGCGATATTCTCACCCACATCGTGACCAGCGCGGGGGTGACGGCGATGGTGCTGGACGCCGAATTCGTGCCCGTGGTCGCGCGGATCGCCGACCGCTGCCCCGGCCTCGGCACCTTCATCGTCTCCGGCGACGACCTGGAGGACGCGCGGCGCACGCTGCCGGGCGTGGTGCTCTCGCTGGACGAGCTGGCCACCGGCGACGGCGCGGACGTCGAGCACGGCGTCGAGGCGACCGCCACTGCCTGCATCATGTTCACCTCGGGCACCACGGGGCCGTCCAAGGGCGTCGTCATCAACAACCACTTCGAGCTGTCGTTTGCCGTCGTCTTCAACGAGATCGTTTCGCTCGGCACCGATGACGTGACTTACAACTTCCTCCCCTTCTTCCACATCGCCGGCAAGTTCATCACGCTCGGCACCATGCTTGCGGGTTGCCGCATGCTGCTGCGCCCGCGCTTCAGCGCGAGCCAGTTCTGGCCGGACGTGCGCGCGCACGGTGCGACCGTGACGGTGGGCGTCGGCGGGATCTGCCACATGCTCTGGGCCGAGCCGCGCCAGCCCGACGACGCGGACAATCCGCTCCGCATGATCTACTCGGTGCCCAATCCGCACGAGGTGCAGGAGCAGTTTCTCGAGCGCTTCGACCTTCAGCTGACCGAGGGCTACGGCTCGACCGAGGCCAACATCGTCGTCTACACGCGGCCCGACGAAGCGACGCCGAAAGGCACGGCGGGGCGTGCCGCGCCCTACTACGAGGTGGCGATCTTCGACGAGATGGACCGCCCGGTGCCCCCCGGCACCTCGGGCGAGATCGTGGTCCGCGCCAGGCACCCCCACATCCTGATGGAGGGCTACGACGGCCTGCCCGAGGCGACGCTCGCGGCGTTCCGCAACCTCTGGTTCCACAGCGGCGACCGCGGCCACATGGACGAGGACGGCTTCCTCTTTTTCCACGACCGGATGAAGGACGCGATCCGGCGCCGCGGCGAGAACATCTCGTCCTTCGAGGTCGAGCGGATCGTGAACAAGCACCCCGATGTCGCCGAGACCGCCGCCATCGCCGTCCCGGCCGAGGTGGGCGAGGACGAGGTGAAGGTGGTGGCGGTGCGGAACCCCGGCGCCAAGTTGACCGAGGAGGTGCTGCTGCGCCACTGCGCGGCCGAGATGCCTTACTTCATGGTCCCGCGCTTCATCGAGTTCAGGGCCGACCTGCCGCGAACGCCCACGCAAAAGGTGCGCAAGGTGGCGCTGCGCGAAGAGGGCATTACCGCCGCGACCTGGGACCGGGAGGCGGCGGGGTTCAAGGTGACTCGTGACGGGCTCAAGCGACGTCTCTGAGCGACAGCCCCAGGCCAGCGCGGCGTTTGCCGCCTACCAGGCAGGCAGAGCCGGCGAGGCGGAGGCCATCGGGCGTGCCATCCTCGCCCACGATCCGCACGATGCCGGCGCGCATTACGTCTGCGGCCTCGTCGCCGCCGACCGCGGCGCGCTCGGCCGGGCACGCCAGGCCTTCGAGGCTGCCGCGGACCTCGCGCCCGACAAGGCGAGCCTCCGCATCACCCTCGGCAATCTGGCGCTCCGGCAAGGCGACGACGAGGCGGCCGAGCGGGCCTTCCGCCGGGCGCTCACGCAGGCGCCGGGCTCGGTGGCCGCCCACACCAATCTCGGGGCTGCGTTGAAGCGGCAGGGGCGGCTGGAAGAGGCCGTCCGGTGCTATCGCGCCGGACTCGCGCTTTATCGCGGCTCCGCCTGGTGGGGCACCGATCCCGCCAGCGGCACCGCCGTGCTCGACCCCGCACAGCTCGCAACCTTTCAGAACGCATCGCGGGCCAAGCTCGAACACGACTTCGCGCAGCTCGACTACTTGCTGGAGCGGGGCCGGCTCCCGCCCTCGCTCGCCGATGTCCGCGAGAGCCTGCGCCGGGTACTCGCCGATTTCGGCAACGAAGACCGGCCCAGCGCGCCGCGCCCGCTCACGGCGGCCGAGCGACGGTCGATCGGCGCGGTCTACAACCGGATTGTCCACCGCCCGCCGGAAGAGGCGGTTACGCCCGCGCTCAACCCCCGCCTCGATACAAGTGCGATCGAGCGGCGCTACCGTGAGACTGCGCCTTCCGTCGTCGTGGTGGACGACTTGCTCAGCGCGCCGGCCCTGGCCGCCCTCCAACGCTTCTGCCTGGAGGCGACGATCTGGTTCGACTGCAAGGAGCACGGCGGCTATCTCGGGGCCTACCTGCACGAGGGCTTCGACCACCCGGTGCTGATCGCGCTCGCCCACGAGCTCGGGGAAAGACTCGGCGGCATCATCGGCGAGCATCGGCTCGCGCAGATGTGGGCGTTCAGCTACGGGCAGGCCGGCGGCGGCACGCGCAAGCACGCCGACAAGGCCGTCATCAACATCAACCTCTGGATCACGCCGGACAGCGCCTGCCCCGACCCCGAGGCGGCCGGCCTCGTGGTGCACGATGTCGCCGCCCCGCCCGATTGGCACTTTTCGGACTACAATCTCGACCCGGCGCCGCTGGAGCGGCTCGTCGAACGCGAAGGACGGGCGCCGGTGCGGGTTCCCTATCGTTGCAACCGGGCGGTGATCTTCGATTCGAGCCTCATTCACGAGAGCGGCGGCGTGCGCTTTCGAAGCGGCCACGCCAACCGGCGCATCAACGTGACTCTGCTCTTCGGCGAGCGTGCGGAGAACGAGTGAACCGATGATCCCGATCACCGACGCACTCATCGGCGAGATGGTTCAGGCCATCGTTGCGGAGGTCGATCCCGAGCAGGTGATCCTCTTCGGCTCCCGCGCGCGCGGGCGCTCAGGGAAGGCAAGGTGCTGTATGAGCGACCGCGCTGTACACCCGCGGTACAAGCTTGAGCAGATACGGCGGATCATCGACGGAGTGAACGAATGCTTAGCCACTGGCTGACCGAAGCCGGCCTTTCGACGGACGACGCCGCACCGGCCCTCGAAGGCGAAACGCGCGCGGACGTTTGCATCGTCGGCGGCGGCTTTTGCGGGTTGTGGACGGCGATCCGCCTGAAGCAGCGCGACCCCTCCATCGATGTCGCCATCGTCGAGCAGGGCCTCTGCGGCAGCGGCGCGAGCGGGCGCAACGGCGGCTTCGTGCTGAGCTGGTGGGCCAAGTTCGGCTCTCTCTGCAAGATCTGCCCCTCGGATGAGGCGGTGCGGCTCGCCCGCGCCTCAGCCGATGCCGTGGGCGAGATCGGCCGCTTCTGCGCCGACAACGGAATCGACGCGCACTATCGCGGCGACGGCTGGCTCTGGGCTGCGACCAGCAGGCCGCAGGTCGGCTCGTGGGATGCCCTGGTCGATACCCTGGAACGCTACCAGGAGCATCCCTTCGAGCTATGGGAGCCGGAGACGGTCAAGCGTCGCTCGGGCACCGACAGGCACATCGCCGGCGTCTACGAGCCGACCGGTGCCACCGTGCAGCCGGCCCTGCTCGCGCACGGGCTCAGGCGCACGGCGCTCTCGCTGGGCGTACGCATCTACGAGCGGACGCCGATGATGAGCCTCTACCGCGGCCGCCCCCCGCGCGTGGTGACACCGCGGGGCATCGTGACTGCGGAAAAGGTCGTCGTCGCGATGAACGCCTGGTCCACCGTATTCCCGGAACTGCGACGGACCGTCGTCGTGATTGCCAGCGATATCGTGGCGACCCGGCCGATGCCCGAACGACTCGCCGACTCGGGCTACAACGGCGGCATGTGCATCTCCGATTCCCGGACCCTGGTGAACTATTACCGGCCGACCATGGACGGGCGCTTCGTCTTCGGCATGGGCGGCGGTCGGCTCTCCTTCGGCAACCGGGTCGATGACCGCTTCAATGGCGCCTCGCCGCGCTCACGCGAGGTGGAGGAAAACTTCCGCCGGATCTACCCCAACTTCAAGGACGCGCCGATCGCGACGAGCTGGACCGGGCCGGTCGACCGCTCCCTCAGCGGACTGCCCTTCTTCGGTCGCCTCGACGGCCGCGACGACCTGCTCTACGGCCTCGGCTTCTCCGGCAACGGGGTGGGACCGACCTCCGTGGCCGGGCGCATCCTGGCGTCGCTCGCACTCGGCACCAAGGACGAGTGGTCGGAGTGCAGTCTGGTGCGCGAGGGCGTGGGGCTCTTCCCGCGCGAGCCGGTGCGCTACGTCGGCGGCCGCATGGTCATCGCGGCGAACCGGCGCAAGGAGCGTGCGGAGGACGAGGGCCGCACGCCCGGCCCGCTGACGACCAAGCTCGCCGGCCTCGCGCCCGCCGGCCTGGTGCCGGTCAAGGGCGTCGACGCGCCGGCGGCAAAGGCCTGAGGAGTGACCACGGAGCCGCCGGCACAACTTGGGACACTTACCGCCCACGACGGCTTCCCGCTCCGCACAGTCGTCTGGCCCGCGCCGCCCGGCGGCGGGCGGGGGACGGTGGTGCTGCTGCAGGGCAGGGCCGAGTTCATCGAGAAGTACGGCGAGACCGTAAGCGACATCAGGGCCCGAGGCTTCGCCGTCTACGCCCTGGACTGGCGGGGCCAGGGCCGCTCCGGCCGGGTGCTGAAGAATCCGCGCAAGGGTCACGTCGTCAGCTACGACGACTATCTCAAGGATCTCGACCTGTTCCTGGAGCGGCTGGTCGTCCCCGAAGCCCCGCGGCCCATCGTGGTGCTGGCCCATTCCATGGGCGGCCACATCGTGCTCCGCCACCGCGCCGAGCACGACGGCAGCGCCGGGCCCTACTTTGCCGAGGGGATCGCCCTCTCCGCCCCCATGGTGGACATCCTGACGACCCCCGCCGAGCGGGCTCTGGGCGCGGTGCTCACGGTTGCCGCCATGAGCGTCGGACTCAGGAACCAGTACGTGCCGGTGCGCGGGACCTTCCCGCCGCCCTACGACGGCAATCCGCTGACCCGCGACCGCGCACGGTATGAGCGCATGGAGACCCTGATGCGCGAGAACCCGGCGCTCGCCATCGGCTGGCCGACGGTGGGCTGGCTTGCCGCCACCCGGCGCTCGGTGGCGATCCTGCGCAGCCGCGGCTATCCCGAGCGGATCGCGATGCCGGTGCTGATGATCGGCGCCGAGGCGGACCGGGTGGTTTCCAACACTGCCCAGGCCCGGCTCGCCGCGCGGCTGCCCGATTGCCGCCTGGAGACCATCCCCGGCTCCCGCCACGAGCCCCTGATGGAGACCGACGAGGTCAGGGCGCAGGTCTTCGCGCTATTCGACGCTTTCGTGGAGAGAGTGCTGAAGGGCGCTGGCTAGCTCGTTTCTGTTTCACACGAAAACGCTATTACTTCTTTGTCGCTCACGGCAGCCGGCCTGCGGCCGGCGCCTCCGCGAGGGCGCCGCATACGCGGCGGGCCGCGGTCGCGGCCTATCGCGCGTCCGTTGAACACGGACGCGCTCTAATCCAGCCGATAGAAGCGCACGGCGTTGTCGTGGAAGAGCGCGCGCTGCTCGGCCGGCGTCAGGTCGGCGACGATGGTCTTGAACGAGTCGTAGATCGCGTCGGCGCCGCCGTGCAGCGCGGCCACCGGGAAATCGCTCGCGAACATGCAGCGCTCCGTGCCGAAGGCGTCGATGGTGTGGCGGATGAAGGGCCGCGTGCTCTCGGTCGTCCAGTCGTGGTCGTAGGCGCCGAGGTCGGAAATCTTGACCGCGACGTTTGATGCGCCGGCCAGCGCGCTCATGCCGGCACGCCAGGCGGCGATGGCCTCGTCGGCCCGGTCTGCCGGGCTGCCGGTGTGGTTGAGGATAATTTGCGTGTCCGGGAAGGCCCGGGCGAGGTCCAGCGCGTCGCCGAGCTGGCCCGAGTATATCATCATGTCGAAGGAGAGATTGAATTTCCGAAGCAGGCCGAAGCCGCGCCGCCACGCCGCATCCTGCATCAGGTCCGAGCGCTCGTGGAAGGTCCAGGTGGGGTTCTCGTGCCAGCTCAGAATCTGGCGGATGCCACGCATGTTCGGGCACGCGCAGTGGGCTTCGAGCACGGCCTCGGCGTCCGCATTCTCCAGTAGCGCGTAGGCGACGATGCCGTGGGGGAAGCCGTTCTCGTCCGCGATGCCCTGCAGCCAGCAGGTCTCGGCCACCGGGTCCTCGAAGAAGCTCGCCTGGATGTGGACCGACTTGACCAGCCCGATTCCGGCCATGTCGGCGAGATAGTCGGCAAGGAAGTAGTCGCGGATGAGCGGCCCGGTGCTGCCGAACACCACCTCGCGCGGGCCGTCGGTGAGCCATGCATACCGGCCGGAATCGAGCTCCCAGAGATGGTGGTGGGCATCAACGATCGGGCCGTCGTAAAGGCTGCTCATGGCCTGCTCCGCTCGTATCTTTCGCGCACTCGATGGCCGCACACGGACGCCGCCAAGTCAAGATGAGGACGGACGGCGCATCAGGATGTGGACGATCTCGTAGCTCAGCACCGGCTCGTCCCGCTGGTTGCGGACGTCGTAGGCCATGCGCACGTAGCCGCGGTCGGGCTTCGAGCGCGAAGGCCGGAGCTCGGCGACGGTCGCGATGGCGTGGATGCGATCGCCCGGCCGCGCCGGCCGGTGGAAGCGCACGGAGTCGATCCCCGGCCCGCCGATGCAGGCTTCGTTGATCACACCAAGCTCGTAGAAGAGGCGGAAGCCCAGCGCCATGGTCTGGAAGCCGCTGGCGATCAGGCCGCCGTAGGGGCCATCGGCTGCGCCCGCCGCATCCACGTGGATCGGCTGCGGGTCGAATTCGCGCGCGAAGGCGACGATCTCCGCCTCGTCGAGCGCCCATTCGCCCGTGACGAAGCGCTCGCCCTCCTTCAATTCATCGAAATAGCGTGGGGAAGCGCGTAGGGCGGTCACAGCGTCGGGTTGTCGATCTCGAGCCCGTAGAGCATCCGCCCGTAGGTCGTGAAGTTCACGTCCTTGTTCTGGGTGAAGTGCTGATTGGCGACCAACATGTCGGTGTAGAGGTTGCCGAGCGAGCTTCTGGTGTAGACGCTGGCGGCGCCGGAGAGGTCCCAGATTGCGCGCGCGGCATCCATGGCGATGTTGCCGGCAAAGGTCGCGAGCGCACGGCAGCGGGCGCGCTCCTCCAGGTTCGGCACGCGGCCTTCTTCCGTGGCGATGGCGCTGATCTCGCCGGCGGCGAAGCGCAGCAGCTGCTTGGCACCGTCGACCGCACACTTGGTTTCGGCGAAGCGGATGTGCTGCGAGGCGAAGGCGGAGACCTTCTTCTCCGCCATGATCGAGCCCTTCTTGCGCGCGATCTCGTTGTACTCGGCCACCATCTCCAGCGCGATGCCGACCGCGCCGCTGGTGATGCCGCAGCCGAAGATCGGATAGCTGGGCAGCAGGTAGAGCGGCGTCTCGCGCCAGTGGCCACCGGGCGATTCGCCCCCGCGCAGTGCCTCCATCGAGAGAGCGCGGTGCTCCGGCACGAAGAACTCCTTGAGCTGCACGTCGTTGGTGCCGCTGCCGCGCAGGCCCAGCGCGTGCCAGGTATCCAGGATCTCGATTTCCTCGCGCTTGATCAGGAAGTGCAGGTGGCTCTCGTGCTCACCGAACCTGCCCTCCTCGTAGCCCGAAACGATGCACCAGTCGCAGGTATCGACGCCGGTGACGAAGGGCCAGCGACCGCTCACCCGGTAGCCGCCCTCGGCCCGCTCGTAGCGGCCCAGGCTCTGGATCAGGATGCCGGCGACGAGAGCCTTGGGGTCGTTGCCCCAGACCTCGTCCTGCGCCTCCCGCGGCCACTGGGCGACCATGAAGGGGTGCACCACGTACTGCACCACCGCCCAGCCGGTCGAGCCGCAGGCCGCGCCGATCTCGGAGACGGCCTCGACGATGTCGCGCAGCGGCCCGCCGGCCCCGCCATAGGCCGCCGGCTGCAACAGGCGGGCGACCCCGGAGTCCCGGACCATCTCCCTGATCTCGGGCAGGACCGTGCGGTTCTCGCGGGTCTCGTCTCGCCGTTCGCGAAGGGCGGGCAACAGGGCATCGAGATCGGCGCGCATGGCTTCCTTTCCAGGCTCCACGACGATGCTGAGGGGTCGGTCCCCCGCCGGCCGGCGGCCCAGGCGCGCGCATCATGGCCGCGCCGGGCGGCAGGGACAAGACTCGGCGCCCTTGCCGTTGCAGCACTTCTTAATCGTGTGTGAGAGCGCTACTCTCCCGGCGCGCGGCGGGGGCTGGGCTTGAGATGAAAGGGAGAGCGGCATGGGCAAAACGGCGATCGTGATCGGTGTGGGCGCGGGCGAAGGGCTGGGCGCGGCGGTCTGCCGCATGGCGGCGAGCGAAGGGCTCCACGTCTTCGTCGGCGGACGCACCGCGGCCAAGGTGGAGGCGGTCGTGGGCGCGATCCGGACGGGCGGCGGGCAAGCCACCGCCGTCGTCGCCGACACCACCGACGAAGCTTCCGTTGCCGCCTTCGTCGAGGCGGCGGAGGGGCAAGGGCCGATCGACCTCGCCGTCTTCAACGCCGGCAACAACATGCCGGGCAACCCGCTGGAAATGGAGGCCACCTACTTCGAGACCTGCTGGCGCATCGGCTGCTTCGGCGGCTTCCTGTTCAGCCGGGAGGTGCTGCGCCGCATGGTGCCGCGCGGGACGGGCACGCTGCTGCTCACCGGCGCAAGCGCATCCATGCGCGGCAAGCCCAACTTCGCCGCCTTCACCTCCGCCAAGGCCGGGTTGCGCGCGCTCGGCCAGAGCCTCGCACGCGAGTTCGGCCCGCAGGGCATTCACGTTGGCCACGTCGTGGTGGACGGCGGCATCGACGGCGAGAGGCTCAAGACCCGGGCGCCGGACTTCGCCGCGCGGATGGGCGAGGGCGGACTGATCGGCCTCGACGGGCTCGCGGAGTCCTATCGCTTCCTCTACCGCCAGCCGCGCAACGCATGGACGCAGGAGCTCGACCTGCGCACCCACAAGGAGGTGTACTGACGACGCGCCGGCCGGCGACCGGCGCGGCCCCGGCTGCGACGATTGACATGCGGGCCTAAACCCCGCTTTCTGCCGCCATGACCGAGAAGCTGCCGCTCTACGGCGTGCGCGTCATCGACCTCGCGACCTTCATCGCGGGGCCGTTCACCGCTGCCCTGCTCAGCGAGTTCGGCGCCGAGGTCATCAAGGTCGAGCAGCCGGGGCTCGGCGACCCGCTGCGCAAGTTCGGCTCGCCCAGCCAGCGGGGCGACGGCTACGCCTGGCTCTCCGAACAGCGGAACAAGAAGTCGGTCACCCTCGACCTGCGCCAGCCCGAGGGTGCGGCGCTGTTCAAGCGGCTGATCGCCGAGGCCGATATCCTGTGCGAGAATTTCAGGCCCGGCACCATGGAGAAGTGGGGCCTGGGGCCGGACGCGCTCAAGGCGGTCAATCCCTGCCTCGTCATGGTGCGGATTTCGGGCTATGGCCAGAAGGGCCCCTACAAGGACCGGCCCGGCTTCGCGCGCATTGCCCATGCCTTCGGCGGGCTCACGCACCTCACCGGCGTCCCCGGCGGGCCGCCGCTCACGCCGGGCTCCACCTCGCTCGCCGACTACATCTCCGGCCTTTACGGCGCGGTGGGCGCTCTCATGGCTCTGCGCACACGCGAAGACGTTGGCGGGCAGGTGATCGACATCGCGCTCTATGAATCGATCTTCCGCGTGCTGGACGAAATGGCGCCGCTCTACGCCGCCACCGGGTTCGTCCGCCCCCGGCTCGGGCTGATGACCAGCAACGTCTGCCCCCACGGGCACTTCGAGTGCGGCGACGGCGGCTGGGTCGCGATCGCGTGCACCAGCGACAAGATGTGGCGCCGCATGGCCGCGGTGCTGGGCCGGGACGAGCTGGGCGAGGACGAGCGCTACGCCACCAGCGCACGGCGGGTGGAAAACCGCGACGATGTCGAGGCCATGGTCACGGCCTTCACGCTCTCGCTACCGCGCGAGCGGGTGGTGGAGACCTGCAACGCAGGCGGCGTGCCGACGTCGCCGGTCTATTCCATCGCCGACATCTTCGAGGACCCGCATTACCGGGAGCGCGGCACCCTGAAGGGCGTCGTCGAGCCCGAGACCGGCGAGGAGGTCCACGTGCCGAACGTGCTGCCCGCCATGTCCGAGACGCCGGGGCGGATCGAGAGCCTGGGCCCCAAGCTCGGCGCCCACAACGACGAGGTCTACGGCGGCCTGCTCGGCCTCTCGGCGGAGGAGCGCGACGCCCTGCGCGAGAAGGGCGTGATCTGAATGAGCGACCCGTGCCGGCTCTACCTGATCACGCCACCCGAGGTCGATCTTGAGAGCTTCGCGCCTGCGCTGGAGGCCGCGCTCGATGCGGGCGATGTTGCCTGCCTCCAGCTTCGGCTGAAGCAGGCCGACGACGACGCCGTGCGCCGGGCGGGCGAGCGCCTGCTGCCGATCTGCCGGACGCGCGATGTGCCGCTGCTCATCAACGACCGGCCCGATCTCGCGGCCGAGATCGGTGCGGACGGTGCCCATGTCGGCGCCGACGATGCGAGCTATGCGGACGCTCGCGAGCGGGTGGGCGCGGACGGGATGGTGGGCGTGAGCTGCTACGATTCCCGCCACCGCGCCATGGAGGCGGCGGCCTCGGGCGCCGACTACGTGGCCTTCGGCGCCTTCTTCCCAACCGAGACCAAGACGCCGCGTGCCAAAGCGGACACCCACCTGCTCAAGTGGTGGAGCACCCTCATGGTCGTGCCCTGCGTCGCCATCGGCGGCATCACGGCCGAGAACTGCGGGCCGCTGGTGGAGAACGGCGCGGACTTCCTTGCCGTGATCGGCGGGGTCTGGTCGCATCCGGGCGGGCCCGAGGCCGGCGTCAAGGCGATCAACCGCGCCATTGCCAGCGCAGGGGCGAGTTGATATAGCCTGCAGCCTCCTTGCGGCGGCAGACCCCATGAAGATCAACGGCAACGCCATCCGTCCCGGCATGGTGATCGAGCATCAGGATCGCCTCTGGGTCGCGGTGAAAATTCAGCACACCCAGCCCGGCAAGGGCGGCGCCTACCTCCAGGTCGAGCTCAAGGATCTGCGCGACGGCACCAAGCTCAACGAGCGCTTCCGGGCGTCGGAGAACGTCGAGCGCGTACGCCTCGACCAGAAGCAATACCAGTACCTTTACGAGGACGGCGACCTGCTGCACTTCATGGATCAGGACACCTACGAGCAGTCCAGCATCGCGCGCGACCTGATCGGCGAGCGGATGGTCTTCATGCACGAGGGGACGATCGTCACCATCGAGTCCTATGAAGGTGACCCGATCGGGGTGACGCTGCCGGACACGGTGGTGCAGACCGTCACCGAGACCGAGCCGGTGGTGAAGGGCCAGACGGCCGCGGCCTCCTACAAGCCCGCGCTGCTGGATAACGGCGTGCGCCTGATGGTGCCGCCGCACATCTCCGAGGGTGAGCGCATCGTGGTGAGCACCGCCGAATCGACCTATGTCGAGCGCGCCCGCGACTGAACCATCCGCTTGCGGGTGCCGCCGGCGCCCGCCTTCCTTCCTTTACACGACGATTGTAACGCAATGTCCCGCCGCTCGCCGCTGATCACGGTCATGGTCAACGCCGCCTACAAGGCGGCGCGCGACCTGATCCGCGACTTCGGCGAGGTCGAGAACCTGCAGGTCTCGCAAAAGGGGCCGGCGGACTTCGTCTCCGCCGCCGACCACCGGGCGGAGAAGACGCTGGTCGCGGAGCTCGGCCGGGCACGCCCGCGCTTCGGCTTCCTGCTGGAGGAAGGCGGCGCGATCGTGGGCGAGGACAGCTCCAACCGCTGGGTCGTCGACCCGCTGGACGGCACCACCAACTTCCTGCACGGGCTGCCCCACTTCGCCATCTCCATCGGGCTGGAGCGCGACGGCAGGCCTTACGCCGGCGTGATCTACGATCCGGTCCGGGACGAGCTGTTCTGGGCCGAGAACGGCGCCGGCGCCTTCATCAACAACCAGCGGCTCAGGGTCTCGGCCCGGCGCGCGCTGCCCAGCGCGCTGCTGGCGACCGGGCTGCCCTTCGGCGCGCGGCCACGCTATCCGGGCCATCCCGAGATGGTACGCCGCCTCGCCGGGGAGACGGCCGGTGTGCGCCGGACGGGCTCGACGGCGCTCGACCTCGCCTACGTCGCGGCGGGACGGCTCGACGGGTACTGGGGCTTCGGCATGGAGCCCTGGGACCTCGCGGCCGGGATCGTCATCGTGCGCGAGGCCGGCGGCATCGTCACCGAGGTCGACGGCGGCGCGGACTCGATGGCCAGCGGCGACGTGCTGGCCGCCAACGGCCACCTGCACGGGGTGTTGCGGGAGGCGTTGCAGAAGGCGGGCTAGGCGCGCCGCGGCCGCGGCGGGGCTACCAGGCTAGAGGTGTCGCCAAGCTCTCTCGTCTTCGGGCGAGAGCCATTCGGGCATCGCCTCGCCGAGTCCGTGCAGGTATTCGTGCCGATCCGGAACCGCCTTGCGCAGCACCAGGCGGTCGCCCTCGATTTCGAAGGAGATTGCGTCGCCCTCGCGCAGGCCGGCTGCATCCCGAATGGTCTTGGGGATCGTGGTCCGGCCGCGGGCCCCGATCTTGGCATGTTGCATCCGTCCGCTTCCCCGCTGCCCGAAGTGCGTGCTGAATGGTGATCCAATGTAGCAGATAACGCCCCATCCCGCGCGGCTGGCGGTTGCGGGCGCCTTGGGCGAAAATGCCGGCGCTTGTGAGACGCGGGCCGCGTGCCCACATGGGGGACAGCCGGGTATGGACATCATTCTGAAGAACGCTCTCGTGGCGCACGAGGACCAGCCCGTGCGCGCGGCCGACATCGCCATCGAGGGCGCGCGCATCGTGGCGGTCGAGCCGGACATCGCGGCCGAGGCCGGCGAGACGATCGACTGCGGCGGACGCCTCGTCTCGGGCCCGCTGATCGACCCGCACGTCCATCTCGATGCGGTGCTCACGGCGAACCTGGAGCCCAACGTCACCGGCACGCTGCACGAGGGCATCGCCGTCTGGGGCCGGCAGAAGAAGATCCGCGACCTCGAATCGGTCAAGGCGCGGGCCAGGCAGGCGATCGACTGGGAGGTCGCGCAAGGCGCGGGCTTCATCCGCACCCACGCCGACACCTCGGACGAGAGCCAGCTCTCCATGCAGGCCCTGCTGGAGGTCAAGGACGAGGTGAGCGACCGGGTCGACCTGCAGATCGTCGCCTTCCCGCAGGACGGCATCCACTCCCACCCCGGCGGGCCAGAACTGTTCATCCGTGCGCTCGACATGGGGCCGGACGTGATCGGCGGCATCCCGCACAACGAGGCGACGCGGGAGGCGGGCGTCGCCAGCCTCAAGCTGATCTTCGACGAGGCGGAGAAGCGGGGCCTGCTGATCGACGCCCACTGCGACGAGGTCGACGATCCCAACTCGCGCTTCACCGAGGTGATGGCGCACCAGACCTATTACAGGGGCATGCAGGGCCGCGTGACCGCAAGCCACTGCGCGGCCATGCACTCCTACGCCAATGCCTACGCCTTCCGCCTGTTCGGCTGGCTGGAGAAGGGCGGGCTCAACGTCATCGCCAACCCCTTCGACAACCTGATCCTGCTGGCGCGGGAGGACAGCTATCCCAAGCGCCGCGCGATGACCCGGGTGAAGGAGCTCTGGCAGGCCGGGATCACGGTCGGCATCGGCCACGATTCGATCATGGACCCGTGGTATCCGCTGGGACGCGGCGACATGGTGCAGGCGGCCTCCGTCGCGCTGCACGTCTGCCAGATGTCGGGCACGGCGGAGATCGACGCCTGCTTCGACATGGTGACCTGGAAGAACGCCGAGATCCTGGCGCTGGACGATTACGGCGTGGCCCCCGGCTGCCAGGCGGACCTCGCGGTGTTCGACGCCGCAAGCAAGGCGGACGTGCTGCGCATCAACCCGGCGTGTACCCACGTCTTCAAGCGCGGCAAGCTGGTCGCCGCGACCACGCCGGCTGCCCGCACGGTGATGGGCCAGTCGGTCGACCTCACGCTCGGCAACTGAGCGCAGCGTTTCGGAGAATGGAGAGAATCGATGGTGCAAACCTATAGCGCGCCGCTTCGCGACATGCGCTTCGTGCTGAACGAGCTGCTCGACGTGGGCGAGATCGCCGCGCTGCCCGGCTACGAGGACGCCACGCCCGACGTGATCGACGCCATGATCGAGGAAGGCGCCAAGCTCTGCGAGAACACGCTGCTGCCGCTCAACCGCCCGGCGGACGAGGAAGGCTGCCACTACGAGAACGGCGTGGTGCGCACACCGCAGGGCTACAAGGAGGCCTACAGGACCTTCGTCGATGCCGGCTGGACCGGCGTCACGCTGTCGCCGGACTACGGCGGCAAGGGGCTGCCGCAGCTCATCAGCATGGTCTTCGACGAGATGGTCTGCTCGACCAACCTCGCCTTTGGCGTCTACCCGCTGCTCACCAACGGCGCCGCCGCGGTGATCGAGCTGCACGCGCAGGAGGCGCTCAAGCAGGCCTACCTGCCCCGCCTGGGCGACGGCACCTGGAGCGGCACCATGTGCCTGACCGAGCCGCATTGCGGCACGGACCTGGGCCTGATCCGCACCAAGGCGGTGCCGACCGACGAGGGCCGCTACGCAATCTCCGGCACCAAGATTTTCATCTCCGCCGGCGAGCACGACCTGACCGAGAACATCGTCCACCTGGTGCTGGCGAAGCTGCCCGACGCGCCGCCCGGCGTGCGCGGCATCAGCCTCTTCCTGGTGCCGAAGCGGACGCTCAAGGAGGACGGCACGGCGGGGCCGGCCAATGGGGTCTCCTGCGGCTCGATCGAGGAGAAGATGGGCATTCACGGCTCGGCGACTTGCGTGATGCACTTCGACGAGGCCGAGGGGTACCTGATCGGTGCGCCGCACAAGGGCCTGCGCTGCATGTTCACGATGATGAACGGCGCGCGCCTCGGCGTCGGCCTGCAAGGCCTCGGGCTGGGCGAGACCGCCTACCAGAGCGCGACCGCCTACGCCAAGGACCGCCGCCAGGGGCGCGGGCTCAAGGGCGCAGAGGAGCCGGAGGCGTCCGCCGATCCCATCATCGTCCACCCCGACGTGCGCCGCATGCTGCTCAACCAGCGCGCCATCAACGAGGGTGCCCGCGCGCTCGCCTACTGGACCGCGCTGCAGCTCGACATTTCGCGCAGCCACGAGGATGCCTCGGTGCGCGAGGATGCCGACGAGCTGGTCCAATTGCTGACGCCGATCATCAAGGCCTTCTTCACGGACTACGGTTTCGAGGCCACCAATCTCGCGGTGCAGGTGCACGGCGGCCACGGCTACATTCGCGAGCACGGCATGGAGCAACTCGTGCGCGATGCGCGGATCAGCCAGATCTACGAGGGCGCGAACGGAATCCAGGCGCTCGATCTCGTGGGGCGCAAGCTGCCCCGCCGCGCCGGGCGCTACCTGCGGCACTTCTTCCACCCGGCCGTCGCCTTCATCGAGGAGAACAAGGACGACCCGGAGCTCGCGGACATCGTGGGCCCGGTGGGCAAGGCGCTCGGCAAGCTGCAGACCGCGACGCTGGTCATTGCCCAGCGCGGCCTGGGCGACCCGGAGGAAGCGGGTGCTGCGGCCTCCGACTATCTCCGCATGTTCGGGCTGGTGGCGGTGGGCTACATGTGGTGCCAGATGGCGAAGTGCGCCCGCGACAGGCAGAACGGCGACGCCTTCTACGACACCAAGCTCAAGACCGCCCGCTTCTACGTGCAGAAGGTGTTGCCGGACAGCGCCGGGCTCTTCCTCAAGATAATGGCCGGCAAGGGCACCGTCATGGCCCACGGGGCGGAGGAGTTCTAGAAGCAGGGACGCGGTAGCCTTGACCGAGACCCTCTCCCTCGACCGGCTGGCGGGCCGGGTTGCCGACGGCGCCATGCTGGCGCTGCCGCCGGACTATTCCTTTGTGCCGATGGCGGCGGTGCGCGCATTGGCGCGGCGCGGCGCGCGCGACCTGCACCTGCTCACCGTGCCGCAGGCCGGCATCGCGGCGGACCTGCTGATCGGCGCGGGCTGCGTCGCGACGGTCGAGACCGCGGCGGTAAGCCTTGGCGAGCTCGGCAATGCGCCCCGCTTCGCGGCGGCGGTCGAGGGCGGCCACGTGGCGATTCAAGAGTCCACCTGCCCCGCGATCCACGCGGCGCTGCAGGCGGCAGAGAAGGGCGTGCCTTTCATGCCGCTGCGCGGCCTCATCGGCTCGGACCTGCTGCGCGTCCGCCCCGACTGGCAGATCATCGACAATCCGCTGGCCGATGGTGGGAGCGATCCCATCGTCGTGCTGCCGGCGCTCAGGCCCGATGTCGCGCTCTTCCACGCGCCTTATGCCGACGAGCACGGCAACGTCTGGCTCGGCGCGCGCCGCGAGCTCGTGACCATGGCCCACGCGGCGAGCGAAACCCTGGTCACGGTGGAGGAGGTGCGCCCCGGCGACCTGCTCGCCGACGAGACGCTGGCGGCGGGCACGCTGCCCGCGCTCTACATGACGGCGCTCGCCGAAGCCCCGCGAGGCGCCTGGCCCCTCGGCCTCGCCGGCCGCTACGAGCCGGACCGCGAGCACCTGGCCGAGTACGCCCGGCTCGCAAAGAGCGAAGAGGGTTTCGAGGAGTATTGCGGGAAGAATCTGATCGCCAATGAAGCGGACGTCATGAAGGGCCTCCGCGCCGCCGAATGAGCCCGGACAAGACCGCGCTCCTCATCGACGTTATCGCCGGGATGCTCGAAGGGCTCGGCCGCGTCGCGGTCGGGGCCTCGTCGCCCATTCCCGCGGCGGCCGCGTGGCTCGCGCGCGAGCGGGGCGGCGGACGGCCCGAGGTCAGCGTGCTCGGCAGCGGAGCGCACAGCGATATGACCGACGGCGGGCGCGAGCTTTTCGACCGCGCCGGCCAGGGCCGCATCGACGCCTTCTTCCTGGGCGGCGTGCAGATTGACGGCAGCGCCAACATCAACCTGATCGGCACCGGCCCGCACCCCACGGCAGACAGGCGCTTCCCCGGCTCCTACGGCTCTGCCTACCTCTATTTCGTGGTGCCCCGCGTGATCCTGTTCCGGCTCGAGCACACGCCGCGCACACTGGTGGAAAAGGTGGATTTCATCAGCGCGCCGGGCACGAGCCCGCCCGAGGTCTACCGGCCCGGCGGTCCTCACGCGCTGGTCACCGGGCGCTGCGTCTTCCGCTTCGATGCGGCGCGCGGGCGCTTCCGCCTCGCCTCGCTGCACCCCGGCCACAGCCTGGACGAAGTGCGCGACGCCACCGGCTTCGGCTTCGATTGCGACGGCGTCCCGCCCGTGACGCCCGCACCGAGCGCGGAGACCATGGCGCTGATCCGCGGCCCCGTGGGCGCTGCGCTCACCGGCGTCTACCCCCGCTTCGCCGCCATGTTCCTGGGCCACGAGCAGCCGGCATAACCCGGTAGAGGAACCGGCGGCCGGTCTCGCTCCGATCGAGTTTAGCTCTTGGATCGGGCCTTCGCAGGGCTTATCTTACTTTTGCCTTACCTATGCTGTCCAGGAGTTGAGGCGATGTCGAAGCCGGAGCGGCTCACCACCACCGTTTCCACCAAGGGACAGGTCATCCTGCCCAAGGCGATCCGCCAAGCCCTGCATTGGGAGGCCGGAATGCGGCTCGTCGTGGAAAACACGCCCGAGGGCGTGCTGCTGAAGCCCGTGCCGGCCTTCGCCGAAACTCGGCCCGAGGACGTTTTCGGACGCCTTGCCCATGAAGGTCCGCCCAAGTCTCTGGCAGAGATGGAGGCGGGCGTTCTGGCAGAGGCGAAGCGGCGTCATGCGGGCGATTGATACCAATATCGTCGTCCGCTACTTGACCGACGACGATCCGGCGCAGGCCGCTATGGCGAGAGCCGTGATCGGCGCGGGACACGTCTTCGTCAGCACGACGGTCTTCCTTGAATGCGAATGGGTGCTGCGCAGCGTCTATGGTTTTGGCGGAGCGGACGTCGCGGCGGCCTTGCGCGCCTTCGCGGGACTACCGAGCGTCTCCGTGGAGAGTCCTGTTCTGCTTGCCGAAGCTCTCGACCGCGCAGAGGCGGGCATGGATTTCGCCGACGCGCTGCATCTCGGCGCTGCCGCGCAGTGCGAGGCGATGCTGACCTTCGACCGCCATTTCATCGAATCCGCTCAGGCTTCGCCCGTCAGGGTGACGCACCCCCAAGCTGCCGTGTGACACGAGGCGGGGACCGCACTGCGGCGCGGTCGCCTGGACGAAAGGACCGGGGCGGTAGCACGGGCCGGCGGATCGGAGTATCACAACAGGCGCGAGCCACTGACCCGGCCGAGGGCGTAGGGGTTGCGCAGCCTTGCCGCTCCCCTGCCCCGAGTCTCAACGCACGCATCGTTCAGGGAGTCCCTCATGTCGTCACCCAATCCGGCGTTCCTCACCGCAACCGAAGCAAGCGATGCGATCCAGGCCGGGCGGCTCAGCCCGGTCGAACTGGTGGACGCCCTGCTTGAGCGGATCGACGCGCACGACGAGCGGCTGCACGCCTTCGCCGCGGTCTACCGCGACGACGCGCGCGCCGCCGCCGAGGCCGCGCACAAGGCGATCCGCGCGGGCCATGGCATCGGCCCCTGGCACGGGGTGCCGATCGCGCTGAAGGACATCATCGACATGGAGGGCCGCGTCACCACGATCGGCAGCAGGCACTGGGCGGACCGTGTCTCGCCCACGACCGCGACGCTCGCGCGCCGGCTGATCGAGGCCGGGATGATCGTCATCGGCAAGGCCAACACCGTGGAATTCGCCATGGGCGGCTGGGGCACCAACCGGCACATGGGGACGCCACGCAATCCGTGGGATGCCGAGACGCACCGCGCCCCCGGCGGCTCCAGCAGCGGCTCCGGCGTCACGGTCGCCGCGCGGCTGGTGCCGTGGGCCATCGGCACCGACACCGGCGGCTCCGTGCGCATTCCGTCCGCCTGGTGCGGGCTCGCCGGGCTCAAGGTGACCATCGGGCAGGCGAGCGCCGCCGGCGTGGCGCCGCTTTCGCATACGCTCGACACGCCGGGCCCCATGACGCGGACGGTGGAGGACGCGGCGCACCTCTACACCGTGCTGCAGGGGCCCGATCCGCTCGATCCGGCGACACGGCGCCACGTGCCCGCCGATGTGTTCCCCGCGCTGCGGCGGGGCGTCGCCGGGCTTCGCCTGGGGGTCATGGCCGAGGCCGAGCGGCACGGCGTGGATGCCGAGGTGCTCGCGGCTTTCGACGCCTCCGTGGAGGTTCTGGAGCAAGCCGGCGCGCAGTGCGAGACGCTGGCGCTGCCTCGGTCTGCCGCCGAGTACGGCAATCGCGTGGGCAAGCTGATCGGCACGGAGGGCTATTTCCACGTCGGAGCGCTGGTGGACGACGAGTCGCTCCCCATCGACGACGATGTGCGCCCGCGCATTCAGCTCGGCCGCGGCGTCTCTGCGGTCGAGTACATGGCGACGATGCGCACCCGCGAAGACGACAAGCGTGCAGCGCTCGCGGCGATGGAGGGCTTCGACGCCCTGCTCACGCCGGCCACGCTGACGCCGGCGCCGGCGGTCGCCGCCATCGACCAGACCCAGACGCCCGCCCACTTCACGCGCATGGTCAACTGGCTGGAGTGGTGCGCCCTGGTGGTGCCCAACGGTGCCACCGCGAGCGGGCTGCCGACCTCGCTGCACATCGTCTGCCGCGAGCGGGACGAGGCGACGGCGCTCCGCATCGGCCAGGCCTACGAGCAGGCCACCGACTGGCACCGGCGCAGCCCGCCCGGCCTCGGAGCTTAGGGGCCGGTTGTCAGCGCCGGCTTGCTTCCATAGTCTCCGCGCCAATCAAGCCAGAGGAGGTCGCGATGGCCAAGAAGGAAATCTTCGTGGGGATCGGCGTGGACGTCGATTCGGTGGCGGGGCAGATCGGCTCCTATGCCGGCGGCGATTCGCCGAGCGACATTTCGCGGGGCGTGTTCGCCTCGGAGGTTGGAACCCCCCGCATGCTCAAGCTGTTCGACCGGGTGGGCATCCAGACCAGCTGGTTCATCCCCGGCCACTCGATCGAGACCTTCCCCAGGGAGATGAAGGCGGTCGCGGCGGCGGGGCACGAGATCGGGCTGCACGGCTACACTCACGAGAACCCGATCGCCATGACGCCGGAGCAGGAGGCGGACGTCCTCGACAAGACCCTGGATCTGGTGACCAAGCTCGCCGGCAAGGCGCCGACGGGCTACGTCGCGCCCTGGTGGGAGATGAGCGCCTACACGCCGCATCTGCTGATGGAGCGCGGCATCAAGTACGACCACAGCCAGATGCACAACGACTTCGAGCCCTACTGGATGCGGATCAACGAGGAATGGACGTTGATCGACTATTCCAAGCCGGCGAAGTCGTGGATGAAGCCGATGAAGAAGGGCACCACCTTCCCCATCGTGCAGATCCCGGGCAGCTGGTATCTCGACGACCTGCCGCCGATGATGTTCATGAAGAAGGTGCCGAACTCCGGTGGCTGGACCAACCCGCGCGACATCGAGGAGTGGTGGCGCGATCAGTTCGACTGGGTCTATCGCGAGATGGACTACGCGGTCTACACGCTCACCATCCACCCGGACATCTCGGGCCGGCCCCAGACGCTGCTCATGCTGGAGCGGATCATCTCCCACATCGCCAACCATGAGGGGGTGATCTGGGCGACCTTCGACGAGATCGACGACGACTTCATCAAGCGCCGGCCGTTCAAGGGCAAGCGGCAACGGAAGAAGTAGGCCGCCCGCCTGCGATGTGCGCGCTCTGCGGCGTCCTCACCGACGGCCCGCACTGGACTGAGGCAGGCACCGATGCGGGCCGGAGCGACGAGGCGCCGACCGGCCGGGAGCGACACCTGGAGCGCACGCGCCGCCTCGCACTGCTGAACCGCGTGCTCGGCGCCTACGGTTGCACCGCCGACGACTGGGCCGGCGCGCAATATATGGTGCACCGGCGGAGCGGCGGCGCGACCGAGATGGCGGCCGACCTGCCCACGCTCTGGGCCGCCGTCGAGAGCCTGGTCGGGTACGCACCCGATCCGCTCGACCCCGCCCTGGTCGCTCGGCTGGAGGCCATTCCTGCCGCCGGGGGCCGCGCGGCCGGGCGGCGGACGTAGGGGCGATGGCGATTTATGCGCGGCTCACCCCGGTGATCGTCGTCACCGGGTTCCTCGGCAGCGGCAAGACAACGCTGCTCAACCACATGCTGCGCCACCCCTCCCTCGCCGATGCCGCGGTGCTGGTGAACGAGTTCGGCGCCGTGGGGCTCGATCACTTCCTGGTGGAGGCGATGGACGAGAACACGGTGTTGCTGGAGAGCGGCTGCCTCTGCTGCACCATCCGGGGCGACCTGAAAGACGCGATCATCGACCTCAACAGCCGGCGCGCGCGCGGCGAGATTCCGCCCTACCGGCGGCTCATCGTCGAGACCACCGGGCTCGCGGACCCGGCGCCGATCCTCTTCACGCTGAGCGCCGATACGGTGCTGAAGCACCACTATCGCCTGGGTGCGGTGATCACGACGGTGGACGGTGTGAACGGGCTCCGGCAGCTCAAGCGCCATCCGGAATCGGTCAAGCAGGCGACGGTGGCAGACCGGATCGTGCTGACCAAGCCTGACATCGCCGATGCCGGCACCCTCGCCCGGCTGCGCGCGAAGCTGACCCGGCTCAACCGCTCGGCCGACCGGATCGCCGCCGTGAACGGCGAGGTCGACGTGCCGCGCGTGTTGCGCGCCGATGTCTACGATGCCCGGACCAAGGGCGCCGAGGTGCGCCGCTGGCTCGCGGACGAGGCCGAGAAGACGGCCGAAGATGACCACGCTTACGACCACAAGCACGATGTCTCGCGCCACGACGAGCACATCCATTCCTTCACGCTGAGCTTCGAGGGTGCGCTGGATTGGACCGCCTTCGGCATCTGGCTGACCATGCTGCTCCACACCCACGGGGAGAAGGTGCTGCGCGTGAAGGGCATCCTCAACGTCGCAGGCACGGACGCGCCGGTGGTGGTCAACGGCGTGCAGCACGTGGTCCATCCGCCGATCCATCTCCGCGCCTGGCCGGGCGACGACCGCCGCTCGCACATCGTTTTCATCGTCGACGACCTGCCGCGGGAAGCCATCGAGCGCTCGCTCGCCGCCTTCAACAGCATCGCCGCCGAGGCGGCCTGAGGAGACTGATATGCCCGACAAGATCGCGATTGTCGGTGCCGGCCTGGTCGGCAGCGCCTGGGCGATAGTCTTCGCCCGCGCGGGCCACCGGGTCGCCCTCTACGACGACACCGAAGGCCAGTGCGAGGCCGCGCTCGCGCGCATCGAGACCAACCTCGCAGCGCTCGAAGGCCACGGGCTGATCGACGATCCCGCGGCCGCACGGGCGCGCATCTTCATCGCCGCGGGCCTCGCCGATGCACTCGACGGCGCGGCCTACGCCCAGGAGAGCGTGTTCGAGCGCGCCGACGTGAAGCGCGCGGTGTACGAGCAGATCGACGGCATCGCGGGGCCGGCGCTGGTCATCGGCTCGTCGTCTTCAGGAATTCCCGCCTCGACCTTCACTGAGGGGCTGGGGATCGGCCCACGCTGCCTGATCGCGCATCCCATCAACCCGCCCTACGTGATCCCGCTCGTCGAGATCGTGCCGGCGCCCTGGACCGAGGAAGAGGCGGTCACGCGCTGCTGGACGCTGATGGAGGCCGCCGGCATGGAGCCGGTCAGGCTCACGCGGGAGATCGACGGCTTCATCGCCAACCGCCTGCAGGCGGCGCTCCTGTGGGAGGCGTTCCGCCTGCTGGAGGGCGGCTACGCCACGGCGAAGGACATCGACACGACGATCTCGGCAGGCCTCGGCCGCCGCTGGTCCTTCATCGGGCCGTTCGAGACCATCGACCTGAACGCGCCGGGCGGCCTCGCGGATTTCTGCGCGCGGCTCGGCGAGGGCTTCTACGAGTTCGTGAAGCAGGGCGAGCCGGCCCAGCCGTGGTCCGACGACGTGGTGGCCAAGGCGCACGAGGAGCGGCGCGGGCGGCTGCCCATGGCCGAGCACGGCGACCGGCAGGCGTGGCGCGACCGGCGCCTCATGGGCCTCGCCGCGCACCTCCGCGATGCCGGCCGCGAGGCGGGGGATTAGGCCGGCCTACTCGCAGTTGGCCATCCACTTGATTCCGAACCGGTCGGTCCAGCAGCCGAAGTAGGCGCCCCAGAACATTTCCTGCGGCGGCGACGTCACCGTGCCGCCCTCGGACATCCTGGCGCATAGGTCGTCGCACTGCTCCCTGCTCTCGGCGTTCACCGAGATGGCGAAGTTGTCGCCCGTTGCCGGCGGCGGGCCGAACGCCGACGTGCTGTCGCTGCCCATCAGCACGGTCGAGCCGACGGGAAGCGACACGTGCATGATCCTGTCCTTCTCGGAGTCCGGCACGTTCATTTCGGGCGGGCCGTCGCCGAAGGTCTGGATCATCGAGAATTCGCCGCCGAAGACCGAGCGGTAGAACTCGAACACCTCGCGGCAGTTGCCGTCGAAGAAAAGATAGACGTTGAGGGACATTCATTCGCTCCAGTCGAGTGGGTGATGGCGGAGGCCGGTATGGCCCGGCCCGCGTCCGCCACAGGATCTGCAGGGCCTTATAGCGAGTTGCGCGCTCAGTAACGATGGCCGGTGAGTTCCTCGCTCAGCTCCCACAGGCGGAGCGCAGTCTCCTCGTCGCGCGAGGCGAGCGAGCTGGTGACTTCACGGCTCTTGTCGAAGTAGCGGCCGGAGACGCCCGCGACATCGGGACTGGTCGCGACATGAACGCTGGTGCGTGCGCCGGTCTCCACGTCGATCGCGGAGAAGCGCATGATGGTCTTCAGCACCGTGACGAAAAGCCAACCGTTGTTCTGCCCGAACCTGCTGGCGACGAAGCCGGGGTGCAGGCAATTCGTCGTGACGGTCGTCCCTTCCAGCAGGGTCGCGAGGCGACAGGTGAAGAGAATGTTGGCGAGCTTGCTCTGCTGGTACGCACGCCAGCCGCTATAGCGCTTCGTTCCCTGCGGGTCTTCCAGGTCCATTTGCCCGCCGCGATGGGCCTCGGAGGCGACGTTGACGATGCGGGCCGCAGCGCTCGCCTTCAGGCTCCCGAGCAAGAGCCCGGTCAGCAGGAAGTAGCCGAGATGGTTGAGGGCGAACGTCATCTCGATCCCGTCGGTGCTCTCGCGCCGGCGGTTGAATATCGCGCCCACGTTGTTGACCAGCACATCGATGGCCGTACCGTCAGCGGTGAGGCGTTCCGCCAGCGCCCTGATCTCGGCCTGACTTGAAAGGTCCGCCTGCTCGAAGCGCACGCGGTCGTTGCGGGACGAGCGGCGGATCGCCTTGCAGACCTCCGCGCCCTTGGCGGCGTTGCGCCCGACGAGCACGACCTCGGCGCCCCGCTCGGCCAGCGCCCGCGCGGTGACGCGGCCGATCCCGTCGGTGGCGCCGGTGACGACGCAGAGCTTGCCTTCCATCGCTCGTCTCCCTCGCGTCAGTTCCCGTCCTTTCGCGTCAGAGTGACAGCGGGAGGCGAAGGGTCAAGCGACAAGCGCGGCAGCGGCGAAGGTCGTTCGACGGGTGACGATCCGACGGGCTGTGCAGCAACCGAGAGGGCAATCTCGAACCGTCGCAATCAAGACGGAGGCGGTCTGCTTTTGGACGCCGATGCGAATGCGTTCGTCCTGCCTCCCGGCAGAACCGCAGATGTTCATGCCGCGCCGGGAGGATGCGAGAACGAGTTTCTCCTCCCTCGCCTTCGCGCCGTTTCCCCTACGACCCACTGTCGGGTGAGAGTTATTCGGCCCCTGCGCTTACCGACGATTTTGAATTTCAATCAAGGTCTGACTCAATTGCTTTTCGGAGCCGCCTCCGGCCCGAGTTGCCACCGCCCTACGCGATGACCTTGCCCGAATTTGGAAGCAAGGCCATTAGAAATTCCAATATGAACCCGGACTCTCGACAAATACAATTGATGTCTATCCCGGTATAACAAATGCTTCTCTTGATATGTCACTGCATGAATTTTTTCGAGACCGCAGCGAATTATTGCCATTTTGACTCCAAGAGTATACCACAATGAACATGAGTCGCCGCGGGCCATACCGGATTCCGCCGACGAGCGCTCTGATCGCCTTTGAGAGCGCCGCGCGCCACGGCAATTTCTCTCGTGCCGCTCGGGAGCTGCGCACATCGCAATCCGCCATCAGCCGCCACATTGCGAGCCTGGAGCGGCAACTTTCGATCCGACTGTTCCATCGTTCCCGGACCGGGGTGACCCTGACCGATGCCGGCAGCCGCTATCGCGATGCCGTCGCCATCGGCCTGGGCGCTATCCATGCAGGGGCTGCGGAAGTCGCGGAACTATCGACCGGCGAGCAGGTGGAGCTGGTGGTCGCCTGCTCGGACGAGATATCGCACCTTTTCCTGATGCCGCGATACGAAGCGCTCCAAAAGGCGCTCGGTGAGCAGGTTCGAATTCGGATTTTGACTTACCAACATAACATTCAGTACTTGCCGCCCACGCCGGTCGCCGATGTGCTCTTGACTTGGGATATGGCAACAAACGTCCCGGAGGACTGTGCGGTTATAGTCAAGGAAAAGGTCAGCCCTCTATGCTCGCCCGGATACGCCGCGCTTCATGCCGAGACACTCAGGCGCCCCGTAACCGATTGGAGCAGGCTGACGTTTCTCGATACTGGGCGGCCCAATGAGGGTTGGACATCGTGGGACGATTGGTTCGACGTCGTAGGGCGTCCCAGCCCCGCACCCCGGTTTGCCAATTTTGACAACTACACCTACATACTGGAGGCCGCCGCAGCGGGGCAGGGCATTGTACTAGGCTGGCGTCATTTCATCGAGCGTTATCTTGAGTCCGGTGCGTTGATCACTCCCGATGACAAATTTCTGGAGACCGACAATCGGTTTTGCGCCGTAGCTACGAAGAAGGGGCGACAACGGCCCTTGGCCCGCAAGTGCCTGAACTTTTTCGAACAATGCATTGAGCGCTAATTTCGGAGACTTAAGTCGATCAAATCGATTTACTCTATTCGCTGATTATTCGTTATAACTTTCGACGATGTATCGCGAAATTCATGCCTACACACGGCCGGTCCGGGAGAATCCCGGATTTCACGCAGGCTCGAATTGGCAGCCGTAATTGTTGATACCACGTGAGCGCCATAGGCAGGGTCGAGAGTAGCCGGGCCTCCGAGGCATGCCGAACCCGCACGGACGTAAAGAGCACGAGTAATTTCCAGGCACGGGTTAGATAAATCGTTCAATGCCCTTTCGCGGCACGTAAAACCGATTTGGATTTCGCTGCGAGCGAGCAGGACCGTTGAGTGAACGCGTTCGCCGCGCAAGCTGAGACGCCCGCATTCGAAAGCGCACGACGTTTGGCAGATCCGGTCCGGAGAAGCGATCGGTTACGAGAGCGAAGATCAAGCTCAGCCGATCCAAGCATGAGCCACGTTTCTCGTTGAGCCGGGTTCGCTCGCCGCAACCGAATACAGGCCGCCAATCGGGTCATGCCGGAAATATTGGCCTCGCCTTTATAAGGCAGACAAGACCGCACGCACGTGCCCGTCTAGGTGCCAAGCAGCCACGCGCTATTGCGCATACGCCAAAGCACTTGTCCGTTCGCGACCGGCCGCCGGATTAATCATTTTTCTCCACGGCGGGCGCTGGACTCTTTCTTCTCCCTCAGACGCCGGGCGCGAACTCCGTTCGCTTGGCTTACGCGCTACGCGCGCGGCGCTGTCGCGCCGTCCGGGCCGCTGCGCGGCCCGGTCCCGATCATGGTCGGACTCCTCGTGCGTTGCCGGGCGCTCGACTCATAATTCCGCGCGCGTTCCCGCGCGATGCTCGCTTGCCTCCGCGACCCCACCTCCCCCTGTCCCCCTCCTCTTTAGAAGACCGGAGGGGGGACGTGGGTGCGGTCGGATCCTGGTCTAGCTCGGAGAGGCGCCGTGGATGCGGCCGAGCAACGGGCTTTGGTGCCAGCAGACTTGAAGCCACGTGCCGTCCTTGTGGTACCAGGTCTGGGTGAAGCCCATGAAGCGCTGCCGAAAGCCCGCGTCACGCGGCTTGCCCCGGAAGGTCGAGAAGCCGCTAACATGGCCCGTGGTGCCCCAGACCTTGACGTTCAGCTCCCGCGGGATCCACTTGAAGTGCTCCCACAATCCGGCGCCGCCGGCGTGAAAGTCGATATGGTCCTTGAACTCCTCCAGCGTCATCCGCCAGGGATAGTCCTCGTCCAGAATCTCGGCGCCGTCGTCGAAGGCGCTCCAGAAGGCGTCGAGGTCGCCCTCGTTGAGCCCGCGCGCCCATGCGTGGAAGGCGGCTTCCAGCCCCGCCGCCGTCACGTCCTGTGTCATCGTTCCCCTCCTCCAGCCGTGCGTTGCGTTGCTGCACGCACCTCACCACATGCGCGCACCAAACGCCATTGCTCGACGGAGGGTGACGCTTGGCCAGACGGTGGAGCGCCCTCATGAGCGCGAGGGAAACGCTCGTTCTGACGGTCGGGCACTCCAACCACCCGCTGGAGACCTTCGTCTCGCTCTTGCAGCGGCACGGCGTCACGACACTCGCCGACGTTCGGTCTGCGCCCTACAGCCGCTTCAACCCGCAGTTCAACCGCAAGTCCCTCGACGCCGCGCTGCAGGCGCACGGCATCGCGTACCGCTTCATGGGGCAGGCGCTCGGCGGACGCCCCGAAGACCGCTCGTGCTACGAGGAGGGACGCGTGCGCTACGACCGCCTGGCACGGACGCCCCTCTACCGCGAGGGGATCGACCGAGTGATGGAGGCTGCACGGGACGAGCGCATCGCGCTGATGTGCGCGGAGAAGGAGCCGCTCGACTGCCACCGGACGCTGCTGGTCGGCCGCACGCTCGCCGGGCGCGGCGTCGCCGTCACTCACATTCTCGCCGACGGCACGCTGGAGCCCCACGACGACACGATGGACCGGCTGCTGGACTCCGCGAAGCTGCCCAGGGGCGACCTGCTGCACTCGAAGGAGGAGCTGATCGAGCAGGCTCTGGCCTTGAAGGAGGGCCGCATCGCCTACGTGGACAAGGCACCGCGCAGCCACCGATGACGAACGGTGCGATCGAGGCTGGGCGAGCGGTCCGCTTGCGGGGGCTGCGGCAGACCCCTATCCTTCCGGGCCGGGCGGGTGTAGCTCAATGGTAGAGCAGAAGCTTCCCAAGCTTACGACGAGGGTTCGATTCCCTTCACCCGCTCCATTCCGCGCCCGCCGCGCGCCCACGATGCGGACCGGCCGCCGGCACCGGAAGACCGGCCGATGACGAGACCCGCCGGAGGAGTCCCGCCGGTGCCCTGCGGCTGAGGACGCGATGGCCGACCGCTCCCGCATTCTCTTCATCAACGTCGGGCACGGGCTCGACCACCTGTTCCTGCTGCTCTACCCGACGGTGGTGCTCACCCTCGAAGGGGTGTTCGGCCGTTCCTACGGCGAGCTGCTCTCGCTCGCGGTGCCCGGCTTCATCGCCTTCGCCGCGGGCACGCTGCCGGCCGGCTGGCTGGGGGACCGCTGGAGCCGGCCCGCGATGCTCGCGATCTTCTTTGTCGGCATCGGGGCTGCGTCCATCCTCACCGGCTTCGCCCGGACGCCGTTCGAGCTTGCGGTCGGGCTCACGCTGATCGGCCTCTTCGCCTCGATCTATCACCCGGTCGGCATCGCCATGCTGGTGGAGGGACGGGAGAAGGTCGGCAAGCTGCTCGGGATCAACGGAGTCGCGGGGAATTTCGGGCTGGCGGCGGCAGCCATCGTGGCTGCGTCGCTGAGCGATGCGATCAGCTGGCGCGCGGCGTTCTTCGTGCCAGGCGCGGTCTCGCTGGTCGTGGGGCTCTGGTTCATCGCGGTCTGCCGCGAGTGGCGCAACAGCGAGGAGGTTTCCTCCCGACCCACCCTGGGCCGGGGATGGGGCGGCCAGCCCTCGGGCACGCTGCTGCGGCTGGTGGTGGTGATCGGCATCGCGACGACGCTTACCGGGCTCACCTTCCAGACCACGACCATCGCCTTGCCCAAGCTGTTCGACGACGGCCTGACCGGGATCGCGGACGGTGCCCTCGGCATCGGCGGGCTGGTTTCGCTGGTCATTGCCATCGCCGCCTTCGCCCAGATCGGGGTCGGCTGGCTGATCGACCGCTACCCGGCGAAGCCGGTCTGGATCGCGGTGCTGTTCGCCCAGGCGCCGCTGGTGGCCGCCGCCGGCGTGCTCGCCGGCCACGGCCTGATCGTCGTGGCGCTCGCGATGATGATGGTGGTGGTCGGCGAAATCCCGATTCAGGACGCGCTGGTCACGCGCTACACGCCGGAGAGCTGGCGGGCGCGGGTCTTCGGCGTGAAGTTCCTGCTGGGCCTCGGCGCGAGCGCGGTGGCGGCGCCGCTGGTCGCGGGCCTCCACGGCGTCTCCGGCGGCTTCCTCTGGCTCTTCGTCGGGCTCGGCGGCTCGGCGGCGCTGGTCGCCATCATCGCCTTCTGGCTGCCGAGCAGCGGCGGCGGCGCACCGCAGCACGCGGTGGCCAAGGCGGGAGCCTGAGGCGCGCCGCGCGGCCGCGCATCGCCGCGGCGACATTTTGTTGACCGCGCCGGCCGGTTTGTGTTTCATGCGCGCACAGGACGCGCTCATCCAGAGCGGTGGAGGGACAGGCCCTTCGAAGCCGCGGCAACCGCCAAGAGCGGTGCCAATGCCTGATCGATGAGTTAGCCGGAGGCGGAGCTCCGCTCACGGCGCTCGTAGAGCGCGTAGGAGACGAGAGGAGTACCGCCAGATGATGACTCTGTGCGCCCAGCCATTCGCCCCTCCGGGGGCCGCGTCCTGCCGCGTCTGTACCTAGGCTACCGCTCGTAGCCAATCCCACCGGGTGAGAGCGATGGAGACCGCGCGGTCCTCCAGGCCTCTGGCATCGCCACCGACCGGGGCGGTGTCGCAACCCGACAACCATGCCCACAAGGAGAAGATCCATGTCCGACAGCAGCGAAACTCCCGGCCTTAACGGCGTCAACGTCGAGCACCTGCTCGGCGCCCGCAACATCCTGGGCGACCAGCCCGAAGCCGGCCAGTTCACGTGGCGCGTCACCAACGAGTGGCTCCACGGCACGCACAGCAAAACGCAAGTGGAAGGCTATTTCGGCCTCGGCCAGGAGAACGATCACAAGGCGAGCTACAATTTCGAGTCCGATCATCCGCTGGTGTTCGCGGCGGAGGACAACGCGGCCACGCCGGTGGAGATCGTGCTCACGGGCCTCGCGAGCTGCCTGACCGCCGGCGTCGCCGCGGTGGCACAGGTGCGGGAGATCCAGCTACGCTCGGTCAAGGCCACGGTCGAAGGCGACATGGACATCGCCGGCATCCTGGGTGCCGATCCCGAGGTCCGGAACGGCTTCAGCAATGTCAAGGTCACCTACGATATCGACGCCGACGCCACGCCCGACGAGATCGCGGCGCTGGTCGCCCAATCGCAGAAGCGCTCGGCGGTCTACGATATCCTGACCAACCCGACCAACGTCACCGTCGAGGTCAAGTAGCCGTCGTCATGCAGACGACGACCGTCGTGGTCGGGGCCGGGCATGCCGGCCTCGCCGTGAGCCATTGCCTCACCGCGCGCGGGATCGATCACGTGGTGATCGAGCGCGGCGAGGTGGCTCACACGTGGCGGACGGAGCGCTGGGAGTCGCTCCGCCTGCTGACGCCGAACTGGCAGACGCACGTGCCCGGCCTCGCCTACGACGGCGACGATCCCGACGGCTTCATGACCATGGCCGACGTGGTGGCGTTCATCGAACGCTACGCCCGGCTGGTCGCGCCCCCGCTGGAGACCGGCACCACCGTCGAGTGCCTGACGAGGAATGGCGACGGCTACGAGGTGGCCACGGACCGGGGCGTCTGGCGCTGCGCATGCGTGGTGCTCGCCTCCGGCGGCTTCAACGTTCCGAAGATTCCGGCGGTCGGGGCGGCGCTCCCCGGCGCCGTCGAGTCGGTGACGCCGATGGACTACACACGGCCCTCGGACTTGCCGGAGGGCGGCGTGCTGGTGGTCGGCGCGTCCGCCACCGGGGTCCAGATCGCGGACGAGGTGCACCGCTCGGGCCGCCCCGTGACGATCGCCGTGGGCGAGCACGTGCGCATGCCGCGCTCCTATCGCGGCAAGGACATCCTGTGGTGGATGGATCGCACCGGGCTGCACGACGAGCGCTACGACGAGGTGGACGACATCGTGCGCGCACGCCGGGTTCCCTCGCCGCAGCTCGTGGGCACGCCGGAGCGCTCCACGCTCAATCTCAACGACCTCACCGATCAGGGGGTGCGGCTGGTGGGCTTGCTGGCCGGGTTCTCGGACGGCAAGGCGCAGTTCTCGGGCTCGCTTCGCAACAAGTGCAACCTCGCGGACCTGAAGCAGGGCCGGCTGCTCGACACCATCGACGAATGGGTGGACGAGAACGGGCTCGACGAGGACATCGAGCCGCCGCACCGCTTCGAGCCGACGCGGGTGGAGGACTCGCCGCCGCTCACCCTCGACCTCGCCCGCGAAAGGATAGAGACGGTGATCTGGGCGACCGGATACGAGCCCGATCACTCCTGGGTCGATCTTCCCGTGTTCGATCGCAAGGGCCGGCTGCGCCACGACGGCGGCGTGGTGACGGATGCGCCGGGCGTCTACCGCATCGGCCTCAACTTCCTGCGCCGGCGCAAGTCGAGCTTCATCCACGGCACCGCCGACGATGCCCGCGATCTCACCGACCACCTGGCCGGCCACGTCGGCGCAGGCGCGGCCCGCTCGTGATCTGATCGCGAAGATTCCGTCTAGCAGGGTCGGCCTGCCGACTTCGTGCGCTCCAGGTGCTTGAGCGCCTCGCGCCGGCTCAGATCCGAGAGTTCGGGGTGCGCTTTGACGAAAGCCAATACCCAGTCCGGATCAGTCTTGGAATATTCGCGCAATGCCCAGCCGATGCCCTTGCGCAGGAAGAACTCCGACTCGCCGATGGACGGCCGGATCGCGTCGGCCAACAACTTCGTGTCCGTCGACCGCTTGGCCCGAAGCTGGGCGAGTATCGCGGTCCGCCGCTTCCAGATGTTGTCGTCCTTCGCCCATGCGCGCAGCACAACCTTCATCGGGCGGGGGTGAGCGGCGAGCATGGTCCCGACCCCGCGGCCGGCGATCGCGTCCACGTAGTCCCACCAGGCGCCAGTGACCACCAGCTCCTCGATCAACGGGACTCGCGTCGGCTCCAGCCAGCTGGAATAGCGCCCGAAGAGCAGCAGCTCGACCGCCGCGTAGCGTTCCTCGCGATGCGCGGCGTTGCGCCAGAGCTCGAGAATCGCCTCCTCCCAGGCGCGGGCGTCGGCAAGCGGTTGCGTCTTGAACACGGCTCCGCAGATTCGCCGGCATTGCGGCACGCCCACGCCGAAGTAGGGCATGTCCGACTTCATGTAGGCCTGTTGCTGCGGCGCCCTGGCCGGATCGGCCGCTTCGCGCAAGGCGGCGATGACGGAAGCTCGAATGCTCATCGCAGGGATTGCTTATCCATGGGAATTCTCACGGTCGATCGCGGGTGCGACGGGCGGCTGCGACAGCGGTGCCGCTTGGAGGATGCATAGGTGTGCACGCGTGGTATAGGATTGAATGGTAACGATGCGCCGGCCCGACGGCACGGGCCACTCATCGGCAAGAACCAAGGGAGGCATCAATGGCGATGAAAATTACGCGACGGCAGGCGTTGAAGGCCGGCGCAGCAGGCGTGGTGCTCACCTCGCCCATCGGTATCGCACCCAAGTTCATCCGCCCCGCAAAGGCCGCAGGCCTGGCGGAGGGCATGACGGGCGGTCCCACCGGCTTCGACGGGGCGGAGCGCTACCAGTACAACGAGACCATGTCCGAGGGTCGCGCGGTCGAGGGCATTCGCAAGCTCAAGGCCGAAGGCAAGGCGCCCGAAAAGCTCAACATCCTGATGACCGACGGCGCCATCGGCCACTTCACCAATCCGTGGCCGCCGGACGGACCGACGCTGCAGTCGATCTGGGAAGCCGAGACAGGGGTCAAGCTCGAGTTCATCCCGGTCTCGCCGGAGGAACAGTTCAACAAGGTGATCCAGGACGTCACCACCGGCTCCGCGGCCTATGACGTCTACACCTTCGGCTATGCGGCCATGGGCGATCTGTCGGAAGCCAACGGCATCGCGCCGCTCGGCGAATGGATCGACAAGCACGGCGCCGACTTCGCCGACCCCGAGCGCGGGATGCCGACGCCGGAATCCTACGACATGCTCTACAAGTACGGCGGCGAGCCCCGCTCGGTCTGCTACGACGGCGACGCACAGGTCTGGGTCTATCGCAGGGATCTGACGGAAGACCCGGCGAACCAGAAGGAGTTCGGCGACACGTACGGCTGGGATATCGGGCCGCCCCGCACGTGGCAGGAGTGCGACCAGCTGGCCGAGTTCTTCACCGGGAAGGGGATGCTCGGCAACGGCAACATGATGAGCCACTTCTGGGGCATCAGCACCTGGTACAACCGCTACGTCAGCAAGGACAATCCCAACCTGCACCTGTTCGACGACGAGGGTAACCCGCTCATCGATTCCGACCTGGGCATCCAGGCGACCGAGGAGCACGTCAAGAGCCTCGACTGGTCGGACAAGGGCGGCCTGGGCTGGAGCTGGCCCGAGTATTACGGGAACATGGCCAACGGCAACTCGTTCATGCTCGGCACCTTCTCCAACTGTCCCAAGTTCCTCGACAACTCGGAGACCGCGATCGGCGGCAAGATGGGCTCGTTCCTGCCGCCGGGTCACCAGTTCGGCGACCAGCTGGTGCGGCGCTCGACCATCTATCTCGGCAACAACGGCGGCGTCTCGACCCAGAGCGAGTATCAGGAGGCCGCGTATCTCTGGCTGCAGTGGTCGGGGTCCACGCGGATCTTCAGCCTGCTGACCGGCAACCCGGGCGGGTTCT
This sequence comes from Alphaproteobacteria bacterium, assembly GCA_022820945.1. Taxonomy (GTDB): domain Bacteria; phylum Pseudomonadota; class Alphaproteobacteria; order UBA828; family UBA828; genus WTGU01. The sequence continues at coordinate 57,162 of JAJEEP010000007.1, read as the reverse complement.
TCGATCCCTTCCAGCTCGCCAACTTCCAGGATCCGCTGGTCATCCAGTCCTACAAGCCCTACCACGTGCCGATCATCGAAGGCACGGTGGCGCGCGCGGTGCCCACCATCGCCATTCCGGGCCAGTTCGCGATGCACAACATGCTGAGCGAAAACCTGGTGGCGGCGCTCGCCGGCGAGATCACGTCCCAGGAGGCGATGGAGAACACCGCCAAGTCCTGGCGCAGGCATCTTCGCAAGAAGGGCGAGGACAAGATGATCGAGCTGATCAACGCCGCGAAGTCGGGCTGGTCGACGGTTATCGACCCGGCCTGATCCGGACGGCATCGCACAGGCCGATTGACCTGACGCGGGAGGTGCGCGGCGTTTGCGCACCGTCCGCCCTTGCCCCGGTCGTGTCCGCACCGTGCCCACGAAGACGTGCGCATGAACGCTGAGAACGGCGCGCGGCCGCTGACTGCTACGTGATGCAGCGAGTCTATTACTCCCACCTCTGGCGCTACGCGCTGATCCTCGTCGCCGTCGGCCTGGCGCTGCTGCCGGTGGTGTGGATGGCCACGATGGCCTTCAAGCCGCACACCGAGTGGGTCTCGACCGCAGGCGACCTGCACTGGCTGCCGCGCGAGCCCACGTTCGCCAATTTCGAATACATCTTCACGGGCGAGACGGACGCCTACTCCATCACTCACGAGCGGACCGCCACCAAGCCGATCATCTCCAGCCTCGTCACCGCGCTGCTCGGCACCGCGATCGCGGTCATCGCCGGCACGCTTGGCGCCTATGCGGTCTCCCGCTTCATGGTCGGGCGCAACCTGCCGCTCGGTGTCCTCCAGCTTCGGCTGTTCCCGCCGCTCGCGGTGATGATCCCGGTGATGATCATGTGGGCCTTCATCGGCGCCATGGATTCGTGGTGGGGGCTCTCGCTCATCTACGGCATCGTCACGCTGCCCTTCGCCTTCTGGCTGATGAAGACCTTCTTCGATGAAGTGCCGCGGGAAATCGAGGAGGCCGCGCTCGTCGAGGGCTGCAGCTGGTTCCGCGTGTTCTGGAAGATCACGCTGCCCATGGTGAAGGCGGCGCTCGCCAGCACCACGCTCTTCGTCTTCATCCTCAACTGGAGCGACTACGTCATCGCCCTGCTGCTGACCCGCAAGGAGTGGGTGACGATCCCGGTCTACATGAACTCGCTGTCCTCGGCGATGACGGGGCAGATGTACGGTGCCAAGGCGGCGCTCGGCCTCATCGCCGTGGTGCCGCCGGTGGTCTTCGGCATCGCGATCCAGAAGTACCTGGTGCGCGGCCTCACCTTCGGGGCGCTGAAGCAATGAGCAAGGCCGCAGCGAAGACCGGACGGCCCGCGCTCACGCCGCTGGAGCGCCAGGGCAAGGTGCTCGGGCTCTACATGACGCTCCCGGCCCAGCTGCTGCTGCTCTTCATCGTCGCCTTCCCGCTGGTGATGCAGCTCTACGTGAGCTTCACCTGGTGGGGGCCGCTCGACGGCACGCCGTGGTACATGGCCTACGAAAGCGCCAACCTCTTCGGCAACTACGGCGACCTCTTCGACGATTCGAAGCTCTGGGGCTCGATCGGGCGCACCTTCCTGATCGTCGCCGTCTGCGTGCCCATCGAGTTCCTGCTGGGCCTGGGCCTCGCGATCCTCTTTGCCGAGAAGTTCGTGGGCAAGCGGCTCTTCTACTCGATCATGCTGATGCCGATGATGATCGTGCCTGCGGTCGCCGGCTACATGTTCTTCATGCTGTTCCAGAGCACCGGCCCCATCAACGACCTGCTCAGCCGGATCGCCGGGACGGAAGTCGAGATCCTGTGGCTCGCGGATTCCACGCTCGCGATGATCTCGGTGATGATCGCCGACATCTGGCAGTGGACGCCGCTGATGTTCCTGATCCTGCTGGCCGGCATGGTGGGCGTGCCCGAGGACCAGATGAAGGCGGCGACGCTGCTGGGCGCGAACGCCTGGCAGCGCTTCTGGCGCATCGTGCTGCCGCGCATGAAGATGGTGATGATCATCGCGCTGGTGATCCGCACCATCGAGTGCATCAAGATCTTCGACATCCTCTACGTGATGACCGGCGGCGGGCCGGGAACGGCGACCAAGTCGATCTCCGTCTACATCCTCGATCTCACCTTCAAGGACCTGGAATGGGCCTACGTGGCGGCGCTCGGCCTGTTCGTCCTGATCTGCCTCAGCGTGTTCGCCGTGATCGGCCTGATCCTGATGCAGCGCGCCCAGCGCCGGAACGAGACCATGCCCGCGTAGGCGGGCGCGCTGCGAATCCCCAGTGAGACTCGCCGGCAAGAGCGCCGTCGTCACCGGTGCCGCATCGGGCATTGGCCGCGAGACGGCGCTCCGCTTCGCGCAGGAAGGCGCGGCGGTGGTCTGCGCGGACCGCGATGCCGACGGCGCAGGCGCCGTGGCCGCGGAGATTGCCGGGAAGGGCGGCATCGCGCACTCGGTTCGCGCCGACATCACCAGCGAACGCGACGCGGCGCGCCTCGCCGAGGACGCGCCGGCGGCGCTCGGCCGAATCGATGTGCTGGTGAACAACGCGGGAGTCACCATCCTGGGCGGCGTGGCGGAACTCTCCGAGGCCGACTGGCAGCGCGAGATCGACATCAACCTGAGCGGCGCCTATCGGGTGTCCAAGGCGTTCTGGCCGCACTTCGCCGAGGCCGGCGGCGGCGCGATTCTGAGCACGGCCTCGATCGCCGGCGTCATCGCCGCGCCGCAGGATGCCGCCTACGTCGCCTCCAAGGCGGGGCTCATCATGCTCACGCGCTGCATGGCGCTTGACGGCGCCGCAGCCGGCATTCGCGCCAACTGCATCTGCCCCGGCTTCGTCGACACGCCGATGTTCGACGGCTTCCTGGCGGAGCAACAGGACCCGGACTCTGCCCTCGCCCGCTGCGCAGAGCGCACACCGTTGGGGCGCATCGGCACGCCCCGCGACATCGCCGACGGCTTCGTCTACCTCGCCTCCGACGATGCCCGCTGGATCACCGGCACCGCACTCGTGATCGACGGCGGACTCACCGCCGGGCTTACGGACTAGCGGGCGAGCCCTCGTGAACCTCGCCGGGCGCCAGAGCGGGCGGATGCTGCCGCTCGCCATGCTGCTGTTCGGCGCCTGCAGCTACGCCATGACCTTTTCGCTCAACCGGATCGCCATTACCGAGGGCGTCCCGACCTTCCCCTTCGTCTTCTGGCAGGGCGTGACGGCGGGGACGGTCGCGCTGGCGGCGGGACTCGCCTTCGGACAACGGCCGAACCTGAGCGGCCCCTATCTCCGCTTCTACTTCATCTTCGGCTTCATCGGCATCGCGCTTCCCTACACCATGCTTGCGCTGGCCGCGCCCAAGGTGCCGGCCGGCTCGATCGCCCTCACGCTGACGCTCTCGCCGATCCTCACCTACGCCTTCTCGATCCTGTTCAAGCTCGACGCCGTGCGGCTGCTGCGCGTCACCGGCATCCTGCTCGGGCTCGTGGGAATCCTGGTGGTGCTCGCGCCGGGGACGAGCCTGCCGCACCCGGACATGGCGCCGTGGCTGCTGTTGGCCTTCGGCTCGCCGGTCTGCTACGCCTTCGGCAGCGTCACGGTGGTGTTCCTGCGCCCGGCCGGCAGCCAGCCGATCCCGCTGACCTGCGGCATCGCCTTCGCAAGCTCGATCCTGATGCTGCCGGTGATGGCCGCCGCCGACAGCTGGTGGCTGTTCGACGGCACCATGACCGAGGGCGACTGGTCGCTGCTCGGCGGCGGCGCGCTCACGGCGCTCTTCTTCGTGCTGGGGCTGGAGATCATTCGCATGGTCGGGCCGGTCTTCTTCTCGACCAACGGCTATATCGGTCCGCTCGCCGGCATGGGCTGGGCCGCGCTCTATTTCGGCGAGGTGCCGAGCCCGTGGATCGGCCTCGCCGTCGCCCTGCTTTTCGCCGGGCTCTTCCTGGTCAACCGCAGCTCCCGGCCCGTGATCCGGGCAGGACCGGGGCCGTAGCGCGACGATGCTGCGCATCCTGACGCTGAACACCGGGCTGACCGAGATTCGCCTGTTCGGCGCCGCGCTCTACGAGGATGTGCCGCACGTGCCCGCTCGCGCCGCGCACCTGGCCGAGGCGCTGCGCGGCGTGGATGCCGATATCGTGCTGATGCAGGAGCTGGTGCCGCAGCGCGTCAAGGTGAGGCTGGCGGCGGAGCTTCGCGCGCTCTACCCCCACCGCGCGGGCATCGCCGAGGACACCCGATTCTACGGCACGGGACTACTCACCCTCTCCCGGCACCCGATGGAGCAGGCCCGCTGCACGCCGTTCGCGCAGCAGACGCTTGAGGAAGGCCTGTTCGGCCCGCGCGGGATGCTCGCCTGCACGGTGCAGACGCCCGGCCTCGGCCGGGTGCGCGTCTCCAACCTCCACGCCACCGCCGGCGGCGCCTATCGGCGCAAGCGACGCTTGGGCGCGGCCGACCGGCGGAGCGCGCAGGTCGCCGAGGCGATCGAGGCCGCCGGTGCGGCGTTCGACGGCACGGTCGTGCTCGCCGGCGACTTCAACTGCGACCCGGACGCAGACCCGACTGCCGGCGGGCTGCTGCGCAATGCTGGCTTCGAGGACGTTGTTGCCGGCGTACCGGACGATGCGCGGCCTCAGGGCACGTGGGATCCGGCCAACCCGCTCAACCGCAGCCGGGCAGCCGGCCCCGCCCGCCGGGTCGACCACATCTTCATGCGGCCTGGCGGCGACCGACGCATCGCGGTCGACAGCGTCCGTATCGTCCTGGACGAGCCGGCGGTGCCTGTCTCCGGCGGCGAGGCGCTCCCGGTCTCCGACCACTACGGCCTGCTCGCCGAACTCACCCCCGCCTGACGGGAGGTTCGCGAGCGTTTCGGCTTCTCTGGAGCAAGGCGGCGCGCTACGCTCGCGCGAGCGGAAGGGTGGCGCGGGGCGGCGCCCGCCCGAGGAGGCGATGCCGTGTGTGCGTTCTGTACGATGATGGCGGGCGGCACGCACTGGACCGAGGCGGGCACCGACGCGGGCCGGGCGGCCGAGCCCGAGAGCGGGCGTGCGCGTTATCTCGGCCGTCTGCACCGCGTCGCGCTGATCAACCGCATCCTCAACCACTACGGCTGCGCGGCGTCGGACTGGGCCAACAACCAGTACGTGGTCAAGAGCCACGCGGGTCGCTCCGCCATGGTGGCGCACCTGCCCCAGATCTGGGCCGCGGCGGAGGAGATCGCCGGGCGACCCCTCGACCCCCTGGACCCGGCCCTGCTCGACACGCTGCGCCGCGCCGCGCCTGCGGGCGAATAGGCGGACCCGCCAATAGCAGAACAGCCGTCTCCGGCACCGGGGGCAGGCTTGCAAGGCCCGGTGCAAGCTGCCATGTAGCTCTTGCCCAACCGAATCCTCTCCAGCCGGGAGCATGCGGGTATGGATACCCTCATTGGCCAGTCGGCCGGCGGCGCCGCGCAGCCGAAGGACGCGACGACCCAGAGCTTCGCCGCCGACGTGATCGAGGCGTCGCAACAGACGCCGGTGATCGTCGACTTCTGGGCTCCCTGGTGCGGCCCCTGCAAGCAGCTTGCGCCGATCCTGGAGAAGACGGTGAGAGACGCCGGCGGCAAGGTGGCGCTGGTCAAGATCAACATCGACGAGAATCCGGAAATCGCGCAGCAGCTCCGCATCCAGTCGATCCCGGCCGTGTTCGCCTTCGACAAGGGGCAGCCGGTGGACGGCTTCATGGGCGCGCAGCCGGAGAGCCAGATCAAGCGCTTCGTGGAGCGGCTGGTCGGACCCATGGGCCCCTCGCCGCTGGAGCAGGCGCTGGAGCAGGCCAAGGACGCGCTGGACGGCGGGGACTTCGCCACCGCGTCGAACATCTACGGCCAGATCCTGCGCCAGGTGCCGGGCGAGGCGGCGGCGATCGCAGGGCTGGTGCGCTGCCTCGTCGGTGCCGGCGATCTCCAGGAGGCCCGCGAGCTGGTGGACGGCCTCGACGACGATTCGCTGAAGAACGCCGACGTGGAGAGCGCGGTATCGGCTCTCACTCTCGCCGAGCAGGCCGGCGAAGCCGACGGCGATACCGCCGAGCTACAGGCGCGGCTGGCCCAGAATCCCGGCGACCATCAGGCCCGCTTCGACCTCGCCATGGCGCATCACGGCGCGGGGCGCAACGAGCAGGCCATCGACGAGTTGATCGAAATCATCCGCCGGGAGCGGGAGTGGAACGAGGAGGCCGCGCGCCAGCAGCTGCTCAAGCTGTTCGAGGCGCTCGGCCACGCCGACCCGCTCACGGTCGCGGGCCGCCGCAAGCTCTCGTCGATCCTGTTCTCCTGAGGCATGGCGTGACCGCCGGGCCCGAACCGGGCGGCATCGACGAGCTGCCGCGCGTCATCCCGATCTTCCCGCTGCCGGGGGTGCTGCTGCTGCCGCGCGGGCGGCTGCCGCTCAACATCTTCGAGCCCCGCTACCTGGAGATGACGCAGGACGCGATGGCCTCGCACAAGATGATCGGCATGATCCAGCCGGCCGATCCGCGGGCGAAGCTCGATGCGCCGGAGGTCTATCCGGTGGGCTGTATCGGCCGCATCACGTCCTTTTCCGAGACGCCGGACAACCGCTTCCTGATCACGCTCACCGGCGTCTGCCGCTTCGCCATCGCGCGCGAGCTGGAGCAGGACGGCCTGCTCTATCGGCGAGTCCGTGCCGACTACAGCCGCTTCGCCGGCGACCTGCCGGAACCGGCCCCGCTTACCGTCGACCGGGGCAGTCTGCTCCCGGCGCTGAGGGCCTATTTCGATCACCAAGGGCTCACCGCCGACTGGGATGCGATCGAGCGAGCCAGCGACGAGGCGCTGGTGACCTGCCTCGCCATGGCCTGCCCCTTCGAGCCGGGCGAGAAACAAGCGCTGCTGGAATGCCCTAGCGAAACCGAGCTGGTGGCCATGATGCAGGCGCTGTTCGAGATGGCCGCCCACAGCGCGTCCGGGCCAAAGTCGCGGATGCAGTGAGGGAGGCCGCGCGCATGGGAGAGGAACGGGCCACGGTCGACCCCAAGCTGCTGGAGATCCTCGTCTGCCCGCTGACCAAGGAACCGCTGCGCTACGACGCCGAGCGGCAGGAGCTGATCAGCGACAAGGCGAAGCTGGCGTTCCCGATCCGGGACGGCATTCCGATCATGCTGCCGGACGAAGCGCGGCCGCTGGAAGAGGGCGAGGCCAGGTGAGCTCGCCCTTCGAGAACCAACCCTGGCCGGTGGAACTCCGCTACAGGAGCGCGGAGAGGACGCTGGAGGTCGATTTCGACGACGACCTGAGGTGCAGCCTGCCGGCCGAGCTGCTGCGGGTGGAAAGCCCGTCGGCCGAAGTCAGGGGCCACGGCGAGGGCAAGACCATCGTGCCCGGACGGCGCCACGTCGGCATCACCCTGATCGAGCCGGTCGGCAACTACGCCGTGCGCCTCCATTTCGACGACCTGCACACCACCGGCATCTACACGTGGTCCTACCTGCGCCACCTCGCGGAACACCGCGACGCGATCTGGCACACCTACCTGGAGGCGTTGGAGGAGCGGGGCCTGAGCCGGGATCCGTAGGCCGTTTCAGGGCCGGTCAGGCGGCCTGGCGGGCGCCGGTTCGCCGGTAGATGACGTCCTCCTGGTCCTCGGGCACGTAGAAGAAGTCCCCCAGCCTCGGGGCATGCCCGAGATCGCCCAGGAGCCGGCGCTGGCGCGGCGTGCACTTGTCAATGGCGCCGGCGATGGTGGGGAAGTCATAGGGCTTCAGGAACATCTGCGCGTAGTTGTAGAGCAGCGTCTTGCGGCCCTTGCCGGAACGGTTCGGCGCGGGCCCGTGCCAGAGCGCGTGGCTGAACAGGTAGCAATCGCCCGCCTTCCCGCCCAGCTGGACGGCGCCCGGCGTGTGGGGAGTCGGAGCCGCGTCGCTGTCGAACGGGATCTGCCGAAGATGGCTGCCGGGGAAGACCGTGAAATTGCCGTTGTCCGTTCCCTCGACGTCGGTGAGGAGGTAGAGGGCCTTCACCGCCAGCGGCCTGCTGGTCTCGGTCACGCGAATCTGCCGGAGCGCCTGCCCGCCGTCCGTGTGGATGAAACCGGGAAACTCGGTCGTGGACGCGCGGACGATGGCCTGCGACATGCTGAGCACGATGTAGGGGCCCATGAGCTCGAGGATCGGGTCGAAGACGTTGGGCCGGTCGATGAGATCCCGGAACGGCTCGGCGTAGCCCAGGATATCCCGGCGATCCATGAAGGAGTCGAGGTCGTCCGCCGTCGCGTTGCGCTCCACCCAGCCGTAGTGGCCGAAGGGCAGGCCCGGCACCGGCTCCCATCCCGCCTGCGGGCGCAGGGCATCGATCAGTCCGCAGTAGAGCGAGACCTCCTGCGGCGCCAACGCGCCTTCCAGATGGATGTAGCCATCGACCGCCCACTGGCGGCGCTGCTCATCGGTCAGGGTCGGCATGGCGGGGTCCTCGTCCGGTTCGGCGCGCGGGATGGGAGGATGATGCCATTCCTGACTCGGGCGGTATAGATCGTCGTCAGGCGCGCGCCGACGGCCCGTAGGCGAGGTACATGGGCTCGCCCTCGGCAAAGCGCGTGGGCCTGAGCGGGCGGATGTCGAAGGGCGAATCCGCGCCGAGCACGGCGGCGGCCACGCACTCGCCCACCGCAGGCGAGAGCTTGAGGCCGTGGCCCGAGAAGCCGGCGGCGAGATAGAGCCCCTCCAGCCCCGGTGCCCAGCCGAGGATCGGGTGAAAATCCGGCGTGATGTCGTAGGCGCCGGAGACCGTGCGCACGACCCTGGCATCGACGAAGTCCGGCAGTCGCTCGGCCAGCGCCTTGTCGAGCCTCGTGCGGTGGCGGGCCTCGTCTTCCGCCGGCGCGGGCGCGGTGGGGTCGGCGACCTCGGGCATCTCGTTGGGATAGGCCACCGCCAGCAGGTAGGGCCCCATGTCGGGGCGCATCACGACGTTGGAGTTACCGTCGGTGATGCAGGTACGGATGGTGGGACGGCCCGGCGGCTGCTCCAGATAGGCCATGTCGAGGCGGCGGCGCTCGATCGGCACGTCGATGCCGATGGGCGCCAGCAGGTCGGCGATCCAGGCGCCGGTCGCGGCGATCACTGTGGGCGCCTCGATGCGGCCCTCGGCCGTGTCCACGCCCACGACCTGGCCGTCCGCCGTGGCGATCCGCTCCACCCGGAGCTCGGAATGGAGCGTCGCGCCCGCCGCCTGGGCCGCGCCGAGCCAGCTCAGCACCATGCGGGTCACGTCGATGTAGCCGCCGTTGGGCTCCCAGGCGCCGCCGGCGAGGTCTTCCGTGACCAGCGCGGGCTCCAGCGCCTTGATCTCGTCGGGGCTCGCGAAGCGCGTGTCGACGCCGAGCTGGCGGCCGAGCTCGACGTTGCGCCGGCAGGCCTCCACCTGCGCCTCGACCACGAGCAGCATGTAGCCGAGCCTGACGTAGCCGGGATCGCCGACGCCGACCTCCGCCTGCCAGTTGTTGAGCACGTCGAAGCCCCGGATCGCCATCTCGACCATCAGCGCGTTCGAGTAGTGCTGGCGGATCTGGCCGAAGGTGCGGCCCGACATGCCGCCCACCGGGGGCCGCTCGTCGACCACCACGACCTTGCGGCCGGACTGCCGCGTGAGCTGGAAGGCGATGCTCGCCCCCATGATGCCGGCGCCGACCACCACGATATCGGCGGCGCCCAGCCGCTCCCTGCCCTGCACCGTCATCTCCGCCCCGCCGTTCGTCCTCGCCGCGCCCGAATCCGGCGCGGGAGACTAGCACGGGCGGCGAAGCGGCGGTTAGGATCGCGGGCCATCGGGCCGAGGCAGGCTCGGAGACCGCGGAGGCCGATCCATGACCGCGGCCGAAGAGGACAGGACGGGCGACCCGACGCCCCGTGCCGCCAGCGGCCGGCCGGTGCTCCAGGTGCGAGACCTGCGCACGCGCTTCCGCACCCAGGGCGGGGGGCTGGTGCACGCGGTCAACGGCATCGACTTCGACCTGCATGAGGGCGAGCTGCTGGGCGTGGTGGGCGAGAGCGGCTCCGGCAAGAGCGTCACCATGCTCTCGCTGCTCAAGCTGCTGCCCATGCCGCCGGCGGAGATCGCCTCGGGCCAGGCGCTGCTCGACGGCGAGGACCTGCTCGCGCTCGACCCCGCGCGCCTGCGGCACGTGCGCGGCGCCAAGGTCGGGTTCATCTTCCAGGACCCGATGGCCTCGCTGAACCCGGTGCTGAACGTCGGCTACCAGCTCACGGAGCCGCTGCGGCTCCATCTGGGCCTCGGCCGGCGCGCGGCGCGGCAGCGGGCGGCGGCGCTGCTGGAGGGCGTCGGCATTCCGGCGGCGGAGAGCCGGCTTGGCGACTTTCCCCACCAGTTCTCGGGCGGGATGCGCCAGCGCGTGATGATCGCCATGGCGCTCGCCTGCGATCCCAAGGTGCTGATCGCCGACGAGCCCACGACAGCGCTCGACGCCACCATCCAGGCCCAGATCCTGGACCTGTTGCAGCGGCTCCAGCGCGAGCGCGGCATGGCGATCGTCTGGATCACCCACGACCTCGGCGTGGTCGCCGGGCTCGCGGACCGAGTGATGGTGATGTACGGCGGGCAGGCGGTTGAACGCGCGGACGTGCGCTCGCTCTACGCCAGGCCGCAGCACCCCTACACGCGGAGCCTGCTGCGCGCGCTGCCGAAGCTGGAGGGCGGTAGTAGCGGCGAACGGCTTGCCAGCATTCCGGGCCAGCCGCCGACCCTGGTGCAGGCGCCCGATGCCTGCTCCTTCGCGCCGCGCTGCGCCCACGCCTTCGCCCGCTGCCGGGCGGAGAACCCGGCGCTCGCCCCGGTGTCCGACGGCCACGAGGTTGCCTGCTGGTACGACGCAGACGCGGGGGTGCCCCGTGCCGCCTGACCGGGAGCCCCTGGTCGCGGTCGAGAACCTGACCAAGTACTTCCCGATCCTGCGGGGGGTCTTCCGCCGCGAGGTGGGCAGCGTGCGGGCGGTGGACGGGCTCGACTTCGCGATTTATCCGCGCGAGACACTGGGCCTGGTGGGCGAGAGCGGCTGCGGCAAGTCGACCGTCGGCCGGGTGATCCTGCGCCTCTACACGCCGACGGCGGGGCGGGTGAGGTTTCGGGGCGACGACATCACCGCGCTCCAGGGCGAGGCGCTGCGCCGGCTCCGCCCGCACATGCAGATGATCTTCCAGGACCCGCAGGACAGCCTGAACCCGCGCATGACCGTGGGCAGCATCGTCGGCGAGCCGCTACGCGAGCACGGGGTGGCGGCGGGCGCGGCGCTGAGGGAGCGCGTCGAGGCGCTGCTGGATGCCGTGGGCCTCGACCCCGCCTTCGCCAACCGCTACCCGCACGAGTTCTCCGGCGGGCAGCGCCAGCGCATCGGCGTCGCGCGGGCGCTCGCGCTCAACCCCGAGTTCGTCGTCTGCGACGAGCCGATCGCGGCGCTTGACGTCTCGATCCAGGCGCAGGTGGTGAACCTGCTGAAGGAGCTTCAGGAGCGCCTCGGCCTCACCTACCTCTTCATCTCCCACGACCTGCGCATGGTGCGCCACGTCGCCGACCGGGTGGCAGTGATGTACCTCGGCAAGATCGTCGAGCTGGCGACCAGCGATGCGCTCTACGAGGAGCCGCTGCACCCCTACACGCGCGCGCTGCTCTCGGCGGTGCCCACGCACGATCCCGAGCGCGAGGCCCGGCGCAAGCGCATCATCCTGGAGGGCGACGTGCCGAGCCCCGCCGCGCCGCCGCCCGGCTGCCGCTTCAGCACCCGCTGCCCGGTGGCGGTGGCGGAATGCTCGCAGAGAGAGCCGGCATGGCGCACGCTCCGCCCCGGCCACCAGGTCGCTTGTCACTTGGCGGAATGATGACAGATGATGCGGGGTGTGCTGACAGGCGCACCCCTCTTCCCTCCCACCAGGAGGATCGCGACATGATCGGAAAGTGCATGACCGGCTTGGCCGCCGCGGCGGTTGCAGTGGCGATGCTCTCGACCTCGGCCCTTGCCGAGCGCGGCCGCGACGGCCAACTGAAAATCCTCTATTGGCAGGCGGTCTCGACCGTCAATCCGTACCTCTCAGGCGGCACCAAGGACATCGAGGCGGCCTCCCTCGTGCTGGAGCCGCTCGCCCGCTACGACGACACGGGCACCATGATCCCCGCGCTCGCCGCCGACATTCCCACCGTGGAGAACGGCGGTGTGGCGGCCGATCTCATGTCCATCACCTGGCCGCTCAGGCAGGACATCGTCTGGTCCGACGGCACGCCCTTCACCGCCGCCGACGTTGTGTTCTCAGCCGAGTATTGCCTGAACGAGGAGATGGGTTGCAATCCCCTCTCCAGCTTCACCGATGTCACCGGTGTGGAAGCGGTGGACGACCACACGGTGCGCATCGACTTCGGCGTGGCCAAGCCCTTCCCCTACGGGCCGTTCGTGGGCTCCACCGCACCGATCCTGCAGAAGACGCAGTTCGAGAACTGCACCGGCGCGAGGGCGCAGACCTGCACGGAGCAGAACTTCGGACCCATCGGCACCGGCCCCTTCAAGGTGGACGAGTTTCGCGCCAACGACGTGATCGTCTTCTCGGCCAACGAGAACTACCGCGAGCCCGACAAGCCCGCCTTCGCCACCGTCACCTTCAAGGGCGGCGGCGATGCCACCTCGGCCGCGCGCGCGGTGCTCGCCACCGGCGAGTTCGATTACGCCTGGAACCTGCAGATCGAGCCCGAGGTGCTGGAGCAGATGGTGGCCAACGGCAAGGGGACAGTCGTCGCAGGTTTCGGCACGATGGTGGAGCGTCTGGTCGTCAATCAGACCAACGACGATTCCGATCTCGGGAAGGACATGCGCTCGCTCCATCTCGACGGCACCAATCCGCACCCCTTCCTCTCCGACCCGGCAGTACGCCACGCGCTCTCGCTCGCCATCGACCGCCAGATCCTGGTCGACTTCGGCTACGGCGCGGCGGGTCAGGTCACCTGCAACGTGCTGCCGGCGCCGCCGGTCTATGCGTCAGACGCCAACGATGCCTGCAAGACCCAGGATATCGACGAGGCGAACCGCATCCTGGACGAGGCCGGCTGGATGCCGGGCGAGGACGGTGTGCGGGAGAAGGACGGCGTGCGCCTCTCGATCCTCTACCAGACCTCCACCAACTCGGTGCGCCAGGGCACGCAGGCGCTGATCAAGCAGATGTGGGGGCAGATCGGGGTCGAGACGGAGCTGCGCAACATCGACGCGGCGGTCTACTTCGGCGGCGACCCGGCGAGCCCCGACACCTACATGAAGTTCTACGCCGACATCCAGATGTACACGAACAACTTCGACGGCGTGGACCCCGAGGCCTACATGGCCAACTGGCGATGCTCGGAAATCCCGGGGCCCGAGAACCAGTGGCTCGGCGGCAACATCGCGCGCGCCTGCAATGCCGAATACGACGCCCTTGCTGCGGAGATGGCCGTGACGGCATCGCTGGACGAACGCGCCGCCATCGGCAAGCGGATGAACGACATCATCGTCCAGAACCAGTATGTGATCCCGCTGATCTGGCGGGCGAGGGTCTCGGCGCATGCGAACACGCTGAAGGGCGTACGCGTGAACCCCTGGGATTCGGAGTTGTGGAACATCGCGGACTGGCATCGCTGACGCCAGGACGCATTTGGACCGCACGGGACTCGAGCCGGTTGCTGTATGGCCCGCGTTGCACATGCAGTGCGGCCCGCGACTCCCCCACCTAACCCCGGCCCTCTCCGCCCCCAGGGGCGGAGAGGGAGAACGGGCGGCGCAGCCACGTTCCCCCTCCGCCTTTGGGGGAGGGGGACAGGGGGAGGTGGGAGCGTGCGGTCCACCTATATTACGTAAGGTCGGATGTTCCCCTAGAGGGGTAATCCGCCGGGCCGCCGGCCGTTTCCCCTACCGGCGCGGGCGATGACTCACTACATCGTCCGCCGTTTGCTCTTCGCGGTGCCGACGCTGATCGCGATCAGCTTCATCCTCTTCGCCCTCCTCGACCTCGCGCCCAACGACCCCACCGGGCAGCTGCCGCTCACCATCCCGCCGGAAGCGCGCGAGCAGATCCGCGAATCGCTCGGGCTCGGGGAGGCGTTCCACATCCGCTACGCCAAGTGGATGGAGCAGTTCTTCGTCAACGAGCCGCTCAACCTGATCGAGCGGGCGTTCGGCGTGGAGATCGGCGCTTCGGAGGAACGCCTCAGGGTGCGTTCCTGGGCGACACGCAGCCCTGTCGTCGACCTCATCATCGAGCGGCTGCCGCAGACGCTCTGGGTGGTCGGGCTCTCCTACCTGATCGGAATCCTCATCGCGATCCCGATCGGCATCGTCTCGGCCTACCGGCAGTATTCGTGGTTCGACCAACTCGGCACCTTCGTCTCCATGATCGGCTTCTCGGTGCCGACCTTCTTCACCGGGCTGCTCGCGATCATCGTCTTCAGCGTGACGCTGCAATGGCTGCCGTCGATCTACGACACCACGCACCGGGTGACCGATCTCTCGAGCTTCTGGGTGCAGATCAAGCAGATGGCAATGCCGGTGATGGTGCTCGCGCTGTTCAACGCGGCGCAAATCAGCCGCTTCATGCGCGCGGCCGTGCTGGACAACCTGACTCAGGACTACGTGCGTACCGCGCGAGCCAAGGGGCTGCGCGAGCGGATCGTTCTGTTCATCCACGTGCTGCGCAACAGCCTGATCCCGGTGGTGACGCTGATCGCGCTCGGCATCCCCACCGTCTTCGGCGGCGCCATCATCACGGAGAAGATCTTCCGGGTGAACGGCATCGGCGAGCTGCTCATCACCGCGATCCAGGGTGCCGACATTCCCCTGGTGCAGACGCTCTCCTTCCTGTTCGCGGTGCTGATCGTGCTCTTCAACCTGATCGCGGATGTGCTCTACGGCATCCTCGATCCGCGCATTCGCTACGGCTGAGCGATGCCGGCGGCGCCCTCTTCCGACCTCACCGCCCCCTCGCGCGCAACCGGGCGCCACCGCTCGCTCTGGATGGACGTGTGGCTCGCCTTCCGCAACCACACCGGCGCGCTGGCGGGCGCCGGCGTCTTCCTCGCCATCGCGCTTGGGGTCGCCATCGGCCCGCTGATCCACACCGTGGACCCGCACTATCTCGACATCCTGGCGAAGAACGAGGGCCCCTCGCTCAAGCATCCGATGGGGACCGACAACCTCGGCCGGGACACGCTGGCGCAGGTGCTGGCGGGCGGGCGCATCTCGCTCGCCGTCGGCTTCACCGCGATGATGATCGCGCTGGTGCTCGGCACCCTGGTGGGCGTGCTCGCCGGCTACTTCAGGCAGATCGACGGCCTCCTGATGCGGCTCACCGACATGTTCCTGGCGCTGCC
Source organism: Alphaproteobacteria bacterium (assembly GCA_022820945.1). GTDB lineage: Bacteria > Pseudomonadota > Alphaproteobacteria > UBA828 > UBA828 > WTGU01. Next base: position 41,749 of record JAJEEP010000007.1, on the reverse strand, counting down.
GCTGCTGCCGCTGCTGCTGGTGGTCATCATGCTGTTCCGCGACAGCCTGCGCGCCGCCTTTGGCCCGGAGACCGGGATCTTCCTGCTGGTGGTATTCATTATCGGCATCACGAGCTGGATGCAGACCGCGCGCATCGTGCGGGGCGACGTGCTGGCGCTCCGGGAGCGCGAGTTCGTGACCGCAGCGCGCAGCATCGGGACGCGCAGGCGGCGCATCATCACCCGCCACATCCTGCCCAACGTGCTGAGCCCGATCATGGTCTCGGCGACGCTCGGCATCGCCAACGCGATCATCACGGAATCGGCGCTCTCGTTTCTGGGGCTGGGCTTCCCGCCGGACTTCCCGACCTGGGGGCGGCTGCTCTTCGACGGCGCGAACTTCATTTCCGTGACGCCGGAGCGGGTGCTCTGGCCGGGGCTGGCGATCTCGCTCACGGTGCTGAGCGTCAACTACATCGGCGACGGCCTGCGCGACGCGCTCGACCCGCGGCTGCGGGGCGTGTAGCGCCTATCTGTAGGGCGAAAGCTCGGGTGGCAAGCCGTGCGCCTCCCGCAGGCGGCGGTACTTGCCGGTGGCGACCATGGCGGCGACCGCGTGCTCGACCGCGTGGTGCAGCTTGTCGTTGTCCGCGCGGATGGCGAAGCCGACCTCGCGCACCGGGCGGAACACGCCATCGACCAGGCGGTTGCGCGCGTGAGGGTCGGCGTCGACCGCCACCGCGCTCACGGTCCGGATGAAGTAGCCCTGGGCGTGGCCCATGGAGACGGGGAAGTGGGTCCAGCGCTCGTCGGGGAAGGAGTGGACGTGCATGGGCGCGCGGCCCTCGGCCTCGAACTCCCGGTTGAGCGCGTGGGCGAACTCCTCCCCTGATGAGCCCGAAGTGACCGAGGTGACCCGGCCGCTCAGGTCGCCCGCCGCGCGGATGCGGAACGGGTTGCCGCGCAGCACCATCAGGTGATCGCCGACCACCAGGTAGGGCACGGTCTTGATGGCCGCCGGCTCCACGTCCATGGCGAGCGTGTTGGCCGTATCCACCTCGCCTGCGGCCAGCGCCGCCGCCAGCTTGGCGCGTGGCAGGCGGACGACCTCCAGCGCGAGCCCGTGGGCCGCGGCGACGGCCTGCGCCATCTCGACCTCGAAGCCGCGCACCACGCCGTCCCTCTTGTAGGCGAAGGGCTGGCCGGTGAGCGCGATGCCCACGGTGAGCGTGTTCCTGCTGTGCAGCGCCTGGTTGAGATCGACGTAGTGCGCCGAGGCCACCGCCGGGGCTGCGACGAGCGCGAGCAGGAAGAGTGTGAGCGTACGGACCCTGCGTGCCATGGCGGTCCCCTTCATGGTTCGGGCGGCGGCGCGACCTCGGGCGCGTCCGCCTCCTCGGGCGGCGCGGCGCCCGCGCCCCGGTGCACCAGTGCCGCCAGCAGCTCCTTGGCCCCGATCACACCGACCAGCCGCCCGCCGTCGTCGATCAGCGGCATCGCCCGCCCGGTCTCGTGGCGCACCTCCAGCGCGGTGCGCATGGTCGTCTCGGGGCTGCCGGCGACGATCGTACCGTTGGCGAGCGAGGCAAGATCGAGGCCGTCCCGGTACGGCACGAGCACGGCCCGCGTGCCTTCGAGGCTGAACGCCTCGGGGCGCCCGTCCGCGTCCAGCCGGCAGAACATGGCCGATGCCTCGTCAAGCAGGTGAACGCCGTCCTCGCTGCGGAGCTCGGCCAGCGGGCGCATCAGGGTGATGCCGCGCAGGACGTTGAGCGGGTTCACGTTGGCGACGAACTGGCGCACGTATTCGTCCGCCGGCTCGGTGACGATCTGCTCCGGCGGCCCGACCTGGATGATCCGTCCGCCTTCCATGATGGCGATGCGCGTGCCGATCTTGAGCGCCTCGTCGAGGTCGTGGCTCACGAACAGGATGGTGCGGCGCAGCGTCTCCTGCAACGCCAGCAGCTCGTCCTGCAGGCGCTCGCGGATCAGCGGGTCGAGGGCCGAGAAGGGCTCGTCCATGAGCAGGATTTCGGCATCGGTGGCGAAGGCGCGGGCGAGGCCCACGCGCTGCTGCATGCCGCCGGAAAGCTCGTGCGGGTAGTGGTCGAGCCACGAGCCGAGCCCGACCTGATCCAGCACCTCCGCCACCCGCTCTCGGCGCTCGGCCTTGGGCACGCCCCGCACCTCCAGCCCGAAGGCGACGTTGGCGCCGATGGTGCGCCACGGCATCAGCGCAAACTGCTGGAAGACCATGGAGACGCGGTCCATGCGCAGCCTGCGCATGAGCTTGGGGTCGCAGTCGGTGACGTCGATCTCGGTGCCGCCGTCGTCGATCAGGACCCGGCCACGCGTGGCCTGGTTGAGGCCGTTGACGCAGCGGAGCAGGGTCGACTTGCCGGAGCCGGAGAGCCCCATGAGGACGAAGATCTCGCCGGCCTCCACCTGGAGCGAGGCGTCCTGCACGCCGACCACCTGGCCGGTCTCCTCGAAGATGCGGTCCTTGTCGGCGCCGGCATCGAGCAGGGCAATCGCCTCCTTGACCCGCCGGCCAAAGATCACGTCGACCCGGTCGAAGGTGATGACGGCCATCAGCGTTCGGCGGAGCCGCGCTTGCCCTTGCGCCTCTCGACCTGCTTCAGGATGCGATCGAGCACGATGGCGACGACCACGATGGCCAGTCCGGCCTCGAAGCCCTGCGCGACGTTGACCGTGGTGAGCGCGCGAACCACCGGCACGCCGAGCCCGTCGGCCCCCACCAGGGCTGCGATCACCACCATCGAGAGCGAGAGCATGATGCACTGGGTGATGCCCTGCATGATCGTCGGCATCGCATGAGGAAGCTCGACCTTGAGCAGGAGCTGCGTGTCGCTGGCGCCGAAGGCGCGGCCCGCCTCCAGCAGCGGCCGGGGCGCGCTGGAGATGCCGTGGTGGGTGAGGCGAACGGGTGCCGGGATGGCGAAGATCACGGTGGAGATCAGCCCCGGCACCAGACCCAGTCCGAAGAAGGTGAGCGTCGGGATCAGGTAGACGAAGGGCGGAATGGTCTGCATCAGGTCGAGGATCGGCCGCAGCATCCGGTAGAGCCAGGGCCGGTGCGCCGCGGCGATGCCCAGGGGCACGCCCACCAGGATGCAGACGATGGTGGACGCCGAGACCAGCACCACCGTGAACAGCATCTCGTCCCAGTAGCCGATGTTGAGGATCAGCAGCAGCCCGATGACGACGCCGATCACCAGCACGATGCTGCGATGCAGCCAGAACGCCACGCCCGCCACCATGGCGATGAAGGCCAGCGGCGGGATCAGACCGAGGAAGTAGGCGAAGGCCTCCAGCACCCAGTCCAGGCCGCCGGAGAACGCTCGGAGCTCGTGGAAGAAGTTGTCCTTGATGAACTCGATTGCGTTGGCGACCCACTTGCCGATCGGAATCTTCTCGGTAAGGACTCCGAGATCGTCGGTGCCCATGACGCCCCTCCCCGACCGGACGGGACAGGCGGCCGGCGCCTCTCAGCACCGACCGCCCGCAGATTCGGCCCGTCGGACCGCCCGCGTAATCGGTCGCTACATGCCGAGATGGGCCTTCACGGCTGCCGCGCCATCCTGACCGTCTAGCGTGGTCACGCCCGCGAGCCACTCGTCGACCAGCTCGGGGTGCATCTCGACGAGCTTCCGGGCGGCCGCCTGCGGGTCCATCCCGTCGTCGAGCATATAGCCCATCATCTCGTTCTCAAGCGCCAACGAGAAGCGCATGTTCTTCAACAGTGCGCCGACGTTGGGGCAGGCCTCGGTATAGCCGGCGTGGGCCAGCGTGTAGACCGTGGCGCCGCCGAAGTTGGCGCCGAAGTAGTCGTCGCCGCCATCGAGATAGCTCATGTCGAAGCGGCGGTTCATGGGATGCGGCTCCCAGCCGAGGAAGACGATCCACTCGTCGCTCCTGACCGCGGCCTCGACCTGAGAGAGCATGCCCTGCTCGCTCGATTCCACGACCTCGAAGCCGGCGAGGCCGAAGGCGTTGTCGTCGATCATGCCCTGGATGATCATGTTGCCGTCGTTGCCGGGCTCGATGCCGTAGAACTTGCTGTCGAACTTGTCGGCATGGGCAGCGATGTCGCCGAAGCTCTTGACCCCGGCGTCGAAGACATAGGTGGGCACGGCGAGGGTGTACTTGGCGCCCTCGAGATTGACGCCCACGTTCTCGACGGTGCCGTCGTTGAAGTAGGGGTCGATCATGCTCTGCTGGGTCGGCAGCCAGAGCCCGAGAAAGGCGTCGATATCGCCGTTGGAAAGGCTGGCGAAGGTCACCGGCACCGAAAGCACGGTCGCCTTCGGCTCATAGCCGAGCCCCTCGAGAACGGTGGTGGCCACGGCGGTGGTCGCCGTGATGCAGCTCCAGCCGACATCAGAGAATTCCACCTCACTGCAGGTGGCAGCGTCGTCGGCATAGGCATTGCCCGCCATGACCGCGGCGCCCATGGCGACGGCGGCGATTGCGGATTTCATCCGAATATGCATTGAACCCTCCCTCACGCTCGCTATGTGGTGGCGACTCTCGCAATCTTTTGTTGATTGGTCAACCAACCAATATAATGGCCCGGAGTACAGGAGTGGCCGATGCCAAAGACCGGAATGGCGACCGTGCGCCGGCGCGCCTTCGTCGAGGCCGCGATCAGGAGCATTCACGACCGGGGGTTCGTCGACCTGACCACCGGCGACGTCGCGCGGGAAGCCGGCCTCTCCCAGGGGCTGGTCCACCACTACTTCGGCTCCAAGGGCGCGCTCATCATCGCCACCATGCGCCACCTGCTGATCGAATTCGGCGCCGGCATCAGGGAGCGTCTGCGCGAAGCCAAGACCCCGCGCGAGCGGCTATCCGCGATCATGGACGGCAGCTTCTGCGACGAGCAGCTCCAGCCCGAGGTGATCTCCGCCTGGCTCACCTTCTACGTGCAGGCCCTTACGGAGCCCGAGGTGCGCCGCTTGCTGCTCATCTACCAACGCCGGCTGATCAGCAACCTGCGTCACGAATACCGGCAGCTGCCGACGCGGGAAACGGCGGAAATCGCCGCCGAATCCACCGCCGCCATGATCGACGGGCTGTGGCTCCGCCGCGTTCTCGGTGACACGGAGCCCCACGGCGAGAGCGCGATGGCGATCATGGAGGCGCACATCGACAGCCAGCTCGAGCCCTTTTGATGTCCCTCAGGCGCCGGGCGCTCACTCCGTTCGCTTGGCTCCGCGCTACGCGCGCGGCGCGGTCGCGCCGTCCGGGCCTTCGGCCCGGTGCTCGCAATCGAGCGGCGGCGGGCGCGTGATCGCGACAACTGCAGTTAGATGACCGTCCGCTTCGACGACGAGTTCGACTATGTGATCGTTGGGTCCGGCTCCGCCGGCTGCGTGCTTGCCGCGCGGCTCTCCGAAGACGGGCGCAACAGCGTGCTGGTGCTGGAGCACGGCGGGACCGATGCCGGCCCGCTGATCCAGATGCCGGCCGCCCTCTCCTACCCCATGAACATGCCGCGCTACGATTGGGGCTTCGTCTCCGAACCCGAACCGCACCTCGGCGGGCGGCGGCTCGCGACGCCGCGCGGCAAGGTGATCGGCGGGTCGTCTTCCATCAACGGCATGGTCTACGTGCGTGGAAACGCCTGCGACTTCGACACCTGGGAGGAGCTGGGCGCGGCGGGCTGGGGCTATCGCCACGTGCTGCCCTACTACCGGCGCATGGAGCACGCGCACGGCGGCCAGGCCGGATGGCGTGGAACCGACGGCCCGCTCCACGTCACCCGCGGGCCGATGGAGAACCCGCTTTATCGGAGCTTCGTCGAGGCGGGCGAGCAGGCCGGCTACGCGATGACTGCCGACTACAACGGCGAGCGCCAGGAAGGGTTCGGCGCCATGGAGATGACCGTGTGGCGCGGCCGCCGCTGGTCAGCCGCCAACGCCTATCTCAAGCCCGCGCTGCAGCGCCGCAACCTGGCGCTCCGCTCGCGTGCTCACGTTCGCCGCGTGGTGATGGAGGGCAAGCGCGCGGTCGGCGTCGAGTACGAGACCGGCGGCACGATCCGCCGGGCGCGCGCCAACGCCGAGGTCATCCTCGCGGCCTCCTCGATCAACTCGCCGAAGCTGCTCATGCTCTCCGGCATCGGCCCGGCGGAGCACCTGCGGGAGCACGGTATCGAGGTCGTGGCCGACCGGCCCGGCGTCGGCGCCAACCTGCAGGACCACCTGGAGATCTACCTGCAAGTGAAGTGCCGGCAGCCGATCACGCTCTATCGCCACTGGAACCTGTTCTCCAAGGCGGTGATCGGCGCGCGCTGGCTCATGTTCAGGAACGGGCTTGGCGCCAGCAATCACTTCGAATCCTGCGGCTTCATCCGCTCCCGCGCCGGCGTGAAGTACCCGAACATCCAGTACCACTTCCTGCCCTTCGCGGTGCGCTACGACGGCAAGGCAGCCGCCGAGGGCCACGGCTTCCAGACCCACGTGGGGCCGATGCGCTCGAAGTCGCGGGGCCGGGTGCGGCTCGCGTCGTCCGAGCCGGCGGCGGCGCCCTCGATCCTCTTCAACTACATGTCCCACGAGGAGGACTGGCAGACCTTCCGGGCCTGCATCCGGCTGACGCGGGAGATCCTCTCCCAGCCCGCGCTTGCCGATTACACCGGGGACGAAATCGCGCCGGGCGCGAAGGTGCAGAGCGACGAAGATATCGACGAATTCGTGAAGGGCGCCGTAGAGAGCGCCTACCACCCCTGCGGCACCTGCCGCATGGGCGCCGAAGACGATGCAAGCGCGGTGGTCGACCCCGCCTGCCGCGTGATCGGGGTGGACGGGCTGCGCGTGGCGGACAGCTCGATCTTCCCGCACATCACCAACGGCAACCTCAACGCGCCTTCCATCATGGTGGGCGAGAAGGCATCGGACCACATCCTGGGCCGCGAGCCGCTGCCGCCGGCCAACGACGTGCCCTGGGTCCACCCCGACTGGGAGACCCGGCAGCGCTGAGCCCGTGACTTCCGGCGTATATCCCGCCGGCATGCAAACTGTCGGGCCGACCCCTTGCCCGTGCCCATACCCGGTGAGACATTAAATCGTACTGCCGAATCGACATGAGGAGGGGGCGATGGAGGTCCGCGCGGCGCTGGCGACCGGCGCAGGCAAGCCGCTCAGCATCGAAACCGTGAACCTCGACGGCCCGCGTGCCGGCGAGGTGCTGATCGAGGTCAAGGCCACAGGCGTCTGCCACACCGATGCTTTCACCCTCTCGGGCGAGGACCCGGAGGGGTTGTTCCCCGCCATCCTCGGGCACGAGGGCGCCGGCGTGGTGGCGGAGGTCGGCGAGGGCGTGACCAGCGTGGCCCCGGGCGATCACGTGATCCCGCTCTACGTGCCGGAGTGCCGCCAGTGCGAGTACTGCCTGAGCGGCAAGACCAACCTCTGCCAGTCGATCCGCCTGACCCAGGGCGCGGGCGTGATGCCGGACGGCTCCAGCCGCTTCTCGCTCGGCGGCGACAAGATCTTCCACTACATGGGCACGTCGACCTTCGCCAACTACACCGTGGTCTCCGAGTATTCGGTCGCCAAGGTTCGGGAGGACGCACCGTTCGAGACGATCTGCTACATCGGCTGCGGCGTGACCACCGGCGTCGGCGCCGTGATCAATACGGCGAAGGTGCGCCCCGGCGACAATGTCGTGGTCTTCGGCCTGGGCGGCATCGGCCTCAACGTCGTGCAGGGCGCGCGCCTCGTGGGCGCCAACATGATCGTGGGTGTCGACATCAACCCGAAGCGCCAGGCGCTCGGCGAGCAATTCGGCATGACCCACTTCGTCAATCCGAGGGAGGTCGAAGGCGACCTCGTGCCCTATCTGGTGGACCTCACCGGAGGCGGCGCCGACCACAGCTTCGAGTGCATCGGCAATGTCGAGACCATGCGCCAGGCGCTCGAGTGCTGCCACAAGGGGTGGGGCGAAAGCACGATCATCGGCGTCGCCGGCGCCGGCCAGGAGATTTCGACCCGTCCCTTCCAGCTCGTGACCGGCCGGGTCTGGCGCGGCACCGCCTTCGGCGGCGCCAAGGGCCGCACCGACGTGCCCCGCATCGTTGACTGGTACATGGACGGCAAGCTCGAAATCGACCCGATGATCACCCACACCATGCCGCTGGACGAGATCAACGAGGCCTTTCACCTCATGCACGAGGGCGAATCGATTCGCAGCGTCGTCACGTTCTGATGGCCGAAGGCGAATCTGGGCTCCGGGCGGTGGCCCGGTGGCTGTTGCCTGTGGCGGCGCTGGTTGCGCTCGCATTGGCGGGCGCGCCGTCCCTGGCGTCGCCCACCCACGGGATCGCCATGCACGGGGCGCCGAAGTACGGTCCCGACATTCAACACCTCGACTACGTCAACCCGGACGCGCCCAAGGGCGGCGAGCTTCGCCGCGCCGTCACGGGCACCTTCGACAATCTCAACCCCTTCATCATCAAGGGCGTGGTGGCGCAGGGACGGCACCACGTCTTCGAGAGCCTGCTCAAGCGCACCTGGGACGAGCCTTTTTCCCTCTACGGGCTGATCGCCGAATCGATCGACGTGCCCGACGACCGCTCGTCCATCGCCTTCACCTTGAGGCCGGAGGCGCGCTTCCACGACGGCAGCCCGGTCACCGTGGACGACGTGCTCTTCTCGTGGGAGACGCTGAAGGAGCAGGGCCGCCCCAACCACCGGCTCTATTACAACAAGGTGCGGACGATCGAGCGGCCCGACGCGCGCTCGGTGCGCTTCGTCTTCGACACCGAGACGCCGGACCGCGAGCTGCCGCTGATCCTGGGCCTCATGCCGATCGTCTCGAAGGCCTACTACACGTCGGTCACGTTCGACGAGACGACGCTCACGCCGCCGCTCGGCAGCGGTCCCTACACGATCGAGAACGTCGATGCCGGCCGCGGCATCGTCTACCGCCGCGATCCCGACTACTGGGGGCGGGATCTGCCGATCAACCGCGGGCAGCATAACTTCGACCGCATCAGCTACGACTACTACCGCGACGACGAGGTGATGATGGAGGCCTTCCGCGCGGGCGAATACGACCTGCGCCTGGAACGCTCGGCGACGCGGTGGGCGACCGGGTACGACTTTCCGGCGGTGGAAGACGGCCGCGTTACCATCGAGCAGCTGCCCCACGGGCGGCCCTCCGGCATGTTCGCGATGGTCTTCAACACGCGGCGGCCGATGTTCGAGGATCGCGCGGTGCGCTACGCGCTCTCGCTCGGCTTCGACTTCGAGTGGGTCAACCGGGCGCTGCTGCAGGGCGCCTACGTGCGGACCAACAGCATCTTCGACAACTCGGAGCTGGGCTCGCGCGGCCTGCCGGAAGGCGGCGAGTTGGCCTTGCTGGAACCCCACCGCGATAGCCTCCCGCACGAGGTGTTCGATACCGCCTACCATGCACCTGCCGTGGACGGAGGCCTGCGCAAGAACCTCGCGGCGGCGAGGCGCCTGCTGGCGAAGGCGGGATGGGAGGTGCAGGACGGGACTCTGCAGCGCGCCGCGGACGGCCTGCCCCTCGCCTTCGAGATCCTGCTGGTGAATCCGGGCAACGAGAAGATCGGGCTCGCCTACGCGCGCAACCTCAAGCGGCTCGGCGTCGAGGCGAAAGTGCGCACCGTGGACACGGCGCAGTACCAGTACCGGCGCAACGTCTACGACTTCGACGTCATCGTCTATCGCTGGGGCATGTCGCTTTCGCCGGGGAACGAACAGGCGTTCTACTGGGGCGTCGCCGCCGCCGATGAGGAAGGGACGCGCAACTATCCGGGAATCAAGGATCCGGTCGTCGACGAACTCGTCGCCCGCATGACCCAGGCGCGGGAGCGCGAGGACTTCGTCGATACCATTCGCGCCATGGACCGGGTGCTGCTGTGGGGGCACTACATGGTCCCCCTCTACCACCTGAACGACGACCGCTACGCCTATTGGAGCAAGTTCGGCCGGCCCGAAGCGATACCGGTCTATGGCACCGTTCTCGATGCGTGGTGGGAGGAGCCGGGCAAGGCCGCCACGCTCGACCAATAGCGTTAAATTCGGCCTCAGACCACCTATAGTGGTAGCGAATTCTACCCGTCCAGCGTGGCTTGGACGACATCCTTGGGTAGAAGGTTTATGCTGCAGCCTCTTTCTGGTGCAGTTCCCAAAGATTCTCCATATGCCACCGAAGACAAGTCCCTACACTTTCAACGATTAGGTCATCAAGCCTATAGAATAGATTTCTTCTTCACCGGCAGTCTGATATCGCCGAAGGCCGATCATGTCTTGCCGCACATTGTACTATGGATCGGCCAAGATAAAGTAGGCCGTCCGCACCGCGGTTCCTTGACGGTCGCGGCGACAACCTCGGGATTATTCCTCCACATTCCGCTTGCGTTTCTCAATCCGCAACATTTCGCCAACATCCCGATAAGCTTACCCGTTCTCCCCTTGTCCCGTTTCACCTCCTTTAGTTTGTGGAGGATTCTTGCGCTTCCAAATGGGCACGTCCTTCAGCACCAGCATTAGAAGCCCTAGCAATGCAACGAAAATCTCCACACCCTGCCAAATGTTCCTGCTACTTCGCAATTCAGCTATATTGCTCTTCTTCTGCAGTATTCTCTCGTTTAATTGCCCGATGCCTGCGCTCATCACGCCAATCAAACCATTCCGGAATTTGGCCACAGCGGCAAATGCATCTGCATCTCCAGCTTGGAGAGCAGCATACCATTCAAAACAAGAGTATTCATCAACTCCTACCGCCTGTAATAATGCAGATAGCTCTTCTGTGTCTGGAGTGTTCAAGTAACATGATTCTAGATCCACAGGATTGTTACCAATCAAATTGAAGATCCCAAGGGAGCCAAAGATCACAGCTGCAGCATCCTCTGAGGCTCTTGTGAGAGCCAATTGCTTTAGCGTATCGTCCTGTTGGTAAGCCGTAGTCAAGAGTTGTGTGGCTCTTACTACCCTTTCATCCATTCGTTCTTTCTCGTCCATATAGAGCTGTCTATTAGACTCCAGTTCCTCTATTTCGTCAGTTGTCACTTGAATTTCTTCGTTAATGTGCCAAAGTATCACTGGGTCGAGTGCCGCTGACAAGCCGACAAGTAATGCGCCGGAAGCCGCCATCCACCAAGATGGGATTCCAAACTTCATGGTAGGAATCTGCCCCGAAGGATGATGATGGTAGCAATATATCATAAAGGGTATAGCATATCGGATGGATTGAGCAAACCCTTTGCCTTTCGAGCCGGAATTCCCACCGCACTCCGCGCCGCCAAGTTAGAACGCGTTTCGGTGTGCGGTTGATGCGCCGTGCCGGTGGCCCTACCTTGGGCCGTCGCGACAAATCAAACGACCGACCAGAGGGAGATCGTCGATGTTGAAACGTATGGTGGGCGCCGTCATGGCCGGCGCACTCGTCGCCGGCGGAGCAACCGCCGTGCAGGCGGACGACCACGAGATCGTGGTGGGCTTCGCCGTCTCGACCAGCGGCTGGCAGGCGGCCTACACCGGCCCCGCGACGCTCGCGGCGCAGATCAGGCTCGAGGAGATCAACGCCGCCGGCGGGCTGCTCGGCAAGCAGCTCACGATCGCGCAGGCGGACTCGAAGTCCGAGCGCGAGGAGGGCGTCAAGGCGGGCCAGATCGTCATCGACGACGGCGCGAGCGTGGTCTTCGTCGACTGCGACTTCGACATGGGCGCGCCCGCCGCCAACGCGGCGCAGAACGCGGGCCTCATCTCGCTCTTCCTCTGCGCGGGCGATGCCAAGGCGGGCATCGAGGGCATCGGCCCGTTCGCCTTCACCGGCGGCCAGGCGGCGCATCTCGACGGCGCCTCCATCGCCACCTACGCCTACGATAATCGCGGCGCGCGCACGGCCTACCTGCTGCGCGACGACACCATCGAGTATAACAAGTCGGTCTGCGCCGGCTTCAAGTGGGCCTGGCCTCGGCTGGAAGGCACCACGATGCTGGGCCTCGACGTGTTCCAGAACAACGACCCGTCGATCCAGGGCCAGATCGACCGCATCAAGGCGCTCGACACCAAGCCTGACGTAATCGCGGTCTGCTCCTACGTGCCGGGCGCCGCGTCCGCCATCAAGCAGATGCGGGCGTCGGGCATCGAGACGCTGATCGTCTCGGGCGTCGCGATGGACGGCCACTACTGGCTCGACGCCGTGCCGAACCTTAGCAACTTCTGCGCGGCCGCGTTCAGCTCGCTCTACGGCGGCGTCGATGAGGAGGTCGAGGCGTTCTTCAAGAAGCTGGAGGCCAAGGAAGGCGAGCCGACCGCCACCTCGCTCCCCATCGCGGGCTACGTGCTGATGGACCTCTGGGCCAAGGCGGTCGAGAGCGCGGGCACGGTGGATTCGGCGGCGGTCACGGCCGAGATGGAGAAGTTCACGGACGAGCCCACGCTGATGGGCCCGCGCAGCTTCTCCGACCGGCTGCATATCCAGGACAAGGCCCGCTACGCCATCATCTGCACCGACGAGGGCCAGCCCCGGATGGCGGGCTACGTGACCGCGGGCCCGATTCCGAAAGAGGTCATTCTCAAGAACTAGTGCAAGCGTGAGCAGGGGCCGGCGGGTGCAGCCGCCGGCCCCGCAATCCGCGCCGGATAACGGTGCGCGTAGGGAAAAGAGGGAGACAGTCATGGCGGCAAGCGACCTCGAACGCCGCGTCGAAACGCTCGAATCGATCGAGGCGATCAAGCGGCTGAAGCATCAGTACTGCGCCTATTGCGACGACGGCTACGACGCGGACGGCATCGCCGCGCAGTTCGTCGAAGACGGGATCTGGGATGGCGGCGACGACTTCGGCCGCTACCAGGGCCGGGAGGAGATCCACGCCCACTTCACCCGGGTCTCGTCGCAGATCGTCTTCGCCGGGCACCTGGTGATGAACGAGATCATCGACGTGGACGGTGACAGCGCGCGCGGGCAGTGGTGGATCATCATGCCCGCGACCATCGTGATGGAGGGCGTGAAGACGGCGGTCTGGCTGCTCGGCCAGTACGACGACCGCTACGTGCGGCGCGACGGCACCTGGCTGTACGAGAGCCTTGCCGTGGACATCCATTTCATAAAGCCGCACAAGGACGGCTGGGTGGACGCAGAATGAGCGGGACTCTGGAAGAGCGCGTCCAGCGGCTCGAGGACATCGCGGCGATCCGCCGGCTCAAGTATCGCTACATGTCCTACGCCGACGCGGGCTATGACGCGGACGGCATCGTGACGCTGATGACCCCCGATGCGGTCTGGGACGGCGGCGAAGCCTTCGGCCGGCAGGAGGGCGCCGAGGCCTTCGGCAACATGGTGCGGGAGGTGGGCAAGCAGATCAGCTTCGCCGCGCACCTGGCGCTGAACGAGATCATCGACGTGGACGGAGACACCGCGCGCGGCCAGTGGTGGCTGCTCATGCCGTGCACGGCGCTGAACGACGAGGGCAAGGACGAGGCGCGCTGGATCTTCGCGACCTACGACGACCGGCTGGTGAAGCGCGACGGCCGCTGGCTCTTCGACCACACGACCTTCGACGTGAAGACGTTCTGCGCCCACAAGGACGGCTGGGCCGAGGCGTAACGGGACTCGGAATCGGGCGGGTTTCTTCTCCTCACGCCACGTCGCGCGGACGAATCGCGCGCAAGGCGTCGGAGTTCGCCCGCTCGGCGATATCCAGCTCGTAGCGGTGTTGGAGATTCATCCAGCTCCGGGCATCGGTGTTGAAGTAGCGCGCCAACCGCAACGCCGTCTCGGCCGTGATGCCGCGGCGACCGCGCACGATTTCGTTGATCCGCGCCGGCGTCACGCCGATGGCCTTCGCAAGCGCCGTCGCCGACAGCCCGAATGGCTCCATGAAGTCGTGCTTCAACACCTCGCCCGGGTGAACCGGCTCCAATCGGGTCATGTCGATACCTCCGCCCCCATCGCGGCTCAGGCGTCGGTCACGTCGAAATGACGGATGCTGGGCGGCTCGGCGAGGGCCTGCTTGAGCCGGTCGCTGACGCCTCTCTCCCGCTGCCAGGCCAGATACTTCTCGTATTGCTCGTGGGTGTCCCAGTCCTCCACCAGGATCACGTTGTCGGAGTCGTCGCTGTTCTGCAGAGTTTCGACTCGCGTGCAGCCCTCATACGCCCGCGTCTCCGGAAGGATCGACCTGAAGAACGCGACCACCTCGTCCCCGGTGCCGGGCTTCGCCTTGACGTCGAGAATCACTCTTACGGTCATGTCAAACCCTCTATTTTTCGTTGGTAACGCTAGCAGCAACGCCGGCCCGTTACACCCGGCCATTCACGTGTCGATCATGCCCCAGCGGCAGTCTGGCGTCCTTCCCGTGGCTTCGTTTCATGGCGGAGAGTCCCCTTGGTTTCCCGTCTTCTCCTGCGCGAGACCGTCTTCCGACTCGGCCTGAAATTGCCTGGCCAGCAGGTAACGATAGAGCCTGAACGCGAGATGCTCCTGGTGCGACTCCAGCCAGCGCCGGGTGTCGGGCGTGAGCGCCAGAGTCCGGCAGGGCTGGTCCGCAACCACGCTGCTCGCGTTGGCGTCGAGCCCGCCTGCCGACCAGACAGCATCGCCGGGGCCAAGCTGATAGAGCCGCGCACCCGCATGATCGTATGCAGAGGCCCGGCCGGAGGTCAGCAGCTGCAGGCCTTCGTCGGGCGCATCCTGCCCGGCGAGGGGCTGGCCCTCGGCATAGTCGCGAGGATGCAGCCACTCTCCGAGGTCCGCGATCAGGTCCTCGAACTGGATCTGCCGGTCCAGGTAGCGCTCCAGGTCTTCGCCGGCATGCTCCAGTATTTCCGCGCGCCGCTCTCCTGCCGCGCCCACGTCCGCTCTCCAGGTCGCGATGACGATGTCTTCGCAGCGCTCGAGCGCACGATCCGCGTTCGGCTCCACCAGCAATTCGGAGAACGCGGCCGGCGGCAGGATACGCTCCAGCCCGATCCGCAGCGACTCGGAGATTCCGCACAGAACCACCCGAACCCCGGCCGCGTCGGCCCGTTGCAGGAACCTGCCGAGGACGCTGACCGCAGAGAAGTCGAAGCCGGAGACGCGGGCGAAGTCCAGCATCAGACAGGCCGGCGGCGAGGGACCGCTCAGGACTTGCCGAAGCTGATCGGCCAGGGGCACGACACTGCCGAAAAAGATATAGCCGCGCAGGCGATACGCCTGCACCCGGTCTCCCTCGGCCAGCAGGATGGCGCGATCGGTGACGGGCCGGGCCTTGTTGCTCTGGTGCTCGCGTAGGGTGAACCGGGCCTCGACGGAATCCACCCGGCCGAGGCGAACGGCGAAGAGCACGAGCGTCGCCGCGATACCGGCGCCCACGCCCTCGAGCAGTCCGAGCGCGATGATGATCGCGAAGATCAGCAGGACGATGGCGTACTCCTGCCGGGGCAGCCGTTTCCAGCTTCTTACCATCCCCTCGTCCAGCATGCCGGCTCCGGCAAAGACCAGCATGCCGCCGACCAGCGGCGCCGGAACCAGCTCCAGCATCCCGTCGCCGAGCAGAAGCGCGATGCCGATGACAAGGGCGGCGATGACGCCGGTGAGCCGCGTCGTTGCGCCGAATAGCTTGCCGCGCAGCGAGGCGGGAACGACCAAGGTCGACACCGTGCCGCCGCCCAGGCCGGAGATCACGGTTGCGAAACCCTTGGCCCTGAACTCCCGGTCCCAGTCGAGCTCGCTGTTCACCGCAAGCTCCAGGCCCGCGATGTTCATGACGACGCAGATGAGGGCGACCAGGATCAGCGTCAGCATGTCGGGGATTTGCCCGGCCATCGCCGACCAGTCCACGTGCGCGAAGTCGGCCGGTGCCAAGGCCGGCCACAGGCTTTCCTCGACCGTGCTCGTGAGCAGCAAGCCGGCCGCCCTCGCCTCCTCGCCGGTTATGCCGAGGGCGAAGAGAGCGAGATGGCATGCGCCGACGAAGAGCACGACGCTGACCGGCAGGATCAACGGATGGCGCCAGCGCCTCATCGACAGGTAGAGCGCGAGCCCGTAGGCCGCACCCGGCGCCCACTTCCACAGCTCGTCGGGATCGAAGAACCCCGGAACCGCCGACCAGTGCGGCTCGACCCCCATCATGGAGAGCGCCGCGATACAGACGGCGCCGCCGATTCCGGCGACGAACCCGCCTGCGACCGGGTAGGGAATGAAGCGCACCACGTTGGCGAGACAGAATTGGCCGATGGCGAGGCAGAACGCGCCGGTGGCGACGGCGGCGATGATCAGCGCGACCGCGGTGGTGACGAACAGCGCGTGACCCTCGGCCGCCATGGTGGAGCCGATGAGCGCCATCCCGATCACGAGTGCCGGCGAAAGTCCGGAAATCGCCCCTCGATAGCCGCTTGCGAGCGCGATGAGCAGACAGGCGGCGAAGTTCCCGAACAGGATCAGGCCGACTCCCTGCGACGCATAGGGAGCCAACGGTCCCGAGAAGATGAAGGTTCCGAAGGCGACCTGGGCGGCGAGCAGTCCCAGGCCCGAGGTAAAGCCCGCCGACAGCGCCGGCGTGGCTTTGCCGGACACGATGTCCGCGCGAAGCTCGGACGCGAATTCCCAGAGTGCTGACGTCACGCGAATGACCCGTCGCGATTTGGGAGTGCTTCGGTGGCGAATCGGCTAGCGCGTAGTGTACGCAATCGGGGACTGTGTAGCCGCATGTCTGTTCGGGCCATGGTCTGCGTGGAGCGGGGCGCCGCACGGGCCTGACTTGATAATTTCCCTCAGGCGCCGGGCGCTGACTCTTTCAGTTCCCTCAGGCGCCGGGCGCTCGCGCTATTTTGGTTTCCCTCAACGGCGGGCGCTTACTCCGTTCGCTTGCCTACGCGCCTTCGGCGCGGCGCGCCGTCGCGCGCTCCAGGCTGCTCCGCAGCCTGGCTCCGCACATGGCAAACACTGCGCCTGTTGCCGGGCGGTTCGCGGCGGCTCATGCCCCCTTCTCGTCATGGCCGGGCTTGACCCGGCCATCCACGTTTTTATTTTCTTTACAATGTGTTGTGGAGAGAGATGCCCGGATCAAGTCCGGGCATGACGATGTAAGGAAGCGCGCGGGCCGCTTCGCAGCCCGCCCCACCTCCCCCTGGCCCCCTCCCCCCGAAGGGCGGAGGGGGAACGAAAGTTGAGAGACCACGTGACTTATTTCTCCCTCTCCTCCCCCGCTGGGGGAGGAGAGGGTTAGGGTGAGGAGGGGGTGTTCTCCTACCAAAGCCCCCGGACCATGGTGCGGTGCACGCGGTGCCGTTCCCGCGTCAAGATTGCGCCATGCAGTGCGAATGCCAGCAGGCCACAGCAAGCAACATAGACGGCGATCAGGACCTTGCCGTCGCGACCGCGACCCTTTGTGTCGCGCGGACGACGCCTCTCGCGTGCGCGACCCCGATTTCGCCACCTTGGACCAACTTGGGCCACCTTGAGCCACTTTGGGCCACCTTGGGCCGGAATAGACCGCCAAATCCCACATTAAATGTTTTCCGCTTGTATCCCACGCGGCGCGGCGGTAGCCGCGACAAAGGTGACATCGGGTCTAGCTCAGCGGGATCATCACGTGGGTGCGGAAGTGCGCGCGCTCCTGCAGCCGCTCGTACCAGGCCGCGATGTTGGGGAGCACCGGCCGCTCGATATCCAGCGCGTGGTAGCGATAGCAGGTGGCGCCGACCGCGATGTCGCCCATGGTGAGCGAGTCTGCCGCGACGAAGCGGCGCCCCTCCATGTGGGCATCGAGGATGCGCCCCGGCGACGCCTGTCACTGCTGCGGTGGACCGGCAGATGTGTACGAATCCGATTGTGGCTTCGCGCTTCTGATAAGCTCCAATATGCGCCCTCCACCGCCATGCTCGCCTATCTGCCGGCCAATGTAGCCGCTTGGCACATTTTCATACACCGCTCGCGCAGCCTCCAAGACTACAGCATCCCTAGCCGCATTATCGTCGACAGCGTTTTGAAATGCTTGCAGCGTCTCTAAGCTAATTGCCCGATGTTTGTTTACGCTGCTCAAGTGCATGTTTGCGAGGGCAACTCTCCCGGACCATATGCTAGCATAAAACAGGACAGATATTCCGACAATACGCCCACCAATGGCATAAACCAATTGGAAAGTACTGACCGCAGTATGATTGTCGGAGCTTGTCGGCACTCCAGTAAACAAGCCAAGCATGAATAATATTGACAGAACAAGGGCTGCCAACGCAAAAGCTCCAGTCGGTATCAACCAATAGGCGCTGCGTCTCTTAGCAGCTCTAGCCTCCACTTCGAATTGCTTGGTAAATGCCGCAGCGCCCGCCTCACCAGATTGGGTACGAGCCACTTTCAAAACAGATTCAATTTCACTTGTTTTCTTTTGAGCATAATCTCGTGTTTCGTCCAGAGTCTTGACTACTTCATCGCTGGCCGCTCTAATTTTACCAGACAAGCTGTCTGTCTCTTCGCCCGTATTCGACAGAAGAGTAATCCAGGGACCAATTCTTTCCGCAAACTTCTCCGCAATATCCCGTAGAGAATTAGTTCGCTGAGTGTGAATTGATTGCGCATTATCTTGCGATATTTTGAAATCATCTATTTCCTGAAGTTCCCTAAAGATAGTCGCCATGTTGCTGATCGTATGTGTAACGATACCATCCGGAATGGTTACTATAAGGTTCTCGGGAATTGACTTCAGACGTTTCGTCAACAAAAACACCATATCCAAGTGAGATTCAATTCCGTCAAACGACAATTCTCCCCATTCTGGTCTCCTAGAGTATCTTTGTTTATTCGGCTCTAACGAAAGAATATGGGTGCAAGCCTTCAGCAATTCAACATACTGTTCTGTTGTAGCCATGCCAGCTATTCCTGCAGGCTGAGACTAACTCAGCGGGATCATCACGTGGGTGCGGAAGTGCGCGCGCTCCTGCAGCCGCTCGTACCAGGCCGCGATGTTGGGGAGCGCAGGCCGCTCGATATCCAGCGCGTGGTAGCGATAGCAGGTGGCGCCGACCGCGATGTCGCCCATGGTGAGCGAGTCCGCCGCGACGAAGCGGCGCCCCTCCATGTGGGCATCGAGGATGCGCCAGGTCTCGCCCATGGCGCGAACGCAGCGCTCGATCCGCGCCATGTCGCGCTTCTCGGCCGGTGTGCGGATGAGGCCGATGAAGACCGGCGCGAGGTCGGGCAAGAGCGTCGTATGCATCCAGTCGAGCCAGCGGTCGCCGAGCGCGCGGGCCGACGGGTCCTCGGGCCAGAGGCTGCCTGCGCCGTAGCGGGCGGCGAGGTAACGCACGCAGCTGTGCGATTCCCAGACGGTGGTGCCGTCACTGTCCACGATGGTGGGGATGCGCCGATTGGGGTTGAGCGCGCCGTAGTCATCCGTGTCGAGCCCGCCGAAGGGGCCGCCCACGTCCTTCCGCTCGTGGTCCAGGCCCAGCTCGGCCACGGTCCACATCACCTTCTGCACGTTGATCGAGTTCTTGCGGCCCCACACCACCAGCATCTTGCGCACCTCCCCTGCCCCGAGAGCGTTTCCGCTTTGCGCGGAAACGCTCTCGCAATTTTTCGCTCACGGCAGCCAGCTTAGGGCTGGCGCCTGCGCGGGCGCGCCGCATAAGCGGCGGGCCGCGGTCGCGGCCTGTCGCGCGTCCGCCAAAGACGGACACGCTCTAGCCCCGCGAGGCCGGCAGTATGGCGGATGGCGGTGGCGCGGGCTACGGGCGGCGGCCTTATGAATCTCGCTTCCGCTGGCGGTTGCGCCCGCGCCGCGATAGGTTGGGCCCGAGAGCGGCGGATGCCGTGTGGCGCGATAGGAGGGTGCGATGAAGGGGAACTTCCAGCAGTACGACAACGCCGACCTTTGGCGGAAGGACCGGGATCACAACATCCATCCCTGGACCGACTTCGCGACCTTCAAGGAGGAAGGCTCCGAGGTCATGGCCGAGGCCGAGGGGGTCTACGTCTACAACGCCGAGGGCGAGCGCTACATGGACGGCATCGGCGGCCTCTGGTGCGTCAACATCGGCTATGGCCGGGAAGAGATGGCCCAGGCGATGGCCGATCAGGTGCGCCGCATCCCCTACTACTCGACCTTCACCCACCTGACCACGCCGCCGGCCGCGGAGCTTGCGGCGAAGCTCGCGGAGCTCGCGCCGGCCTCCATCAACCACGTGTTCTACGGCACCGGCGGGTCGATGGCGAACGACACCGCCATCCGCGTGATCCACTTCTATTTCAACCGCCTGGGCAAGCCGAACAAGAAGAAGATCATCTCGCGCGTCGACGCCTATCACGGCTCGACCTACCTCGCGATGACCATGACCGGGGTGAAGTTCGACCATGACGGCTTCGACCTCGCGCCCGACCTCGTGCACCACATCCCGGCGCCCCACACCTATCGCCGGCCGGACGGCATGAGCGTGGAAGAATTCTGCGACGAGAAGGTGGCGGACCTGGAGAACAAGATCCTGGAGCTCGGGCCGGAGAACGTCGCCTGCTTCATCGCCGAGCCGATCATGGGCGGCGGCGGGGTGATCGTGCCTCCGCCCGGCTACCACGCCCGCACCAAGGCGGTGTGCGAGAAGTACGAGGTGCTCTACATCTCGGACGAGGTGGTGACCGGCTTCGGGCGGCTCGGGCACTTCTTCGCGTCCGAGCCCGTGTTCGACCTCACGCCCGACGTGATCACCTCGGCCAAGGGGCTCACCTCGGGCTACATCCCGCATTCGGCGACGCTGTTCTCGGACGCGATCTACGAGGTGATCAGCGTGCCCCAGTCCGACGGCGCGCTCTTCACCCACGGCTTCACCTACGCCGGGCACCCGGTCTCCTGCGCCGCCGGCGTCAAGAACATCGAGATCATGGAGCGCGAGGACCTGTGCGGTCACGTGCGCGAAGTCGGCCCCTACTTCGAGGAGCGGCTGAACGAGCTGTTGACGCTGCCGCTGATCGGCGACGTGCGGGGCAAGAAGTTCATGATGTGCGTGGAGGCGGTGAAGAACAAGGAGACCAAGGAGGTCTTCGCGGCGGACGCCAAGATCGGCGCGCGGATCACGCGGCACTGCCAGAGCCGCGGCCTGCTGGTGCGCCCGCTCGGCCACATGAACGTGCTTTCGCCGCCGCTGACGCTGACCCGCGAGCAGATCGACACGCTCGTGGAGACCCTGCGGGAGAGCATCATCGCGACCCAGAACGACCTGGTCCGCGAGAACCTGTGGAAGGGTTGAGACGCAGGCCGGGACACTCTGGGGATAAGTTGGCCGCGGCTGCGGCCTGAAGACGAGGAGGATCGGGACGTGGCACTACCGCTCGCACCGCAGCTGATCGTCAACAGCCGCATGCTCTACTTCTGCTGGGTGCCGGAGGATTCTGCGGCGGCCGCTGCCCTGCTGCCGGAGGGCCTCACGCCGGCCGAGAACCAGGCGATCTTCATCAACCAGTATGTCGTGGATCGCGACGAGCAGACCTCGCATTTCGGCGCCTATTCGCTCACCTACGCCGGGCTCGATCTCGCCGGTCTCGACCTGGAGGACGGCACGCCCGGCCGCTGGTGGAGCCATTATCTGAACTCGAACCCGGTGATGTGCGACTACGCGGCGAAGCGGGGCGTGCCGGCGGTGCCGGGCCGCACGACGCTCGATCTCGATGGCGATCGGGTGACCGCCATCACTTACGATGCGGGGGATCGGGCGATCATCCGCAGCGTTGCGCGCGTGGGCTCGGGGCTCGCGGACACGGCACGCGGACACCTGCGCTACATCACCGCCGTCGACGGCCAGCTGATGAGCGGCAACTACGCGTTCGTGGGCGAGATTTCGGACGATTTCGAGCTTCTGTCGCTGGAGTTCCTGGCACCGGACCACTCGTGCAACGCGCTGCGCCCGGCGACGCCGCTGGAGGTCACGTTCGGCTTCTACGGGCCGCGCGTTTCATTCTGCTATCCGGGCGGCGACGGGCCGCTATAGCTCTTTTTCGCTCACGGCAGCCGGCCGTCGCGCGTCCGTCAAAGCCGGCCGCGCTCCAGCCTCCGGGAGAGCGTCATTCCGGGGAATAGCCGGGGCAGGTCACGTACTTGGGTTCGGTGCAGCCGCCGGTGAGCTCCCGCTGACGCTCCTGATAGTTCCAGGCACGCACCGCGTCATAGTGATCGAGGGCGTGCTTGACCAGGAATTCGACCGGGTCGATCACCTCCTCGCGGCGCACGACTCCTTCGCCGGCGGCGAGAGCTGCGCGCGGCGTGAGCGCGAGCAGGTAGGAACGCGGATCGATCGCGCCATCGACGCCGAAGCCCACGGCGTCGCGGGCGGTCGTCGGGCCGAAGACAGGCAGCACGAGATAGGGGCCGTCGTCGACGCCGTAGTGGTGAAGTGTCTGGCCGAAGTCGGCGTCATCGGCTTCCAGGCCGAGATC
Source organism: Alphaproteobacteria bacterium (assembly GCA_022820945.1). GTDB lineage: Bacteria > Pseudomonadota > Alphaproteobacteria > UBA828 > UBA828 > WTGU01. The sequence goes on along the minus strand of JAJEEP010000007.1, from coordinate 19,366 downwards.
GGTCGCGACGTCGAAGAGGCCCGCCGCGCCGACGGTGCTGTTGAGCAAGAAGCGACCGAAGCTTGTAGCGGCGCGGTCCGGGTTGAGCTGCAGCAGATGGTTCGCGGTGACGGTCGGCTCCGCCATATTGGTGAAGGCGCGGCTGACCGCCTGCCGCGCGTCGCTCGGCATGAAGCCTCGATAGAACCGCGCCACCGGCTCGAACAGGAGGAAGTCGAACACGCCGTTGACGTAGAAGAAGACGCGGTTCACCTCCTCGAAAGGATCATCGTAACCGTCTTCCCCGCCCTCGCGCGGGAGAACCGGCCAGTCGGCGCCACGACTCTCGACAGACGGCGCGTCGTCGAGGGAGGCGGGCTCATCGTCAATGAACCGTTCGAGCACCGTGCAGCCCTGCACGACAGGGATAGCCAGGAGCAGCGTGACCAGCGCGACGGCGAGCCGACCCGAGAGGCCCCGCGATTTCATTCGGCTAGATGGCGGCCGGATCATCGCCCTGATTCAGGACTGCACGGAAGGTGGCGGGGTCCACGTTGCCGCCGGAGAGCACGGCGACCACCGTGCGCCCGGCAGTGGCGATCCTGCCGGCGAGCACCGCCGCGAGCGCCACCGCGCCCCCTGGCTCGACCACGAGCTTGAGATGCAGGAAGGCCGCCCGCATGGCCGCACCGACTTCGGCATCGCTTACGGCAACGCCGCCGTGCACTCTATCCACGTTGATCGGGAAGGTGAGCGCACCGGGCTTCGGTGCGAGAAGCGCGTCGCAGAAGCTCTGGCCCTGTGCACCGGACACGCCGATGCGACGGCCCTGTTCGAACGACATGGCGTGGTCATCGTAGCCTTGCGGCTCAGCCGTGTGAAGGCGGGTCTCCGGCCAGGCATCGGCGATGGCGAGCGAGGTGCCGGCCATCAGCCCACCGCCCCCGGCAGGCACGACCACGGCATCGGGCCGGCAGCCTAGCGCGCTGCATTGCTTCACGATTTCGTGCCCGACCGTTCCCTGGCCGGCGATGACGTTGAAGTCGTCGTAGGGCTTGACCAGGGTCGCACCGCGCTCCACCGCGATCTTCATGCCCAGCGCCTCGCGTGCTTCGGAAGCGCGGTCGTAGAGCACGATCTCGGCGCCGTGACGGCGGGTGCCGGCGATCTTTACGGCGGGCGCGTCTCTCGGCATGACGATGACCGCCGGCACGCCGACGAGTCTGGCCGCCGCCGCGACGGCCTGGGCGTGGTTGCCCGAGGAATAGGTGACCACGCCACCCTGCCTGGCGGCCCGGTCGAGCTGCAACAGCCGGTTGCAGGCCCCCCGGAACTTGAACGAGCCGGTGCGCTGGAGCGGCTCCGCCTTGAGCAGCAGGCGTCCGCCGATCCGTTCGTCGAGAGCATCGGCCCTCAGCAGCGGCGTCTCGACCGCATGCCCGGCCAGACGCTCCGCAGCCGCGTGCACGTCGCTCGGCTGGGGCAGCGACTCCGGCGCAGTCGCGCCCGACGTGGCGTCCTGCGGGTGGCTCACCGGACTCTCCGCCGCCGCCATCCCGCGCGGCGGTCCTCGGTGCGATCGGGCCGGTCGGCGGGTGCGATGCCCTCGCTCCGTGTGAACCGGCACAACGCGCGAAAATCGACATGGGCACGCCGCTCGCCGTTGCCGATTCGCGCGCAATGAGCATCCACGGTGCGCTGGGACATGCCGCGCGCGAGGTCGCGCTCCAGGCTCGAGGCCGTCGGCCGTCGGCCGAGCTGCCAGCGGTAAACTTGCGTTCCTTCGAGGACCCGCTGCACGTAGTTGCGGGTTTCGGCGAGCGGGATCATTTCGATCCAGTCGATGATGTCCACATCCGGGTCGTGCCGGGGATCGCCGTTCGCCGCGATCCAGCGGGCGACGTTACGAGGCCCGCCATTATAGGCGGCGACGGCCAGCAGGTACGAACCGTCGAAGCGTTCGATCATGTCGCTCAAGTAGCGGCTGCCGAGCGCGATGTTGTGCGCGCGATTGGAGGTGAGGCGCTTGCTGGACTGGCTCAGGCCCATTTTGCGGGCGACGCTCTTTGCGGTCCGGGGCATCAGCTGCATCAGCCCGAGCGCGCCTGAGCCGCTCCTTGCCAATCGGTCGAAGCGGCTCTCCTGGCGGATCAGCGCGAGCACCAGGGCGTGTTCGAGAGCGCCGTTCTCGCGCGCGAACGGCACGTCCACCAGCGGAAACAACCGGTCGACGGAGACGTAACCGTCCCGCGCGGCCTGCTGCGCGGCACGGATCGACTGCTCGGGCTGCCCGACGGAGAGCGCGAACGCCGATATCATGGCGTGATCCGCCTCGTTGCGCGCGAGCGTGCTCAGGCGCCGGTAGAAGGACCCCACGAGATAATCGCGGCCGAGAAACGCCAGGACGTGGATGGCCGCAAACAGGGAGTGGTCGTCGAGCGTCGCAGCACTGACGTGGCCTTCCGCGGCGCCGATCAGCGGCGCGTCGGGCGCGGCGATTCGGGTCATCGCAATCTGGCCGTAAAAGGTGGCCGGATACGCTGCGGCCTTGCCGTACCAGAGAGCCGCTCCATCCGGATCGCCGGAGGTGTCGGCGGCCAGGCCCGCCCAGTAGGCAGCGCGCGCCCGGCTGATCGGCATGGTCACTGCGCCGTGCATGCGCTCGAAGTGGAGAAACGCACCGCGCGCATCGTCGAGAAAGCGTAGCGCGATCCACCCGGCCAGCCATTCGGCATCGGAATAGGTCGAGGCCGCGGTCTGCCGGTGGCCTGCGGCAAGCGCGTAAGCCTCATCGACCAGCCCGTCCTCCAGTGCGTGCCGCGCCAAGATGGCGCGTTCCCGCCACCAGAGCTTGGGCCGGGGCCCGAGTTCCTGCGGCGGCGTGCGCAGAAGCGCGCGGGCATCCTCGTCCCTGCCCTTCTTCCGGCGCCAGCGCAGCCGCTCGTAGACCAGCCCCGGATCGTCGCGGAGCGACTGCGGCACCCGCGCGATCGCCCGGTCCACGCCACCGGCGTAGGCCCGCAGCGTCAACCGAGCTTCCGCCAGCCGCTGATACTCCTCGTCGACGTAGCGGTACATGCGCCGTGCCGCGCGGGCGTGATTGGCCCACACCAGGCGCTCCAGGCGGGCGAGGTGATCTTCGGGCCGCAGGTGTTCGCGGTAGCGGCGGTAGGTCTCGCGCAGCTCACGCGTACTGAAGGTCCCCTCAACCCATGCCTTGCGGACCAGCGCAGCCGCGCGATTGTCTTGGTCGATCTCGAAGAGGGATTCGGCATAGCGCAGGCGGCCCTCGCGGCTCACCGGATCGCGCCAGCGATACCAGGCGCGGACGTCCGCATCGGAGACTCCCTTCGCCATCGCCGCTTCGGCGTTGATCTGGAGCAGCCGCTGGTCCGGCCAGTCGGGGTGCTCGTCGATGAACCGCGCGATGTCGGCGAAAGAGGCCCGCGTGCCTGCACTGCTGTAGTCCCACCAGCGCAGGATCGTGGCGCCGAGGGGGTCGCTGGCTCTCCGGGCGAGGCGATGGGCGCGACTCCAGTTGTTGCGCGCCCCCGCCCTGAAGGCGTCGACAAAGAGCGCGATGTCGGCCCGCGCCACAGGTGGGGGCAACGGCGGTTCCGCCTCCGCACGGGCGGGTGCGTCGAACAGCAGTGGCGGCGTTATCACCGCCAGGGCAACAAGCAGCCGCCGCAGAGCCCGCGACGCGCGACTCAACAGGGCGAACTCTCGACTCGGCCTTGTTCCTGTCATTCAGCCAACCTATTCTCGGCGCAGCGACAATGCACGAGCATGGGAGCGTGTCATGTTCCGGGGATATCTGACGGCCCTGATCACGCCGTTCCGCAATGGCGAGGTGGACGAAGACGCGTACCGTGATTTCGTCGACTGGCAGATCGAAGAAGGCGCCGCGGGGCTGGTGCCCTGCGGAACCACGGGTGAATCGCCGACCCTTAGCCACGAGGAACACCACCGGGTGACCGAGATCTGCATCGAGGTCGCGGCTGGGCGGGTTCCGGTCGTGGCCGGCACGGGCTCGAACTCGACCGAAGAGGCGATCAGCCTCACCCGCCACGCCAAGGACGCCGGCGCAGACGGCGCGCTGCTCGTCATGCCCTATTACAACAAGCCGACGCAAGAGGGGATGTACGCCCACTACAAGGCGGTCAACGACGCGGTGGACATTCCGCAGATCATCTACAACATCCCCGGCCGGAGCGTGGTCGACATGTCGGTCGAGACGATGGCGCGTCTCGCCGAGCTTCCCAACGTCGTAGGGGTCAAGGACGCGACCGCCGACGTGGGCCGGCCCACTCGCACCAGGAACACCATCGGCGAGGAGTTCTGCCAACTCTCGGGTGAGGACGGCACGATTCTGGGCTTCCTCGCGCAGGGCGGAGACGGGTGCATCTCGGTGACGGCGAACGTGGCGCCGCGTCAGTGCGCGGGCTTCTTCGCCGCGTGGGATCGCGGCGATGCCACAGAGGCGCTCGACCGGCACAGCCAGTTGATGCCGCTCCACGACACGCTGTTCGTCGAGAGCAACCCGATCCCGGTCAAGTACGCCGCCTCGCTTCTCGGCAAGTGCGAGCCGGAAGTGAGGCTGCCGCTGACCTCTCCGAGCGAGAGCAACCGCGAGCGGATCGAATCGGCGATGCGCCGGGTCGGCCTCCTCAACTGAGTACGGCATCGGGGCGACGCCCCGCAGCCGGTCAAGCGCAGTGAGCAGCAACGCCGCCCCCGGCGGCAAACGAATCGCGCAGAATCGCAAGGCGCGCCGCGACTACCACCTCGAGCGTCCCTTCGAGGTGGGCATTCGGCTCACCGGAACCGAGGTCAAGTCTCTCCGGGCCGGGCGCGTCAATATCAACGACGCCTACGCCACCGAACGCGGCGGCGAGGTCTTCCTGATCAACGCCCACATCGCTCAATACGACGGCGCCGGTCCCTTCAATCACGACCCGCTGCGACCCCGAAAGCTGCTGCTGCACAAGCGCGAAATTCGCAAGCTAGTGGGCGCGCTTCGGCGCGGCGGCGTGACCCTGGTGCCGCTCACTCTCTACTTCAACGACCGCGGCATCGCCAAGGTTGCGCTGGCCATGGCCTCGGGCAAGCGCAAGTACGACAAGCGCGCCGCCGAGAAAGCGCGCGACTGGCAGCGCCAGAAGGAACGACTGGTCCGAGAGCGGGGTTAGCCCGTCTCACCGCACCATGGTGCGGTGCAGAAAGCGCGCCGCCTGCGCCAGAATTGGGCCATGAGGTGCACCGACGCGTGCGGCGGGAATCACGGGCCGAGCGGGCGACGAGGGGCCGGGCGCGTGTCCCGCAGAATCCCACTTGTCCCTGCGAATCCCGCCGAAATCTTGGCCGTCTCGTCCCGCATCCCGCGCGGGGCGCAGTCCGTGCCCCCGGTGAATCGTGCGGGTCAGTCGTCGAGAGTGCTGCGAATTCCGGCGAACACGTCGGCGAACATGGCGGGCGTCAGGCGGCCGGTGTTCGTGTTGAGGCGCGAGCAGTGGTAGCTGTCGAACAGCTGGCGCCCGTCGTCCAGAAGATGGACCGCGCCGTGGGCGAAGCGGCACGCGCCGGCGCGAAGACCGAGCACCCTCAGCACAGCGCCGTGGGCGACCAAGCCCAGCGCAAGAACGGCGCGCAGCCTGCTCATCGCCGCGATTTCGGCCGTGAGGTATTGACGGCACGCCGCGATTTCCGCTCCCTTGGGCTGATTCTGCGGCGGGACGCAGCGGACCGCATTGGTGATCCGACAGTCGTGGAGCGAAAGGCCATCGGCGACGTGGGCATCGTAGGCGCCGCGGGCGAAGCCGAACTCGGCAAGGGTGGCGTAGAGCAGGTCGCCAGCGAAATCGCCCGTGAAGGGCCGGCCTGTGCGGTTCGCCCCGCGCAGGCCGGGTGCCAGGCCGACGATCAGCAGCCGGGCGTTAAGGTCGCCGAAGCTCGGAACCGGCGCATTGTGCCAGTCCGGCTCGGCCGCCCGGTGATCCTCCCGGTAGGTAACGAGTCGAGGGCAGCGGTCACAATCCCGATCCGGCACGGTCGGAGCCGACACCGGCGTGCTCACGCCGTGTGTGCGACCTCGTCGGCCATCTCGTCCTCGTCGGCCTCGTCGTCGTACCCCTCGTATTCGTCCCCCATCGGCTCCCTCAGGGTCGTGGCGCGTTCGTGCCGCCACTTCGGCTCGCGCGCAATCAGGGGTTCGAGATCCTGCAGCTCGATGAAGGTGTCGGCTTGGCGACGCAGCTCGTCGGCGATCATCGGCGGCTGCGAGCGAATGGTGCTGACGACGGACACCAGAACGCCCTTGCGCTGGACGGCCTCGGTCACGCGGCGAAAATCGCCGTCGCCGGAGAACAACACGATATGGTCGAGGACATCCGACAACTCCATCATGTCGACCGCGATTTCGATATCCATGTCGCCCTTTACCTTGCGGCGCCCCATGGAATCCGTGAACTCCTTGGTCGGCTTCGTGATCAGGGTGTAGCCGTTGTAGTCGAGCCAATCCACCAGCGGACGGATCGGCGAATACTCCTGATCCTCGATGAGGGCGGTGTAATAGAGAGCGCGGATGAGCCGGGCCTTGCCCGCGAACTCCTCGCGCAAGCGCTTGTAATCAATGTCGAACCCAAGCGAACGGGCCGCGGCGTAGAGATTCGCGCCGTCGATGAAGAGGCCTATCCGCTCTTGCGGATTGAATTGCATCAAGGTCTATCCTTCCAGGTCATGTGGGGCGGAAAACTTGTAGACACGCCCTCGCCGGGTGGCGAGGCACAGTCGGCCGCGCGCTCGCAGCGACGCAGCATGCACATCATAAGTAGGGAATCCCGGAGAGAGGGACAAGTGCAAGAGACCAATTCGTCACAATGATTTTGGTTGCGCTCGGCGCGAATCTCCCGACCGCGCGCCACGGCAGGCCGGCAGAGGGGCTGGATGCGGCGCTCACAGTGCTCGCCGAACACGGGGTCCAACCCGTGGCGCGGTCACGCTGGTACCGCAGCGCGCCGATACCTCCGGCCGACGGCCCCTGGTTCGTCAACGGCGTGGTCCGGGTCGAAACGCCTCTGTCGCCGGTCCTGCTCATGGCGCGCCTCCTCGCCGTCGAGGCGGCATTCGGGCGCCGGCGCAGCGTCGCGGGCGCGTCCCGCCCCCTCGACCTCGATCTCCTGGACTACGATGGCCAAGTCGTTCGTCGCGAAGGCGACGACGGCGAGCCGGCCCTGGTTCTCCCACACCCTCGGCTCACGGAACGCGCGTTCGTGCTGGCACCGCTCGTCGAGGTGGCGCCCGACTGGCGGCATCCGGTGAGCGGCGCCACCGCCGCGTCTTTGCTCGCGAGGGTGGTGGAGGATCAGACCGTCGAGCCGCTCCCGCCCGCCCGATCTATCTCGTGACCGCTCTTGGCGCATCCCGCGTGCGCCGCCGACGGTTCGACGCTCCCTATCGCTCCATCGCAAAAGACGCATATTAGTTTGATCATCTTCGATGGCGAGAGATATCATGGCCCGGCCGCGGACGGCGGCCCGGTGGGGCGGAGGCAGCGGCTTCCGACGAGGGCTCTGCAATCGCGTCGGCTGGAGATTAGACAGCCGACGCTACGGTCGAAGGACGGAATGCGAAGACTACTGGCAGCCGGCATTGCCGGCTTGATGATGATGTCCCTCCCGGCGATTACGTTCGCCGACGAGGATCAGGAAACCTACGAGCACCTCGATCTGTTCGGTGAAATATTCGAACGAATCCGCAGCGAGTATGTCGAGGAGGTGAGCGGGACCGACCTGATCGATGCCGCCATCGACGGCATGGTCGGCTCGCTCGATCCGCACTCGAAGTACCACAACCCCAAGAGCTACAAGGAAGTTCAGGTTCAGGCGCGGGGCGAGTTCGGCGGCCTGGGCATCGAGGTGACGATGGAGAACGGCCTCGTCAAGGTGATCGCGCCGATCGACGACACGCCCGCGAAGCGTGCCGGGATCGTGGCGGGGGACCTGGTGACCCATCTCGACGACGAGCCGGTGCTCGGTCTCACACTCCAGCAAGCGGTCGACAGGATGCGCGGCCCTGCCAACTCCGAGATCACGCTCACCGTCCGCCGGAGCGGGGTGGAGGAACCTCTGACGTTCCCGATCACCCGAGCGATCATCAAGATTCGTTCGGTACGCGCACGAGTGGTGGATGAAGAATTCATCCTCGCGCGAATCTCGACATTCTCCGAGCACACGTCCGACGATCTCGAGGGAACACTGGGCGACCTGTGGGACGAGCAGAGCGAGCATGTGCTCGGCGCCGTGCTCGACCTGCGCAGCAATCCCGGCGGCCTTCTCGACCAGGCGATCGCGGTTTCGGATGCGTTCCTGGACCGTGGAGAAATCGTATCGACCAGAGGGCGCGACCCTGACAGCATTCTGCGCTTCAATGCGCAAGAGGGAGACATCATCGACGGGCTGCCGCTGGTCGTGCTGATCGACAGCGGTACGGCCTCGGCCTCCGAGATCGTGGCGGGCGCGCTGCAGGATCACGGACGGGCGGTCATTCTCGGCACCCGCTCGTTCGGCAAGGGCTCGGTGCAGACGGTGCTGCCGCTCGGCGGGCACGGCGCGCTGCGCCTGACCACGGCACGCTACTACACGCCTTCCGGCCGCTCGATCCAGGAACAGGGCATCGACCCCGATATTTTCGTCGAGCAGATCAGGCCCGAGCCCGAGGCGGAAGCGGTGCAGGAGAGCCGGGAGGAGGACCTGCGGGGCCATCTCGACAATGACGGGCTGGGTGTCGAAGACAACGAGGACCAGCCGGCGGAAGAGGCTGCCGAGGTTGAGGACGACCCGGCGGCGAGCGACTATCAGCTGGCCCGCGCGATCGAACATCTCCGCTCTCACCACATTTTCTCGGGCAAATCGATCGTCAACTGATCCGGTCCGCGTCGTCGGCCCCGTCCCCCGCTGACATGAAGAGTCTCGAAGGGCTCCCCTACCGCCCCTGCGTCGGCGTGCTGCTGTTCAACGCGCAGGGGCAGGTCTTCGTCGGGCAGCGCATCGACATGGTGCAAGAGGCGTGGCAAATGCCGCAGGGTGGCATCGACCCCGGCGAGGACCCCCGCGATACGGCACTCAGGGAGCTTGAGGAAGAGACCGGCGTCACTCCCGACAAGGTGGAAGTCCTTGCAGAAACGCGAGAGTGGCTACGTTACGACCTGCCGCCCAACCTGGTGAACCGCGTCTGGCGCGGACGCTACCGGGGTCAGGAGCAGAAATGGTTCGCCGCGCGCTTCCTCGGCACCGATACCGACATCGATATCGATACGCTGCATCCCGAGTTCAGTGACTGGCGCTGGTCGCCGGTCGGCGAGCTGACCGCGAATGCAATTGCCTTCAAGCGGGCGCTCTACGAAGCGGTGATTGCAGAGTTCCGCCCGCTTCTCTCGCCCTGAATCGCTCCAGACGCCGGACATAGAGTCTGAGTACGAGCCAGGTCAGAGCGGCGACAAATCTCCCCAGCCGCCCTTGCGGCTTGATGCCGATCGCCTTGAGGGTCATGCCTACCCCGCGCTGAACGTGATCCCGCCGGTAGAGCGGGAGGGTGCGCGCCGCATAGGCGCGGATCGCGCGGCGGCGGACGTAGGGTCCGGGCTCACCGGCGCCGGAGTGATAGGCGTAGGAAAGCTCGTCGTCGGTCGACTCGAACAGACGGCCGAGCGCCGCCTTGGCACGCGAGAGGCGACCGATGCCCTCGATATCCCGATAGCGCTTCATGGTGGTGTAGAAGAGCTTGTAGTGGCGGAACTCGTCGCCCGCGATCCGCTTGCAAATCGCCTTGAATACCGGCTCCTCCGCGGCATCGCGCAGCGCGCTATAGTAGGTGGACGTCCCGACCTCGACGATGCAGCGCGCCACCATCTCGGCGCAGCGCGATCCCCGGATCGATTCGCTCGCCTCCACGTCGATGGGGTGGCCCGCGACGAAGCGCGCGAAGGTCGCATCGAAGTCGAACGCTGGGTCCGCAAGTTCGGCGTAACGGCGCAGGACCGCGCCGTGCTGGACCTCCTCCTCCGCCCAGGCGAGCGCGTCGGCGCAGAAGCCGGGATCGTCGTGAAACACGCCGCAGAGGTACTTGCCGTAGTCGGCGCTGTGGTGCTCGACCATGCACGCCGCCTTGGCGATCTTGACCATCTCCGGGTCGAGCTTCGACCGGTCGAACTGATCCCACGGAATGTCGTCAAGGCTCCAGTGGCCCACTGTCCGCTTCCTGGATTAAGACGATTCGACGAGCCCGGACTATAGCACGGTGGACCCGCTCTACGCTAAGAGCCAAAACGATGCACATCCCGCTTGACGGCCCATAACCTTTATTCAAAATACATCTTCAAGAGCCCACGGGTCGTCTCAGTGGCCTGTCGAATGGGTTGGGGGCAGGGCCGATCCGCGTTCGGGCGTAGCAATTTCACGCGATGGGTTAACAGCGGATCAGGAGAATGCAGCCATGCTACACGTGAACAGGCGTGACGTTCTGAAAATGGGCGGCGCACTAGGCGCTGCCTCGGCCGCAACCCCGGTCATGATGGCTTCGGCCAGCGAGGCCGATGTAAGCGGCCTGCCAAGGGTCAAGCAGGAGCTCGTCGCCCCGCCCTTCGTCCCGGCTCATGAGCAGGTTGCCACGGACGGCCCGAAGATCATCGAGGTGGAGCTCACCGCCACCGAGGACAAGCGGGAGATCGACGACGACGGCACCATGCTCAACACGCTGTCGTTCAACGGCTCTATTCCGGGGCCGCTGATGATCTGCCACGAGGGCGACTACATCGAGCTCACGCTGAAGAACCCGGAGAGCAACGTCTTCGAGCACAATATCGACTTCCATGCGTCGACCGGCGCGCTCGGCGGCGGCGCCCTTACGCTCGTCTCGCCCGGCGAGCAGGTCAAGCTGCGCTGGAAGGCGACCAAGCCCGGCACCTACATCTATCACTGCGCGCCGGGAGGCTCGATGATCCCCTTCCACGTCGTCTCCGGCATGAACGGGGCGGTGATGGTGCTGCCGCGCGACGGTCTCAAGGACCGTCACGGCAATCCGCTCCGCTACGACCGGGCCTATTACATTGGCGAGCAGGACTTCTACGTGCCCCGCGACGCCGATGGCAACTTCATCGACTACGCCGACCACGGCGAGGGCATGGCCGACATGTTCGACGTCATGCAGACGCTGACGCCCACCCACGTCGTGCTGAACGGTCGGGTCGGCGCGCTCACCGGCGACAACACGCTCACGGCCAATGTCGGTGAATCGGTGCTGTTCATCCACTCCCAGGCCAACCGCGATTCCAGGCCGCACCTCATCGGCGGCCACGGCGATTACGTCTGGGAGCAGGGCTCCTTTGTCGATCCACCGGCGGAAGGGCTCTAGACCTGGTTCATCCGCGGCGGCTCGGCCGGGGCTGCCCTCTATACCTTCCTGCAGTCGGGCGTCTACGTGTACCTCTCCCACAACCTGATCGAGGCGGTCCAGCTGGGCTGTCTCGCTACCGTCGTCGTGGAGGGCGAGTGGGACCACGATCTGATGACGCAGGTCCAGCCGCCGACCATGATGACGGCCTAGGCCGTCCCGTCGCATGGGCTGCTTCCGGTTTTCCGGGAGCAGCCCACGTCCTCACCCGTGACGATCGAAGGAGGCGCCGCGCAAAGGAGGTGCGGGAGCCCGAAACCATGAATCAGTAGGCTCAGCACGGCTTCGCGACGCCTGCTACGATAGAGGTCTGGCCGCTTCCCTGGCCGCGAAAATGCGCCGGAACGCCGGTGCCGGCTTGAGCATGTCTTCCAGCGTGTACTGATCGAGCACGTCGAAAAAGGCTTGCAGGCCTTCCTCAAGAACCCCGGTCAGACGGCACGGCCCGGCGATCGGGCACGTGTTCACCTCCCGCCCGGCGAAGCACTCGACCAGCTGAAAGTTTCCCTCGGTGGCGCGGATGACCGTGCCCAGATTGATCTCGCTCGCCGGCAACGCGAGCTCGAGGCCGCCGTTCTTGCCCCGGGTCGTCGTGATGTATCCCTCCTGACCCAGCTGATGGATCAGCTTCATCAGGTGATTCTCGGAAATGCCGTAGGCATCGGCGATTTCCCGAATCGTGCAGCGCCGGTGGCGGTTGAGACCCAGGTAGATGAGTGCCCTCAGGCAATAATCGCTGTACTTCGTCAGCTGCATGGGAACGACCTCATCGGTGCGGGCGCCGATCTTAGCCGTTGGACGGCGCTTTGTCCGCCACGTGCTTGGTGTGGGAGGGCCACTCCCCGTAGAGGTGCGCGCGCCGGCGGCGGTCCTTGAATGTGGGAGCGGCGCCGTTCTCTCGGTTCTCGTGGATGCGGTCGAGGTCGACCACGCCGCGCACCACGGTCTCGATATTGGGTTCTACCGCTTCCGCGACGACGCCGTTCGGGGCCTCCCACGGCGTATCGCAGGGGCTCAGGATCGAGCTCCGCCCCCACGGTGACGGCAGCGGCCCACCGGGCGGGAGCGCGGCGCTCCCCCCGCAGTGAACGACGTACACCTGGTTTTCGATCGCGCGCGCCTGGGCGCTGTGGCGGACGCGCCAGAAGCCGTGTTCAGTGAAGGTGAGCGACGGGCACAGGATGATCTCGGCGCCCTGCTCGGCGAGGCTCGCGGCGCACTCCGGAATTTCGGCCTCGTAACAGACATTGAATCCGACCTTGGCAAAGGGAAGCTCGATCATCTCGATCGTGTCGCCCTCTTCGGTCGACCACTGCGCCTCTGCGGGAAAGATGTGCGTCTTGTCGTGGGTGTGCACCAGCCCGTCGGGGCCATAGAGATAGGCGACGTTGAGATACCTGCCGTCCTTCTTTTCCAGATGGGATCCGGCGACGATGTGCTGCCCCCGCTCCCTGGCCTCGCTTTCGAAGAGCCGGCGATAGTCTTCTGTGTAGTTCGTGTTCCCGTATCGATGAATGCGGGTCAGCTCGGATACCGGCAGCTCCATCCAGCCCGGAAAGGTCGTGAACAGCTCGATTGTGAAGAGCTCCGGGAACAGCACGAGATCGGCGCCCGCTGCCCGGTCCAACAGCGCGCGTGCGTGAGCGGCGAACTCGTCGAAGCTGCCGACGGGCCTGACGACGAACTGGCACGCCGCGATTGAGACGGTCCTGGGCATGGCTCACTCTCCTCGAGACCTGACGCCCCGGGAACCAGAATCAGCTAACACACTATTTTTGTTCAAAAACCATGCGTTACGCGAAATTGGCTTCGTTTTGCAAAAACGCGCCTCGCGCGTGCCGGATACTACGCCTTCGGCGCCTCAGCCGGCGTTGGCGGCCAGAAGCTCCGCGAGCTCGACCTCGCGTTGGAACTTCTCGCGTTCCTCGTCGCCCTCGGCATCGCGCAGGCGTAGCTGCGCCTGCTCCAGCCGCGCATCGGCCTGGGCGCGGTCGATGGCGCCGGCCTCGAACGCCTCGGTCGAGAGCACCGTGCAGCGCTCGCCCGTCACCTCGGCGAAGCCTTCGGCGACCACGTAGCGATCCTTGGGCTTCTCGTTCTCGTAGATCTCGATCACGCCCGGCCGGAGCGTGGAGAGCAGCAGCGAATGGCCCGGCAGCACGCCGAAGTCGCCTTCGGCGCCTGGCACCACCACCATCTCGACGTCGCCGGAGAAGATCAGCCGCTCCGGCGCGACGAGCTCGAACTGCAGGGTGTCGGCCATGGCCGCTCCTCGGGCTCTCGGGCTTGCCTAGGCGGCCTCGGCGGCCATCTGCTTCGCCTTGTCCAGCGCCTCTTCGATGGGGCCGACCATGTAGAACGCGGCCTCCGGCAGGTCGTCGTACTCGCCGTCGCAGATCGCCTTGAAGCTCGCGATCGTGTCCTTGATGTCCACGAGCTTGCCCGGCGTGCCGGTGAAGACCTCGGCCACGAAGAAGGGCTGCGACAGGAAGCGCTGGATCTTGCGGGCGCGCGCGACCGTAAGCTTGTCCTCCTCCGAGAGCTCGTCCATGCCCAGGATCGCGATGATGTCCTGCAGCGACTTGTAAGTCTGCAGGATGCGCTGGACCTCACGGGCGACCGTGTAATGCTCCTCGCCGATGATGCGCGGGTCGAGCATGCGCGAGGTGGAATCGAGCGGGTCCACGGCCGGGTAGATGCCGAGCTCTGCGATTTGGCGCGAGAGCACCGTCGTCGCGTCCAGATGCGCGAACGAGGTCGCAGGCGCAGGGTCGGTGAGGTCGTCGGCCGGCACGTAGATCGCCTGCACCGAGGTAATCGAGCCCTTCTGGGTGGATGTGATCCGCTCCTGCAGCGTGCCCATGTCGGTCGCGAGCGTCGGCTGATAGCCCACAGCCGAGGGGATGCGGCCCAAGAGCGCCGACACCTCGGAGCCCGCCTGGGTGAAGCGGAAGATGTTGTCGATGAAGAGCAGCACGTCCTGCCCCTCCTCATCGCGGAAGTACTCGGCCTGGGTGAGGCCGGTGAGCCCGACCCGCGCGCGGGCGCCCGGAGGCTCGTTCATCTGGCCGTAGACCAGCGCCACCTTGGACTGGTCGCCGTCGAGGTCGATGACGCCGGACTCGATCATCTCGTGGTAGAGGTCGTTGCCCTCGCGGGTCCGCTCGCCCACGCCGGCGAACACCGAATAGCCGCCGTGCTGCTTCGCGATGTTGTTGATCAGCTCCATGATGATGACGGTCTTGCCGACGCCGGCGCCGCCGAACAGCCCGACCTTGCCGCCCTTGGCATAAGGCGCGAGCAGGTCCACCACCTTGATGCCGGTGACCAGGATCTCGGCCTCGGTCGATTGCTCGACGAAGGCCGGCGCCTGGGCGTGGATCGGCTTGCTGGACTTGGCGCCGACGTCGCCGCGCTCGTCGATGGGATCGCCGACGACGTTGATGATGCGCCCGAGCATCTCCGGCCCCACGGGCACCGCAATGCCCTCGCCGGTATCGACCGCGTCACCGCCGCGCACGAGCCCGTCCGTCGTGTCCATGGCGACGCAGCGCACCGTGCTCTCGCCCAGATGCTGCGCCACCTCCAGAACCAGGCGGTTGCCCTGGTTGTCCACGTGAAGGGCGTTCAGAATCGCCGGAAGCTCGCCCTCGAACTGCACGTCCACGACCGCGCCCATGACCTGGGTGATCCTGCCGACCGCGTTTCTCGTCGCCATCTTGCCTTGCTCCCGCTCGAACTCGTTCGCTGCCCCGGTCAGAGCGCTTCGGCGCCGGAGATGATCTCGATCAGCTCCTTGGTGATCTGCGCCTGCCGCGTCCGGTTGTAGTTGAGGGTCAGCTTGTCGATCATTTCACCGGCGTTGCGTGTCGCGCTGTCCATCGCCGTCATCCGCGCGCCCTGCTCGCTGGCTGCGTTCTCGAGCAGCGAGCGGAATATCTGGATCGACAGATTGCGCGGCAGAAGGTCGGAGAGGATCATCTCCTCGTCCGGCTCGAAGTCGTAGATCGCACCTGAGTCGTCGCCGCCTTCGGCCTCCGCCTGCGTGGGCGGGCTGAAGGGGATCAGCTGCTGGAAGGTGACGACCTGGCTCATCACCGTCTTGAACCGGTTGTAGACCACCGTGCAGGTGTCGAACTCGCCGGCCTCGAAGCGCTGCGTGAGGCCGCGGCCGATCGCGTCCGCCTCCTCGAAGGAGGGGCCGCCGGAGCGGCCGATGCCGTCCGTGTGATCGATGATCGACCCGCCGAACTCGCGGCGCAGCTGCTCGCGGCCCTTGCGGCCGACGCAGATGATCTTGGTGGTCTTGCCCTGCTCGGCGAGCTCCTTGAGCCGCGCCCGGGTTGCCCGCGTGATCGAGCTGTTGAATCCGCCGCAGAGCCCGCGATCGGCGGTCGCCACCACGAACAGGTGCGTGTCGTCCTTGCCGGTGCCCCGCAGCATCGCGGGCGCTTCCTCGCGCTCGCCCATGATCTCGGCGAGCGAGCCCACCATGCGCTCCATCCGCTCGGAGAAGGGGCGCGCCGCCTCGGCTGCGTCCTGCGCGCGGCGCAGCTTGGAGGCCGCGACGAGCTTCATCGCCGAGGTGATCTTCTGGGTCTGGCGCACGCTGTTGATGCGCACCCGGAGGTCCTTGAGGCTCGCCATGGCGGAGGCCTGTTTCTTCCCTTACCGCGGCAAGCTACGCGAACTTCTTAGAGAATTCGTCGAGGATCGCGGTGAGCGCCTTGTCGCTCTCGTCGCTCATCTGCTGCGAGGTCCGGATCTCTTCGAGGACCGCCCCGTGATTGGCCCGCATCTCGCCCAGGAACTCGCGCTCGAAGCGGTTGACCTCGGTCACCTCGATGCCATCGAGATAGCCGCGCACGCCTGCGAAGATGGAGACCACCTGCTCCTCCACCGCCATCGGCGCGAACTGGTCCTGCTTGAGCAGCTCGGTCAGCCGCGCGCCGCGATTGAGCAGCCGCTGCGTCGCGGCATCGAGGTCGGAGCCGAACTGTGCGAAGGCCGCCATCTCCCGGTACTGGGCGAGCTCCAGCTTGATCCGGCCGGCCACCTGCCGCATCGCCTTCACCTGGGCGGCGGAGCCCACCCGGCTCACTGACAGGCCGACGTTAATCGCGGGTCGAATGCCCTGATAGAAGAGCTCGGTCTCGAGGAAGATCTGCCCGTCGGTGATGGAGATCACGTTGGTGGGGATGTAGGCGGAAACGTCGCTGGCCTGGGTCTCGATCACGGGCATGGCGGTAAGCGAGCCCGAGCCGTTGCCCTCGTTCATCTTGGCCGCGCGCTCGAGCAGGCGCGAATGCAGGTAGAAGACGTCGCCGGGATAGGCCTCGCGCCCCGGCGGGCGGCGGAGCAGCAGCGACATCTGGCGGTAGGCCACGGCCTGCTTGGAGAGGTCGTCGTAGAAGATCACCGCGTGCATGCCGTTGTCGCGGAAATACTCGCCCATGGTGCAGCCGGCATAGGGCGCCAAGAACTGCAGCGGCGCGGGCTCCGACGCGGACGCGGAGACGACGATGGAATACTGGAGCGCGTTGTACTCCTCCAACGTCTTGACGATCTGCGCCACGGTCGAGCGCTTCTGCCCCACCGCGACGTAGATGCAGTAGAGCTTGCGCGACTCGTCGTCGCCGGCGTTCACGTCCTTCTGATTGATGATGGTGTCGATCGCGACGGCGGTCTTGCCGGTCTGGCGGTCGCCGATGATGAGCTCGCGCTGGCCGCGCCCGATGGGCACCAGCGCGTCGAGCGCCTTCAGCCCGGTCTGCACCGGCTCGTGCACCGAACGGCGCGGGATGATGCTGGGCGCCTTGACCTCGACCCGGCGGCGCTCCGTGCTCTCGATCGGTCCCTTGCCGTCGAGCGGGTTGCCGAGCGGGTCGACGACGCGCCCCAAGAGCCCCTTGCCCACCGGCACGTCCACGATGGTGCCGGTGCGCTTGACGATGTCGCCTTCCTTGATGTCGCGGTCTTCGCCGAAGATCACGATACCGACGTTGTCGGTCTCGAGATTCAGCGCCATCCCCCTGATTCCACCGGGGAATTCGACCATCTCGCCGGCCTGGACATTGTCCAGCCCGTAGACCCGGGCCACGCCGTCGCCGACCGAGAGCACCTGGCCCACCTCGGCGACATCGGCCTCGGAGCCGAAATTGGCGATCTGTTCCTTGAGGATTGCCGAAATTTCGGCGGCGCCGATATCCATCTCAGATTCCCTTCATCGCCAATTCGAGATTCTGCAACTTGGTCCGAAGCGAGTTGTCGAGCATGCGCGAGCCGACGCGCACCGTGAGCCCGCCGATCAACGACGGATCGACGCGGGTCTCGAGCGCCACGTCGCGCCCGACGATGGTGCGGAGCGCGTCCCTGACCGCGTCCAGATGATTGGGCTTGAGCGGCACTGCGGAGGTCACTTCCGCCGACACCTCACCCCGATGCTCGGAGAGCTTCGCCTGAAACGCCGCGATCATGTCGACCAGCAGGAAGACCCGCCGGTTGCGCGCGAGCAGCGCGACGAAGTTTCTGACGTATTGACTGGTTCCGAGCCGCTCCAGCACCGCATCCAGCGCCTTGGCCTGCTCGGCGCGGGACAGCGTCAGGCTGCGCACGACGCGCTTCAGGTCGTCGCTGCCGTCCACCAGCTCGCGGATGGCGTCGAGGTCGCGCTCGATCTCCTCGATCGCGTTGCGCTCCAGAGCGAGCTCGAACAGCGCGGTCGCGTAACGATCCGCGAGTCCGGCTCCGCCTACCGATTGACCAGCCACCGCTACTCCCTAGGTCTGCCCCGGATGCGCTGCCGCGCCCGCATATCTGCCCGCGGCGCGGCCGCAAAAAAAGCCTCGCGGGCGCCCGTCCCGGACAAGGCCGGGGAGTGGTATCACACTCACCGGGCCCACGCAACTGCCCGCGGGGCGGGTCGCCGGGTGTCGTCGAGCCGCCTCTGCAGCCTGGACTTTATCGCCCAATTGCTGCTTGAAAGGACACTGACAACGCAATGCATTCAAACGCAATTCGAGGGAGATTGTGCCGATGTCGTTGAAGGACGAGCTGGACAAGCTGCGGGCCGCTTCTGTGGAGAGGTTTCCGCCTGAGACCCTCGCCACCATGCAGGGGGCCACGAAAGACCTCATCGCCTCCGGCATTGCCGAGCAGAGCGCGAGCGAGGGCAGCGCCGCCCCGGATTTCTCTCTGCCCAACGCCCACGGCGAGCCGGTCGCCTCCGAGGCGCTGTGGGGGGACGGGCCGGTCGTGGTCTCCTTCTATCGCGGCGGCTGGTGCCCCTATTGCAACATCGAGCTGAAGGCGCTGCAGGATCGGCTGCCGGAGATCGAGGCGCTCGGCGCGCGCCTGGTCGCGATCTCGCCAGAGACGCCCGACAACGCGCTCACGACGCAGGAGAAGAACGAGATCGGCTTCGACGTGCTGAGCGACGACGGAAACCGGGTGGCGAGCGCGTTCGGGCTCACCTTCCGCCTGCCCGACGCGGTCAACGACCTCTACCGGGGCTTCGGCATCGACCTGGAGACCTCCAACGGCGAGGCAAGCCAGACCTTGCCGGTGCCGGCGACCTTCGTGATCGGCAAGGGCGGCACGGTGATCAAGGCGTTCGTCGATGCCGATTACACCAGGCGGGCGGAGCCGGACGAGGTCATCGCGGCGCTGAAGGAGGCGGACGAGTAGCTCGGCTTCGCACCAAACCCGTGGCCGGGCGTGCAGATGACGACGAACAGGTAAAGGAGGCGAGTGTGCCAAATCCGCTGTTGGGAAGGGTCGCGCCGGACGCCATGGAAGGCTGGCTGCGCGCGGCATACCAGGAGAGGCGCGCGTTGCAGGAGAGCAAGGGCGGCGACGCGACGTTCTTCGAGATCGGCGCCAACGCGCCCCACATGCTCGAGTGGTACTTCAAGAGCTTCTACGAGGGCGTCTTCTACGG
>JAJEEP010000098.1 GCA_022820945.1 Alphaproteobacteria bacterium | reverse complement strand
GCGGCTTCGTCAACCTGCTCGGGCCATCGGTGGAAGCCGCGATCCGGAATCTGAAGTACCCGACCGCAGCCGCGCTCTCGGTCTTTGTCATCATCGTGCTGGCACTGCTGCTGACCCTGCTGATCCTGGCGACGCGGCGGCTCGGCTCCATCGGCGACGTCTTCCAGACGTTGAGGCGGTGAGGCGCTAGAGCGATGAGCGAGCGGGCACAGCACAGGATGGCGGCGACCATCGACGACCAGATCGGCCACGGCGGCGCGCTCTTCTGGCGGCGCCTCTCGGCGTGGCGGCTCTGGACTTCGATCGCCAAGTGGCTCGGGCTGATCGTCATCCTGCTGATGTACATCCCGCTGGTCTGGCTCGCGGTGATGTCCTTCAGCGGCCGGCCGCTCTCAGGAATCCCCTACCCGCTCACCATGGAGCACTACGACGAGCTCATGGGCGCGTTCAACAAGTGGGGGGAGCCGCTCTACGAGAGCGTCGCCATGGGCGTGGTGGTCGGCATCGTCTGCATGATCGTGGCGACCGCCGTGGGCCGCGCCATGCCCCGCATGCGCCGGCCGGGCGGCGTGATCCTGATCGCGCTCATCCCCCTCTTCGTGCCGGGGCTCACCATGGGGGCGGCGCTCTTCATCTCGGTCCGCTCCTTCCTCGACCTCCGGCTCGGGCTCTGGTCGATCTTCCTCGGCCACATGGTGTGGTCGCTGCCGTTCTCGCTCCTGCTCGTGCTGATCATCGCGACCCGCTTCGACCACCGCCTACTGGAGGCCGCGCAGGACCTCGGCGCCACGGGTTGGCGCCGCTTCTGGGATATCGAGTTCCCGATCCTGCGCCCCGGCATCATCGGCGCCGGCATCTTCGGCTTCCTGCTCTCCTTCAACGAGCTGCTGCGCTCGATCTTCCTGCGCGGCTCCGAGACGACGATGCCGATCTACAACTGGACCATGACGGCCTCGCACCAGTCGCAGGTGCCGATCATCTTCTCGTTGTCCACGATCATCCTGGCCGTCACGCTGCCGATCCTCGGCGGCTTCTTCTGGCTGCTGTTCGCGAAGCTGGACCGGAGTTGAACGGCAGGTCCCTGCCCCGCCCCCTTGCGGCTCTCAGGCGATTTGGATAGGGTCCGCCGCGTGGCCGGCGCCGGGCGCCGCGCCCTCCGCGCGCTCGTAGCTCAGCTGGATAGAGCACCAGACTACGAATCTGGGGGTCGGGGGTTCGAATCCTCCCGAGCGCGCCACCTGCTTCCCACTCACATCAATACGCTGCGGCGCGTTTGCGCCGATGGCGCGCATGCCCGGCCGATTTCGTTACTGGAGAATGCGCCAGTGGCCACCCCTGCCCCGGCACGCGACGACCGGCCGCACACCGTGTTCGAGGACGCGGCAATCCCGATGGGTGTTGTGGCCGTACACGGGGCGGTGGTGGTGGTTCCGATGTCGGGGTTTCTGGTGCAGCCAAGCCGGGTCGTGAGCGTGCCGCCGCTTCCAGCCGTGGTGGTGGCCATGATGGTGCCGCCGGGGATGCACCTGCCAGTGGCGCTTATGGGCCCTGCGGTCGTGCCACTTGCGGTGATCGTACATCGGTCGGTGATACACACCTCCGTGGTGGCGGTGCCCCACGCCGTGAGCGCCGTAGAGGCTTCCCAGCATCGCGCCGGCGCCGATCGCAAACAGGCGGTCGGACCTGTTCTCGAACGTCGAACCCAACAATCCGCCGATGACGCCGCCCACCAGCGCGCCTTCCAATGACGGCGCATGATCGGCCCGGGCGGATGTTGCCACCATGGTGGAGGCGAGCGCGATGGCAGCCGTCAACGCGATCCCGCCGACAATGCTCTGTCTCCAGCCCCGCTTCATCGTCATCCTCCGATTCTCGTTGCCGGCTTGCGCGCCGGCCTCCTCGCCTATCGAGATCATCAGGCGAGTCGCCAACCCTATCGTCCGGCGACCGGAGATTCCGATCAACCGATAAGCGGCTTCGGCGCGGTAAAGAATTGTAAAGAAGTGTGTCTCCAGCCGGGGCGGCGACCGGTCAAATCAGCGGTTCCACCAGGGGGTATCGGAGAACGGCCGCAGGTCGAGCTCGTGGGTCCATGCGGAGCGGTGCTGCTGGGAGAGATGGAAGTAGGAGTCGGCGATCTCGGCGGGCAGCAGCAGCCCGTCGTGCTCCAGCCCCTGCTCCTGCCGCAGCTTCTGGAATGCTTCCTCGCCGAGCATCCTGCCCAGGGTATCGGGCGCATCGACCATGCCGTCGACGACGATGTGCGCGACGTGGATGCCCCTGGGGCCGAACTCCGCATTGAGGCTCTGGCAGAGCATGCGCCGCGCGCCCATGGCGGCCGCGTGGGAATGCTGGCCCTTGTTGCCGCGCATCGCCGCGGTGGAGGACGTGACGAGAAGCGTGCCCCGGCCGCGCTCGGCCATCGACGGGCAGACGGCGGACGCCAGCCGAAACAGGCCGAAGGTCGCGAGACGCCAGCCCAGCTCGAAGACCTTGTAGCTGGTCTCCGCGAGCGCGCGGTCGCCGACCTGCGCGCCCAGGTTGTAGACCGCCACCTCGATGGGGCCGATGTCGGCTTCGACCGCGGCGATCCGTTCCTCGATGGTATCGGGCGCCACGGCGTTGAGCAGGAAGCCGGACGCAGCCCCGCCCTCGGCCTCGATACCCGCGACCGCCCGGTTCAGGCCTTCCCGGTCGGTCCGCCGGCAGAGTACCGCGTGGTAGCCCGCGCGGGCGAAGCGGCTTCCGACATGGCTGCCGATGCCTGCGCCGGCACCGATGACGAGACAAACGCGTTGCATCTATTCTTCATCCCCTGAGGTTGGTCGGCTGGCGAAGCGCCGCCGCACCATTACAGTCTATACTCGGCCGCGCCAACTCGACCCGGCCCAACGCAATCGCAGGTTGCCATGTCCGTCGTCCCCGTCGCCCGCGGTCATCACTACGTTGTCAGCACGGGCCACGAGCTCGCGACGCTGGCCGCGTTCGAGGCGCTGGAGAACGGCGGAAACGCCGTCGACGCTGGCGTCGCCGCGATCCTCACCCTCGGCGTGGTCTACAGCGACCAGGTGAGCGTCGCAGGCGTCGCGCCCATGATCGTCCGCCTCGCGGAGACCGGCGAGGTCGTCACCATCGCGGGCGTCGGCGGCTGGCCGCAGGCGCTCGATCCCGACACCTACATCCAGCGCCACGGCGGCGAGATCCCGCTTGGGGTACGGCGCACCGTGGTGCCGGCCGCGCCCGATGCCTGCATTCAGGCGCTGGAGCGCTGGGGCACCATGAGCTTTCGCGACGTGGCGTCGCGCGCCGTGCGCTATGCGTGCGAGGGATTCCCGCGCCACCCGGTCATGCTCGACTACGTGCGTCGCCACGCCGACGAGTATCGCCACTGGCCCGAGAACGTCACGATCTGGATGCCGGGCGGCGAAGTGCCGGCACCGGGCGAGCGGCTGGTGCAGGCCGATCTCGGCCGCACACTGCAGTTCCTCTGCGACGAGGAGCGCGCGGTCGGCACAGACCGCATGGCCGGCCTCGCGGCGGTGCGCCGCGCGTTCTACCGGGGCGACATCGCGCACCAGATTCTCGCGCATCAGCGGGAGCACGACGGGCTGCTCGCGGCGGCGGACCTGGAGTCCTTCCGCTGCCAGATCGTGCCCTCGGTCTCCCGCCGCTTCCGCTTCAATGGCGAGGCGGTCGAGGTGCACACCTGCGGCGCCTGGTGCCAGGGGCCATTCCTGCTCGAAGCGCTCGCGGTTGCCGAGGCGGCGGGCGTGGGAACGCTGGAGCAGGGCTCCGACGCCTACCTGCATGCGGTGGCAGAGACCCTGAAGCTCACCTTCGCCGACCGGGAGGCCTATCTCGGCGACCCGGACTTCGTGGACGTTCCGCTCGATACGCTCACCGGCTCGGCTTACGCGGCGGAGCGGAGCAAGGCGATCGATCCCCGCAACGCGTCGCCCGGCATGCCGCGCCCCGGCCGGATCCCCGGCCACGAGGCTTACGTTGCCCCGGCTTCTGCGCGCGGCGGGTCGCCGGGACCGCCGCCCGATACGTCGATCGTCTGCGTGCTCGATGGCGAGGGAAACGCACTCTGCTCGACGCCGTCGGACACGAGCTGGGACACGCCGGTGGTGCCGGGAACCGGGCTCGCGGTGTCCTCTCGGGGTGCGCAGTCACGGGCGGTGCGGGGCCACCCCTCCTGCATCGCGCCGGGCAAGCGGCCGCGCCTCACGCCCAACCCTTGCTTCGTGCTGTCGCCGGATCGCTGGATCATGCCGTTCGGGACCCCCGGAGGCGACACGCAGATTCAGGCGAACCTGCAAACGCTCCTGAATCACCTGGCCTTCGGCATGGAGTTGCAGGACGCGGTGGAGGCCCCGCGTCTGGTCACGTATAGCCATCCCGATTCCTTCGCACCCCACGACGCGCATCCCGGCCGCGTCACCCTCGAAGGACGCATCGACGAGGCGACCGGCGACCGGCTCGCCGCGCGCGGGCACGCGATCGAGCGCCTGGACGACTGGTCGCACTGGACAGGCGGCGTCTGCGCGGTGCGCAAGGACCTTGAGACGGGCGAGATCGAAGGCGCCGCCGACCCCCGGCGCATGAGCCGCGCGCTGGGCTGGTGATCAGAGCGTCCGCTCGGATTCCTCGATCGGGAGGTCGTTGGCGGAGAGGTCGAGTACGCTCTGCAACCCGTCGGGGTCAAATTCCCAGTGCTCGTTGCCGAAGGTCCGGTACCACTGGCCGCTGTCGCGGTGGCGCCACTCGCTGACGAAGCGCACCGAGATGCGGTTCGCCGTGAAGCTCCAGAGCTCCTTCCTGAGCCTGTAGTGCTGCTGGATCGGCCAGCGCGCGCGCAGGAACGGCACGATGTTGTCCCGCCCTTCGACGAATGCGTCGCGATAGCGCCAGCGCGTGTCCGGCGTGCAGGTGAGCGGAATCTCGTCGGCGACCCTGCGGTTCCAGGCGTCCTCGAACGCCTGGACGACGGCGCGGGCAGCAACCTCGTCGAAGGGCGGCGCGATGGGGTCGGCGCTCACGGCGGTCTCTCCGTCCGGCGCCTATTCGGTCGGCAACCGGAAGCCCATGTCGCGCTTGCCGCTCACGTCGTAGATCTCCGCCGAGTAATGGGTGATGTCGCCGCGAATGTTGGCGGCGGTGAGCGCCGCAACCAGCGTGTCCATGTAGGGATGGGTGAAGTGCGCATCGAGCGCCGCCTGATCGTCCCACACCTCGAAGATAATGGCCCGGTTAGGCGCGGTGACATCGATGGCCCAGTCGTAGATCTGGGCGCCGGGCTCCTTGCGCGAGTTCTCGATGGCATCGACGACCTCGGCCTTGATGCGGTCGAACCCGCCGGGCACGAACTCGAAGACGACGGCGACGATCAGCATGGAGTGCACTCCCTCGACTCTGATTCGTCGGTCATTGTCGCATATGCACGGACGAGGCGTCCGTCGGCCTTGCGTCGCGGGCGCGGTGGGCGCAGATATCCGCCCGGCCATGCTGACCCTTCAGAACATCGCCTACCGCGTCGACGGACGCCTCCTCTTCGAGGGCGTGACCGCGCAGGTCGGCGCCCGTCAGAGGCTCGGGCTGGTGGGGCGCAACGGCTGCGGCAAGACGACCCTGCTGCGCCTAGTGGCGGGCCGGCTCGAGCCTGACGAGGGCACGATCCTGCGCACGCGCGGGCTTGCCGTGCGGCTGGTCGACCAGGAGGTGCCGGGCGGGCCGGAGACGCCGCGCGCCGCCGTGCTCGCAGCCCACGAGGAGCGCGCGGCCCTGATCGCCGAGGCGGAGAGCGCCGAGGGCGCGCGCCGTGCCGAGATCGAGGCCCGGCTCGCGGAGATCGGCGCGCACGCGGCCCCGGCGCGGGCTGCGCGCCTGCTCGCCGGCCTCGGCATCGACGAGGCAATGCAACAGGTGCCGCTCGCGGACCTCTCCGGCGGCTGGCGCATGCGGGTCGCGCTCGCCGCGGCGCTCTTCGTCGAGCCCGACCTGCTGCTGCTGGACGAGCCGACCAACCACCTCGATCTCGAGGCGGCCGCGTGGCTGGAGGCCCACCTGAAGCGCTACGCGCGGGCGCTGGTCGTGGTGAGCAACGACCGCACCCTGCTCGATGCCGTGCCCGACGGCATCCTCCACATGGCGGGCGGGGGCCTGACCCACTACCCAGGCAACTACACGCGCTTCGCGAAGACATATGCCGAGTCTCTCGCCACGGCGCGCGCCCAGCAGGCCCGTATCGACGCCAAGCGGCGCCACCTCCAGGGCTTCGTCGACCGCTTCCGCTACAAGGCGAGCAAGGCGCGGCAGGCGCAGAGCCGGCTCAAGGCCCTCGCGAAGCTCGCCGACGTGCCGATGGTGATCGACGAGCGGACGCCGGACCTGACCTTCCCCGAGCCCACAGCGCTGGCGCCGCCGCTGATGAGCCTCGCGGGCGTGGCGGTCGGCTACGAGCCGGGCCGGCCTGTGCTGCGCGGGGTCAGCCTGCGCATCGACCCCGACGAGCGGGTGGCGCTGCTCGGCGCGAACGGCAACGGCAAGTCCACCTTCGCCAAGCTGCTGGCGGACATGCTGGCGCCGGAGCGGGGCACGCTGGCGCGGGCGCCGAGCCTCGCGGTCGGCTACTTCGCGCAGCATCAGATCGACACGCTGGAGCCCGAGGGCACGGCGTTCGGCCACCTCGCGCGGCTCATGCCCGACGCGGTGCCCGACCGCGTCCGCGCGCGCCTCGGCGCCTTCGGCTTCGGCGGGGAGAAGGCGGACGTGGCGGTCGCCGCGCTCTCGGGCGGGGAGAAGGCGCGGCTCAACCTCGCGTTGATCTCGCACCGGGCGCCGCAACTGCTGGTGCTGGACGAGCCGACCAACCACCTCGACATCCAGAGCCGGCACGCGCTGGTGGAAGCGCTCGAGGTCTACGACGGCGCGGTCGTACTGATCACTCACGACATGCACCTGGTCCAGCTCGTGGCCGACCGGCTGTGGCTGGTGCAGGACGGCACGGTGCGGGCCTACGACGGCGACCTCGCCGACTACCGCGCCCAGATCCTCGGCGGCGAAGGGAAGCGGGCGGACGGCAACGGCCGCGAGAGCCGCCCGCCGCCCGCCCGCAAGGCCGCACGGCAGGCCGCCGCTGCGGTGCGCGCCCGACAGAAGCCGCTCAAGGATGCCGTGGCGGCGGCGGAGCGACGGATCGCCCATGCGCAGGAGGCGCAGCGCTCGCTTCAGACGGCGCTCGCCTTGGCCGCCCAGGCGAAAGACGCCGCGCGGATCGCCGCGCTGGGCAAGGAGCTGGCGGAGGCCAAGCGGGCCGAGGCGGCGGCCGAAGGCGACTGGCTCGCCGCGGCGGAGGCGCTGGAGCGCGCCGGGCCGGGTTAGACCGAAGCCCTTGCCGGCGCCAGTCAGCAGGCCCATTCGCCCCATCGGTTGCCGGGCGCTTCCTGCCGGCGATAGGATGCCCGGGAAGCCGGCGGGGGAAAGGAATGGCGGTGGCAGCGGCACAGGCGGAGGCAGCGGTGACGAGGGACGAACTCGCCGCCCGGCTCGCTGCGCATCCGCGCATCCGGCTCGCGCATCTGCCGACGCCGCTCGACCCCTGCCCCCGGCTTGCCGTGGCGATCGGGGTGCGCGCCCTCTACATCAAGCGGGACGACCTCACCGGGCTGGCCTTCGGCGGCAACAAGACGCGCCACCTGGAGTTCACCTTCGCCGAGATCCTGAATTCGGGCGCCGACACCGTGGTCGCGGGCGCCTACACGCAGTCCAACTGGTGCCGGCAGATCACGGCGGCGGCGTGCAAGCACGGTCTCGCGGTTTCGCTGGTGCTGATCCACGGCGTCAAGGGACCGAGAGTGCAGGGCAACCTGCTGCTCGACCGCCTGATGGGTGCCGACGTGACCGTGGTCGACCTCGACAGCATGGAAAGGATCCAGCCGCTGCTCGACGAGAAAGCCCGCGCGCTGGAAGCCGCCGGCCGGCGCCCCTTCGTGATCGCCCCCTTTGCCCTCGACCAGCAGGTGCTCGCGGCGCTTGGCTACGTCGGCACGGCGATCGAGCTCGACGCCCAGTTCGAGGAGGCGGGGATCGATCCCACCCAGGTCTTCATCTGCGGCGCCAACAACACGCCGGCGGGGCTCGTCACGGGCCTGCGCGCGCTCGGCCGCCGAGCGCGCGTGGCTGCGATCAGCCCGATCCGCTGGGAAGAGCCGCGCGAGCTCGACATCGCGCGTGTCGCCAGCGCGACGGCGCGCGCGCTCGACCTCAACTTCGCGATCGAGCCCGCCGACTTCGTCACCGACGAGGACCATATCGGCGAGGACTACGGCGTGCTCTCGCCGGAGGCGCGCGCCGCGGTCAAGCTGGTGGCCGAGACCGAGGGCATCTTGCTCGACCCGGTTTACTCCGGCAAAGCCATGGCCGGGCTCATCGATCACGTGAAGCGCGGTGCGGTCGGCGCCGACGAGACGGCGGTCTTCGTCCACACCGGCGGCATGCCGGCGCTCTTCGCCTACGCCGAGGACCTGATCGATGACGGCTGAGGCGAGACCGCTGGAACACGCGCCCCCTGTTGCCGACAACGAGGCGCTGGAGCGGCGTATCGCGGCGCTGGAGCAGGCGCTGGCCGAGGCGACGCGCGACCGCGACGTCGGCCGCACCTCGGAGGACAGGTTCCGCTCTCTCTTCGACATGAGCCGGGACGGGATCGTGTTCGTCGACCTCGACGGCCATATCGAGGAGATGAACCAGGCCTATCTCGATCTCGTCGGCTATGACCGGGACGAGATCTCCACGCACACCTATCAGGACCTCACGCCCGAGAAGTGGCGCGCAGGCGAAGCGGAAATCATCGAGACCCAGGTAATGCGGCGCGGCTTCTCGGACGAATACGAGAAGGAATACGTGCGCAAGGACGGCTCGATCGCGCCGATCAGCCTGCGCACAATCCTGGTGCGGGACCTGGACGGGCGGCCGATCCGCTTCATGGGCATCGTCCGCGACATCACGGAGCTGAAGGAGAACGAGGATGCGCTCAAAGCGTCCGAAAGGCGCTACCGGAGCCTCTTCGACCTGAGCCACGACGGCGTGGTCTTTGTCGCTCTGGACGGCGCCATCGAAGAGGCGAACGACGCCTACCTCGACATGCTGGGCTACGACCTCGACGAGCTCATCGGTGTGACCTATCAGCAGCTCACGCCGGCCCGCTGGGCGGCGATGGAGGCCGAGATCGTCGACACACAGCTCCTGTCGCGCGGCTACACCGACGAATACGAGAAGGAGTACATCCGCAAGGACGGGTCCGCTTTCCCCATCGCCGTCCGCTCCATCCTGGTGCGCGAGGAGTCGGGCACACCGGTGCGGATCATGGGGGTCGTGCGCGACATCACCGAGCAGAAGCAGGCGAAGGAGGCGCTGGAGCGCCACGCGCTCGACCTCGCCCGCTCCAACGAGGAGCTCGAGCAGTTCGCCTACGTTGCCTCCCACGATCTGCAGGAGCCGCTGCGCAAGATCAGGGCCTTCGGCGACCTGCTCGCGGAGGAGAAGCAGGAGAGTCTTGACGAGGAAGGCCGCCAGTACATCCACTTCATGACCGACGCGGCGGCCCGGATGCAGACCCTTGTGAGCGACCTGCTCGCGCTCTCTCGGGTTACCACGGCGGCGCAGCCCTTCGAGGATCTGTCCTTGAACGACGTGTTCGAAACCGTACTCTCGGACCTCTCCGTGTCGCTGGAGGAAGCAGAGGGCCAAGTGGACGTTGCCGAGGCGCCGACCATCGAGGCGGACCGCACCCAGATGGATCAACTCTTCCGCAACCTCATCGGCAACGCGCTGAAGTTCCGCAAGCCCGGCGTCGCGTCGCGCGTCACGGTGCGGATGGCAGCCGAGGCGGAGCCGCTCCCCGCCGTCCCGGGGTCCGCGTACACCATCGTCGTGGCAGACAACGGCATCGGCTTCGAGCCGTCGCAGGGCAGCAAGCTGTTCCAGCCCTTCAAGCGGCTACACGCGCGCCACCAGTACGAGGGTGCCGGTATCGGCCTCGCGATCTGCGAGAAGATCGTGCTGCGCCACCACGGCCAGATCACCGCGACCGGCACTCCGGGCGAGGGCGCCACCTTTACGGTGACCCTGCCTCGCCGGCAGCCCCGATGAGATGCCCATGAGCGCCGCGGGCACCAAGCCGGTCCTGATCCTGATGGCTGACGACGATCCCGAGGATTGCCTGCTGACCAAGAAGACGTTGCAGAAGGCACGGCTCGGCAACGAGCTGCGCTTCGTGCAGGACGGTCAGGAGCTGCTGGACTATCTCGGGCGGAGCGGCAAGTTCGCCGACCCAGCCTCCTCGCCCCGCCCGGACCTGATCCTGCTCGATCTCAACATGCCCAACATGGCGGGGCTCGACTCCCTCTGGGAGATCAACCTCAGGCCGGCGTTGAGGAAGATACCGATTGTCATCCTCACGGCCTCCGAGGCCAGCCTGGACATCTCGGACAGCTACAACCTCGGCGCTTACGCCTACCTGGTGAAGCCGGTGACTTTCGCCAAGCTGCACGAAGCCGTGCTGCGGCTGAAGAGCTGCAGCTACGAGCTTGCGGTTCCGTCGGGCTCGGGCGACGCGGTGCGGCCTGCGGTCATCGTCATGGCCGACGACGACCCTGAGCATTGTCTGCAGGCGACCAAGACGCTCCAGGCTGCGGGCCTCGGCAACGCGCTCACGTACGTCACCAACGGCGCCGAGCTACTTGAGCGTTTGCAGGGACGGCACGCGCACGGCGACGGCACGCCTGCTCCGCGCCCGGATCTCGTCCTTCTCGACCCCGGCCTGCAACAGACGGAAGGGCGCCATGCGCTCGCCGAGATCGCCGCCGCGCCGGCGCTCCGCGATTTGCCGGTGATCCTGCTTGGCGGGTCCAAGGACGACCGTGCTGACCTGCCCTGGGCGGGGACTGCAGAGCCGGTCTTCATCGAGACGCCGATCGATTTTCTCGCGTTCGCAGACGCCGTCGCGGCCTTTCCGTCACTCGCGCTGCGCCTCGTGACCAAGGCCGGGGGGCAGGCCGGCACGGCCGGCGCCGCTTAGACGCCGGGAGAGGGAGGATGGCGAGAGCCGATATCAGCGAGCGCACCGTCCTCCTCATGGCAGACGACGACCCCGCCGACTGCCTTCTTACCGAGAAGGCCCTGCGCCGGGCGGACATCACGTGCCCGCTGTATGTGGTCCACGATGGCGCCGAGCTGCTGGACTATCTCAAGCGCCGTGGCGACTACACCGACCCGGAGGCCGCGCCCAGGCCGAGCCTGATCCTGCTCGACCTCAACATGCCGAAGGTCAACGGTACCGAGGTGCTGGAGCAGCTGCGCGACGAGCCGGAGCTCTGTCGCATTCCCGTGGTGGTGCTCACAACCTCCGACGAGGAGCGAGACATCGCGGCGAGCTATGCGCTCGGCGCCAACGCCTACATGGTCAAGCCCTCGGCCTTCGACGACATGGTCTCGGTCGCCGAGATCGTGAAGGCCCACTGGCTGGAGACGGTGCGCCTACCGCCGTGAGCGGCCAACGCTCTCCTCTGGCTCCTCTTCGAGTTCTGCGAGGCGTTCGAGAATGCGGCGAACGTAGCCGCCTTCGATCATGTGGCCCCACCAGCCATCCGAGAAGCGTTCTCCCCGCAAGACGTAAGTGAGCATGGATCGGATCTGCGGCAGGGTCGCCGCTTTGATCGCCTCCTCGCTCTCGATAATTTTCTCCACGTCTGCAGGCACATAGTCATAGTCGTACCAGCAGTCGCGGCGGATGCAGTCCGTGAATTCGTTTACGACGTCGTCGTACTCGGCCCAGGGGAAGGCGACGATTTCGCCGTCTGCGCCCTTGCTATGCACACTCTTGATCGGGGTAAAGCCATCGGCATAGAGCCTGGGCAGAAAAGCCAGCAAGTTCTCGATATCCCGCGCCGTTGGCTGCGGTGTTCTCGACATTACAGTGCTCCCACTCACTCGCGTTGTTGATTGCCGACACCCTGGTCCCTGTCACCACCTACCAAGAGCACTCTGCTCGTCGGCTGTCTTGCCCTCGTGATTTAGATGCGTCGGCTGTATCCACCAGCCCGAGTGCTCACCGCTGATGGCGCGAGCGGCACTCGCGGCCGCCGCTTCGCTCGCGAACAGGCCGAAGCAGGTGCCGCCCGAGCCTGACATGCGGGCGAGCAGGCAACCGGGCGCTGCGCCGAGTCGTTCAAGAACGTGGCCGATCTCGGGCACCTGAGCACGGGCCGGCGGTTCCAGATCATTGCGCCGGGTGCGCAACAGATCGGCGAGAGCACGTGCGTCCTGTGGACGGTCGCGAAAGCGATCGGCGGTCGAAAACGGCCCGCGCCTCGCTGCAAAGGTCGCCCCAGTGGGTACCGGGACGCCGGGATTTATCAGGAGCGCCGCGCAGGAAGGCAGGCGCGGCGGCGCGCTCAACGTCTCCCCGATGCCGGCCATGTAGGCGGCGCGTGCGTGGAGGCAGACCGGCACGTCGGCACCGAGGCCGAGCGCGACCCTCTGAAGATCGTCCGTGTGCTCGGGGCCGAGACTCCACAATCGAGCGAGGCCGCGCAGCACCGCGGCAGCGTCCGCCGAGCCGCCGCCGAGGCCCGCCGCGACGGGAATGCGCTTCTCCAGCGCGATTCGCACGCGGGCCGGCCGGCCGAGCCTCTCCCCCAGCGCGACCGCCGCCCGAGCAGCCAGGTTGTTGCCAGCATCCAAGGCACTGGCGAACGGGCCGCTCACAGTTAGGGAGAGGGCGTCGGCTGGCGCGATCTCCAGTGTATCGGCGAGCGTGGCGAAGGTGACGAGACTGTCCAGCTCGTGATAGCCGTCGTCGCGCCGGCCGGTCACGTGAAGGTAAAGGTTGAGCTTGGCCGGCGCTTCAACCCGGATCGCTGCCGGCAACCTATTCGGCCTCGTCTGCCTCCGCGCCGGCGGAGAGACCACCTGCGATCTTGCGCCGGACCTGGGCGGCGAGATCGTCCTCCGGGTCGAGGGTGAGCACGCGGCGCCACTGGAATCGGGCCTCGTTGACCCGGCCCACCTGCCAATAGGCGTCGCCCAAGTGATCGTTAATGATCGGATCGCCCGCCACAAGCTCCACTGCCCGCTCAAGCTGGTGGACCGCCTCCTTGAAGTCGCCCAGCCTGTAGGCCACCCAACCGAGGCTGTCGACGATATAGCCGTCGTCCGGCCTGAGCTCGACCGCCTTCTCGATCATCGACTTGGCTTCGTCGAGATTGTGGAGCTGCTCCACCCAGGAATAGCCGAGATAGTTAAGAACCAGCGGCTGATCCGGCTCCAGCTCGAGCGCGCGCTTGAAGTCTGCCTCTGCCTTGGGCCATTCGCCCAGGCGCTCGAACGCAATGCCGCGCACATAGAACAGGCGCCAGTGGCGATACTCGACCGTCTCGATCCGCTCGACCGCGGTGTCGTAGGCGGCGGCAGCCTCGGCGTATTGCTCATCCCTCCTGAACACGTCGCCGAGCGCGGACGCGGCATCGATGCGCCGGGGCCGCTCGTCCACCATGACCTCGAGCGCCGTGAGCGCCTCGTCCACCCGGTCGATATCCGAGAGGGCCGCCGCAGCGCGAAGCCGCGCGGCCCAGGCGAAGTCCGACTCGTCGGGGATGGAACGGTAGGCTTCCACCGCGGCTTCCAGCCTCTCCGCATCTTCGAGAATCTCGCCGATCAGGAACCTGGCGGCGTCCATATCGTCGCGGAGAAAGAGCGCGAGGCGCGCGTAGATCAGCGAGGCTTCGCCGCCATCCCGCTGCGGCAGGGCGGCGGACGCGCCGAGAAGTGTCTCCGCCAGCCCGTCGCGTGCGTCGGAGACGAGCGGCGGCGGCGTCTGGCCCGCCTCGACCGCCGCGAGAGTTCGCTCGATCCGGACGTCCTCAGGATTTTGCGCCCGAAATTCTTCGTAAATCGCGCGGGCCTCGACACTGCGTCCGGCCCGCATCAGGACACTGCCGAGAGCCCTTATCGAGCGATGCGAGCCGCTGCCGATCGCGACGGACTCTCGCAGGAGAGCCTCGGCATCCGCCGCGCGACCGGCGATGTCGTGCATCAGCCCCGCATGATGGAGGAAGAACGGCCGATAGGCATCGCGCTCGGCGAGCGGCGCCAGCGCGGCGTGGGCCGCCGTCCCGGATCCCGAACCGACGTGCAACCACGCCTCGGTAAGCGGCAGCAGGAGAGAATAGACACCCTCTCGCGCAATCCCCTCGATGCGCTGCAACCCACGCTCGTAGTCGCCGTCACGGGCGTCCCGCAGTCCGAGAACGAAGCTGGCCAACCGCGCGCTATCGTCGATGTCGACGAGACGCTCGGCGAGTGCGACCGCGTCTTCGATCCGGCCGTCGGCGACCAGCAGGGACACCGTTCGGCGCAAGAGAGCGGGATTGCCTGGATCGCGCTCCAAAGCGCGCCAGAGGTGCTGCGACGCCACCGCATAGTCGCCGCGCGTGTGGGCATGGCGCCCGATGAGATAGCTGCCGATCACCGAGTCGTGGTTGCGTTTCGCGTCGGCTGCCGGCTCGGGCGGCATAGGGGGAGCCTCTTGATCGGCTGCCGTGAGATCGCCGACGCACATTGCGCCGATCAGGCAGGCGACTACGGCACCGCTCAGCCGGGCAATCGCGCCCCGCCGACGCGTGGTAGCCCCCTCCCCTGCCCTACATGTTGGCATAGTTGGGGCCGCCCCCGCCTTCGGGCACCACCCAAACGATGTTCTGCGTGGGGTCCTTGATGTCGCAAGTCTTGCAGTGCACGCAGTTTTGCGCGTTGATCTGCAGGCGTGGCGGACCGTCGGCGTCCTCCACGATTTCGTAGACGCCGGCCGGGCAGTAGCGCTGCTCCGGCGCGTCGTAGAGTGCGAGATTCACCTTTATCGGCACGCCGTCGTCCTTGAGCGTCAGGTGCGCGGGCTGGTCCTCCTCGTGATTGGTGTTGGAGAGGTAGACGGAGCTCGGCTTGTCGAAGGAGACGACGCCGTCCGGCTTGGGATAGGCGATCTTCGGCGCAGCGGCGGCCTTCCTGAGGCTTTCGTGATCCTGCCGATGGCGAAGCGTCCAGGGCAGCACGCCGCCGGTCCAGAGCTCCATGAAGCTGATGACGGTGCCGGGGACGAGCCCCCAACGGAAGGCCGGACGGCAGTTCCTGACCTGCTTCAGCTCCTTGATCACCCATGAGCGGCGCAGCGCCGCCGGGTAGGCGTCGAGCGGCTTGGTCCCGTCCTCGGCCTCGCCCAGCGCGGCGAACGCCGCCTCGGCCGCGAGCGCGCCGCTCTTCATCGCGTTGTGGCTGCCCTTGATCTTGGGCACGTTGAGGAGGCCCGCGGCACAGCCGATCAGCGCACCGCCGGGAAAGACGGTCTCCGGGATCGACTGGTATCCGCCCTCGTTGATCGCGCGCGCGCCGTAGGCCAGCCGCTGGCCTCCTTCGAGCACCGGGCGGATTTGCGGATGGGTCTTGAAGCGCTGAAACTCGTCGAAGGGCGAGAGGTGCGGGTTCTCGTAGTCGAGCGCGACGACGAAGCCGATCGAGACCAGGTTCTCGTCGAAGTGGTAGAGGAAGGAGCCGCCGTAAGTGCGGCTGTCCAGCGGCCAGCCGAAGCTGTGCTGGATCAGGCCCGGCTTGTGCTTGCCGGGATCGATCTCCCACACCTCCTTGAGGCCGATGCCGTAGGTCTGCGGGTCCGAGCGCGCGCGCAGGTCGAACCGTTCGACCAGCTGCTTGGTGAGCGAGCCGCGAGCCCCTTCGGCGAACAGCGTGTACTTCGCGTGCAGCTCGACGCCCGGCTCGTAGCTCGCCTTCTGGCTGCCGTCCCTGGCGATACCCATGTCGCCGGTGGCAACGCCCTTGACCCGGCCGTCATCGTGGTAGAGCACCTCGGCGGCGGCGAAGCCGGGGTAGACCTCGACGCCGAGCTCCTCCGCCTGCTGACCGAGCCAGCGGCAGAGATTGCCGAGGCTGATGATATAGTTCCCGTGGTTGCGCATCTGCGGGGGCAGCAGCGCACCGGGCATCCTGATGCTGCCCCTTGCGGTGAGCAGGCGGAACTCGTCGCTGCCGGCGCGCGTGTTGAGCGGCGCGCCCTTCTCCTTCCAGTCCGGGATCAACTCATCGAGCGCGCGCGGCTCGAAGACGGCGCCGGAGAGGATGTGCGCACCCACCTCCGAGCCCTTCTCGAGCACGGTCACGCTGAGCTCGCGGCCGGACTCCTCGGCGAGCTGGCGCAGGCGTATCGCAGCAGCGAGCCCGGCGGGGCCCGCGCCCACGATCACCACGTCGAACTCCATCGATTCCCGGCTCATGCGCGCTCTCGATTGTCGCGGAAAAAGCCCGGCGCGCAAGCGCACCCGCTGCGCCGCCGACTGCCGGGCGAGCATAGCATCTTCGGGGAGGATGGCTTTCCGCGAGCCGGTCGTTGGGACAGGATGCATCTCATGAGACTTCTCTTCTTGATCGCCGTGGTGGCCACGTTCGCCATCGCGGGCGCCCAGGCCCAGGGCGTGGGCTTCCGCGACATTCACGTCGAGTCGGATGGAGAGCGGCTGGTCACCGCGCTCTGGTATCCGACCGAGGCGGCGACCGGACAGACGGCTGTCGGCCCGTTCACAATGGACGCAAGCCGAGGGGCGCCGCTCGGTAACGGGCAATACGGTCTCGTCCTGCTGTCGCACGGAACCGGAGGCGGCCGCCTGAATCACCGCGACACGGCAATCCGTCTGGCCGAGCGCGGCTATATCGTGGCGGCGCCGGAACACGCCGGCGACAGCTGGCGTGACGGCCGGTACAGCGGGACATCGGCGAACTGGCGCCGGCGCCCGCGTCAGCTAGGCGCCGTGCTGGATCGGCTTCTTGGCGACACAAAGTTCGGCCCACGTATTGACGACGAACGCATCGGGGCGGTCGGGCACTCGGCCGGCGGCTACAGCGTGCTCGCCCTGATCGGCGGCCGGGCGGACTTGAGCGTGCTCGCGCACCACTGCACGCGCCATCGCGCGGAGGACCCGCAGTTCTGCGCTTATGGCCGGCCCGGAGGGCACGACGACCTGACGATGCCCGACCTCACGGACCGGCGAGTCCGTGCCGTTGTGGCCGTGGCGCCGGTTGGCGCGCTCTTCGGCGAAGGGGCCTTCTCTGGCGTCAAGGTTCCGGCTCAGATCCATCGCCTGGGTGCCGATCGGGTCCTGCGTGCGCCCTGGCACGCGGAAAACATCGCCGCCCTCTTGGGAGACTACGCGCACCTGGTGGTGCACCCGGATGCCCACCACTTCGCCTTCATCACGCCGTTCCCGCCCACGATGGCCGATGAGGTGGGCGCTGCGGGGCGCGATCCGGAAGGCTTCGAGAGGCGCGTCTTCCTCGCTGAGATCGACGAGCAGATTCTGCGCTTCTTCGACGACGCTCTGCCCGTACCGTGACGGCGGCAGGGCGGTGTCCGGCGGCTCAGGCCCCGGCGGTGTAACCGTAGTCGCGGCGCGCGGCCTCCGGCGTGACGTAGCCTTCTGCCAGGTCCTCCGCCACCGCCTCGGGCGCGCGCTCCCTGGGTTCGCCATAGCCGCCGCCGCCGGGGACGATGAGACGCACGCGATCGCCGGGACGCAGGCGGATGTTGGCGTACTTGGACGACGACGCCTTGCCGTGGGTTTCGGTCACCGGGCGCCAGTCGTCAGCACCCTCGGGCCGGACCAGGGTCGCACCCACCGCCCCCTCCTTGCCGCCGAAGAGGCCCCAGGTCTTGATCCGGTGCCGGTCGGTGCACTGGCTCGCGGTGATCTCGGCCGACAGCGTGCGCAGCGTCTTGCGATAGCCCAGGCCCCCTCGATGCCGGCCGGGGCCGCCGGAATCCGGCGTCATCGCGAAGTCCTCGACGTGGAAGGGGAAACGTGTCTCGAACACTTCGACCGGGTTGAAGCGGCAGTTGCCGTTGATGGCGATGACGCAGTCATTGCCATCGGCGTAGTCGCGTCCGCCCCAGCCGCCGGAGATCAGGTCGTAGCAGGCGAAATATTCGTCGTAGTCGGGATGATGGCCGCCGAACACGAAATTGCCACCGGTGCCGCTCTCCGCCGCCATCGCGCGTTCGGGCGCGCCTTGGGCCAGCGCGCCGATCACGATGAGCGCGAGCCTCGGATGGGTCTCCGTGTTGCCCGCCACCTCGGGTGCCGGATAGTCGACATTGGCGACCGTGCCGGGCCGGGCCACGATCTTGATCGGCCGGAAACACCCCGAGTTCTTCGGGATCGACGGGTCGGTCATGTGGAAGAGCGCGTTGTAGGTGGCCGACCAGGTAACGCCGAGCGTGGCGTTGATCGGCCCCTTGGCCTGGTCGTCGGTTTCTGAGAAATCGGCGATCAGCTCGTCCCCCTGGACGAAGACGTCGACCCTGAGCTGATAGGGCTTGTCTTCGATCCCGTCGTTCTCGACGGTGTCTTCGAAGTGGTAGCGGCCGTCGGGGAATTGCGCGATCTCGGCACGCATGCGGCGCTCGGAATAGTCCATGAGGTCGCGGCAGGTCTCCTGCCAGAGATCGCGGCCGTACTTCGCCACCATCTCCTTGAGTCGCGCCTCGCCGAGGTCGAGGGCGCCGATCATGGCGCGCAGGTCGCCGTAGTTGTATCGCGGCGTGCGCACGTTCGCGAGCATCAGCTTCCATACCGCATCGACATCGCGCCCGCGCTTCATGATCTTCACCGGCGGCACGCGCACGCCTTCGTGGAAGATCTCCGTCGCCTCGCCGGCGAAGCCGCCGGGCACCATGCCGCCGACCTCGGCGATGTGGCCGATGGCGACCACGAACGCCAGGAGCTTGCCGTCGGCGAAAACCGGCTTGAACAGCGTGTGCTCGGGCACGTGCAGGCCGCCACGGTAGGGGTCGTTGTGGACGATAACGTCGCCTTCCTCGATCTGGTCGATCGGGATTTCCTCGGCGCAGGTCTTGATCAGCAGAGGCATTCCGCCGATCTGGGCCGGGCAGAACTCGGCGACCGAGACCATCTCGCCGTCGGTGTCGGCGATGGCGCAGGTGAAATCGAGCCCTTCGTTGAAGATCGTCGAATACGACGTCTTCATCAGCGTGATCCCCATTTCCCGGCAGATCGACACCATCGAGGAATCGATGATGTTCATCGTCACCATGTCCATGCTGCGCTCTCCCCGCGTTGGGCGGCCCGCGACCCCGGCGACATTACGGCCTTGCCGTCGGCTTGAGAAGCCGCGCGTTTGCGTGAACGCGAGCGCTATACTCCCGCCATGGCGCGATTCGCCGCGGTCTTTCTCCTCTTCTTCTCCGTGCCAGTCGTGGGCGTCGCGAGCGGGTCGGCGATCCCGTTGCCGACAGGCCTCGCGCTCGACACGGAAGCGGAAGTGGTCGAGGTCATCGACGACAGCACGGTCCTGCTCGACGACGGCGAGACGGTGCGCCTCGCCGGCATCGAGCCGCCGAAGCGCGCGAGCGGGGATGCCGCGTCCGGCGTGGCGTCACCGGCGGAGAAGGCACGGCAGACGCTCGCCCATCTGGTGCAAGGTCGTCGGGTCGGCCTTGCATCGGGCGGTATCCCGCGGGACCGCTACGGCCGCCTCCGCACCCATCTGGTGCGGACGGACGACGGAACCTGGATTCAAGGCGCGCTGCTCGCGGCGGGACTCGCGCGAGTGCACAGTCTTATTGACGACCGCGCGGCGGTCGCCGAAATGCTCGCCATCGAACGCGGTGCGCGCGCCGCGCGTCTCGGCATCTGGTCGGAGCCCCGCTACCGCGTGCGTACCGCAAGCGAAGTTAACGACGGGCTCCATAGCTTCCAGTTGGTCGAGGGGCGGGTCAGGGCGGCGGCGGTGGTACGGGGACGCGGCTACCTCAACTTCGGCAACGACTGGCGAGAGGACTTCACCGTCTCCATCGCGCCGCGCGACCGCCGCCGATTCGAAGCTGCGGGCATCGCCATCGAGGATTACGAGGGGCGTATCGTGCGCGTCCGCGGCTGGATCGACTCCTTCAACGGCCCCATGATCGAGGCCACTCACCCCGAGCAGATCGAGATTCTCGAATGATGCGTCTCCGCCGGGCGGCGGCTGTGCAGGCAGCCCTGGCGCTGTGCCTCGCCCTGGCCACAGCCGCGCCGCTTCTGCTCGGCGGATGCGGGGTCAATCCGGCGACCGGTGAGGAACAATTCACAGCCTTCCTCTCGCCCGAGGAAGAGCGAAGGGTCGGCGCCCAGGAACATCCCAAGTTGGTGAAGGCGTTCGGCGGCCTCTACGACGACCCGGCGCTCCAGCGCTACGTCTCGAGCCTCGGTCGGCTGCTCCAACAAACTTCAGAACAGCCCGAGCCGCCCTTCACCTTCGTTGTCCTCGACAGCCCCGAGGTCAACGCCTTCGCACTACCCGGCGGCTACGTCCATGTTACGCGCGGCCTGATGGCGCTCGCCAACGACGAGGCGGAGCTTGCCGGCGTGATCGCCCATGAGATCGGCCACGTGACGGCCCGCCACAGTGCCGAGCGGTACAGCCACGGTCTCGTCGCTGGCCTGGGAGCGGCAATCCTAGGCGCGGTCATCGACAACCGGACCGTCTCGGACTTTGCGAACCTCGCGGCGGGCGCCTACGTGCAGGGCTATTCGCGCTCCCAAGAGCTCGAGGCCGACACGCTGGGCGTGCGCTACCTGAGCCGCGCCGGCTTCGACGCGACCGCCATGTCGAGCTTCCTGGAAACGATGGGGGCAGAGGCGGCACTCGCCGGCAGGATGGCCGGGAGGCGCGGCGAGGCGGCGCTGGCGGGCCTTTTCGCGAGCCATCCTCGCACCGCCGACCGGGTGACGAAGGCTGCCGCTGCGGCGCAAGCCAAATTCGGCGGCGAGCGCGCCCGCGACATCTACCTGCGCCAGATCAACGGGATGATCTACGGCGATTCACCTGAAGACGGCTTCGTTCGCGGCCGGGCATTCGCGCATCCGATCTTGCGGATCGCGTTCACGGCGCCGCCCGGATTCCACTTGCGCAACGGGCCGGAGGCGGTGGTGGGCACGCACCCGTCGGGCGCCACGATGCGCTTCGACAGGGCCCGGCTGGAGAACCCCTCGATCAGCACCTGGCGCTACCTCCGGAGCGTTTGGGCGTCGAGAGTGGCGCTCACCAGAATTGAGAGAACCCATGTCGACGGCATGGAATCGGTCGCCGCCAGCACGCGCGTCCGAACCAAGTCAGGCGTGCGCGACGTGCGATTGGTCGCGATCCGCGCCGCGCCCAATCGGGTCTACCGTTTCTTCTTCGCGACTCCACCGCGGCATACCAGAGAGCTCTCGACTCCCTTCCGTCAGATGATCGCGAGTTTCAGGCGGCTTGGCGTGCAGCAGACCGCCAATCTCCGCCCGCTCAGGCTCCGTGTCGTCCAGGTCGCGCCGGGCGATACCGCGGAATCGCTCGCGGCCCGCATGCCGTTCAACGACTTCCGCGCCGAGCGGTTCCGCGTGTTGAACGGCTTGCGCCCAGGCGAGCGACTCCGCCCCGGTCAACTGGTGAAAATCGTCACCGAGTAAGGGTCGGCCTATTCGGCCGCCGCCTGCCAGCCGATCTCGGCGCGGAGCCGCGGCATGAGCTCGGTCGCGGTGAGCTCCATGTGGCGGCGCCACAGGTCCTTATGAACCCAGTCGTGGTGCGAGACGATCAGGGTCTCGAACGGGCCGGTCTCGTCGCGGAATTCGGCGATCTTCTTGGCTACGGTCTTGGGGCTGCCGGCGGTGACGATGGTGTCGATACAGTACTCGGGCGTCACCTCCTCGTCCGGCATGTCGGGGTCCGACTTCAGCATGTGGACGAAGCCGCCGTGGCTGGTGACGCCGATGATGTACTTGAAGTACCAGTAGAAGGCGTTGTCTTCGCGCCTGAGGTATTGTCGCGCCTCCTCGTCGGTCTCCGTGATCAGCAGGGTGCGGCCCGCCTTCCACTTGGAGGGGTTGGGTGCGAGTCCGAGCTTCTTGCGCTCATCGAGATAGTCGCGCCAATGGCCCTTGAGCACGTCGTCGGGGACGAAGTTGGCGGAGATGAACAGCCAATCCCGTTGGGCGGCGAGACGGATGCTGCCGGAGCCCCGGCTCATCGCCGGGATCATCACCGGCGGATGGGGCTTCTGGTAGGGCTTGCCCATGGCGCCGACGCCGATGTCGGCAAGCACGTTGTCCCTGATCTCGAAGTCCCAGTACTTGCCGTGGAACTCGTAGGGCGGATCCGAGGCCCAGATGCCGTGGATCATGTCGATGGACTCGACCAGCATCTCCATGCGGTCGAGGTCGGTGATCTTGAACATCTCGAAGTCGGGCGGCGTGGCGCCGGGCCCGATGCCCATCAGGAAGCGTCCCTCGGACATGTGGTCGAACTGGGCCGCCTGGCCGGCGACGATCGCCGGGTGCTGGTAGGGCAGGCAGAGGACGCCGGAGCCGAACTTGATCCGCTCGGTCTGGGGCACCAGGGCGGCGAACAGCATGAGCGGCGACTGGATCGGCTCGGAGGGAAGCGCGAAATGCTCGCCGAGCCAGACTTCGTCGAAGCCGACCGCATCGGCGCACTTGATGATCTCGAAGTCTTCCTTCAGCAGCGTGTGATAACCCCGACGGAAGTCCTGGATCGGGTGCATGAACATGCCGAGCTTCATGGTGCGCCTCCCTGGCGGCGTTCCCCTTGCGTGGCGCTCATTATGGTGAGGCCGCGTGCCTGCGTCCAATCGGCGGGTGGCGGTGCGCGCTGACTACCCGCCTTCCCAAAGCTTCAGCTCCTCTTCCGGCAACGGGTCGAAGAACTCGTCGGGAATGACGACCTTGCCTTCGAGGCGACTGGGGCGGCGCTTCTTGCGCGGCTTGCAGGCGACGAGTCGCGCGACAGGCGCTCCGCGCCGTGTGATCGTGACCTCCTCCCCGGCCTCTACGCGCGCGATCAATCGGGAGAACTGGGTCTTCGCTTGGCTGACGCTCACAACGACCATAGCCGGAAAGGCCTCCTCAAGTAGGGACTTCTAATCCGCGAGCTTGGGCAGGATAACGCTCTCGG
This sequence comes from Alphaproteobacteria bacterium, assembly GCA_022820945.1. Classification (GTDB taxonomy): domain Bacteria; phylum Pseudomonadota; class Alphaproteobacteria; order UBA828; family UBA828; genus WTGU01. The sequence goes on along the minus strand of JAJEEP010000098.1, from coordinate 86,284 downwards.
CGCGCGTCACGTCCTCGGGGAAATCGATCTCGATCCAGGGCAGGCCGGTCACGTCCTCGAAGCCGAAGGGTGGCTTGGCGGCGCGGATCACGGCGGCGACGGCATCCTCCATGGGGCGCTCCCGGCCGCCCTCGTCGATCATCCTACCGGCCTTCTCGACAAGCGCGTTTGCCGTCCCCTCGCTGAGGCGGAAGAAGCCAACCGATTCGCCGTAGGCGTCGAGAGCCGGATCGATTGTCTTGCCAAAATCGGCGGGCGCTCCGTCAACCAGGCCGACCTTGACCGGTTCGTCGCCCGGCTCGTAAGCGCGGTCCACCAGCAGGCAATCGGCGTGGTGCGTCTCGACCAGCGGTTCAAGCACGCGGCGGTCGTAGAGCACGTCGCCATCCATAAGCAGGATCGGGCCGCCCGCCGCAAGCGCGGACCGCACGCGCCAGAGCGTGAGGATGCTGCCCTGCTCGTAGTCCGGGTTGTAGACGGTCGAGACATCGGTCTGACCCAACGCCGTCAGCGCATCCTCGATGACGAGCGCCTCGTGGCCGATGCCGATCACCACGTCGCCGACTCCGAGCGCTGCGAGGATGGCAAGATGGCGCTCCAGCAGCGTGCGGCCGCCGAAATTCAACAGAATCTTGGGCTTATCGTGCCCCAAACGCCGTCCGACTCCGGCGGCGAGGATGACGGCGCGCATGGTGAGATGTCCGGCGTTGTCACGGCCCCGTTTCGGGCTATATGACGGCCCATGGTCGAACGCAAGATGGGCGAGAGCGAAGGGGCCGGCGGCGAGGGCGCCGAGCCTGCCAAGACGAAGCCGCGCGTGGCATGGGATCAGCGGCTCGCCCGCTGGATGGTGCGGCCGCTCGTGCACACACCGGTCACGCCGAACCACATCACCACGGTCAGGCTTCTCCTCGGGCTCGCGGCCTGCGGCCTCTTCGCGATGGGCACGCGGCCGGAGATCCTCTACGCTGCCGGGCTCTTCATGCTGTCCAACTTCGTCGATCACATGGATGGCGAGCTGGCGCGGCTCTCCGGCAAATCCAGCCGTTTCGGCTATCACTACGACAACTATTCCGACGCCTTCATCCATGTGGCGCTCTTCGTCTGCATCGGCATCGGCCTGCAAGACAGCTGGATCGGCAGCTGGGCGCCTTATCTCGGTCTGATCGCCGGGGTCTCGGTCTCGGCGCTCTTCCTCATGTTCTGGCGGATCGAGCAGCGCGCCGGCACGCGCCAGGCGCGGCAGCCGATGTTCAAGGGGATCCACCTGGAGGACGCGATGTACTTCATCGGTCCCATCACCTGGGGCGGGGGCCTGATCGTGCTGCTGCTCGCCGGCGTCGCGCTGCCACCGATCTACGTGGTCTGGCTCGCCTGGAAGGAGCGCGGGTTGCTGTTCGGCAAGCCTCCGGAGGCCTCGTCATGACCACGCTCGTCACCGGCGCGACCGGCTTTCTCGGCTCCGCTGTCGCCCGCGCGCTGCTCGACACCGGCCACGCGGTGCGCGTGTTGACGCGGCAGGGCAGCGATACGCGCAACATCGACGACCTCGATGTGGAGCGGGCGATCGGCGATCTGAACGACCGCCGATCGCTGGAGCAGGCCGCGCGGGGCTGCGACACGCTCTTCCACGTGGCGGCCGACTACCGGCTCTGGATCCCCGACCCGCCGGCGATCTACCGCACCAACGTGGACGGCAGCCGCGACCTGTTGCGCGCGGCGGCCCACGCCGGTGCCACGCGCATCGTCTACACCTCGAGCGTCGCCACGCTCGGCCTCAACGCCGACCGCTCGCCCGCGGACGAGGAGACGCCGGTCACCGAGGCCGCCATGATCGGCCACTACAAGCGTTCCAAGTATCTGGCGGAAGAGGCGGTGCGCGCGCTGGTCCGCGACGAAGGGGTGCCGGCGGTGATTGTCAATCCCTCCGCCCCCATCGGCCCGCGCGACATCAAGCCCACGCCCACCGGGCGAATCATCGTCGATTTCGCCACCGGGCGGATGCCGGCCTATGTCGATACCGGCCTCAACGTGGTCCACGTCGACGATTGCGCCGCCGGCCACCTGCAGGCGCTCGCGCATGGTGCCGTGGGCGAGCGCTACATCCTGGGCGGCGAGGACATGACGCTGCGCGAGATTCTCGAATGCCTGGCCAGGCTCACGGGGCGTCCGGCACCGCGAATCCGGCTCTCGCATCGGCTGCTTGCGCCGGTGGCCGCCGCCGGCGAAGCCTGGGCCCGCGTCGCGGGCGGAGAGCCGCGGCTCACCCGCGACAGCCTGCGCATGGCACGCAAGATGATGTTCTTCTCGTCAGCCAAGGCCGAGCGAGAGCTCGGCTATACGGCACGGCCTGCCGAAATAGCGCTGGCCGACGCGCTCCGCTGGTTTCAGGACAACGGCTACGTGTGAGCGTGCCAGCGGCCTGTCACCGGGATCGATGCTTGCCGCACCCCTCGGGATGACGCTAGAACCGCCGTCACTGCCCTCCGGGCCGCCATGTCGCGGCAATCATCAGACCTGACGGGATTAGGGGAATGGAATACGGCTTCAACGTACCCAACGGCGGGCCGCTGGCCGTGCCGGAGCACATCAAGACTCTCGCCCAGCACGGCGAAAAGCTGGGCTACCGAATCCTCGCGATTCCGGACCATATCGTGGTGCCCAAGGGCATCGATTCGCCCTACCCCTACTCGCCCGACGGCAAGCTCAACTTCCCCACCTTGCTTGCCGGCGAGTGCCTGGAGCCGCTCGCGCTGATGGCCTATCTCGCGGGCGTCACGACCGAGATGCGGCTGCTCACCTCGGTAATGGTGGTGCCCTATCGCCAGCCGGTGCTGACGGCGAAGCTGCTTTCTACCATCGATCTGCTCTCCGGCGGACGCGCCGTGGTGGGTGTCGGCGCGGGCTGGATGGCGGAGGAGTTCCCGCCCGTCGACGCCCCGCCCTTCGAGGCCCGCGGCCGGGCGACCGACGAGTACCTGCGCATTTACAAGGAGCTCTGGACCGCCGAAGCGCCCAAGTACGAGGGCGAGTTCACCTCGTTCGACAACATCCTGTTCCATCCGAAGCCGGTACAGAAGCCGCATCCGCCCATCTGGGTCGGCGGTGAGAGCAAGCCCGCCAAGCGGCGCACCGTGCGCCACGGTGACGCCTGGTTCCCGATCGGCTGCAACCCGCGCTTCCCGATGGACACGCTGGGCCGCTTCGCCGCGGGCCTCGACGATCTCCGCACCATGGCGGAGGCGGAAGGACGCGACCCCGCCAGCATCGACCTCGCCTTCTGGGCCGTCTGGTACGGCGCCAGCGCGGAGCCGATCGTCGCCGACACGGGCGAGCGGATGCTGCTCACGGGCTCGGCCGACGACATCGCGGGCGACATCCAGGCGATGCGCGAGCTCGGTGTGCGCCACCTCGTGCTCCAGGTCCTGCGCGAGACCATCGAGGAAACCCTCGACGTCATCACCGGATTCGCCGAGGAGGTGCGCCCCAAAGCCGACGGGTGAGCGCGGGGGTCACTCCGCCGCAGTCTGCACGCGAGCGCCGGGCTCTGCCGAGGCCCTGAGTCGACGCGTTTCGACCTCGTCGACGTTGCCGGCGCTATCGAGAGCCACACGGTAGACCTCGCGCGCAACGTCGGGCGAGACCCACTTCTCCCGCACGTCGTGGGCGACACGCTCGGGCGCGCGGGCGTCAGGCGACGCGTAACCGCCGCCGCCGGCGGAGATCGAGACCATCGTCTCGCCCGGCTCCACCGCCACCTGAGCGCAGGCGTCGAGCGCGACAAGCTCGCCATTGTGGTTGCGCCGGTACTGGCAGGCGACGGCGCCCTGGCCGCCGCCTCGCGCGCCGTTCGCCGGGTTGACCGCGCCGTTGCTGACATACCCCACCTCGAGCCGGCAGCCCTCGACCGGACCGAACTCGACGAAGGCCCCTGCCCCGCCGCGCTGACGCCCGGCACCGCCGCTGTCGGTGATGAAGTGGCGACCCTTCACGGTGATGGGAAACACCATCTCGTCGACCTCGATGGAATCCTGGTAGCAGAGCCCGGCATTGCCCACATGGGCGATGGTGATCCAGGCGTCCGTCTCAGGCGCCGCCGCACCGGCGCCAAAGCCGAGGAAGACCTGATTGACGAAGGGCGCGCCGCTGCGCGGGTCTTTGCCCGAGATCACGCCGCAGCTCGGCGGGATCACACCGCCGACCTCGGCCATGCCGTGCCCGTCGCCGAGCTCGGCGATGGCGCGCTGTACGCCGTTGGCGATGTGGTCGGCAACATTGGTGGTGGCGACCGAGCATGAGGTCGGATGCTCGGGGATGCCCACGACGCAGCCGCGCCTGAGCTTCACGTCGATGCGGCGGAACGCGCCGGCGTTGGGCGGCACGGTGTGGGGCAGCGCGTTGAAGATGCCCACCATCGCCGAGGTACGCGCGCAGGCCTCGCTCATGTTGAGCCCGAAGGGGAGCGAATCCATATTGTCCCGCAGGTCGACCTCGATCTGCGCCTCGGCCGGATCGACCCGCACGGAGACGTTGACCGTCACGCCTTCCGGCGCGCCGGGTATGGGATCGTGGGCACTGGCGACCGTGAGGCTGCCGGCAGGCAATCCCTTTAGCGCCTCCACCATGCGCCGCTCGCTGTAGTCAAACCACTCGTCCGCGAAGAGATCCAGCGTCTCCCAGCCGACCTCATCGGCAAGCGCGAGCACCTCCCGCTCACCCACGCGGGCGGCGCCGAGCATGGCAAGAAAATCGCCCCACCACTGGTCCGGCACGCGGATGCGCAGCCGGCACATGCGGACGATATCCTCGATGGTCTCGTAGTCGCGCTGCACCTGCACCGCCGGGAAGATCAGCGCGCCTTCCTCGTACACGTCGCGCGCGCTGCCGTGATAGGTGGTGGCGATGGAGTTGCCGCAATCGGCCTGATGAGCCTTGGCAAGCACCGTGAAGCGGTGCCGGCCGTCGTCGTCGATCACCGGCACCAGGATCGTGTGGTCTGCCGGGTGCGAACAGCCGTGATACGGCGAGTTGTGCAGGAACGCGTCACCGCGCTGAAGCGCCGGGTGGAACTCCTTCATCGAGGCCGCCATCAGGTCGGGGCCGCTTAGCACATGGATCGGCAGGCTCTCGGCGGTCGCCAGCAGCTGGCAATCGGCGGTGACGATGCAGCACGAGAAGTCGCGCGCCGTGTTGAGCACGCCGGAGCGGCCGGTGCGAAAGAGCGTGTTGGCCATCTTGCGGCAGATGCCCTCGAAGCGCTTGTTCAGGATCGCGAGGCGCACGCCGTCCATGGGCTTCGTCCTTCTCGTCCGCTGCCGTCCGCCCGCTACCTTATGATCCGTTCCGGCCCGGGTCCAACCGTCAGCAAGGGCGTTTTCGTGAAATGGGATCGCCCTACCAGAGCCGTTCGCTCGCGATGCGGGCGCCTTCCGTCAACATCTCCATCTTCTTCCAGGCCACGTCGGCGGGCACCATGACCCAGCCGGCGAAGGTGGAGAAGCCGCAGTCGCAGCCGGCAATAACCCGCTCCCGGTCGCCGATCGCGTCCACGAACTGGCAAATGCGGTCGGCCACCACCTGCGGGTGCTCCAGATAATTTGTGGTCACGTCGATGACACCGGGGATGAGCGCCATGCGGTCCGGCAGCTTGTGGGTCTTGAACAGCCGCCACTCGTGCTGGTGGCGCGGATTGGCGCAGGCGATGCTGAGCGCGCCGACCTTGGCTTCGTAGATGATGGGGAGCAGCGGCTCCAGCTCCATGTCGTCGATATGGGGGCCGTCCCAGTTGCCCCAGCAGACGTGAAGGCGGGTCTTCTCCGGCGGGATGTCCGCGAGCGCCGCGTTGAGGGCCTCCACGTGGAGCGCCGCCCGCTCCAGGAAGACGTCGAGCGGCTGGTCCACGAACATGATCTGGCGCTCCAGCGCGAGGTCCGGCGCGTCGATCTGCAGGATGTGTCCCTGAGAGACGATGTACTCGTATTCCTTCTTCAGCTCGGCCGCGAGGGCGAAGAGGTAGTCGCGGTCGGTCTCGTAGGCGGGATTGTCCGCAGCGCGGAGCAGTGTGGTCGAGATGATGCCGGGGGCTGCCGCGGTGACGAAGGTCTCGGCGAATTGGTCTGCCGTTCCGCTTTCAGCCAACCCGTCGGCGAAGAGCACCATTTCCTCCTTCGCGGCGGCGAGGGCGTCGTCGTAGCGGATCGCCTCCTGCGCCTCGGGCATCTTGTAGAGCGAGGCGGTCGCGGTGACATCGCCCTCCTCGTTGCTGGCGCCGCGCAGCGCCGCCATCTTCAGCGCGGCGTAGCCGGGGAACTTGGCGAAGTCGGTCACCGTGCCGCGCTGCGCCTCGCCGCCGAAGCCCGTCATCCGATCCTTGACGTAGAAGGAGAAGCCGATGCGGGGCAGCTCGCCGTCGCCCGCGACGTCGATGCCGGCCTCCGCCTGGCGGCGTACGATCTCGACCATGTCGGCGGTAACCTGCGCGCGGAAGGCGTCGCGCTCCACTGAGCCGCCCTGCTCCAAGGTGAGCAGCATCTTCAGGAGCGCGCCGCTGCGCGGCAGGCTGCCGACATGAGTGGTGAGGATGCGGGATTCACTGAGCTTCATCGTCTGACTCTCCGGGATCTAACGGGATCGGCGGCCGAGGACGGCGCCAAGAAAGGCGGGGAACGGGAGCTCGCGCCCGCCGGTGAGCCCGGCTGGGCGGAAGATCAGGATCAGCATCATGGCGCCGGCGAGCCCGAGCTCGCGCAGGCCCGCAGGTGCGGCGAGCACGAGGGTGCCGATCTCCACGCCGTTTTCGAGCTGGCGCAGGAGTTCGGCGATCACCGAGACAACGACCGTGCCGAGGACCGCGCCGGCGAGGCTCCCCGTGCCGCCGATCACCAGCATCGCGATCGTGATGAAGGTGATGCCGATATAGAACTGCGTCACGTTGACGGTGCCCAGGAAGTGGCCCTGGAGCACGCCGCCGAGCGCCACCAGCATGGCGCTGACCACGAAGGAGGCGATCCGCGCGCGCCACACGTTGACGCCGATGGCACGGGCCGCCACCTCGTCCTCCCGCGAGGCGCGCAGCGCGAGTCCGAGCTTCGAGGTCTGGAATAGGTAGGCGACGAGCATGACGAAGAGCGCCGCGATCAGCGCCACCCAGAGGTCGACATAGATCGGGAGGCCGTTGAAGGAGCTGGTGCCGCCGGTCATCTCCTCCCAGCCGGCGTGGACGACGAAGACGATGGTGAGCCACGAGAAGGTTCCGATCGCGGCGCCGATGCCCGAGAGCCGCATGAGGGGAATGCCGATCAGGAAGGCGAAGGCGCCGGCCCAGCCCATCGCGGCCAGCGCAGCGAGTCCCGGATGGAACTCAGCGTCGCCAAGGAAGGTCGGCAGCTCGTCCATCAGGATGCTCTTATAGCGCACCGGCACGTCGAGCCAGGCTGCGCCGTAGCCGCCCAGCATCATGAAGGAGGCATGGCCGAAGGAGAGCACCCCCGAATTGCCGACGAAGACGTAGAGCCCGACCACCATGACGAGCTTGATCAGGGCATCGGTCGCGACGCGTTGCAGTACCACGGGCCCGAGCGAGCAGAGCGCCGTCAGCACGACGAGGAATACGACGAGCGAGAGCAGCGGCCAGATGCCGCGCACCGCCTCCTCGAAGCTCGGCAGCCGGGTCTGCATCACACCCGCTCCCGCGCTTCCGCGCCGCGGAAGAGCCCTTGAGGCCGAGCGAGCAGCACCATGATCACCGAGGCGAAGACGAAGGCCTCGCGATAGGGCCGCATCTCCAGGGGTAGGCCGAACTGCAGGAGAACGGTAACGACGCCGATGAAGTAGCCGCCGAGCACCGCGCCGACCAGGCTTCCCATGCCGCCGATGATGGTGGAGACGAAGCCGATCAGCGCGAGCTGCACACCCATGCCGGGCGAGAGCGTGCCGCCCTGCACAGTGATGAAGATCGCCGTGACGCCTGCGAGGACGCCGCTCAACGCGAACGCGACGGCGATGACCCGGTCGGCCCGGACGCCGAGCAACCGGGCCATGCGGAAGTTGAGCGCGGCTGCGCGCATCTGCACGCCGAAGCGCGAGCGCGTCAGGAAGAGCGCGAGGCCCGCGAGCAGCACGATCGTCACGGCGACGATGGCGACGTTCAGCTTGGGGATGCGGATCGTGCCGATGACGAAGGGCTCGGCGAGCCCGGCGAGGAACTCGAAGCCCTTGGGCCGGGCGCCGTAGATCATCACGAAGAGGTACTGGAGGAAGTAGCTCACCGCGAAGCTGGTCACCAGCATCGTGGTCGGGCTGGCGTAACGCACGGGGCGGAAGGCGATCCGCTCCGAGAGCAGCGAGAGGACGACGACCAGCACCATGGAGACGATGATGGCTAAGGGCTCGTACTGGGCCACGATCGCCATCAGCATGTAGGCGCCGATCATGACGAACTCGCCGTGGGCGAAGTTGATCAGCCGCATGATGCCGAAGATGAGTCCGATGCCGAGCGCCGTGAGCGCATAGAGGGAGCCCACGCTCAGCGCATCGACGACGACCTGGATGCCGGTGGTCATGCGTCCCGGCCGTGCTCGTCGAAGCCGAAATAGGCTTCGTCCAGCTCCTCCCGCCGACTCAGGATGTCGGGCGGGCCGGTGCGCGCGATGCGGCCCGAGCGGAGCACGTAGACGCGTTGCGCGACGTCGATGATGCGCGCCGGGTTCTGCTCGACGACCAGGATGGTCATGCCCTCGCGATTGAGACCGGAGAGCGTCTCGTAGACCTGCCTGGTGATGAGCGGCGCGAGGCCGAGCGAAGGCTCGTCGAGCAGCAGCATCCTGGGCCGGCCCATCAGCGCGCGCGCCACCGCGAGCATCTGCTGCTCGCCGCCGGAGAGCTTTTCCGCCCTTGCGCGGCGGCGCTCCGCGAGGATGGGGAAGGCCGCCATCTGCGCACGCACGTCCGCCTCGACCCCGCGGCGGTCACGCCGGATCGTCGCGCCCAGCCTGAGATTCTCCTCCACGGTGAGCTCGCCGAAGAGTTCGCGTCCTTCCGGCACCAGCGCCATGCCGCGGCGCACGATGTCCTCCGGCGCGAGGCCGGAGAGCGTTTGCCCGCAGAAACTGACGCTGCCGCTCTGGGCTCTCACGGCGCCGGTGATCGAGAAGAGCAGCGTGGACTTGCCCGCGCCGTTGGGCCCGACGATGCCGACGAACTCGCCCTCGTCGACAGCGATCGAGACGCCCCGCAGCGCCGCGATGGGGCCGTAGCGCACTGCCAGATCGTCGACCGCGAGCAGGCTCACATCTCGTCCTCGCCGAGGTAAGCGCGTCTCACCTCGGGGTCGTCCTGCACCGCGCGGGGCGAGCCGATGGCGATGGTGCGGCCGTGGTCGATCACGTGGACGCGGGTGCAGAGACCCATGATGAGGCCCATGTTGTGCTCGACCACCAGCACGCCGCAGTCGAACTCGTCGCGAATGCGCGCGATCATGCTCATGAGGCTGGGGATATCCTCCTCGTTGGTCCCGGCAGCGGGCTCGTCGAGGAGGAGGAAGGCCGGGCCGGTCGCAAGCGCGCGCGCGATGCCGACCCGGCGTTCGTCGCCGTAGGGCAGCGTGCCCGCGATGGACTGCGCCTTGTCGCCGAGCCCGATCCAATCGAGAATTTCCTGGGCCCGTGCACGCGCGGCGCGGCGGCCGACCGGCCGGCCGCTGAAGCCGGCGGCCACGTTTTCCAGCACCGTGAGCCCCGCGAAGAGGCGAACGGCCTGAAACGTGCGGGCGATGCCCAGGCGGGAAATGTCGTGGGGCAGGCGGCCGGTAATATCGCGGTCGTCCGCATGGACCCGCCCCGCAACCACCCGCTGAAATCCGGAAAGCACGTTGATCAGCGTGCTCTTGCCCGCGCCGTTCGGGCCGATCAGGCCGAGGATCTCGTCCCGGGCAAGCTCAAGGGTCAGGTCTTCGAGCGCGGCGAGACCCCCGAAACGGACGGTGACACCGTCCGTTCCGAGGGTCGCCAGGGTGTCGGCCGCGGTCACAAGCTAGTGCATGGATGACAGCAGCCGGCGCCGACCAATGGGTCCACGCCTAGAAGTCGACCGGCGGCACCTTGCTTGCCGCGAAGCGCCCAATCCCGCTCCTCACGCCGTTCTGCACCTGGGTGATCATCAGCGGCGTGTCGAAGTTGATGTGCCACTCGGACGTATACGTGGTGTCGCCCGAAAGCAGCGGCTCCTTGACGAACTTCTCCAACTCGAGCGCCACGGCCTTGGCCTCGAAGGTGCCGGCACGCTCGACCGCCCGCGTCCAGGCCTCGATGATGGCATAGCCGGTCACGCTGAAGCCGACGATCGCCGGCCCGAAGCGCTCTTCGTACTTGGCCCAGAAGTCCTGCACCCCCTCGATGGGGTCGTCGCCGTGAAGAGAGCTGTAGTTGACGTTGTAGAACTCGCTGAGATTGGGCACCGCATCGAGCCAGTAGACGCCGTCGACCGCGACCCCGCCGATGATCGGGAGATCGACGCCGGCAGCGCGAATCTGCTTGATGATGGGCGCGCCGCCCACGCCGGCGGCACCGGTGAAGGCGATGAAGTCGGCGTCCGATTCCTTGATGCGGGTGATCTGGCCCGCCGCAGAGGTATCGGTCTGGCCGTTGAAGGTGTCGTGGCCGGCCACGGTGCCGAGTCCGTCCTCCCAGCGCGCCTGGAAGTAGTCCGCGAGCTTCTTGGTGTACTCGACCTGCGTGTCCTTGAAGATGAACGGCTTGGTCCAGCCTTGGGCATGCGCCCATTCGGCCATGATCGCGCCCTCGGCCGGCGTGCCGATGCCCATGGAGAAGGCGAGATCGCCGATCCCCTGGACGCCGAACTTGGGATCGCCCGCGCACAGAGAGAAGGCGATCTTGCCGCGGCTCTGCGCCGTGATCGCTGCGGGGCTGCCGAAGTCGAAGTCGCAGGTCACGAGAACCAGCTCGGCGCCCTGCTCCAGCACCTCGATCGCCGCATTCGCCCCCTGCGCAGGATCGGATTTGGTGTCGGCGGTCACGAACTCGATCTGCTTGCCGAGCACACCGCCTGCGGCGTTGACGTCCTCGATCGCCAGGATCGCACCCTTGTGCGGGTCGTCGTAAGGGGCCACGAACCCCGAGAGCGCGATGGCCGCGCCCACCACAACCGTATCGTCGTCGGCCGCTGCCTGGCCGACCCAGCCTCCGGCGGCGATTGCTGCCGCCAGCGCGAGGGCTCCCATTCTCCCTACCATGAACCGTCTCCTCGTTTCGGTGATTGTGACTCTGACTCATGCTCCGGGATCGACCCGGCCCAACGGGTTCACCGCGCCCGCCCACCGAGAGATTACGTCCACCGGGCTCATTCCTCAAAGCCCAACGCAAGGCTCGCTCCCGGGTGCGGGACTCATCGCGCTGCCTCGTCCGCAGCGCTCGCGAGCCGCAGGCGAATGGGGTAACTTGGACCATGTGTGCGTTGGTCCCCGGTCGATCTCCAGTGCCCCGGCAGCATCGCACGACCGATCGGGACCATCTCAACCAGGGAGGGGAATGACATGGTGAAATCGGGCAATAGACTGCGTCGCGCGCTGAGAGGTCCGTTGACGGCGGCCGTCGCGATCGGAATGGGCGTCGCATTGCTGGCGGGGCTCGGCGCCACGCCTGCGGCGGCGGACGACCCCGTCGCGAACGCCAAGAAGATCCTGGAGTTCGATGCGCGGAACATCACGCCGTCGAAGGCCTACCGGATCGGCTATCTATCCGAGTGCGGCCAGAACCCCTACTGCTCGGCACGGCGTGCCGGGCTTGAAGCGGCGGCACAGAAGTACGGGTTCACCTACAAGCGCTTCGCCGCCAATTTCAATCCGGCGACCCAGATCAAGCAGGTGCAGAACGCGATCACCGAGGGCTTCGACGGTTACCTGTTCGCGCCGACGGCGGCTGCGCCCGCCTGCTCGATGTGGAAGCGCCATCTCGAGCCGCTCGACGAGCCCACCGTCTCGCTCGATCTGCCGATGTGCGAAGACGCCGACTATTCCGAGGGGCTGGCGGCGACGGTCACCATGCAGCGGCAGGCCTACTACAACGCGCACGTCGATCACGCGCTCGCATCCTGCACGGAGCCTTGCAAGGTGGCGGCAGTCGGCGGTTTCGTCGGCTCCGACCTGTTCGGCTTCTGGGAGAAGGCCATTCAGCAGGGCGCGGAGAAGTTCCCGAATGCCGAGATCGTCGTGGACCAGCCGGCTAACTTCGATCCGCGCGTCGCTCTCGAGAAGATTCAGAACGCTCTGCTCGCTCATCCCGACATCACGGTGATCCTCTCGTCCTGGGACGACATGTCGCGAGGCGTCGAGCAGGCGATCGAGGCCGCCGGCAAGACACCCGGCACGGACATCAGGATCTACTCCATCGGCGCGACCAAGGACGGGATCGCCAAGGTGAAGGCGGGCACCTACAACGAAACGACGGTGCTGCTGCCGTGGGAGGAGTCCTATTACGCTGCCGTTGCGCTGATCGCCGCGCTCGAGGGTGAGCCGATCAACGGCTACATCAACGAAGCGGACCTGCCGGCAGTGGCCGACGGTCCCGGAACCATCATCATCACGAAGGAAAACGCCGACACGATGAGCGAGCCCAAGTACTGAGGGCGCCATGCTTTGGGGGCGGGGACGCGCCCCGCCCCCGCGATCCCAGCGCGACCGGGACGAGCCCAGTCGCGACGCGATGACGAGTGGAGGCACGGATCGACCCGCCCGTGACATCGTCCGCCGAACCCGACGCAGTCCGCGTCGAGCGCGTCTCCAAAACGTTTCCCGGCGTCCAGGCGCTGAAGGGTGTCGATTTCGTGCTCCGCGAGGGCGAGGTTCACGGCCTCGTCGGCGAGAACGGCGCCGGGAAGTCGACGCTGATCAAGGTCCTCACCGGCGCCTACACCGCGGATAGCGGCAACGTCGAGATTTTCGGTGTAGCGGTGGAGCAGCACGGCCCCCGCGCCCAGCAGCGCGCAGGCGTCGCCGCCATCTACCAGGAACTGACCGTCGTCCCGGACATGACCGCGGCCTCGAACGTCTTTCTCGGCCGCCCCATGCGGCGAGGCCCCATGGTCAAGCGCCGCGCCATGGAACGGCGTTTCCGGGAACTCGGCGCCCGCCTCGGGGTCGATATCCCCCCCGGTGCCCGTGCAGGCGATCTCTCGGTGGCAAGCCAGCAGATGCTCGAGATCATGCGAGCGCTGCAAGCCGACCATCGCATCCTCATCATGGACGAGCCCACTGCGTCACTCGGTCCCAACGAGCGCGAGCGCCTTTACGAGGCGGTGGGGCGGCTCAGGGACGAGCGTGCGTCGGTCATCTATATCTCCCATGATCTCGACGAGGTGCTCAGGCTGTGCGACCGCGTTTCGGTCCTGCGCGACGGGGAGATGGTCGCCACCGCCGACGTCGAAGCCTGGGACAAGGAGAAGCTGGTCAACACCATGTTGGGGACGGAACTGCGCGCACCGCCTTCCCGCCGTCACGCTGCCGACGTCGAGGAGCTATTGCGCGTCGAGGGCGTTACGGTGCCCGGCAAGCTCCAGAACATCGCGTTCGTTCTCCACGCCGGCGAGATCTTCGGGATCGCGGGGCTGGTGGGCTCCGGCAGGACCGAGCTTCTTCGCGCGCTTGCCGGCACTCAGCCCGGTGCCAGCGGGACGCTCACCATCGATGGGCGCACGCAGCCGCTGCCGCGCACCGTCGGGCGGGCATTGGGGCTCGGGATCGCGCTCGCGCCCGAGGACCGCAAGGGGCAGGGGCTGGTGCTGAGCCAGAGCGGATTCGTGAACGTCACGATGACCGACATGAGCGGCCTCGCGCCCGGCGCCATCGTGCGCAGCGGGCGCCGCAAGTCGGCGGCAGAGAAGATCGCTGCCTCACTGGCCTTCGATCCGCGCCGCCTCGGCGCACCGACGGAGACGCTCTCCGGCGGCAATCAGCAGAAGCTCGTCGTCGGCAAGTGGCTGCATCGCCGGCCGCGGGTCCTGCTGATGGACGAGCCGACGCGGGGCATCGATGTCGGAGCGAAGGGAGAGATGTTCGCCGTCATGCGCCGCCTCGCCGACGAGGGCATGGCCATCGTCATGGTGTCGTCGGAGTTGGAGGAGGTGGTAGAGCTGGCCGACCGGGTGCTGGTTCTGGCCAAGGGACGGCAGGCCACGATCCTGGAGCGCGGGGAGTTGTCCCTGGAGCGCGTCCTCGCCATGACCTTCGGCGTCGAAGGGGAGGCTGCGGCATGACCGAGAGTCCTCCCGCGCTGCCGCCGGACGCGCCCGAGAGCCGTGCCGAGCGGGGTGCGAGCCTGCTGCGGCAGTATGGCGGCGTCGCCTTCCGCACCTACGGGATCATCGTCGCCTTCGTGATCCTGGTCATCGTCGTCTCCATCGGCAATCCCGCCTTCCTCTCCCAGGGCAACATCTTCAACATGCTGTCCCAGTGGGCGCCGGCCGGGATCATGGCGGTGGGCATGACCTACGTCATCCTGACCGGCGGCTTCGATCTCTCCATCGCGTCCGGCTACTCGCTCTGCGCCGTGGTTGCGGCCGGGGTCGGCATCATGGTGGACCCGGCCTACGCGTTTCTCGCCGCCATTGCGGCGGGATTCTTCGTCGGGCTGCTCAACGCGGTTCTGGTTGTCGGGGTCAACATCAACCCGTTCATCACGACGGTAGGAACGGGATTCATCCTGGGCGGCGTTACCTATGTCGTTACCAAGAACGCCGCCTTCGTCGTGCCGGACATGGCCTTCGGCGATCTCGGCGCGGGCCGCTGGCACGGCTTTCCCTTCTCCGGAATGATGCTGATCGCCTTCCTCCTGGTCGGCGGGCTGGTGCTCGCCAAGACCGTCTACGGCGAGGCCATTTACGCAGTCGGCGGCAATCGGGAGGCGAGCCGGCTCTCCGGCATTCGCGTCCGCACCGTGATCGGCAGCACCTACGTGCTGTCCGGCGTCTGCATGGGAGTCGCCGGCACGCTCACGGCATCCCAGCTCAACTCGGCCCAGGCCAACCTGGATCCCGTCATCATCTTCGATGTGCTCACCATCGTGGTGGTGGGCGGGACCTCGCTCGCCGGCGGCTTCGGCTCGATGTGGCGGACGGTCGTGGGCCTCGGCATCATCGCCACCATTTCCAACGGCTTCGTCCTGCTCGACATCGACGTCTTCTATCAAGACATCATCAAGGGCTCGATCATCGTCGGCGCGCTCGCGCTCGACGTGCTCGCCCGCCGGGTGGCGACGCGCTCCGGCGCGTAATTCAGGGGCGAATCTGTCAGGCGATTTCCGGCGCGGACGCCGGCGCCCGGCGGTGCTGCGTCGCCTGCTCGAACGAGTAGGCGAGCGCCAGCAGGTCGCCCTCGCGATAGGGCAGGCCCAGGATCTCCATGCCCACCGGCACGCCGCCCGGCGTAAAGCCGGCTGGCACACTGATCGCCGGCATCCAGGTTTGCGCGCCGACCAGGGTGTTGGTGGGAAACTCCAGCGTCTTCCATTCCCCGGCGTTGAGATCGTCGCGCCTTGGCGACTGCACCTGGGTCGTGGGAAAGACCAGCGCGTCGGCGCCCGCCTTGCCCATCTCGTTGGTTACGACCCGCCTGAATTTCTCGGAGGTCGTGTATCGCGGGTAATACTCCGGATCCGAATAGGGGTCTTCCGGACCCTCCCCGATCTCTTCGAGCAGGTCGAGCATCGGGTGGTACTGCTTGGTGTCGATGAGCGCGCGCACGCTCGCCGCAGCCAACGAGGGGCGGGACGCCATGAACTCGTCGATCGCGCTCCGTGAATGATTGATGTAGAGCGACGAATACACGATGTAGTCCATGAGATCGGGGATTTCGATATCCACAAGGGTCGCGCCCGCGCCCCTCAGCGCGCCGAGAGCATCCTCGATGACCGCGTTGACCACTGCCGCGTTGGGGTTGGACGAATCGCCGAAGGCCGTACGCAGAACGCCGACGGTCTTGCCCGATAGCGCGTCCTTGTCGAGGCAGGCCACGTAATCCGTATTTCCGGCGATCACCGCCGTTGAAGTGTAGGGGTCTTCGGGGTCGAAGCCGGCGACAACCTGGAGCAGCTTGGCCGTGTCGGTGACGGTGCGGCACATCGGCCCGGCCGAATCCTGGAAGATGACCAGCGGCGACATGCCGGCCCGGCTGATCAGGCCCGGCGTGACCTTGAGCCCCACCAGATTGTCGAACGAAGCCGGCAGGCGCGCGGAGCCGCCCGTGTCCTCACCGAGGCCGATGGCGCCCAGATTTGCGGCGACCGCACACCCCGTGCCGCCGCTCGACCCGCCTGGATCGCGCTCGAGATCGTAGGGATTCTTGGTCTCTCCGATGGCCGAGCAATAGCCGAACCACGAGGTTGCGAAATCGGGCATCGCCGTCTTCGCGAGGATGATCGCGCCGGCCTCACGCATCAGCCTGATTGCCGTCGCATCCTTCTCCGGCAGGTAGTCCTTCGCGGCAATCGAGCCGAAGGTCGTGACGATATCGGCGGTCTCGACCTGATCCTTCACGACTACCGGAATGCCGTGCAGCGGCCCGGTCAGCCCGTCCTCGGCGAATGCCTTGTCGAGCGCTTCCGCCTCCTCCACCGCCCGCGGGTTGACGTTGATGACCGAGTTCAGGGCGGGGCCGTTTCGATCGTAGGCTTCGATCCGCGCGAGATAGCGGGACACGAGCTCCGCTGCGCTCAGATCGCCCGAGCGATACGCCTCGTGAATACCGGAGATGGTGGCTTCTTCGACGCGAAAGGCCATGGCGTCCTCCTGAGAACCCGGGGTTGAAATGTCCTGCCGGGCGAGCGCCCGGCTATCGACGCTATGCTAAATGAGTGCCGGCCCGCATGCCACGACCGACCGACGGCCGGCCTCAATCACACAAGTCATGCGATCGCCTGCTCCTCCCTGAGAGCGGCCGGAGGGCTTGCGGATACGGAATGGTATCGTCGTGCCTGGCGCATCAGTTCCGGAGGTCTGCGATGGACTATCGATGCATTACGTTCGAGCGGCGGGAGGCGGTCGGGCTGGTCACACTCAACCGCCCGGAACGGGCCAACGCCATGAACCGCGCGATGCTGGCGGAGCTCAATGCCGCGTGCGATGCAGTCGAGGCCGACGAAACGATCCGCGCACTGGTGGTGACCGGCGCAGGCGGCGTGTTCTCCTCGGGCTTCGATCTCAAGGAGCAGGCCGCGGCCCCGCCCGCAGGCGTCGACCAATGGCGCGCGGTGCTGCGCGACGACTTCGACACCGTGATGCGCTTCTGGCATCTCTCGAAGCCGACGCTGGCCGCGGTGCGCGGCCCGGCGCTTGCCGGCGCCTGCGAGCTTGCGCTCGCCTGCGACGTGACCGTGGCGGCGGAGGACGCCCGCTTCGGCGAGCCCGAGTTGCGCTTTGGCGCGGGCATCGTCGTCATGCTGCTGCCCTGGCTCGCGGGACCGAAGCACGCGAAGGAAATCCTGCTCACCGGCGAGGACGAGATCGGCGCCCGCCGCGCCTGCGAGATCGGTCTCGTCAACCGCGTCGTGCCGGTGGGCGAGGAGGTGGAGACCGCGCTTGCGCTCGCCCGCCGCATGGCCGCCATCGAGCCGGCCCTGCTCAAGCGCACCAAGGCCACGATCAATCGCATGTGCGCCATGATGGGCTTCGACGAGACGCTGGAGATGGCGCTCGAGCAGGACACGCTGATCGAGGGCGAGGGCACGGCGACCAAGCGCGAGTTCCTCGAGATCGCGCGGACGCAGGGCCTGCGCGCCGCCATCGCCTGGCGCGACGCCAAAGGCTGAGCGCGACACCGCGTGCGATACCGCGCTTCAGCGTGAGGGGCGCTTGACCTCGGCCAAGGGTCGCATTAGCTAACCGTCAGCTCTCCCACGGTCGATTGCGATGGCCATACGCCCGATCATCGTTGCGCCCGACAAGCGGCTGAAGGCTCGCTCCGAACCCGTCGAGGTCGTCGATGACGAGGTGCGCACGCTGCTCGACGACATGATGGACTCGATGCACGCCGCGGACGGCATCGGACTCGCCGCAATCCAGATCGGCGTGCCCAGGCGCTGCATCGTGGCCGACGTGCACATGGCGGACGAACCGCCGGCGCCGCTCAAGCTGGTCAATCCCGAGATCGTGTGGCGCTCGGACGAACGTGTGAGCCGCGAGGAGGGCTGCCTCTCCTTCCCCGACCACTACGCCGAGGTGGAACGGCCGGCGTCGGTGACGGTGGCCTATCGGGACGAGACCGGCGCGGCACAGGAGATCACGGCCGTCGGCACGCTCGCCGTCTGCCTCCAGCACGAGATCGACCACCTGGAGGGGGTACTCTTCGTGGACTACCTGTCGCTGGTCAAGCGCAGCATCATCCTGCGCAAGCTGACCAAGGCGCGCCGCGCCGCGGCCGGCTAGCCTGACACCGGGTCCGTTTGCGAGCCGGTCCTTCCCCGCGCAGGAATCGATGCAACCATTGAGGCTGGTGTTCATGGGGACACCGGCTTTCGCCGTGCCCACTCTCGATGCGCTCATGGCGAGCGGCCATTGCATCGCTGCGGTCTATACACAGCCGCCGCGGGCTGCGGAGCGCGGCCGCAAGGTGCGGCCGACACCGGTGGCGGGCCGTGCCGAGGCCGCTAGCATCGAGGTGAGGACGCCTTCGAGCCTGAAGCCCGAGGAAGTGCAGGACGCGTTCGCGGCGCTGGTCGCGGATCTTGCGATCACGGTCGCCTACGGGTTGATCCTGCCGCCAGATGTGCTGGCGGCGCCCCGGCTCGGCTGCATCAACGCCCATGCATCGCTGCTGCCGCGCTGGCGCGGGGCGGCGCCGATTCAGCGGGCGATCATGGCGGGCGATAGGGAGACCGGCGTCACCATAATGAGGATGGACGAAGGCCTCGACACGGGCCCCATCCTCATGGCCGAGCGCGTGCCGATCGGGCCCGCGACCACAGGCGGCACGCTGCACGACACATTGGCCGCCCTTTCCGCCCGGCTTGTGGTGAAGGCGATCGATGCGCTCGCCGCAGGCACGCTGGACGAGACGCCGCAGCCGAGCGATGGCGCGACCTATGCCGCGAAGATCGAGAAGCGCGAGGCCGCCATCGACTGGCGCGCGCCGGCGGCGTGCATCGAGCGCGCCGTGCGCGCGCTCGCGCCGAGACCCGGCGTCTGGTTTGTCCACGAGGGTGAGCGCATCAAGGTGCTGGCGGCCGAGAGGGCTCCCGAGGCGACCGACACGGCGCCGGGAACGGTCATCGACGCGGCACTGACCGTCGCCTGCGGCGATGGCGCTACGCTGCGACCGACCCGTCTCCAGCGCGCCGGCAAGGCGCCGATGGGGACGGACGCCTTCCTGCGCGGCCGACCGATTGCGGTCGGAACACGTCTGCCATGCCCCGCTACAAGCTGACTCTCGAATACGACGGCACCGGCTTCGTCGGCTGGCAATACCAGGGCGACGGGCGCTCGGTACAGGAGGCGCTGGAGCGCGCAGTCGAGCGCTTCTGCGGGGAGCAGGTGCGGGTGCACGGCGCGGGCCGCACCGATTCAGGCGTTCACGCCTTGGGCCAGTGCTGCCACCTGGACCTCGTCCGGCAGGCGGAGCCAGCGGTGCTGCGCGAGGCGCTCAACGCGCACCTGCGGCCCGCGCCGGTCGTCGTGCTCGACGCGGACGAGGCGCCGCCCGCCTTCGATGCCAGACGCGACGCCACGATGCGCGTCTATCTCTACCGGATCGTCAATCGCAAGACGCCGCTCGCGCTCGCGAAGGATCGCGCCTGGCACATCGCGCGTCCGCTCGATGCCGGCGCCATGGCGGAAGCCGCGCACCTGCTGGAAGGCACCCACGACTTCACGACCTTTCGCGCCGTCAAGTGCCAGGCGGACTCCCCGGTCCGCACTCTGAAGAGCCTCGCCGTTTCACGAACGGGAGACGAAATCGCCATTCGCGCCTGGGCGCGCTCGTTCCTCCACCATCAGGTGCGGGCGATCGTGGGCACGCTGGTCGAGGTGGGTGAGGGCCGGCGAACGCCGGCCGACATGGGCGCCGCGCTCGCAGCCCGCGACCGGCGCAGGAGCGGCCCGACGGCGCCGGCCTGCGGCCTCTATCTCGAAGCGGTGATCTATCCGCCAGCGAAGCAGCCGGCGGTATCGCGCGTTACTTCTTGACCCCGAGCACTTCCCGGGTGCCCGCGATGCCGGTGCGATAGATCGCTTCGACGAATTCGAGGCATTCCGCCTTGGTCTTGCCCTTCTTCGGCACGAAGCGGCTGGTCCATTCCACTTGGCTGCGCCGAGAGGTAACCGGCTTCACCTTGATGGTGGCGGTGTAGTCGCTGAACGGTACCATATCGTCCGGATCGGCGGTGATCGCGTAGACCTGCGTGCGTGTCGCCGTATCGTATTTCAGCAGCGTCTCGTCGAGCGCGCCCTTCACGCCCTTGACCTTGAGCGTCCGCACCGTGCCTTTCTTGTTGAGCGTGCTCCGCGTGATGGTGCCCGCCATAATTACGGTCAGATTGTTGAAGGCCCCGATCTCGCCGAAGACACGGTCAGCCGACGCGCTGATCTCCTCGACGACTTTCGCTCGCGTGTATGCCATTGCCCGTCCTCCCCTTCTTATTTGAGGCAATCGGCGATGGTGGACGGAAACGGCGGCGAGCGCAACGCGCGATACGGTCTCGGCGCCCTCCCCTACCCGCCGCCGCGCTGGAAGGAGATGTCGAGCCGGGCGAGGTGCCCGGCGGGGTCGTCGTAACCGCGGTAATGGAAGCGCGCGGCGAGGACCGGCAGCGCGAGAAGGCCGATGCGGCGCTCCGGCCTGGACGAGAGCGTGATTTCCAGCGTGCCGGCCCCCTCGCGGACCGTGATCGTGTCGCCTTCCTCAGAGATATCTGCCTTCGGGAGCGCGCGTCGCAGCGTGCGCCGGAACTCCTGGCGCTCGATCGCCATCTCCTTTTCGACGGTCAGAGTCTCGGGCACAGGCGTGCTGGAGCTTGGACGTGCGACGGGGACTCGTGCCTGGGCGGGCCGGTTGCCGGCTCAGCCGCCGGCCACGGGCGGCCAGATCGCCAGCGTGTCGTTCTCGCTCAGCGCGTGGGAGCCGCGCTCGCTCGGCTCCACGTAGATGCCGTTTACCAGCACGATGGAGCAGTACTGGCGGGGCAGGTTGAACCTGGCGAAGACGTCCTCGGGCGTGGTGCCCGCGTCCAGGTCGAGCTCCACCTGGTTGTCCACGGCACCGGCGGGGAGATAGTCGCTCAGAAGGGCATAGAGCTTGACGGTCACTTTCATGGCGAGTTCGCGGCGTCTCCGGGATAGCGCCGTGATCGCGGCCGAAGTGGCTCAGGTCTGGCTGTGGGCGACGTAAGCCTCCATCACGCGGTGCGGGTTCTCCTGCAGCCTCTCCTTCCAGTCGCCGAGCGCGGTCTGGTTCTGGATCAGGCCGCGAATCACACCGACATGGTCGGTAAGCCCGATGCCGAGCGCACCCACCAGATGGTCACCGTCGAACTCCAGCCGGAGGTACTTGTATCCGTCCTCATCCACCGCGACGCCGCTGTCGCCGCCGGCGACGCCTTCCCAGCTGCCGAACGAGCTCGAGACGAGCCCGACCGTGGCGAGCACGTTCATGTTGAGGCTGCCCTTGTAGTGCGCGTGCCGCCCCAGCATGTTGAGCGCCGCAATGCGGCCGTGCTCGGTCGCGGTCGGCTGGATCGCATGCACCGAGTACTCGCCGGTGGAGAAATCGAGGCCCTGGGCCACGTCGCCTGCGGCGAACACGCCCTTGGCGCTGGTCTCTAGGCGCTGATCGACGAGCACGCCGTGGTCGGTCCTGATCCCGCTCCCCTCCAGGAAGCCGATATTGGGCGCGACGCCGACGGCAAGCACGACCAGATGGGCGTCGATCCTCTCGCCGCTGTCCAGCACCACGGCCTTGTCGCCGCCCGCGCCGGACGCGGCCTCGATGCCGGCGACCCGCGTCGAGGTGAGCACGCGGATGTTCTTGGCCCCGCACCAGCGTTGCAGCATGCCGCCTGCCGTGGCGTCCATCATGCGTGAGACCATGCGGTCTTCCATCTCGACCACGGTGAGGTTGCCGCAGCGCTTGGCAAGCGCCTCCAGGATGATGCAGCCGATGAAGCCCGCGCCGATGAGCACAACGTTGGCGTCTTCGTTGAGCAGCTTGGCGATCCCGCGGCAGTCCTTGAGGGTCCAACAGTTGTGCACGCCGGGCAGGTCGAGGCCGGGCACCGGCGGGCTGAGCGGCGTCGCGCCGGTGGAGAGCAGAAGACGGTCGTAGGAGACGCTCTCGCCGCCGCTGAGGGTGAGCGTGCCGTCCGCCGGGGCCACGGATTCCGCCCGCCCTTGGAGATACTGGATGCCGAGGCCCTCGTAATGGCCGTCGGACTTGCGGAGGTAGGTCCCGCTTTGCTCGATCATCCCTTCGAGGACGTAGGGGATTGCCATCCGCGAATAGGGAGGCTCCGGCTCGTCGCCGATGAGAACGATGTCGGCGTTCCGGTCGCCCTTGCGCAGGGTTTCGGCTGCGACCACGCCGGCCGGGCCGGCACCCACGATCACATGCTGCATGTTGGCTCCCGCTTGGCTCTTCGTACCGTCCCCACGGCCCGCGCCCGTGCGCGGCAGGGGATGGCCCATTTCGTCGCGTTCAGTGACGTCACCCTCGATACAAGCCGGGGGACCGGCGCCCTCGTCGGTGCGCGCGGCCCCCCGCCGTCACGAGAATGACGAACGATGCGGGCTAGAGCGCGAGGCGCTCCACCGTCTCGTTGCTGGGCACGCCGTCGTCGGTCCAGCCGCGCACCTCGTAGTATTCCGGCAGCATCTGGGCGAGGCCGTTGGTGAGGCCTTCGGCCGGGCCGGTCTTCGCCGCGTCCTTGAGCAGACGCTCTGGCAGGTTGTCGTCCTTGCCCGTGAAGCCCGCCGCGCAGTTGTACTGCCGCTCCAGGTTCCAGACCCGCTCGCCGACCTCCAGCAGCTTCTCCGCCGTCCAGTCGCCCTCGCAGGCCGCGTTGATCTGCGGTGCGATGTCGTCGAGCGACCAGGCGAAGGTGGTGAAGACACAAAGGCCGGAAGAATCCACCGCAGAGGTCGCGTCCTGGAAGGCCTTGACCAGGCCGGCCTTGCCCTCGGTCACGTGCGGGTCGGTTTTCTCCGGCACGCCCAGGATCTCGGACGAGACGGTGTAGGCCCGCAGGTGGCAGGCGCCCCGGTTCGCGGTCGCGTAGGCGAGGCCCATGCCCTGAATGCCGCGCGAATCGTAGGCCGGGAACTCCTGGCCCTTGACCGACATCGAGAGCTCCGGCTTGCCATACTTCTCGCAGAGCCGCTTGGAGCCGAGGCCGATCTCGGCCCCAAAACCCTCGCCCTTGCCGGTGAGCTCGGCGAGGTCGGTCAGCGCCTTGGCGGAGCCGAACTTGCACTCGATGCCGCCGGTCTCGGCGTCGCCGATGGCGCCTTCCTCATAGAGCTCCATGGCGGCGCCGACAGTGGCGCCGAAGGAGATCGGGTCGATGCCCTGCTCGTTGCAGATGAAGTTGGCGAAGGTGAGCGCGTCGAGATCGTCCACGCCCGTGGCCGCGCCCAGCGCCCAGGCCGCCTCGTACTCGAGGCCGCCGGAGGCGATCTGATACTCCGGCCGCTCGGCCACCGTGTAGTGGGTCCGCTCGACCGTGGAGATGCGCCCGCAGGCGATGGTGCAGCCGAAGCAGGCGGCGTTGGTCACCAGGTTGGGCTTGCCGTCGGCGCGGGGCTCGGCCATCGCCTCGGCCGAGATATTCTTCGCACCGTCGAACTGCACGTCCCGATGGTTGCGGGTGGGCAGCGCCCCGACCTCGTTGATGACGTTCATCAGCACCTGGGTGCCGTAGGCCGGCAGGCCCTGACCGGTGACGGCGTTGTCCGCGAGGGTCTGCTTGCCCTCGGCGGTCGCCTGCATGAAGGAGCCGACATCCTCGACCGAGACGCCCAACGTGCCGCGAATCGCCACGGCCTTGAGGTTCTTCGACCCCATGACCGTGCCGACACCGGAGCGCCCGGCGGCGCGGTGCATATCGTTCACCACGCAGGCGAACTTCACGCCAGCCTCACCGGCGACGCCGATGGAGGCGACGCGGATCAGCGGATCCTGATGCTTGGCCTTGATCCCCTCCTCGGTATCCCAGACCGATTTGCCCCAGAACTCGCTGGCATCGATCAGCTGGGCGCTGTCGTTCTCCACCAGGAGGTAGACCGGATTCGGCGACCGGCCCTCGAAGATGATCATATCGTAGCCGGCGTTCTTCATCTCGTTGCCGAAGAAGCCGCCGGAATTCGAGCACGCGATCGCGCCGGTAAGCGCGCCCTTGGTCACGACCGAATAGCGCCCGGCCGTCGACGCGCAGGTGCCGGTCAGCGGGCCGGTGGTCATGATCATCTTGTTGTCGGGCGAGAGCGGATCGACCCTCGGGTCGGTCTCCTCGACCAGATACTTCGTGGCGAGCCCCCGCTGGCCCAGGTACTTCTGGGCCCATTCCATGTTCAACGGCTCGTTCTTGCAGGTGCCCTCGGTGAGGTTCACCCGCAGCACGTTCCTTGCCCATGCCATGACGAGTCCTCCCTAGGCCTCGGCCTGCGCGCCGGCGTCGGTCTTGGACGCCCACTGACGCATCCGATCGAGGCCGGTCCAGTTCGCATCCACATAGGTGATCGCCGCGGTCGGGCACGCCTTGGCGCACTCGGGATCGCCGCCGCAGAGATCGCACTTGATCACCTTGCCGGTGGACGCGTTGTAGTTCACGGTCCCGAAGGGGCAGGCGATGGTGCACACCTTGCAGCCCACGCAGAGCGCATCGGAGACCACCTTGGCGCCGGTCTCTGCGTCGAGCGTGATCGCATCGACCGGGCAGGCCTGCATGCACCACGCCTCGTCGCACTGGGTGCAGGTGTAGGGGACCATCCGCCCCTGATCGTGGAAGTTGAACACCTTGATGCGAGACTTGGCGGGGTTGAACACTCCCTCATTCACGTGGGAGCAGGCCAGCTCGCACTGCAGGCAGCCGGTACACTTGTCCGGGTCGATATGAAGCGATTTCAGCACGTTCGTTACCCCCTCCGCGCCTTCCAGGCGCTCACTGACACTCTACACCACAAGACGCCCGCCTTGCACCGGGCGATGTGCGCCTTGGTTATGACAGGCGATCATATGACTCATTCGCGCATTGCCTAGCCCGCCATCGCCTCGGCGCCCGCGGCGATGGCCTTCACGATATTGTGGTAGCCGGTACACCGGCAGAAATTGCCCTCCAGATAGGCGCGAATCTCCGCCTCGCTCGGCTTCCCGTTCCGCTTCACCAGGTCGAGCGCACACATCACCATGCCGGGCGTACAGAAGCCGCACTGCAGCGCATGATGCTCCTTGAACGCCGCCTGCATGGGATGGAGCGTTTCGCCGTCGGCCACGCCCTCGATGGTGAGCACGTCCGCGCCGTCGGCCTGTACCGCCAGCATGGTGCAGGCCTTCACGCACTCGCCGTCGACGTGCACGTTGCAGGCGCCGCACTGGCTCGTGTCGCAGCCGACATGGGTGCCGGTGAGGCCGAGATCGTAGCGCAGGAACTCGACGAGCAGGGTGCGGGTCGACACCTCGCGGGCAACCTCCTCGCCATTGACGGTCATCTTGACCTGCGCCTCGGGCACGCTGCCTCCCCCCTGTGAATCGCGTCTGGCAAAGAGAATAACCGCGGCCAGCATGGCGGACAAAGCGTTTGTGCCGCGCCCGCGCGCGGCCGGTACTCGGTGGCGCTGGCGTTGCACCGCCGGTATAGGATGAGCGGGACGGGAATGCGGTTAGCGGGGCGCAGGCATGAACATCGCAGCGCTGTTGGAGAAGACGGCACGAAGCTTGCCCGAACGGCCGGCGGTCTCGCTCGGCGACGCGGTCACCGCGCGATACGGCGAGCTCCACGAACGGGCCGGCGCGATCGCAGGCGCGCTGCGCTCAGCGCATGGGCTGGCCCCCGGTGAGCGGGTCGCGATCGTGATGACCAACCGGCCGGACTACCTGGAGGCGCTGTTCGGCATCTGGTACGCGGGCCTGGTCGCGGTCCCGGTCAACGCCAAGCTGCACCCGCGCGAGGTCGCCTACATCCTGAGCAATTCGGGAAGCCGGCTCTGCGTCACCGACGAAGGCCACGCCGAGGGAATCGAGAGCGTGCGCGGCGAGATGCCGAGCCTCGCGCCGCCTCTCGTCGCCGGTTCCGAAGACTGGCGCGCCATGCTCGGCCACGATCCCGCAAGCCTCGCCGCAGCCCGGCCCGACGATCCCGCCTGGCTCTTCTACACCAGCGGCACCACGGGCCGGCCCAAGGGCGCCACCATCAGCCACCGCAACCTGATGACGATGACGCTGAGCTATTTCGCCGATCTCAACCCGATCGCGCCGGACGATTGCGTGCTGCACGCGGCGCCGCTCTCCCACGGCTCGGGCCTCTACGCGCTGCCCTTCATCGCCAAGGGCGCCAACAACGTGATTCCCGAGAGCGGCGGCTTCGAGCCGGCGGAGGTGCTCAGCCTGATCGAGCGGCACCCCGGCCTCAGCATGTTTGCGGCCCCCACCATGGTGGTGCGGCTGCTCGACAGCCCGGCGCTCGCCAGCGCCGACACCGCCAACCTCGACCTCATCGTCTATGGCGGCGGCCCGATGTACGTGGCCGACGTGGAACGGGCGCTTGCGGCCCTCGGCCCCAAGCTCGCCCAGATCTACGGCCAGGGCGAGGCGCCGATGACCATCACCGCGCTCTCCCGCGCCTGCCACGCCGAGAGCGAGCACTCGCGTTATCGCGAACGCCTGGGCTCGGCCGGGATCGCACGCACCGATGTCGAAGTGCGTGTCGTCGACGAGGAGGACCGGCCCTTGCCCGTGGGCGAAAGCGGCGAGATCGTCGTGCGCGGCGACGTGGTGATGCCGGGCTACTGGGAGAACCCGGAGGCCACCGCGAGCGCGCTCAAGGGCGGCTGGCTGCACACCGGCGACGTCGGCCGCTTCGACGAGGATGGCTTTCTCACCCTGCTCGACCGCGCCAAGGACATGATCATCTCCGGCGGGACCAACATCTACCCGCGCGAGATCGAGGAGGTGCTGCTGCGCGACGAGGCGGTGCGCGAGGCGGCGGTGATTGGCCGTGCGCACCCCGAATGGGGGGAAGAGGTGGTCGCCTTCGTCGTGCCCCACGACGGGCAAAGCGTCACCGAAGACCGGCTCGACCGGCTCTGCCTGGAGAGCATTGCCCGCTTCAAGCGCCCGCGCGCCTACCGCATCGTGGCGGGCCTGCCCAAGAACAATTATGGCAAGGTGCTGAAGCGCACGCTGCGCGACGAGCTGGAGGCGGAGGGTTGAGTTCATCCGCTCAGCCCGGTGCGTAGGGGTTCTTGCCGGCGCGCAGCAGCAAGCGGATGGGTACGCCGGCGAGGCCGAATTCGGCGGCGATCCCGTTCACGAGATAGCGGCGATAGCTCTCCGGCAGCGCCGTCGGCTTGCTGGCGAAGAGGGCGAAGGTGGGCGGCCTGGCCTTCACCTGCGTGATGTAGCGGAGCTTGAGCCGGCGGCCGGCCGCGAGCGGCGGCGGATGATGGGCGACCGCCCCTTCCAGCCAGCGATTGAGCTGGGCGGTGGGCACGCGGCGGTTCCAGGTGTCGAAGGCGGCGAGCACCGCCGGCATGATCTTCTCGGAACCGGCGCCGGTCAGGCCCGAGCAGGTCACCACCGGGACGCCCTTTACCTGCGCGAGCGCGGTCTCCAGTCGCTCCTGAATGGCAACCCGGGCGGCCGTGCGATTCCGCACCAGGTCCCACTTGTTATGCAGGATGACGATGGCCCGGCCTTCGTCCGCCACGCGTGCGGCGATGGCCATGTCCTGCCGGCCGGCGGGCTCGGACGCGTCCAGCACGACGAGCACCACCGCCGCCTGGCCGAGGGCGCGTTCGGCATCGCGCGAAGAGAGCTTGTCCAGCGCCGCCACGGTCTTGGCGCGGCGGCGGAGGCCTGCCGTGTCCACCAGTTCGACGGAACGACCCTCGTAGGACCAGCGCACGGCGATGGAATCCCGCGTGAGGCCCGGCTCCGCGCCGGTGATCACCCGCGCCTCGCCGACCAGCCGGTTGAGCAGCGTCGACTTACCGACGTTGGGGCGGCCGACGATGGCGAGGCGGAGCACGTCGTCCGCACGGGAGGCGTCTTCCGATGTTTCGGAGTCGAAGGGGCTGAGCGCGTCGTAGAGGTCCGCGAGGCCTTCGCCGTGCTCGGCCGAGATGGGAATCGGCTGGCCGAGACCGAGGGAATGGCTCTCGGCAATCCCGCCCTCGGCCGCGCCGCCCTCGCACTTGTTCACCGCCAGGACGATCGGCACCTGCAGCCGCCGCAACTGCCTTGCGAAATACTCGTCGGCCGGCGTCACCCCCGCCCGCCCGTCGATCAGGAGGAGCGCGGCGTCGGCCTCCTCAAGCGCTCGTTCGGTTTGCGCCATCATGCGGCCGGCGACGGTTTCCGGCGCCGCTTCCTCGAGCCCGGCGGTATCGATGGCGCGGAACCTGAGCGGGCCGATCCGCGCCCATCCCTCGCGCCGGTCCCGGGTCACGCCCGGCGTCGGCGCGACGAGCGCCGCGCGCCGGCCGACCAGCCGGTTGAAGAGCGTCGACTTGCCGACGTTGGGGCGTCCCACGATGGCAACGGTAAAGGCCACAGGGCCGGCCTCAGCCTCAGCGCAGCGCGATCAGGTCCGCTGCGTCGGTCACGAGGAAGAGCGTCCGATCGGCGACCACGGGCGGCTCGCGAACGGCGCTCCCGACATCGCGCCCGCCGAGAATGCTGCCGTCGTAGGGCGAGATCGCGAGTATCCTGCCGTCCGACCCCGCAGCGATGAGCCGATCGCCGACGAGGATCGGGCCGCTCCAGAAGATCGGGTCCTCACGATCCTCCGGGTCCTCGAAGCGCGGCAACGGCCGCACCCAGAGGATCGCCCCGCTCTCGCGCGCGACGCAGAGAAGCTCCCCGTTTGCGGTCAACACAAAAATGAAGTCGCCCGCAACCCAGGGCGTGTCGAGACCGGCAATGTCCCGCTCCCAGATGCGCCGGCCGCTGCGCTCGTCGATGGCGACCATGCGTCCGCCGTGACCGATCGCGAACACCATGCCGCGGTCGATCACGGGGCTGCCATCGATATCGTTGAAGGTGGCGATGGCGCCGATGCGGACGCCCTGGACGGCGAGGATGTCAGCCCAGACCGTGCGGCCGTTCTCGACCCGGAACGCCGTCAGTTCGCCGGACGAGAAGGGTGCGACCACAATGCCGCCTTCCACCGCCGGGGCCCCGCCGCCGAGAAAGCCCGCGCTCTCCGCGATCGCTGCATGGCTCCATTGTACGGCGCCGGTAGCGGCATCCAGCGCCCACAACCGATTGTCGTGGCTGATGGCAAACACGCGGCCGCCGGAGACCACGGGCGGCGAACGCACGGGCTCGCCGACCGACTGCTGCCACTGCACCGCACCGGTCTCCGCATCCAGCGCGATCACGTGGCCGAGGCCCGTCGTCGCGAACAGCCAGCCGCCCGCCACCGCGAGACCGCCGCCGAATGCGCCCTCGTCATCCTCTTCCGGCAGCATATCGGCTACCCAGAGCCTCGCACCCGTTTCGGCGTCGTAGGACGAGATCAGACTCTCCGTATCCATGGTGAAGACGCGACCGCCGGCCACCACCGGCGACACGAGAAGGGGTCCGTCGTCGTCGGTGCCGCTGCCGATCCTGGCCCGCCAACGCTCTTCGAGGACGTCGGCGGCAGCGAGGTGGTGCAAGGCATGGTGCGGGTAGCCGCCGGACTGGGGCCAGTCTTCGTTCACGTAGGCCGGCGGCAGGCGCACCGTGAGCGCCTCGGCGCCGGGGTCCGGCTCCAGTTGACGCTCGAGAAAAATCACCGAGAGTCGCTCGCCGGCCACCGGCGACTCCTCGTCGTCGCTAAACCAATCTGAGACGGTGTCGCAGCCGCCCAGGCCGAGGAGAAGGCAAAGGCCGACCAGGGTGGCGTACCGCGCAACTCCTCCCGGTGCGGCGCGCCTCATTCCGCCGTGCTCCCGGCCGGCGCATCGTCCGAGCCTTCGGCATCGCCCCACTCGGCCGACTGGGCGCCACCCGCAAGCGCCTCCTCCAGATTGCCGCCGAGGCTCAACAGCAGCTCGGCCGCCCGTTGGCGCAAGCCAAGTGGCGCAGCGGGGTCGCTCACGAGCTCGGCGAAGAGCGAACGAGCCGCCGCCTCGTTGCCGGCGCGCAGCTCGACGATGGCGGAAAGCTCCGCCGCGAGCGGCCGCCACGGCGAATGGCCTGCCAGCAGGGGTGCGAGCCGCAGGTTGACCTCCGCAGCCGACGCGCGGTCGACCAGCCGTTGCGCGGCAAGCAGGGCGCCCAGGTCGCGGTAGAGCGGATCGAGCCGGGTGTCCGCCGCGATCTGGTCGTAGACGAATATGGCACCGCTGACATCCCCGCGCCCGGCGCGCGAATCGGCTTCCGCCAGCCGGGCGAGCGCGGCGTATCCGGTCTCCGAATCGGCCGCGAGCGACGCCAGCTGGTCGACGGCTTCCGACCCGCGCCCGGCCTCGATGCCGGCCATGGCGGCTGCAAACTGCCGCCCCTCGGCCTCGCGGGCGCCCTCCCTGGCATCGGCGATCATCACGTAGGCGACCGCGGCACCAAGTGCCGCTACACCGACGCCGAGCAGCCAGTAGCGCCACCGCCGCCACAGCTTGAGATAGCGTTCGTGCCGAAGGTCCTCATCGACCTCTCGGAAGATATCCGCCACGCGCGTACCTCCGTCAGCGCCGCTCAGCCTGCCCGAAAAGCGAGGGAGACCGGCTCAAGCGGCTTCGCGCCACTTGATCGAGCAGCCCATGGACGGCAGCTGCTCCTCGGGTCCGCGCCCGGACTCGGCAACCTGGATCATGGCCTCGAGGAGCTCCCGGCGCGCGTCGGGCACCGGCTCCATCCGCGAGGCGTCGAGCCGGCCCCGGTACTGCAGGCCGAGGTCTCGGTCGAAGCCGAAGAAGTCAGGCGTGCACGCCGCGTCGTAGGCGCGCGCCACATCCTGGGTCCGGTCGATGAGATAGGGGAAGCCGAACCCGTGCTGGCTGCCGAACATCTTCATGTTCTGGAAGGAATCGGCGGGATAGGCCTCGGTGTCGTTCGGCATGATGGCGACCGCGCCGATCCCGTGGCTCCTGAGCTCGTTCACGTCCCGCACGATGCGGTCGATGACGGCCTTCACGAACGGACAATGGTTGCAGAGGAACATCACCAGCGTACCGCGCTCGCCGGCGCAGTCCGCGAGCGTGTAGGTCTTGCCGTCGGTCCCCTCCAGCCGAAAGTCGACCGCCTTCCAGCCGAAATCGCAGACGGGTGTGGTCATCGCCGCCATGGGCGTGATCTCCCTGACCGTGTGGGTTCACCGCGCAATCGTGAGTCGAGAGCGATGGTGTAGAATCACAAACATAGCCTGAAAACGCAACGAATTGGGCGACATGATGGCGGCGTTGCACGCGCGACAGAGATGGAGGCAGCGACGATGAGCGATCGAATCCGTCGGTATCGAGCCTTCTGGCCCTACTACGTGTCCGAGCACAGCCGGCCGTGGACGCGCCGGATGCACTTCGTCGGCACCACGGGTTCCGTTGCTCTGGTTGTCGTCGCCGGTGTCCTCGGAGAGCCGCTGCTGCTGATTGCCGCGCTCGTGTGCGGCTACTTCTTCGCCTGGATCAGCCACCTCTTGATCGAGCGCAACCGGCCGGCGACCTTCACCTACCCGTTCTTCAGCCTGGCCGGCGATTTTCACATGTGGGCGCTGATGTGGCAGGGCCGCATGGATGCCGAGGTCGAGCGGCTGTCGCCTTCAGCCGAACCCGACCAGCCGGCATCGTAGCGCCGCCGGCGGTGAGGCCCCGTCTGGGATGGCTCAGGCCGCGTCGGAGCGGGGCCTGACAGCCACGTAGGCCCTGCGGTAGTGCTCCAGGCAGTAAGGCTTGCCGAGTAGCGCAAGTTCGCCGCAGAAGTGGAAGCTGGGCTCGTCCGGATGGCCGATGGGCCATTTGCACGCCGAGCTGCCGACGGCGAGAGGCGTCTCCGGCGCCCGCGATCTTGCCGGCACCGCGATCCCTGCGGGCGTCGTTGCCGACTTGCGCCCGTTCGCGCCATGCACACCGTTTGCACCGTTCACGCCGTTCTTGGCCTTCGGCGTGCGCGAATAACTCTTTCCGCGCCGGATCGGCGACGGGCGCGGCGGCAGTTGCAGGCGATGCGCCTTGCCGACGACGGCATTCTTTGACATGCCGACCGCACGCCCGATCTCGGCGGTCGTGAGTCCTTCGTTCCACAGCCGGGTCACGGTGGCGACCCGCTCCGGCGTCCAGGCTGTCATAACCGTCCCTCCGTCCGATGCCGGGCTTGCACCGGTCCAAATATTGTCGCGCTGTGCCCTAAACTCCCAATATACAGTATCACACACAAAATGCAAGGCGAACTGCGCCGGCGCATGGCACCGACGGAAGCTGGGGGTTTGAGCGGGCGGACGCACCAAGCCTTGCACGACCGCGCGATCTTGGGCTAACTCTCGGATTGGGGTGGAAAAATAAGAAGGGTAGACCCGCGGTTGGGAGGAAGGCGATGAGACGGTCGGTGGCATTCGGTCGAGCGTCGCGCGCATGGCTGGGGCGGAGACTCCTGCCGGGCGCGGGCTGAGGCGAGGACGGCCTTGAGCCTGTTTCGCCGACGCAAGAAGCTGAGCCGATGGGTCCGCTTGCGGCGGTTCGTGTGGCCCAACATGGGCTGGGGCCGGGTTCTCCGATACTGGACCTTCAAACTCAAACGCCTGCAAGGCTCGCCCTACGCCATCGCGTGCGGCTTCGCGTGCGGAGCGGCGGTCTCGTTCACGCCCTTGATCGGGTTTCACTTCATTCTCGCTGCGGTGCTGGCGTGGGCGCTGCGCGGCAACATCATCGCGTCGGCGATCGGCACGGCGGTCGGCAATCCGTGGACCTTTCCCTTTATCTGGGCGGGAATCATTTGGCTGGGAACCTGGATTCTCGGCTACGAGCGCGGTCAGGAACTGCCCGCCGACATGACGATCGGCACCATCTTCGAGGAGCCGGGTACGGTACTGCTGCCCATGCTGGTGGGCGGCCTGCCGGCAGCGGTAGTCGTGTGGCTCTTGTTCTTCTTCCCGATACGACGGGTGGTGGGCAACTACCAGCACCACCGCCAGGCCAGGCGCCTGCGGCGCAGGCGCGTGCTCGACGAGGAGCGCCGCGCCAGACTGGACACCGGGCAACAGGTGGATGACGAGATCTCCATCCCCGAGGCCGCCCCTGAACCCGCACAGGGGGACGCCCAGCCGGCCGCCGCGAACGTGACTCATTTCGACCAAGTGCTGGTGGACCGCGGCCGCTGATGGTGCGCGTGCCGTGAGCGCCGCTGCCGAGCCGCCGGCCTGGCCCATGATCGTCGGCCTCGGCGCCGACATCGTCGACATCCGGCGCATCGCGGGCACGCTCGACCGCTTCGGCGCGCGCTTTACCCACCGCGTTTTCACCGCAGTCGAACGCGCACGCGCCGAGCGCCGGCTGAGGCCGGAGGAAACCTATGCCCGTCGCTTCGCCGCCAAGGAGGCCTGCGCGAAGGCGCTGGGCACCGGGCTCCGCCAGGGTGTCTTCTGGCGCGACATGGCGGTGGTCAACCTGCCCACCGGTCAGCCGACGATCGAGCTGACGGGCGGTGCGCTCAAACGCTTGCAATCGCTCACGCCTTCGGGCATGAGGTGCCGGATCGACGTGACCATGACCGATGAGCCACCGATCGCCCAGGCCGTCGTGCTGATCACTGCAATCCCTGCAACCGACTGACGGCAACGAGGGCAGCGGGCGGCCCGGGCCGCGAACAGCTGGAACCGAACCGACCGCACATGGGGCGCGCCAAGATTCAGGGCTCAGCCAAGCGCAGATTCAGCGGCTTCTGGGACACCATCCGGACCCTGATCTACGCGGTGCTTGCCGCGTTGATCGTCCGCACCGTCGCGATCGAGCCCTTCAACATCCCGTCCGGCTCAATGATCCCGACCCTGCTCGTCGGCGACTATCTGTTCGTGTCGAAGTACGCCTACGGCTACAGCACGCACTCGCTGCCTTGGAGCATCGACGTGTTCGACGGGCGGATCATCGACAGCCCGCCAGACCGGGGCGACGTTGCGGTCTTCAAGCTGCCCCGCGACAATTCGACCGACTACATCAAGCGCATCGTGGGGCTCCCCGGCGACCGCATCCAGGTGCTCAAGGGCGTGCTCCACATCAACGGGACGCCGGTGAAGCGCGAACGGGTCGACGATTACAGCTACACGGACCGCTACGGCCGCGAGCGGGTGCTCCGCCAGTATCGCGAGACGTTGCCGAACGGCGTGAACTACATGACCCTCGACGCCACGCCCACCGGCGGCCTCGACAACACGCAGATCTATACCGTGCCCGCCGATCATTACTTCGCCATGGGCGACAACCGCGACAACTCGCTCGACAGCCGCGTGCCCTCGGTCGGTTTCATCCCGTCCGAAAACCTCGTGGGCCGGGCCGAGTTCATCTTCCACTCGCTGGAAGATGGAACCAGCATCGGGGAGGTCTGGAACTGGCCGAGCGCAACACGCGGCGATCGGGTCTTCAAGGCGATCGACTAGCGCCCGCAGGCGCAGCCGAGCCGCCGCCGGAGCCGGCGGCAGATGACGCCGGAACGGCGGGCTCGCTCGAAGAGGCTCTCGGCCACCGCTTCGCCCACCCGGCGCTGCTCGCCCTCGCGCTCCGGCACCCGAGCGCGGGCACGCAGGCCGGCAGCAATCAGCGTCTCGAGTTTCTGGGCGACCGCGTGCTCGGCATGGTCGTGGCAGCGATGCTCTACGAGGCGTTCCCGCACGAGGCCGAAGGTGCCCTCTCGCAGCGCTTCTCCGCGCTGGTTCGCCGCGAGGCGCTGGAGGGCGTGGCCCGCAACCTCGCGCTCGGCGACCGTCTCACGCTGAGCCGCAGCGAGGGCGCCGCAGGCGGGCGCGACAATCCAGCCAATCTTGCGGACGCCTGCGAGGCTGTCATCGGCGCCCTCTATATCGACGGCGGCCTCGATGCCGCCGAGCGCTTCATCCGCCGCCACTGGGCGCCGGCGATGACCGCTGACCTCGAACCGCCGCGCGATCCAAAGACGCGGCTGCAGGAGTGGACGCAAGCGCGGGGGCGCGGGCTCCCGGTCTATCGCACGCTCTCGTCCAGCGGCCCGGCCCATGCGCCCCTCTTCGAGGTCGAGGCGGAGGTCGCCGGCTTCGGCAAGGCGGTCGCCACCGGCGCCACCAAGCGCGCGGCAGAGCAAGGCGCCGCCGGCACCCTGCTTGCGCGCATCGCCGATGGCAGGAGCGATGGCGATGGCTGAGGGCGGCACCCGCGCGGGCTTCGTCGCCGTGCTGGGAGCGCCCAATGTCGGCAAGTCGACCCTGGTCAACCGGCTGGTGGGCGCCAAGGTCGCCATCGTCTCGCCCAAGGTGCAGACCACACGTAGCCGGCTGCGCGGCATCCGCGTGATCGACGAAGTCCAGCTCGTCTTCGTCGACACGCCCGGAATCTTCGCCGCCCGGCACCGCTTCGAACGGGCGATGGTCCACGCCGCCTGGAGCGGCGCGCACGACGCCGACGCCATCCTGCTGCTGGTGGACGCACGGCGCGGACTGACCGGCGAGACCAGGGCCATCATCGACCGGCTCAAGGAGACCGGACGCGAAACCTTGGTGGCCCTCAACAAGATCGACCTGGTGCCGCGCCACGCCCTGCTGCCACTCGCTGCGGGTGTCGAGGAAGCCGGGCTCGCGGCCGAAATTTTCATGGTTTCGGCGCTCGACGGCGACGGTGTCGACGACCTGCTGGGCGCGCTCAAGGCCCGCATGCCGCCGGGCCCCTGGCTCTATCCCGAAGACCAGCTCACAGACATTTCGGAGCGCCTGCTTGCGGCGGAGATCACGCGCGAGCAGCTCTTCCTGCAGCTGCGCCAGGAGCTTCCCTACGCCGTCGCGGTCGAGACCGAAGGCTGGACCAGCGCCCGGAACGGCGGCGCACGGGTCGAGCAGGTGATCTACGTGCAGCGGGAGACGCACAAGGGCATCGTCCTCGGCAAGGGCGGGCAGCGCATCAAGGCAATCGGCACGGCGGCACGGGCCGAGCTGTCTCAAATCCTGGGCTGCCCCATCGACCTCAAGCTCTTCGTGAAGGTACGGCAGCGCTGGCTCGAGGACCCGGAGCGCTACCGCGACATCGGCCTGGAATACGACGTCTGACGGGGACGCCCGCTCATCGCAAGTCACTTCGTTACAGCGCTAACCTGTGCCAGAGTCCGCCTCGCACTCCAGGACAGGGAGAGTGCGAATTGACGACAGGCGGCTCAGAGCGGCCCGGCGGCGTTCGCTACGAGCCGGACGAGCGACCGCCCATTGCGCTTAGCTGCGGCCTCGGCCTGCAGCTCGCCGTCCTTTGCATCGCCGGCGTCGCGCTGACGCCTGCGATCGTGGTCCGCGCCGCCGGCGGGCCGGAATCCTATCTCTCGTGGGCGGTCTTCGGCGCCGTCTTGGTCAGCGGCATCACCTCGGTCCTCCAGGCCGTCCGAGTCGGGCGAATCGGTGCCGGCTACGTCCTTGTCATGGGCACCTCCGGGGCCTTCATCGCGATCTGCGTCGGCGCGATTGCCCAGGGCGGCCCGGCGATGCTGGCGACGCTGGTGGTGATCTCCGCCCTCTTCCAGTTCCTGCTTGCGTGGCGACTCTCACTCCTTCGGCGCATCCTCACGCCCACCGTCTCGGGCACCGTCATCATGCTGATCCCGGTCACGGTGATGCCGATTGTCTTCAGCATGCTGACGCAGGTTCCGGAGGGCACGTCGGAGCTCGGCGCGCCGCTCGCGGCGCTTGTGACCGTGCTCGTCCTGTGCGGTATCTCGCTGAAAGCCACGGGCGCACTCAGACTCTGGGCGCCGGTCATCGGCATCGTCGCCGGCTGCGGGGTTGCCGGGTACTTCGGCTTCTACGATGTCGCCGGTATCGCCGCGGCGTCCTGGGTGGGTGTGCCGTCGGGCGGTTGGCCGGGCTTCGATATCGACTTCGGGCCGGTCTTCTGGGGCCTCCTGCCGGCCTTCGTCTTCGTGACCCTGGTCGGCGCCATTGAGACGGTGGGCGACGGTATCGCCATCCAGCGGGTCTCCTGGCGCAAGCCGCGCGCGGTGAATTTTCGGGCGGTGCAAGGGGCGGTGGGCGCCGACGGCGTGGGCAACCTGCTCTCCGGCCTGATGGGGACCGTGCCCAACACGACCTATTCCACCAGCATATCGGTCACCGCGCTCACCGGCGTGGGCGCCCGCAGCGTAGGCGTCGCGCTCGGGATCGCGTTCGTCGTGGTGGCGTTCATTCCAAAGGCGCTCGCCGTGGTGCTGGCAATACCGGGGCCGGTCGCGGCCGCCTATATCACCGTGCTGCTGGGTCTGCTCTTCGTGGTCGGCATGCGGATCGTCATCCAGGACGGGGTGGACTACCGCAAGGGTCTGATTGCAGGGGTGTCCTTCTGGATCGGGGTCGGCTTCCAGAACGGCGTGATCTTCCCCGAGCATGTCTCGGGTATCGCCGGCGGGCTGCTGGAAAACGGCATGACAGCCGGCGGGATGACGGCGATTCTGCTCACGCTCTTCGTCGAGCTGGCGGCGCCCCGCCGGCGCCGCATCCAGGCGCCGTTCGAGGTCGCGTCGTTGCCGAAGATCAGGGAGTTCCTGCAGACCTTCGCGACCCGCAACGGCTGGAACGAGGCGATGGCGCACCGCCTCGACGCCGCCGCCGAGGAAGCGATGCTGACGCTGCTGCGGCACGACGAAGAGGAAGAGGCGGAGGGCGCGCCGCACCGGACGCGGCGCCTGCTGCTTACTGCCTACAAGGAAGGCAGCGCCGCGGTACTTGAGTTCATCGCGGCGCCCGGCGAGGAGAACCTGGAGGACCGGATCGCGCTCATGGGCCAGGCATCCGACGACGCACCAGAACGGGAGGTGTCGCTACGGCTCCTGCGCCACCTCGCTTCCTCCGTCCACCACCAGCAATATCACGACACGGACATCGTCACGATCCGCGTGGAGGCGAGGGTCTAGCTCAGCCGAGGAACGCGTCCACCAGGCGGTTGAAGCGCTCCGGGCTCTCCATGAACATGAAGTGATTGCCGCCGTCGGCCTCCTCGAATATCTCGAGCTGGGAGCCAGCGATCTGGCGGTGCATCCACTCCTGCGAGCGCCAGTCGATCAGGCTGACCCGGCCGCCGACGATGAGAGTCGGCAGCGTGATGCGGGGGATGAGGTCGCGCCAGTCCTGCGTCGCGTGGTTGAGGAGCAGAGTGGCTGCGTGGCGGCGCGGCATCTTGCGATTCTGCTCGATGACCCACGCCACCCGCTCGGTGGGGAAGCCGCCGGTGAACATGCTGCCGATGAAGCCCTTCGTGGTCGCCACGCCTTCTTTCCCCGCGAGGGCGCCGATGGTCTCGTAAAGGCTCGCGCCGTCGAAGAGCGCGCCGGCGTCCTGCTTCTCCTGCTCTGACCACTCGCTGCGCGCGGTGATGGCGGGCATCTGGTCGACGAGGACGAGCCGCTCCAGCCCCGCTTCGCCGAACAGGTCGATGTAGCACCAGATCGCGGCGCACCCCATGGAATGGCCGAGCAGGCTCACCCGTTCCAGCCCGAGGGCCTCAATAGCGTTGCGCACGTCCATGGCGAGGCGCTGAATCTTGTAGCCGTGCTCGGGCTTGTCCGATTCGCCGTGCCCGCGCATGTCGAAGGCGATGACCCGGCGGCTGGCTGAAAGCCCTTCGACTTGCGCCTCGAACTGGGCGGCGGTCTGCGACCAGCCGGGGATCATGACGAGGGGGGCGCCGCTGCCTTTCTCCACGTAGTGAAGGCGGATCCCGTCGTTCGTCGTGACATGCGGCATGGTCCCGTCTCCTCCTCAAGCTGCCCGCCGGGCCGATGCGCCGAGCCGCTCGCGGCGGGGCAGGCAGGCATAGAATACCGCGCCCAGGAACGCGATCACGGCGATCATGATCACCGCGGTGCCGTAATTCTGATCGGCGTCGTAGATCGCGCCAGCGCTGAACGGCCCGAGCA
The DNA here is from genome assembly GCA_022820945.1 of Alphaproteobacteria bacterium. GTDB lineage: Bacteria > Pseudomonadota > Alphaproteobacteria > UBA828 > UBA828 > WTGU01. The sequence continues at coordinate 47,034 of JAJEEP010000098.1, read as the reverse complement.
GGCCGCCGAGCCCGTAAGCCAGAGCGATGCGGCCGAAGACCCGCGGCAGTGCCGCCGCCCCGTAGTAGCCCGCGATAGTCACGGGGTGGGCGCTAGCGAGCACGCCGAAGGCCATCCCGACCGCGGTAATGGCGGCGAGACCCATGACGACGCCGGGGGCGAAGAAGAGCGCGAGCAGAAACACGCCCATGACGAGCCCGACGCCCACGAGCACGCGCCGGCCGGTGAGCGCATCGACCAGAATTCCGCCGACCAGCCCGCCGGCCACGTAGCCAGCGCTGGAGAGCATTGGCGCGAACTGGGTCTGATCGGCAGACGCGCCCCAGGCAGCCATCATCGTCGCCGCGTGACCGATGACGGCAAGCGCGACGAAGGCGACGCAGAGAAATCCGAGAAAGATCGCGATCACCACGCGGGGCCGGTGGGTCAGTATGTCCTGAAACAGCCCTGTCGTGCCGGTCGCCGGCGGCGTCTTGCGGGAGAGCGCGATGAGCGCGGCGGCGATCGCCATGGCCAGGAAGATCACCGCAGCCGTCACGCCGAAGGTCGTCTCCGGCCCCGTCGCGGCGATCAGGATGGCGAGACCGGGCGACCAGGCGATGCCGCCCATGGCGACTGCCGACATGTTGATGCTCATGGCGATGCTGGATCTCACCGGCCCGTCGATGCTCACCGCGGTCATCGCGACGAAATAGACAACGCCGACGGCAAAGCCGAAGAGCACGCCGTAGCCGACATAGAGTGCCGCGACCGATTGGCCGAAGCCCGCGAGCGCGAAACCGGCCGCCGAGACCGCAGCCATGAGCAGGGTGAGCTGCGGGAGCGTGAACCAGTGCAGCAGCCGGTGCATCACGAAGCAGCCGATCGTCGCGGTGAACAGGCAAAGCGACTGCGCGCCGCTCACCGTCGCGCGGTCGGCGCCGAGCTCGGCTTCGAGCGGCGCTACGAAAACGCTCCACGCGTAGAGGATCCCGGTCGAGAGATTGATCAGGACACCCGCTGCGAGCGGAAAGTAAGGGCGCAGCGCCGCACCCAGTCGCAAATCCATCGGCGCTCCACGGCTGAATGCGCCACGGTGGCTCGAACGGGTGGCGCGCGGTCAGCCTATGGGCGGCGATCCTGCCCGTCCAGTGGCGGGCTCCCTGCATCGGCGTTCGTCCGCGCGCGCCGGCCAAGCCAGAACGCCGCAATCCAGACTGGCAGGCTCAGCACCACGGCGACGATGGCGATGCCCGGCGGGCCGAGCAAACCGGCGGGGAGCGACGCGGCCACCGTGGCGACCCCGAGGACGATGCCCACGATCCACGCCGTGCGCGCATGGCCGAGCCGCCCCAGCCGCCGGCAGGCCAAGGCCAGCGGCAGGCCACAGACCGCGGCCACGATCAGCGACGGCAGCGCCATGAGCGCCGCCGCCCCCTCGTCGGGTGCCACCGACGCAGTTCCAAAGCGGATCGCGGCCGACACGAGCACGCCCGCCGGCAGCCAGAGCAGTGCCGCGGCATAGAAGGAGGCTTGCGCCCGCCGGTGCGGGGGCCGATCGGTCATGCCGTCGTTCACTTGCGGGGGTCAGACGCGGCTTCGTGTTGCGTCATGTCCTCTTGATGCTGACGCAGGGGCTCGGGCCAGGTGCTCTTGATGAAGGCGAGGACATCGCGGATTTCATCGTCGGAAAGAACTTCGGCGTAACCCGGCATGCCGCTCTCGAAGTCCGTGATACCGAGTGCGGCCAGCGCGCCCTCGCCGCCCAGCTTGGTGTAGTCGAACAGCATCTGGTCGCCGTGATGCCAGGTGTGGCCGGTCGCATCGTGGGGCGGCGCGGGATAGAGGCCGTCCTCGCCCTGCCTGCGCCAGTTCGGCGCACCTTCCAGCTCGGCGCCGTGGCACGAGGCGCAGTGCTCGGCGTAAAGCGCGGCACCCCGTTCGAGATCGTCCGACGCCCAGGCGACAGATCCGGCCGGCAGCCAACAGGCGAGAGCCACCGTCGCCATGACGATTGCCTGTGTTGTGGCACGCATATCGCCCTCAGACCCGCGCCGCGCGGAGGCGGAGCGCGTTGCCGATGACCGAGACCGAGGAGAGGCTCATCACCGCGGCGGCGATCATCGGCGAGAGCAGGATACCGAACGGGGGAAACAATACGCCTGCGGCGATGGGGATGGCCGCCGCGTTGTAGACGAAGGCGAGAAAGAGGTTCTGGCGCACGTTGCCCATGGTCGTTCGGGCCAGCTTGCGGGCGCGGACGATGCCACGCAGATCGCCCTTGACCAGGGTGATGCCTGCGCTCTCCAGCGCGATGTCCGCGCCGCCTCCGATGGCGATGCCGACATCGGCCAGGGCGAGCGCCGGTGCGTCGTTCACCCCGTCGCCGGCCATGGCGACGGTCCTACCCTCTTGGCGGAACTGCTCGACCAGCGCGCCCTTGTCCTCAGGTGTGAGCGCCGCGTGCACCGCGTCGATGCCGAGTTGGCGGGCGACGATCTCGGCCACGCGGGGACTGTCGCCGGTCGCCATGACGACGGAGAGCCCCGTCGCCTGGAGGACGCGCAGGGCCTCGGGCGCGGTCTCCCTCACACGGTCGGCGACCCCGATCACGCCTGCCAGCGAGCCGTCCACCGCGACGTACATCGCGGTCTTGCCGGCATCTTCCAGCGACTCTGCTTGGCGTGTTTGCTCGCCGAGCGGAATACCCAGTACCTGCATCATGGCGGCGTTGCCGAGCGCGACCGCTTGGCCCGCCGCGTGACCCTGCACGCCGCGGCCGGCCACGGTCTCCACGTCGTGCGCCGCGAGGTAGGGCACGCCCGCCGCCTCGGCCGCCTCGACGACCGCCTCGGCGAGCGGGTGGTGGGCACTCCGCTCCAGCGCCGCCGCCAGCGCGAGCAGCCGCTCCCTCTCTACGGCGCCCACGGGGATGACGTCGGTAACAGCGGGCCGGCCCTCGGTGAGCGTGCCGGTCTTGTCGACGATCAGCAGGTCCGCCTTGGCGAGGCGCTCCAGCGCCTCGGCGTCGCGCACCAGCACGCCGGCCTGGGCGCCGCGCCCGGCGGCCACCATGATCGACATCGGGGTCGCCAGCCCGAGCGCGCAGGGGCACGCGATGATCAGCACGCTCACTGCGGCGCTCAGCGCCAGGGCCAGCGCGGGCGACGGGCCGGCCACGGCCCAGCCGATGGCCGCGAGCGCGGCGACGGCAACCACGGCGGGGACGAAGACGCCGGCGACCCGGTCGGCGAGCGCCTGGATCGGAGCGCGGCTGCGCTGGGCCTTTGCCACCAGGGCGACAATGTGGGCGAGTGTAGTTTCGGCGCCGACTCGCTCCGCCCGCATCACCAGGTTGCCGGACTTGGCGAGCGTGCCCCCGGTGAGTGGATCGCCCGGCCCCTTCTCCACCGGCAGCGACTCACCCGTGATCATGCTCTCGTCGACGGTGGCGCGGCCCTCGGTCACGACACCATCCACCGGCACGCTCTCGCCGTGCCGCACCCTGAGCCGGTCGCCGACGCGGACGGCGTCGATCGGCACGTCGGCCTCGCCGTCCTCCTCTAATCGGCGTGCCGATTTCGGCGCGAGACCCATGAGCGCGCGGATCGCATCGCCCGTCCGCTCACGGGCAACCGTTTCCATCGCCTGCCCGGCCAGCACGAGCACGAGGATCACCGCGGCGGCCTCGAAGTAGGCCGGCGGCTGCCCGCCTGCGGTGAGAACCGCTTCGGGGAAGATGCCGGGGGCGAGCAGGCCTGTGAGACTGAAGAGCCAGGCGGCGCCGGTGCCGAGCGCGATCAGGGTCCACATGTTGGGCGAGCGGTTGCGCACCGAGGCGAGGCCACGCAGGAAGAACGCGCGGGCGATCCAGAGCACCGGCGTCGCGAGCACGAATTGCACGGCGACGAAGTTGCGGGGCCCGAGCCAGGCGTCGAAGGGGATGCCGGCGTGGCTCCCCATCTCCAGCGCGAACACGGCGGCGGCGAGCGGTGCGGCGAGCCAGAGCCGCCGGCGCAGGTCGCGCAGCTCGGGCGATGGGCCTGCGTCTGCCGCCGGCATCGTCGGCTCCAGCGCCATGCCGCAGATGGGGCAGTCCCCGGGCGTGGCCTGCTCGATCTCCGGGTCCATCGGGCAGGTGTAGAGGCTCCCCTCGGGCGCGGCCTCCGTTGCCGGGCGCGGGCGCTCGCCGAGGAAATCCTCCGGCGCTTCGGCAAAGCGCTCTCTGCACCGGGCGCAGCAGAAATAGAACGTCTGCCCCCGGTACTGCGCCGTGTGGCTGGCATCGGCACACTCCACGCTCATCCCGCAGACGGGATCGCGCGCCGTCGTCTCGGCCGCCGTGCCCGGTTTCACCGCAAACCCCTCGTGGACTTCGTTCCAAAGCAATGTAGGGTTTCCAGTGACTGGAAGGTCAAGAATAATGGGCGTTGACCTTCCCGTAACAGGAACCTGTATGAGGGTGTCGCGGAGGTGGTCATGAAGATAGCCGACGTGGCCGAAGCGAGCGGGCTCTCGGCGAAGACGATCCGCTATTACGAGGACATCGGCCTGGTGCGGCCGGCGCGGGGCACGAACGGCTACCGCGCGTTCGAGGAGACCGACGTGCACAAGCTGCGGTTTCTCGCCCGCGCCCGCTCTCTCGGCTTCTCGATCAGGGAGTGCCGGACGCTGCTCTCGCTCTACGAGGACCGCGCGCGCGCCAGCGCCGATGTGAAGGCGCTGGCCGAGGAACACCTGCGCCGCATCGACCGCAAGATCGCCGAACTCGAAGGGCTGCGCGGCACGCTCGCGACCCTGGTGGCACGCTGCCACGGCGACGAGCGGCCGGATTGTCCCATTCTGGACGACCTCGCAGGCCCGTCTGCGGGAGACGCACAATGAAGAAAAAACCCAATCCTCGCCGACCTCGCGGGTCCGCTTCCTCAAGCCGAACCAAGAGGAAGAAGCTGACGGACAGGCTTTACCTCGTCGTGATCGCGGCGGCGGTGGTCGTGGGCGTGGTGGGGTGGCTGCAATGGTTCGACGACGACCACGCGGGGCACGAAGCTGGAGACGTGGCGCTGACCATCCCGGCGTTCACGGCCGAGGCGGAGGCCGGGCAGGCGCTGTTCGAGGAGAACTGCGTAACTTGCCACGGTGCCCACGCGACGGGCTCGGACCAGGGACCGCCGCTGGTTCACCGGATCTACGAGCCCAATCACCACGGCGACATGTCGTTCCAACTGGCGGTCAAGAACGGCGTTCGCGCCCATCATTGGAAGTTCGGCAATATGGCGCCTGTGGACGGCGTCTCTCCCGAGGACGTGATCAAGATCACCCGCTACGTGCGCGAGCTGCAGAAGGCCAACGGCATCTTCTAGCGCGCGCTACGCCGGCTTCGAAAAATCTCCGGTGTCCGGGTCCAAGGTCCAGAGATCGCCGTCGGCGATGTCGAACCAGGCGCCGTGCAGACTGAGCCGGCCGCGCTCCTCGAGGATCGAGACGCACGGAAAGGTACGCAGGTTCGCGATCGAATTGCGGATCGACACGCGTTCGAGGGCGGTTTGCCGCTCGGCGTCCGTCATCGAGTCGCAGGCCGCGATTTGGCTGGCGGTAGGCCCGAGCTGTTTCATCCACCTGCCGATGAAGTCGCCCGGAGAGAGCGGCTCCGCCGACGGATGCAGTGCCGCCCGGATGCCGCCGCAGTGCCCGTGGCCGAGCATGACGATGTGCCTGACCTTGAGGCTCTGCACCGCGAATTCCAGCGCGGCGGAGGTGCCGTGAAGGGAGCCGTCCGGCTCATAAGGCGGCACCAGGTTGGCCACGTTGCGGACGACGAACATTTCGCCCGGCGCAGCGTTGAAGATGGTCTCCGGCGCCGAGCGGGAATCGCAGCAGGCGATGACCATGACCTCGGGCGACTGCCCTTGCTCGGCGAGCGCGTGGTAGCGCGCGTGTTCCCGCGCGTAGCGGTCGTCCTTGAACGAGCGGTAGCCATCCAGCAGCGCTTCCGGGAAATCGGTCATGCGGATCCACCGATGCTTGTCGATACTCCTTCGGCGCGGCGTATAGGCGATCTTTGACGAGAGTGCGACCCGTCTGCTCGGTGAGTCGGCGCTCAGGCCTTTACCTGCTTGAGAGGACGGTTGCAGGGCCAGACCCGCACCCGCAGGATAGCGAGTGAATTTGTCACGACGCGAGCGGGTCCGAGCTTTCCCAACCGGGCCCGGCGGTGACCACACGTATCAGGTACGACGATACCAACGAAGAGGACAGGACAATGAGGAAACTGACCGGAATCACCATCCTGCTGACCGGCCTCGCGCTGGTCGCGGCGACGCACGCAGCGAGCGCAGCCGAGCAGGCGAGCGCGGAGATGATGAACGCGAACGGGGAGTCGGTCGGCGCGGTCACGCTTCGTGAAACGCCACAAGGCACGCTGTTGCACGCCGACCTGGAGAACCTGCCCGCGGGCGCCCATGCGTTCCACGTCCATGCGGTCGGCGTGTGCGAGCCGCCCTTCAAGTCCGCAGGCGGTCATTTCAACCCGACGGGCGCGAAGCACGGGATCGAGAGTGCCGAGGGGGTGCATGCGGGCGACATGCCCAACATCCACGTGCCGGAGTCGGGCGCGCTGGAGATCGAGGTGCTGAACACGCAGTTGCGGCTGGATGCGGCGCTGTTCGACGAGGACGGCGCGGCCATCGTGATTCACGACGGGCCGGACGATTACGTAACCGATCCGGCGGGCGCGGCCGGCCCGCGTATCGCCTGCGGCGTCATCAGCCAATAGCGTCGCCCGAAAGACACTGAGAGGCCGCGTCGGGGGCCCCGCGACCCATCGACGCGGCTCTCCCCGCCGCTTGCCGCGCGTGTGCCCGGTCCGCTAGGACTGGGGCATGAGCGAACGCGGTAATCCGGCGTTCGGCTTCACCGTTGGCCCGGTGATGCCGGCGGAACACGACGGCGCCGCCGGCGACCGGCAGCGCTACCGCGAGATGCTGGAGGACTGCCGCTTCGGGCAGTCCCTGGGTTTCGGCAGCGTCTGGGTGCTGGAACACCACTTCACCGACTACTATCCCTCGCCCTCGCCGCTGTTCTTCCTGAGCCATGTCGCGGCGGCCTGCCCCGGCCTGGGCCTCGGGACCGCGGTGATCGTGCTGCCCTGGTACGAGCCGGTGCGCTTCGCCGAAGACGTGGCGATGCTGAGCCTGATGACCGACGCCGACCTGCATCTCGGCCTCGGGCGCGGCGTGGCCAAGATCGAGTACGACGCGCGTGCCATCGACATGGCGCATTCGCGCGAGCTCTTTCGCGAGAACTGCGAGATCGCCAAGGGGCTGCTGAGCGGCGAGCCCTTCCGCTACGAGGGCACTCACGCCACCATCCCGCGCGAGGTGACGCTCCGGCCGGGGCCGGTGCGGGAGCGCATCCACCTCTACGGCGCCTGCAACAATCCGGGCACCGCCGAGCGCATGGCGGAGATGGGCCTCGGGCTGCTTTGCACCTCGGCCTCGCCCTTCCAGCTGAACACCGATGCCATCGCGGCGTGGAAGCAGATCACGGCGGCCAGGGGCGGGCAGGCGGAGGCCAACATTCCGCTCTGGATCCACTGCTTCATCGGCGACAGCGAAGCGGAGGCACGGGAAGAAGCGATCACCTATCTTGTCGCCTTCTTCCGTGCGGTGATCGCGCACTACGAGACCCACGCCAACCCGTGGAAGGACGTGCCCACCTACGAGCGCAACGTGCAGCAGATGGAGCGGATGGAAGCGATGGCCGACCCCGCCAATCTGCCGCCCTTCCTGGAGCATCAGCTGGTGGGCACGCCCGAGCAGGTGGCGGCCCAGGTGCGGCGCTACCGGGAGATCGGGATTACCCAGTTCGCCATCAACACGGCGCAGCCCAGCCGGCCCGCCGAGAGCCGCCACCGCTCCATGGAACGCTTCGCCCGCGAGGTGATCCCGCTGGTCTGAGCGTTGCTCCCTCGGGGGTACAGCACCGAGCGACTACGAGGCAGCGAACATGAGCAGGACCGGGTCGCGAAGCGGCCCGGACGGCGCGACCGCGCCGCGCGCATAGCGCGTAGCCAAGCTCGCGGAGCGAGCGCCCGGCGACTGAGGGAATCGATTAAGTCTTGCCGGCGACGGCGAGGACGAAGGCGTAGGCCATCGCCACCTCGACCAGCCGGCGGAAGCGGCCGGAGGCGCCGCCGTGGCCGGCCTCCATGTTGGTGTGCAGCAGCAGCGGATTGCCGTCGGTCTTGAGCCGGCGGAGCTTCGCTATCCACTTGGCGGGCTCCCAATAGGTCACGCGCGGGTCCGTAAGCCCGGCGGTCGCGAAGATCGCCGGGTAGGCCTTGGCGGTCACGTTCTCGTAGGGCGCGTAGGCCGCGATGGTCCGGTAGGCGTCCTCGTCCTCGATGGGATTGCCCCATTCCGGCCATTCCGGCGGTGTCAGCGGCAGATCCCGGTCGCACATGGTGTTGAGCACGTCCACAAAGGGCACCTCGGCGACGATGCTGGCGAAGAGATCGGGGCGCTGGTTCGCGACCGCGCCCATCAGCATGCCGCCTGCGCTGCCGCCGTGGGCCGCGATCCGGCCCTTGGCCGTGTAGCGCTCGGCGATCAGGTGCTCGGCGGCGGCGACGAAGTCGGCGAAGGTGTTGGTCTTCTTCGCGAGCTTGCCGTCGAGATACCAGCCGTAGCCGCAGTCCGAGCCGCCCCGGATGTGGGCGATGGCGTAAACAAAGCCGCGGTCGACCAGGCTCAAGCGGTTGGTGGAGAACGCGGCCGGGATGGCGTGGCCGTAGGCGCCGTAGCCGTAGAGCAGCAGCGGCGCCGAGCCGTCGAGCGGGGTGGCGCGGCGGTGGAGCAGGGAGACGGGCACCTCGGCCCCGTCGTGGCTCGCGGCGGTGAGCCGGCGGGTGACGTAATCGGCGGGGTCGTGCCCGCTCGGCACCTCCTGGGTCTTGCGCAGCGTACGGGTGCGCGTGCGCATGTCGTAGTCGAAGGTCTGCGCCGGCGTCGTCATCGAGCTGTAGACGAAGCGGACCGTCTCGGTCTCGAACTCGTAGCCGGGCAGAAGGGAGAGGTCGTAGGCCTCCTCCTCGAAGGCGATTGTGTGCGCCACGCCGGATTCCAGGTCGGTAACGACGATGCGGGGCAGGCCGCCGACCCGCTCCAGCCGCACGTGGTGGCCGGCGAAGAGAAGCTGGGCGCGCACGTAGGTGCCCGCCTCGTGCGGGAGCCAGTCGCGCCACGCCGCGCGCTGCGGCGTCTCCAGCGGCGCGGTCATGATCTTGAAGTCGGTGGCGCCGTCGGCGTTGGTCAGGATGAAAAGGCGATCGCCGCGAAGGGCGACGTCGTATTCGATGCCGCGTTCGCGGGCGGCGACGAGGCGGGGCTCGGACTCGGGCGCTGCGGCCTCGATCAGGTGGACTTCGGAGGTCGTGTGGTCGTGGGCCGAGATCATGACGAAACGCCGGCTCTCCGACTCGCCGAGATCGACGAAGAAGCCGGGGTCGGACTCCTCGTAGACCACCGCGTCTCCTTCCGGCGCGCTGCCGATGCGGTGGCGGCGCACCTGGTAGGGGCGCTGGTTCTCGTCGATCACCGTGTAGAAGACAGTCTCGCCGTCGGCCGCCCAGATGACGGCGCCGTGGGCGTCCTCGATCGGCCCGTCGATGACCGCGCCCGTGGCAATGTCACGGACGAAGAGGCGGTAGCGCTCCGAGCCGTTGAGGTCGAGGGTGTAGGCGAGGCGGCGGTGGTCGTGGCTGTGCTCGCAGTCGCCGATCTGGAAGTATGCCTGGCCCTCGGCCTCGTGGTTGCCGTCGAGCAGCAGCACCTCCGCCGTCTGGTCGTCGCGCGGGACGCGGCAGTAGAGCGGATGCTCGCCGCCCTCGACGTAGCGGCGGTAGTAGGCCCACGCGCCGTCGGGCGCCGGCACCGAGGAATCGTCCTCCTTCATGCGCCCGCGCATCTCGGCCACCAGTGCCTCCCTGAGCGTCTTGTAAGGCGCGAGGAAGGCGTCGGTGTAGGCGTTCTCGGCCTCCAGATAGGCGCGGATATCGGGATCGAGCGTCTCCGGCTCGCGCATCACCCGCTGCCACTCGGTATCCTTGAGCCAGGCGTAGTCGTCGCTGCGCGCGATGCCGTGCAGCGCTGCCGTGACGGGTTTTTGGGGCGCGGCGGGTGGCTTGGAGACGGACGCCGACATGGCGGAAACCTCGTGGGAATGACGGCGGACTCCTAGCCCAAGTCGCAGGCTGCAACCACCCTGCGCGTGGGTTGCGCGCGGTGTCTTCGCGGCAAGGCGGCAATCGATTATGGTCAGGCCGCGCCGCAGCAGGGATCGGCCGGGACGTGAGCTCACACCAGACCGCCTTTTCGGTGCCCGAGGGCTACCGGCCCCTCGATACGGACACGCTCGCGCCCTATCTGGCCGAGCAGCCCGCGCTGCGCGCGCGCCTGGGCGGCGATCCTTCGGGCTGGCAGGTGGACGAGGTCGGCGACGGCAACCTGAACCTGGTCTTCTTCGTGCGCGGGCCTGCCGGCGGCCTCTGCGTAAAGCAGGCGCTGCCTTACGTGCGCCTGGTGGGCGAGAGCTGGCCGCTGCCGGTCGACCGGGCGTTCTACGAGCACGAGGCGCTGGTGGAGCACGGCCGCCATGCGCCCGGACTCACGCCCGCCGTCCATCGCTTCGACCCCGCGATGATGCTGATCGCGATGGAGCTGCTGGAGCCCCACATCGTCATGCGGCGCGGCATGATCCAGGGCATCCGCTACCCGCGCGCCGCCGCCGACATGGCCGAATACATGGCGCGGACGCTCTTCTTCACCTCCGACCTCGGCACGGGCGCGGCAGAGAAGAAGGCGCGCGTCGCTCTCTTCTGCGGCAACACGGCGCTCTGCAAGCTCACCGAGGACGTGATCTTCACCGAGCCCTACATGGTCCATGACAACAACTGGTGGACCTCGCCGCAGCTCGACGACCTCGCCGTGGCCTTCCGGGCCGATGCCGCGCTGAAGCGCGCCGTCTCCCGCCTCAAGCGCATGTTCATGGGGAACGCCGAGGCGCTGATCCACGGCGACCTGCACACGGGCTCGATCATGGTGACGCAGGACGACACCCGCGTGATCGACCCGGAGTTCGCGTTCTACGGGCCGATGGGGTTCGACACCGGCGCCTTCATCGGCAACCTGCTGCTCAACTACTTCAGCCAGGACGGCCACGCGACCGAGGCCGACGACCGCACCGCCTACAAGGCGTGGGTGCTGGAGACGGCCGAGACCTTCTGGCACGCCTTCGCCGCGCGCTACGGCGCGCTCTGGGCGGAGCGTACGGGCGACGCGTATCCCGAGGCCCTCTTCGCCGGCGAAGAGGGCGCGGCCTCGCTCGCGCAGGCACGCGACGCCGCCGTCGCCGACCTCTTCACAGACACGATCCGGTTCGGCGCCGCCAAGATGATCCGGCGCATCCTGGGGATCGCCCACAACATCGACTTCGAATGGATCGAGGACCCCGACCGCCGTGCCGCCTGCGAGCGCCCTGCGCTCATCCTCGGCCGCGAGCTGCTCGTGAACGCCACCGCGTACCCGACGATTCGGGCCGTCACCGACGCGGCGCGGGACTTTCACGCGCGTGCCAGTGCGTGACGGGCCGTTCACCGCTACGATCACCCCAACGACCAACAACAGGAAACGGAGAGCAGCCATGACCGTTCAACGATTCGACTCAGGCCCCCGCATGAGCCAGGCCGTGGTGCACGGCGACCGCGTGTACCTCGCCGGCCAGGTGGCGGACGACACCAGCGAGGACGTGGCCGGCCAGACCCGGCAGGTTCTCGCCAAGATCGATGCCCTGCTGGAGAGGGCCGGCTCCTCCAAGGAGCAGATTCTCACCGCCAACGTCTGGCTCTCCGACATCCGGACCTTCAACGAGATGAACAGCGTGTGGGACCCCTGGGTCTCCAAGGAGAACCCGCCCTGCCGCGCCTGTGTCGAGAGCAGGCTGGCGACGCCGGATTACACGGTCGAGATCATGGTGGTGGCCGCACGCTGACGGACGCCGCACGCGCCGAAGGGCGCAGGAGGGACACATGAGCGAGGCGATGGCAACAGCCGGCGCGAACCGGCGCTACGACATCATCCCCTGGGCCGCACAGAACGCGCTCGATCCGGTGATCGAGATGGAGCGCGGCGAGGGCGCCTACATCTACGATACCGGCGGCAAGCGCTATCTCGATTTCTCGTCGCAGCTGGTGAACGTCAATCTCGGCTACCAGCATCCCAAGGTGATCGCGGCGATCCAGGAGCAGGCCGGCAAGCTCTGCTACATCGGCCCGCACCACACCACGGCCGCGCGCGAGCGGCTCGGCCGCAAGCTCGCCCAGATCGCGCCGGGCGACATTCAGACCGCCTTCTTCACCGGGAGCGGCAGCGAGGCCACCGAGATCGCGATGATGATCGCGCGCCTGGTGACCGGCCGGCGCAAGATCCTCGCCAAGTACCGCTCCTATCACGGCACCACCTCGGGCTCGATGTCGGCGAGCGGCGACCCCAGGCGGCTTGCGGTCGGCTACGAGCACCCCAACATCGTCCGCTTCCTCGATCCCTACTGCCACCGCTGCCCCTTCTCGCTCTCCTATCCCGGCTGCGAGGTGCAGTGCGCGAAGAGCGTAGAAGAGGTGATCCAGCGCGAGGGGCCGGGGCAGATCGCTGCGGTCATCGTCGAGCCGATGACGGCGGCGAGCGGCGGCATCAAGCCGCCGCCCGAGTACTTCCCCATGCTGCGCGAGATCTGCGACCGCTACGGCATCCTGATGATCGCCGACGAGGTGATCTGCGGCTTCGGCCGTACCGGGCGCTGGTTCGGCATGGAGCATTGGGGCGTGGTGCCCGACCTGATGGCGATCTCCAAGGGCATCACCTCGGGCTACATCCCCATGGGCGCCGTGCTCATGCGGCCCCACGTCGCCGAGCACTTCGACGAGGACTGGTTCCCGCTCGGCTCGACCCAGACCGGCAATCCCATCGCCTGCGCCGCGGCGTGCGCCGCGCTCGACGCCTACGAGAACGACGGGCTGATCGAGAACGCGGCTCGGATGGGCACGGTGCTGGCGGCGGGGCTGGAGGACCTCAAGGCGCGCCACTCGTGCGTCTCGGACGTGCGCTCGCTCGGCCTGCTGGGGGCCATCGAGCTCACCGCCGATGCGGAGACGGATGCACCCTTCTCCACCGCGCCGAACCACGCGGCGCTCAACGACCTGATGAAGCGCCGATTGGTCGAGCACGGGCTGGAGGCCCGCACCTGTCTCAATGGCCTCCTGATCGGCCCGCCGCTTTGTATCGACGCCGAGCAGATCGGCGACGCCATCGGGGTTTTCGACACGATCCTGGACGAGGTCGACGCGTCGCTCGGCTGAGGCTGGAGCGCCTACTGCTTGATTGCGCCCAGCGTGAACGCGCGGGCGAGGTGCTTCTGAATCAGGAAGCCGAAGAGCACGATGGGGAGCGCGGCTGCGACCGCGAGCGCCGCCTGCACGCCGTAGACCCCGGTGTGATGGTGCAGATAGATCGGCACCGTGACGATCAGCTTGTCGCTCAGCGTGACCGTCAGCAGGAACTCGTTCCAGGTGAGGATGAAGATGAAGAGGCCGGTAACTGCGAGGCCGCCCCGGATCATCGGCACGGTGACGAAGAAATGCGCGCGCAGGCGGCTCATGCCGTCCATCATGCCGGCCTCCTCGATGGCCGGCGGCACCTCGTCGATGAAGCTCTTCAGCATCCAGAAGGCGAACGGAACGCCGAAGGCGGTGTGGACGAGGATGATGCCGATGTGGGTGTCGCGCAGGCCGAACGAGGTGAAGAGGAATAGCGCCGGGATAGCCAGCGTGATCGGGGGCACGGCGCGGACCGCGAGAATCCCGATGGCGAGCCGGTTGCTGCCGGCGCGGTAGCGTGAAAAGCCGATCGCGGCCAGGAGCCCGATGGCGAGGGCCAGCGCCGTGGTGCCGCCGGCGATGATGAAGGAATCGAGCATGGCGCCGAGCCCGGTCCTCGGCGCGGTGACGTAGCTCTCCTCGTAGCGCATGTAGAGCGGTGCGTAGTTCCCCAGCATGAGGTCGCGCGGCACCCAGGACGGCGGCACCGCCGCCCACTCGCCGAACGGCTTGAGCGACGTCGACACCATCCAGAAGACGGGGAAGAGCGCGAAGCCAAGCGCGGCCGCGAGGCCGAACGCGTGGTGGGACCGGAAGCGGGAGGAGATCACGAGAGGGTATCGGCGCGGCGGGGACTGGCGTGCCCTCAGCCTGCGCCGATCTCCTCGATCGCGTCGGGCGCCGCGCAGAGCGCGTCCAGCGCGGCGCGGGCCTTCTGCGCCTCGCGGACTGTGACGGCGCGGAAGCGGAAGATGTCGCCGGGCCGCGCCTGCCCCGGCTTCCACAGCGAGCCGGTCGGCACCGTGTAGGGGTTGATGAAGCCGCCGAGGGTGAGGCCGTCCGGCCCGAGGACGATGGGCGTCTGGCCGCAGAGGTTGATCGAGCCGAGGCCGTAGCCGTGCTCGATGATATTGGAGGGATGGGTGCCGTTCTCCGGCGACTTGTCGTAGGCGCGCCGGGTGAAGGTCCATTCCGGCCCTTCGAGGCGGACGCCCACCCGGTTGCTGTGGGCGGAGACGCGCCAGTCGCTGGTCAGAAAGCGGGCGTGACCGGCCTCGTCGATCCAGTCCTCCCTGGGCCCTGGCACTGCCTCCACCGACCAGACCCCGTCCTCGGGGAAGCCGGGCCGGGCATGGGCTGAGGCCCGGCGCCCAGGCACGCCCGTGCCGCCATCCGGGCCGAGGGGCAGATGCTGCCCGGCCTTGAGCGACTCTCCCCCGGCGCCGCCGATCTGCCCGAGGCGATAGGTGGAGCGGGAGCCGAGGAAGGGCGGCACGTCGATACCGCCCGAGACCGCGAGATAGGCGCGCGCGCCGCGCGTGGCCGAGCCGAGCGCCACGGTCTGGCCGGCGCGGACCGCGACGCTGGTCCAGCCTTCGAAGGGCACGCCATCCAGCGACGCCGGCATCTCGGCACCGCACACCGCGACCACGCGGTCGTCGTGGAAGCGGAGGGTGGGGCCGATGAACTGGCATTCGAGCCCCGCGGCGCTGGCGTCGTTGCCCACCAGGCGATTGGCGATGCGGAAGGACCAGCCGTCCATCGGGCCCGAGATCGGGTAGCCGGTGCTGACCACGCCGACGCGGCCCGGATAGTCCTGAACCGTGGTCTCCAGGCCGGGTTTCAGCACCTCGATGGCGGGGGTGGCGCTCAGTGCCTTTTCTCCGCGTCGAGCGAGGCGACCCAGGCCTCGTAGGCCGAGAGCGAGAACCGCTGATACTCGACGATGTTGAAGGGGTAGGTGCCTTCCTCGAGCTTGGCCGCGATGCGGTCGTACTCGCTGCGGTCGATGGGATCGAACTTGATTCGGTCGCCGACGCGGAGCAGCGCGATGCCGCCGCCGAAGGCGGGGATGCGACCCTCGGGATCCAGCATGGGGAGCGGCGTGCGGCCGATCATGTTGAAGCCGCCCGGCGAGTGCAGGGTCTGGATCGCGCTCTGGCCGCCGGCGCAGACCACCGCGCCCTGCGGCGTCCACATGCGGGGCGGGTCGTACTTCGGCGCGTAGACGATGCAGCGCGGGTCGAGCGGGCGCATGAGCGGGAGGCCGGGATAGGCGCCGATGATGCCGATCCAGTATTCGCTCGCGGAATGGAGCGCGACCAGCTCGTCGGGGCCGGAAAGTCCGTTCTCCGCCACGATGAACTCGGGGTCGTAGGGCCGCTGCTTGATGGTGCGGTGGTAGTCCTCCATGCAGGCGCGGGTCCAGGGGTCGAGATAGAGTGTGGGCACGTGGACCAGCCGGCTCTCGATCTCGTCGGGCGTCCCCACCGCGTCGGCCAGCGCCAGCGCCTCGCGCACCAGGTCGTCGTAGGCGATGCGCTGCCAGTCGTACTCGATGAGCACGGAGTTGAAGCCCGGATTGGTCTCGATCACGCCGGGGATGCGGGCCTCGTCGACCGCCTTGGCGAAGCCGCGCGCCTGCAGGTTGAGGCGGAGCCCGCCGTCGTCGCCGAACTCGATCAGGACGAAGCGGTCGCCGTTGGGCGCGACCAGGGGCTCCTCGTACGTCATGCTGCGCATCATAGCGGACGATTCGCCGTTGGCGCGGGGTGGAGGACGGCGTAAGCATGGGTGCGCGTCGCGCGGAGAGGAGGAATTTGCCATGGCGGAAAGACAATCGGCCCCTCCGGCAGCCGAGGAAGAATGGCAATACCAGCTTCGCGTCGATCTGGCGGAGGATGCCGCCGAGGCCGCGCGGACCGGCGGGGAGCATGCGGGGCTCGGGCCGCTGCGGGACATACTCGCGGCCCACGACGCGCGGCTCATTTGCCAGTACGACGCCTTCGCGGGCTATTGCGCGGAGGCCGAGGAGCACGGCATCGAGCACTACCCGCTCTACGCCTGGACCAAGGCGGTGATCGCTGACCCGGTGAAGCAGGCGAAATACGTCAAGTCGTTCTCGATCCACGTGGGCGGCACGGAGGTCTACGACAAGGACAAGGCGGACGCGCTGGAGGCAGCGCTCACGCCGCTGGTGGGCGCCGGCGTGGTGACCCGGCTCGCGAAGCACGACACCAATCCGGCCAACAGCCCGCAGATGCCGGAGAAGTACCGCTCCCAACTATGAACTGCGCGCAGCACACTGAGTAGCAGCGCAAACAACAGCACCATTGTGGAACACTGTCCATAACCCTCAGCGCAGCAACTACGAGCAATTCTGAATCACTTCTAACCTTCTCCCTAGACTTTGAAGTTGCTCAGAAACTGAGTTCTTTAACTCACCTATAATGTGCTCCGGCGTGCTATAGCCAAGCTTCTGCTCATTTATTCCACCGCGATTTCTGAGTTGTGCATTTGCTACTACCGTACACTCCATTTCGTACAATACAGGAAAGTCGCGCCTCTCTATCCGTATGTGACAATAGGCAGCGCCAGGATTTGGTCCGTACAAAGCATTTCTTCGTGCTTCTTCCTGTGCTTCAAACATTTCAAATAGGTTATCACTTACTCCATATTCCCTAATGGCTTGGTTCCATCTCTCGTCATGCCCCTGCTCAGCATCATGGAACGGAATACTTCCTTGCAATAGGTTCTGAAATTCCTGATCAAAATGAGTCACTAGTTCTGTGTCTATTTCATCCATGAACTTGTCTGGCACATCATGCGTGACATTAAGGTAGTTGGCGTCACCAGAATTATATTGGTAATCTCGTGCAAAAATTACTTTCTTAGCCCAATAGTTGATATTACGATATTCGTCATAAAAGTCCATGCAATAAACCTCTTGATCCTGCGCGAACGCAATTTTAGGAAATAGTAACGCTAGCGCAACTAAAGACGCGAAGATAAACTTTGGCTTTAAGAGACCCATGTTTGCATCGTCTTCAACGAAGACAACCTCACACACTATCATCAACGGCGAGTTTTTCGCGCAGGTAGGGGATCAGGCCGCCGGCCTGCAGCATGCCGCGCTCGGCGGTGGAATAGGGCGCGATGGCGAGCGCGTCGCCCCGGCTCAGATTGCGAACCTGGGAAGCCTCCCAGTCGATCTCGATCTCGTCCCAGCGCCGGACGAGGCCGGTGATGCCGGGGCAGGCGATCTGGGGGAAGCCCTCGGCGATCTCCTCCCGCCAGTAGCCGGTGGCAAAGGAGTCTGCGATCACGGCGCGGATGCCCAGGCGGCGCAGCCCGATCATCGGTGCGAAGTGGGGATGGCCGTAACCGAAATTCTCGGCGCCGACGACCACGTCACCGGGCGCGACCGTCTCCGCGAAGCCGGGGTCGAAGCGGCGCATGGCGCACGCGGCGAGCGCATCCGGGTCGGTGAGGCGGATGTTCTCGACCCCCACGATCTGGTCCACGTCGAAGTCCGCCTCATCGAAGACGTAGGCGACGCGGCCGCGCAGGGGGGCGAGGCTCATGCGCCGGCCTCCCCACCGTCGGCGAGGTAGGGGCGGGGGTCGGCAATTCGCCCTTCCAGCGCCGAAGCGGCGACCGCTGCGGCGTTGCAGAGATAGATCTCCGAATCGGGGCTCCCCATGCGGCCGGTGACGTTGAGCGTGCCGGTGGAGACCGCGCGCTGGCCTGCGGTCATGGTGGCAATCCGCCCGTAGCAGTAGTCGCACGACGACGAGGTAACGAAGGCGCCGGCCTCGATCAGCGTCGTCAGCAGGCCTTCGCGGGCGGCGTCCGCCATGATCGCCTGGCTGGTCGGCACGACGTGGAGCTGGAATCCCGGCGCGACGCGGCGGCCCTTGAGCACCGCGGCGGCGGCGCGCAGATCCTCGAGCCGGCCGGAGGCGCAGGAGCCGAGGTAGCCGGCCTGAACCTCGAGCCCGGCATGGTCCGCGAGATCGGCGGTGGCGGCGGGGTTGGGCGGCACCACCACGATGGGGGCGAGATCGGTGAGGTCGACCTCGTGCAGGGCGGCGTAGGTGGCGTCTTCGTCGCTCACCTGTGGCTCGAACGGCCCGGCCACGCGGGCGCGCGCGTGGTCGAGGGCGAGTCGGTCCGGGTTGCAGATCGCGGTGAGCGCGCCGGTGAACATGGCGAGCCCGGTGATGGTCTGGCGCCCTTCCAGAGAGATGTCACCCAGCGCCGGGCCGCCCAGCTCCAGAACCTGGAAGCGACAGGAGCGGGGGCCGAGCACGCGCACCAGATGGTGGAACACGTCGCGCGCCATCACGCCGGGGCTGAGCGTGCCGGTGAGGTCGACGCGCGTGGTCTCGGGCACGGTGAAGTCGATACGCTCGCGGACGAAGGCCTCCAGCAGCTGCGTGTGGATGCCGATGGCGAGCGTGCCGAAGGCGCCGAGCTGCGCGATGTGGCCGTCGAAGTGAACGACGAAGCCGCCGGGTACGGCGTAGCCCGCCTCTGCCGCCACCTGATGGCCGATGCCCTCGCGCTCGTGGAGCCTGACGCCGTTCTCCGCGCACCAGGTGCGGGTGACGATGTGCAGCTCCTCCTCCCCGGGCGTGTTGGCCGGCACCATGTGGTCGATGAAGAGGGCGAAGCGCTCCGGCTCTGCGACGCGCTCGATACCGAACTCCTCCTTCATCTGCTTGAAGATGAGGTCGAGATAGCCGGGGAAGTCGTAGCCCAGCACGTAGTCGGGCTTGACCTCGACTTCCGCTCCGGCCGGCACCGGCGCGCCCGCCCGGCTCGCGCGCCCCATGATCTTTTCCGCGATCGTGTAGCCCATCGCTCTCCGCCCGCACCGCTTTGCCTCGCGATCCCATGGTAGCACCATCGGGAATGCGCCGCGCAGACCGGCGCCGGCCGTCACTCGTCCAGACGGAAGAGGAGCAGGAGCGTGCGCTGGAGGAAATTAAAGTTGTCGTCGGAGAGGATGTAGACGAGCCTCGCGCCATCCGCATCGCGCGCCACCGCTACGCCCTCGAAATTATCCACCGTGAGCGGCGGTGCGAAGCGGGCGAGAAGCTCGCCCTTGAGCACGGCGCCGCCCTCGATGGCGCCGGCGGGAATCCGCTCGAGCCGCGCCTTGAAGCCGCCGAGCAACTTGAAGTAGCGGGAGAGGATGAGCACGTCGCCGTTGGGCAAGACGGCTGCGTCCGTCGGCCTGAAGTCCCGTTCGGTGCGGTAACCGAGGGGCTCGAACCCGCCGTCGCCGACGAGCCAGCCAGCGCGGGAGCCGCCGGTGCGCTTCAGGCTCTCCGCCAGCAACAGGACGCGGCCGTCGGGAAGCGGCGTGAGCGCCTCCAGCCCGCCGTTGCCCGGCGCGGCCCCGATGTCCTTCGGGGTCGGGAATGGCACGGGGCGGCCCTGCAGGCCGCCGGTCTCCGCCGCATACCGCCAGACGCGGTGGCGCTGCTCGAAGCTCACCAGCCAGTCACCGCCCGGCAAGCACTCCAGCGCCTCGGCGTCGCGCCACTGCCCCTGCACGGGCCGCCCTTCTGTATCGAGGAGCGGCCCCAGCGCGGCATCCGCCAGTCCCACGAGGCGGCCGGCATCGTCCCGCACGATGCGGGCGGTGAACCAGTGGCCGCGGTCGGTGACGGCGGTGAGTCGCCCGTCCGCGGTGACGCTGAGGCCGGAGAGGCCGCCGAACGTCGGCTCGTCGCTCCGCAAGTCCAGCCCGCCGAGGTACTGCAGGCGGCCCACGTGCTGCACGGCGTGATCTCCCGGCTTGAGCGCGACGTACTTGGTGGTGAGCGAGATGGAAGCGCCGAGGGCGACGCCGTTCGCCGAGGCCAGCAGCGCCAAGGCGCCAATTGCAACGAGCATGCGCACCGATGAGCGGCCGCCCATCATGCCGCGGCCGCCCGTGCGAGGCGCGCGTCCGCCCGTTGCACGGCGACGACGGCTGCCAGACCGATGCCCGGGCAGACCAGCATGGTCCACCATGCCGACTCCCAGTCGCCGACCGCCTCCGTTACGGCGGCCAGCAGAGGCGGGCCAAGCACGCTGCCGATGGCAGCCCCCTGCGCCACGAAGCCGCTGGCCATGGCGACTTGGTCCTGGCTGGGCGCGTGCGCGGCGCCGCCTTCGAAGCAGGCGGCGGGCAGCAGGCCGCCAAACAGGGTGAAGCAGAGCGCAAGCGGGATCTTGGCGGCGTCGGGCGTGACGGGCGCAAAGAGCGCTGCCGCGCACACGCCCATCGCCACATAGGCGGTGCCGATCAGCATCCAGCGCGCCGCGCCGCGGTGCATGAGCGACGCGCCGGTGACGACGCCCAGTCCTGTGAAGGAGACGATGAGCGCGGTGAAGAGCGCGGCGCCGGCAAGCGAGCGGCCCTGGGTCTCGATCAGAAAGGTCGGCAGCCACGTCATCAATGCCAGCCACTGGATCGAGAACAGCACGAAGCACCCGCCGAACAGCCAAGGCCCTGGCCGCGACAGCGTCGCGCGCACACCCGTGCCGAACCGCCGGGGTCCCCGCCTCGGGCGCGTCGCACGACCCGCCGCGCCGTCGGCTTCCGTGTCGATGCCCGCAAATGGATGCCAGCGCCGCGGCGCCGTCTGCCAGCCGAAGGCGAGCAGGTAGAGCAGAATGAGCCCTGCATTCAGGAACCAGAGGCCGCGCCACCCGATCGAGTCCAGCACCGCCGTCGCGATCACCAGGGAGAGTGCCATGCCCACAGGCATGTAGGTGCCCCAGGCGCCGAGGGCGAAACGGCGGACTTCGGTGCGCGTCGCGGCGGCGATCAGTTTGGGCGCGGCCACCGTGAGGGCGACGAAGCCGAAGCCTTCGAAGATGCGGGTCGCGAGCAGCAGCATTCCGCTCCCGGCGAGCCCGCCCGCAAGGCTCGCCAGCGCCATCGCCGCGCCCCCTGTAAGGACCATGCGCCGGGCACCCAAACGGTCGATCAGCAGCCCGCCTGCGACGCCGAACACGGCACCGATACCGTAGAACGACGACGCGATCAGCCCGGCGATGACGCGAGGCAGGCCGAGTTCGGCCTGCAACATCGGTAGCGTGGGCGGCACCTTGCCGACCTGGAAGCCGACGATGTAGCCGGCCGCGAGCGCAAGCGCCACGATGTCCCAGCGGGTGCGCCCGGTCGACATTCGAGTGTGAGCCTATGGCACTGGGCTATTCGTCGACCCGGGGCACCGCTCCGCACTGCCGCCACGAACGCGACGGCGGGCCGGTCGCCCCCTTGTCGGAGCGACGGCTGCCGGGAAGACGACGGACCGTGCCATCATGCGGGCGTTCGGTTCTTCGACAGCGCCTCCAGCCCGAATCGCTCGACCGCTTCGAGCGTCTCACGCACGTCGTCCCACGTGGTGGTGTGATTGATGATGCACATCCTGAGCGCGAACGTTCCGTGCAGCAATGTCGATGACATGAACGCAGGATCGTCCCAGAACATGCGCGCGAGCACGGTCCTGTTGACCGTATCGAGAACCTGTTCGTCGAGATTCCGGTTCGCCGGATTGACCCGGAAGCACACGATCCCCAGCGTCGCCGCGCTCAGGGCCTCCAGGATCGGACTCGCTTGGACGTACTCTTCAGCCTGGGCGGAGAGTTCCATTCCCTTCTCGACCGCCCGCCGGAACGCCGCCATCCCGAAGACTTGTATGGACATCCAAACCTTGAGCGCGCGAACCGAGCGGCTCAGTTGCAGGCCGAGGTTCGAGAAGTTGGGGTGGTTCGCCCCCCATACCGTGTCCTGAAGGATATCGGGCCGGACCCCGAAGGCGTCCCGGAGCGTGTTCTCGTCCTTTACCAGCAGGCAGCCCGCCTCGTAGGGCTGGAAGAGCCACTTGTGCGCGTCGAGACCGATCGAATCGGCGCGTTCGATCCCGCGCAGCAGTCGCTTGCCTCGCTCCGTCACGATCGCGAAACCGCCGTAAGCCGCATCGACATGCAGCCAGAGCCCTTCCGCCGCGCAGAAGTCGGCGAACTCCTCGAGCCGGTCGATGGCGCCTGTACTCACTGTGCCGGCGTTAGCGGCGACCGCGATGGGATTGAGCCCGGCGTCGCGGTCGGCGGCCACGGCGCGGGCGAGTGCATACATGTCCATGCGGAAGTCCGCTTCGCTCGGAATCATGCGGATACAGTCGCGCCGAATGCCGACGATGAACGCTGCGCGGGAAAGCGCGCTGTGGCTTTGGTCGCTCATGTAGACCGTGGCGCGTTCGGGATGACCTGCGGCCTCGCGCGCCGCGACGAAGGCGTCGACGCTGGCGGCCGAACCGCCGCTGGTGAAAAGACCGCCCGCGCCCTCCGGATAGCCGATCCAGCGCCTGAACCAGTCGATGACGACCAGCTCCAGCTGGCTAGGCCCGCTCGCGACCAGCCAGGTGCATTGGTTGATGTGGTAGCCGGCGGCCATGAAGTCAGCCACCACGCCGGGCCAGGTAGGCGATGACGGGATGAACCCGAAGGAGCGCGGATGATCGATACGCGCCGCGACCGGAAGTATCTCGCGCGCAGCCCTCTCGATCACCTCCGCAGCCGGCCGCCCGTCCTCGGGCGCATCCTCCAGGAGCTGGTCTTCGAGGACCTGACGGAACTCGCCTTCCCAGGCGTTCTCTCCAGACAGGCTCTCGATGCGCTCCACCACTAACTCAAGGGCTCTCTGCCCGAGGTCGAGCATCTGCTCGCGCGACATCTGGAGATCGCCGTCCGCCGGCGCCTGCGCATCTATCTTGGGTCCACAATCATTCGGCAAGGATGCGTCTCCCTCGCTGAGCACTGGCCGATCGGCAACGTCCGCCTCGTTCCTTCATCTGCCGATCCCAGCACACATACCGCCTGAGAAAAACCCCGCGCAGGAACAAGGGTTCACGACCGGCCGCCCTTCATGCCACGGCCACCAGGCGCGCGAGGCGCGTGTCCGCTCGCCATACGCCGGCGACAATCGTGAGACCGAGAGAGGACCAGACCAGCATGGTCCACCACGCGGCATCCCACCCGCCCAGGGCCTCGGTCACCGCAGCGAGCAGGGGCGGGCCGAGCACGGCGCCGAGCGCAGCCCCTTGCGCCACGAAGCCGCCGGCCATCGCCACCTGCCCTTGGCTCGGCGCGTGCGCGATGCCACCCTCGAAGCAGACGGAGGGCAGCGGGCCGCCCGCCAACGCGAAGCAGATGGCGAGCGGGATCTTGGCGTCGACGGGCGTGAAGGGCGCGAACAGCGTCGCCGCGCAGACGCCCATGCCCGTGAAGGTGAGCCCCAGCAGCAGCCAGCGCGCAACGCCACGTTGCAGGAGCCAGGCGCTGGCTACGGAGCCCGCGGTGGTGGCGAGGACGAAGAGCGCGGTGAAGAGCGCGGCAGCCTCGACCGAGCGGCCCTGCGTCTCGATCAGGAAGGTGGGAAACCACGCCATCAGCGCCTGCCATTGCACAGCGAAAATCGCGAAGCTCGCGCCGAAGAGCCAGGGCCCCGGCCGTGCCAGGGTCGCGCGCACGCCGGCACGGTCGAACGTGGTGCCCGCCGCCGGCATCCGCCAGCGCCCCGGCGCCGCGACCCAGGCGAAGGCCACAAGGAACAGCAGGATCAGCCCGGTATTGATGAACCAGAGGCCGCGCCAGCCGACCGTTTCCAGCAGCGCCGTCGCGATCACCAGGGAGAGCGCGATGCCGACCGGCATGTAGGTGCCCCAGACGCCGAGGACGAAGCGGCGCACGCCGGTATCGGTCGCGGCGACGAGCATCTTGGGTCCGGCAACCGTGAGGGTGGCGAAGCCGAAGCCCTCGACGATGCGGGCCGCCAGCAATTGCGCCCCGTTCTCCGCGAACCCGCCGGCGAGGCTGGCGAGCGCCATCACGGCACCGCCGACGAAGACCATCCGCCCGATGCCCGCCCGGTCGACAATCACCCCGCCGGCAACGCCCAGGACCGCGCCCATTCCGTAGAACGACGATGCGATCAGCCCGGCAATGACGCGGGGCAAGGCAAGCTCCGCCTCCAGCATGGGCAGCGCCGGCGGCACCTTTCCGACCTGCATGCCCACCATGTAGCCGGCGGTGAAGGCAAGCGCCACGATGTCCCAGCGGGTGCGGGCGAGAGACACGGTCAGCGCCGCTGACGCGGCCTCCCGCGCCGCCTGGTCGCGCGGTCCTCTACCGAATGCCAGGCCTCGCCGTTTACGGCCGAGAGCGAGAAGACGAGACAGCCGGCCACCGGGTCGGCCTCCCGGAGCGTCACGGTCACCGGGTCGCCCAGGCGCAGAACGCGGCCATCGACCGCGAGCGAGTGCCGGCGGGCGTCGAAGCGCGGGCGGGCCGCGCCGAGGGTCGCACCCGGCACCAGGCCCTCGGCCCCGGTCTCGTCGAGAGCGACGAAGATGCCGAAGCGCGTCACGCCGGCGATGCGGCCGGAGAACTCGGCGTCCACGCGGTCGGCCAGATAGGCGGCGCAGTAGCGATCCCCGGCATCGCGCTCGGCGGCCTGCGCGCGCCGCTCGGTGGACGAGATGTGCGTGCCGATGCGCTCCAGCGCCTCCGGTTCGGCGCGGCCGGCGCCGCCCGGCCCGAGGCCGTAAGCGTCAATCAGGGCACGATGGACCAGCAGGTCGGCATAGCGGCGGATCGGCGAGGTGAAATGGGCGTAGCGCACGAGGCCGAGCCCGTAGTGGCCGATGTTGCGCGGGCTGTAGGCGGCCTGTGCCTGGGCGCGCAGGATCATCAGGCTGGCGATGCCGACATCGCGCGGGTTCTCGAGCAGGGCGAGGAAGCGGTTGAAGGTATTGGGGCGGAGCGCGCCGCTGCGCGGCAGGGCGATCCCGCGGCTGCGGAGGAACTCGCGCAGCACGTCCAGCTTCGCGGTATCGGGCCGGTCGTGGACGCGGTACATGCAGGGCGCGCGCTTGGCTTCGAGGGCGCTCGCGGCAGCGACGTTGGCCGCGATCATCAGCTCCTCGATCAGGCGGTGGCTGTCGTGGCGGCGGGCGAAACCGATGCGGGCCACGGTGCCGTCGTCTGCCAGTGTGATTTCGCGCTCGGGCAGCTCCAGGTCGAGCGCGCCGCGACGCTCGCGCGCCGCCTTGAGCGCGGCGTAGACGCCGTAGAGCGCGGCGATCGAGGCCCGGACCGGCGCCGCCAGGCCTTCGCCGTCGCGTTCTGCCGCAGCCTGAACCTCGCCATAGGTGAGCCGGGCGGCCGAGCGCATGAGCGCGCGCTCGAAGCGCCAGTCGAGCAGTTCGCCCTCGGCGTCGATGCGGAGATGCGCGGCGAGGCAGGCACGGTCCTCATTTGGCTTTAGCGAGCAGAGATCGGCGGAGAGCGCCTCGGGCAGCATCGGCACCACGCGGTCGGGGAAGTAGGCGGAATTGCCGCGCTCCTGCGCGGCCCTGTCGAGGGCGCCGCCGGGTCGCACGAAGTGGGCCACGTCGGCGATGGCGACGACCGCGCGCCAGCCGCCTTCGTTGCCGGGCGCGGGGTCGGGCTCGGCCCAGACTGCGTCGTCGAAATCGCGGGCGTCGGCGCCGTCGATGGTCACCAGCGGCAACGCCCGCAGGTCGGCGCGACCTTCGAGGCCCGGTGCCGCCGCTTGCTCCGCCTCCGCCAGCGCCGCGTCGGAGAAGCGGAGCGGCAGGCCGTGGGCGTGGATCGCGGCGAGACCGATTGCGCCAGGCGAGTCCGCGTCTCCCAGCCGCTCTACCACCCTGGCCTCGGCCGGCCCGAGGCGGCTGCCGGGTTCGGTCTCACCCACCACCAGCTCGCCGGTGCGGGCGCCGGCTGTCTCCTCCGCCGGCACCGCGAGGCTGCGGCGGGCGCGGCGCTCGGCGGGCTCGATCACGCCGCCGCCGCTGCCGGTGGCGCGGAAGACGCCGACCACCCGGCGGGGGCCGGCATCGAGCACGCGCATGGGCCGCGCCAGGTAGCCGCCGTCTGGCGCAGGCCTGAGCCGCGCGAGCACGCGGTCGCCCTCCCCCGGCTCGGGCACGCCGCGCGGTGCGGGGTCGAGGGCGATCGGCGGGGGCGGATCGTCCTCCTCCCAGCGCGTCGGCCGGGCCGTAAGCGCGCCGTCGGGGTCGAGGCCGTCCACCTCCAGCACCGTGACCGACGGCAACGTGCCGGCGGGGCGGGGCCGGGTGCGGCGTGCGTCGATTGCGCCCTCCGCCTCCAGCGAGCGCACGAGATCCTTCAGCGCGGCGCGATCGTTGCCGCGGACGTTGAAGGCGCGGGCGATCTCGCGCATGCCGGTCTTGCCCGGGCTCTCCCGGACAAAGCGCAGAACCTCGTCCCTGGTCGGAAAGGGAGCCGGCTTGCCCGCCAAGTGCGCTGCGCGCCGCTAGGGCGCGCCGTCGGCCGGCGCGTCCGCCTGCCGGCGCGAGCCGCGCCTGGCCTTCGACCGCGCCGTGCCGGTCTTGGCCGATGCGGACTTGCGCCCGCGCCCGGCGCCCTTCTTCTTGGCGCCGCCCTTGGCCGCCTTGGCGGCAAGCAGCTTGACCGCGCCATCGAGAGTGAAGTCGTCGTCGGACACGCCTTTGGGCAGCGAGGCCCGCAGCCTGCCATGCTGGACGTATGGCCCGTAGCGGCCTGTGTGGAGCGTTACCGGCTGGCCGCCGTCGGGATGGGCGCCGAGCTCCCGCAAGAGCCGCGCGCCGCCCTTCTTCTCCGCGATCAGCACCACCGCTCGGTTCAGGCCCACCTCCAGCACATTCTCGCCGCGCGGCAGGGAGCGATAGGTGCCGTCGTGCTTGACGTAGGCGCCGAAGCGGCCGATGCCGGCGGTGACCGGCTTGCCGGTCTCGGGATGAGTGCCGATCTCCCGCGGCAGCGAGAGCAGGCCGAGCGCCGTCTGGAGATCGACCAGGTCGGGCGCGAGGTCCTGGGGCAGGGAGACCCGCTTGGGCTTCTCCTTGGTATCGCCGTCCACGCCGCGCTCGACGTAGAGGCCGTAGGGGCCGCGCTTGAGCTGGACAGGCAGCCCGGTCTCGGGGTCGTTCCCCAGCGTGCGGGGCTCCGCTGAATCGCCGCCGTTATCGGCGAGCGGGCGCGTGTACTTGCACTCGGGATAGTTGGCGCAGCCGACGAAGGGGCCGTAGCGCCCGAGCTTGAGCCCGAGGCGGCCGTCCTCGCAGGAGGGGCAGCGGCGGTCCTCGCCGCCGTCTTCGGCGGGGAAGAGGTGCAGACCGAGGGTCTCGTCGAGGGCGTCGAGCACATGCTTGACCCGGAGCCCCTTGGTCTCCTCGACCGCACCGGCGAAGTCCCGCCAGAAATCGCTGAGCACCGCGCGCCAGTCGATCTCGCCGGCCGAGATGGTATCGAGCTGGCCTTCGAGGGAGGCGGTGAAGTCGTACTCGACGTAGCGACTGAAGAAGTTCTCGAGGAATACCGTGACGATGCGCCCGCGATCTTCCGGCACGAAGCGGCGCTTCTCCAGGCGCACGTAGTTGCGGTCCTGCAGCACCGAGATGATCGAGGCGTAGGTGGAGGGGCGACCGATGCCGAGCTCTTCCAGCCGCCTGACCAGGCTCGCTTCGGAGAAACGCGGCGGCGGCTCGGTCACGTGCTTGTTCGGCGTGACGCCGGCGACCGCCATCGACTCGCCCACGGTGACCGCCGGCAGCCTGCGCTCGTCGTCCGAATCGTCGCCGCCTTCGCGCCGGGCGTCGTCGCGGCCCTCCTGATAGACGCGCAAGAAGCCATCGAAGGCGATCGTCGAACCGGTGGCGCGGAGCCCGGTGCGGCCGTCGTCGGAGGCGATATCCACGCTCACCCGGTCGATCTCGGCACTCGCCATCTGGCTCGCGAGCGCGCGCTTCCAGATCAGCTCGTAGAGCCGCGCCTGGTCCTTCTTGAGCACGGTCGAGAGAGACTGGGGCGTGCGGGCGAGATCGGTGGGGCGGATGGCCTCGTGCGCTTCCTGCGCGTTCTTGGCCTTGGTGCGGTAGCGGCGGGGCTTCTCCGGCACGTAGTTCGAGCCGTAGCGTTGCCCGATCACATCGCGTGCCTGGCGCAGCGCCTGCTCCGCGATCTGCACGCCGTCGGTCCGCATGTAGGTGATGAGCCCCACCTGCTCGCCGCCCACCGCGATGCCTTCGTAGAGCTGCTGGGCCACCTGCATGGTGCGGCGCGCGGCGAAGCCGAGCTTGCGTGAGGCCTCCTGCTGCAGGGTCGACGTGGTGAAGGGGGGCGCCGGATTGCGCTTGACCCGCTTCGGCTCGACGGCGGCGATGCGGTAGCGGCCGGCGCGGACGAGTTCAGCCGCCCGTTCCGCCGCCGCCTTGTCGCCCAACGCGTACTTGCCGAGCTTCTCGCCGTCGAGAGCGGCGAGGCGGGCCACCATGCGCTCGCCCCTGGGTGTGTCGAGATCGACCTCGATCGACCAGTACTCGCGCGGCTTGAAGGCCTCGATCTCGACCTCGCGCGCGCAGATCAGGCGGAGTGCCACGGACTGCACGCGCCCGGCCGAGCGCGAGCCGGGGAGCTTGCGCCAGAGCACCGGCGAGAGCGTGAAGCCCACCAGATAGTCGAGCGCGCGGCGCGCCTTGTAGGCGTCGATCAGGTTGTCGTCGAGGTCGCGCGGGGCAGCCATGGCGTCGAGCACGGCGGACTTCGTGACCTCGGTGAAGACCACGCGCTTGACCGCGACGCCGTCCAGCAGCCCGCGGCGGCCGAGCTCGTCCCGCACGTGCCAGGAGATCGCCTCCCCCTCGCGGTCGGGGTCGGTGGCGAGATAGAGGCGGTCCGCGCCCCGGAGCGCCTTGCCGATGGTGCCGATGTGCTTCTCGGCACCGTCGGAGACGGTCCAGTCCATGGCGAACGCATCGTCCGGCCGCACCGAGCCGTCCTTGGGCAGGAGGTCGCGCACGTGCCCGTAGGAGGCCACGACCTTGTAGTCGGGCCCCAGGTACCTGCCGATGGTAGACGCCTTGGTAGGCGATTCGACGACGACGACGTCCATTCCGTAACGACTTGTTGGCAGCGCCGATGGGCGGCGCTACGCCGCCGGTTGAGAAAGTGAGACGCGGTTGCCCGGCTGCCGCTCCAAGCGTCCCGCCAGCTCAAGCTCCAGCAAAATGGTCGCCACCATCGCGGGAGTCAACCGGCTCTGCCTGACCAGCATGTCCATTGGCACGGGGCTCGGGCCGAGCAATGCGCTCACCGCGTCGCGGGCGCTGGCCGGCGCCTCGTCGTCCTCGGGCACTCCGGAAGCGGCGTAGGAAGGCCAGCGTTGCCGGGGTTCGCCGAGCGCGTGGCGTCCGCCCTCGGCGAGCGCTTCGAGCACGTGGTCGGCGTTCTCCACCAGCGTGGCTCCCTGGCGAATCAGGCGGTTAGGACCGCTGGCGCGGGGGTCGAGTGGCGAGCCGGGGACCGCCATCACCTCGCGGCCCTGCTCCAGCGCGAGCCGCGCGGTTATCAAAGAGCCGGAGCGGGCCGCGCCCTCGACGATCACGACGCCGCGGGAGAGCCCGGCGATGATGCGGTTGCGGCGCGGGAAGTGGCGCCCCATCGGCACGGTGCCGAGCGGCGCCTCCGCGACGACTGTCCCCCCCGCCAGCAGCCGCTCGAAGAGCGAGCGATTCTCCTTGGGATAGACGACATCGACCCCGCCGCCCATGACCGCGACCGTGCCGGTGGCAAGCGCGCCGGCGTGGGCGCGGGCGTCGATGCCGCGCGCCATGCCCGAGACCACGGTGAGCCCCGCCGCGCCGAGGTCCGTTGCCAATTGCTCCGCGAAGTGAAGCCCGTTCGCGGACGCGTTGCGGGCGCCCACTACGGCGATGCACTCGCCCGCGAGGAGGTCCACGCGTCCGCGCAGGGCGAGCACCGGCGGCGGGTCGTCGATGGCGGCGAGCGCTGGCGGATAGGCGGGCTCGCCAAGCGCGATCAGGTGCCCACCGAGCGCGGCCAGCGCCTTCGCCTCGCGCTCGGCCGCCGCGCGCGAGCACACCTTGATGGGGCGCCGCCGGCCGCCCCGTCGCGCGAGCGCGGGCAGGGCATCGAGCACCGCCGCCGGCGAGCCGAAGCGCTCAAGCAGGGCGAAGAAGGTGATCGGCCCCACGTTCTCGCTGCGGGCGAGGCGCAGCCAGTCCAGCCGTTCGGCCTCGGTGAGCGTGCGTGGCTCGGTGGAGTGAGAGACGTTCACTGGCCCTCCGGGGGTTGGGTTTCGGGCCCAGCCGGGGGGCTGCGGCCGATTCGGGGCTCGCGGCCCCGCACAAGGCGCAGGATGTTCGCTGCGTGGCGGAGCGTCACGATCACTGCCAGGAACCCTGCGAGCCACGCGATCTGCGGCTTGTCGAAGACGATCGCGAACCCTGGAGTGGCGCAAATGGCGATCAGCGCGGCCAGCGACGAGTAGCGGAAGAGGCCTGCGACCGCGAGCCAGAGTGCGCAGGCGAGAAGCCCCACCGGCCACGCGATGGCGAGCAGGACGCCGAGAGTGGTGGCCACCCCCTTGCCGCCCTTGAAGAGCAGCCAGACCGGTGCGATGTGGCCCACGACCACGCAGCCTGCGGCGATCACCGCCATGTCGGGGCCGAAGCGCTGGGCGATGACCACGGCGACCGCGCCCTTGCCGCCGTCCAGCAGCAGGGTGAGAGCGGCTGCCGCCCTGTTGCCGGTGCGCAGCACGTTCGTCGCCCCAATGTTGCCGGAGCCGATGCGGCGCAGGTCGCCAAGCTTGAACAGGCGTGCCACGATCAGCCCCATGGGCAGCGCGCCGATCAAATACGCGATGACCCCGCCTGCGTAGAACGGCCAGGTAAAGGCGAAATTGCCGAGCGGATCGGGCACCGCAACCGGCCGGATCAGGGCCGCATGATCATGCGGCCGAAGAAGTTGCGGCTCTCCATCAGCGCATGGGCCGCCGGTGCCTCGCTCAAGGCAAAGGTCTGGTGGATCACGGGCTTGAGATGGCCCTCGGCCATCAGACCGAGCACGCGCTCGACATGGCCCTTGGTGGAGCGGCCGCAGCCGTGCACCGCGATGTGCTTGCGGAAGAACTCGATGAAGTCGATCTCCACCCGCTCGCCGCCGTGGGCGCCGATGGTGGCGAGCCGGGCGCCGGGTGCGAGCGCATCGATGGCGCCCACCAGGATCGCACCGCCGGTCATCTCCAGCGCCGCATCGACGCCCCGGCCATCGGTGAACCGGCGGGCTGCGTCGCCGATGCCTTCGCGCGTGTAGTCGATGGCGGCGTCGGCACCGAGGGCGCGGGCCTTCTCCAGCTTCTCCTCCGAGCCCGCAGCGGCGATAACGCGTGCGCCTGCGAACTTCGCGATCTGCACCGCGGCGGAGCCGACCCCGCCGCCCGCGGCGGTGATCAGCACCGTCTCGCCGGCACGGAGGCGGATCTCCTCGATCAGCGCTTCCCAGGCAGTGGCAAAGGGAATCTGGCCGGCTACCGCGTCCTCGTACGACAGCGAGTCGGGAATGCGGACGACGTGGTCGTGGCGCACACGTACGTATTCCGCGTAGCCGCCCCAATGGGTGACTCCGAGCACGCCTGCATTCAGGCACAGGTTCTCACGGCCGTCGCGGCAGTCGCCGCAGGCGCCGCAGCTCAGCATGAAGTGGGGCGCGACCCGGTCGCCCTCGCTGAACCCTGTAACCCCGGCGCCCACGTCCGCAACCGCGCCCGCCGCGTCCACGCCCATGACGTGGGGCATCGGGCTTTCGACGCCGAAGAGCCCCTTGCGCAGGTCGGTGTCGCAATGGTTCACGCCGGAGGCATGGACCTTGATAAGAAGCTCGCCGGGGCCTGCGACGGGGGTCTGCACATCCTCGTAGACGATGGTATCGAACGCCTCGCCGTAGCCGTGGATCACCGCCGCCTTCATCCTCTCCCTCCCGCAACCCGCATTCGTGCGCGCCCGTCCGCCGACGCCGCCACCAGAGCCGCAGCCCGGTGGACGCTCGTATGCCGGCGCGCCAGCCGGTCGAGGTCGTCGGCATAGCCGCCGCCCACCACGCAGGCGGTCGGCACGTCGGCCTCGCGGCAGGTCTCGATCACGTAGCGATCGCGCCGGGCGAGGCCGCCCTCGCCCAGGGCGAGCCGGCCGAGCTTGTCGTCGGCATGGGGATCGACGCCGGCATTGTAGAACACGATATCCGGCCGATGGTCCGAGAGCAGTGTCGGCAGGTGGGTCGCCAGCACCGAGTGATAGACGTCGTCGCCGGTGCCGGGAGGCACGCCGATGTCGAGATCGCTGGTCTCCTTCGAGGGCGGATAGTTGGCCTCGCAGTGCAGCGAGAAGGTGAAGACCTCCGGCTCGTCCTGGAAGATCGCCGCCGTGCCGTCGCCCTGATGGACGTCGAGATCGACCACCAGGGCCCGCTCGATCAGCCCCTCGCTGCGCAGCACGCGGATCGCGACGGCGACATCGTTGAAGAGGCAGAAGCCGGCGCCGTGATCGGCGAAGGCGTGGTGGCTGCCGCCGGCGGTGTTGCACGCCAGCCCATGCGCGAGCGCGAGACGGCCGGTGAGCACGGTGCCGCCAACGGCGGCGCGGCCGCGGCGCACCAGCGCCTCGGAGAGCGGCAGCCCGAGCCGGCGGATGGCACGGCGGTCGAGCGCGAGGGTCAGCACCGCGTCCACGTAGGTCTCGTGGTGGGCCAGCGTCAGCCACGCGTGGCTGGCAGGCGCGGGCTCGACCAGGCTCGACCGCGGAATCACGCCATCCTCCAGCAGCACGTCCTTGATCCGGCCGAACTTTCCGATGGGGAAGCGATGGCCGGGCGGCAGCGGGACCGTGTAGTCCGGGTGAAAGACGACCGGTAGGGTCACAGGTACCAGATGCGGGGCTAGAGGATGGACAGCACGCTCTCGGGCGGCCGGCCGAGGGCCGCGCGGGCGCCGTTCACGACGATGGGCCGCTCGATGACGATGGGATTGGCGACCATGAGGTCGATCAGCGCGCGGCGGGAGAGGTTCTGGTCGGCCATGCCGGCTTCGCGATAGGCGGCCTCCTTCGTGCGCGTGAGCGCGCGCGGCTCCATCGCGAGCTTGGAAAGCAAGGAAGCCAATTCGTCGGCCGAGGGCGGTGTCTTCAGATACTCCACGATCTCCGGCTCGATGCCCCGGTCCCGCAACAACTGCAATGTTTGACGGGACTTGGAGCAGCGCGGGTTGTGGTAAATAGTCACCGCCATGTCGTCCCTCCCGGTGCATCGCGCGGCGGCGGCACTCTGGCACGCGCTTCGGCCGGGTGTCCAGCGACCCGCCATTCGCGCCCCGCGCGCACTCAGCGCTGGGGTGGCGGCGGCGCTGCTGGCGACCCTGTGGCTCGCGGCAAGCGCGCCCACACTGGCGCAAGAGACCGCGCCCGCCGCCGACGCGGCCGACGCTCGGGCCCTCGAGAGCCTGGTCGAAACCCTGGAGTCGCCGGAGCAGCGCGAGCGCTTCATCGCCGACCTCAAGGCCGCGCTGGAGGCGCAGCAGGCGACGGAGGCGGGCGAAGACGCGGAAAGCGCGTCGGCCATGCGCGCGTTCTCTGACGGGATCGCCACCCTCGGTGGGCATATCGTCGATCTCGCGCGTGAGATCGCGAGCATTCCCGAGGCCATCGAATGGCTCGTCGAGAACTGGGGCGAGCGAGAGGAGCGCGACGCCTGGCTTGTCTCCTTCGGCAAGCTGGTCGCGGTGATCGTTGCCGGCATTGTCGTCGGCCTGATCGTCTTCCGCCTGCTCAGGGCGCCACGCCGCCGGGTGGAGGGGCTGGAGCAGCCGTCGCCGTGGCTGAAGCCCGCGCTGCTGCTCTACAACGCGGTGTTGAGGGCCGCGCCCAATCTGGTCGCGGCCGGCGCCGGCTACGGCGTGCTCACCGTCATCGAGCCGGCGGACGCGCTGCGCGTGGTCGCGCTTGCGATCATCAGCGCCCACCTGATCGCGAGCGTGGTCAAGGTGGCCGGCACCCTGGTGCTGGCGCCTTACGCGCCGCAGCTCAGGCTCGTGCCGATCACCAACGAAAACGCGGCCTATTGCTCGATCTGGTGGCGGCGCCTGGTGAACATCGGGGCCTACGGCTACGTCTTCTGCTATGCGGCCCTGCTTCTCGGCCTGCCCGAGTCCGGCCATGCGGCCCTGATCCGCCTGCTCGGCATCCTGCTGGTCGGCCTGCTCATCACGCTCATCCTGCAGAACCGCGTGGCGTTTGCGCGCTGGCTGCACGAGACCGGGCGGACCAGCGGCACGCGGGCGCATCTCAGGGTTTTCGCGTTCCTCGGCAAGCTCGCGGACTTCTGGCACATCCCGGCGATCCTCTACGTCATCGCGGGCGGGCTGCTGGCTGCCGCAGAGGGGTTGGATGGCTTCCTCTTCCTGGTCAAGGGGAGTGCTGCCACGCTCGCCATCGCCTGGGCCACGGGCTTCGGCTTCGCAGGCGTCCGGCGCGGCTTCGAGCGAGGCTTCCGCATCCGCGCCGAGCTGCACGAGCGCTATCCGGGGCTGCAGGCGCGGGTGAACCGCTATCTGCCGGTCGCACGCCGGGCGGCGCAGGCGGTGATCCTGCTGCTGGGGATTTGCCTGGTCCTCGAAGCATGGAACGCCGACATCTTCACCTGGCTCGCGAGCGAGACAGGCACCGCGGTCATCGCGACGCTCGCCTCGATCGTCGCCATCGCGGTGGTCGCCACGATCGTGCTCGAAGTGGCGACGACCCTCGTCGACCGCTACCTGACGCAAGTGGACGAGAAGGGCGAGCTGTTGGAGCGGAGCCAGCGTGCGCGGACGCTGCTGCCGCTGGCGCGCAACGCGCTCCGCGTCGTCGTGGGCGTAATCGCGGCGCTGATGATCCTCTCGGAGATCGGCCTGGATATCGCGCCCGTGCTGGCCGGCGTGGGCGTCGCCGGCCTCGCCATCGGCTTCGGCGCGCAGACCCTGGTGAAGGACATCATCACAGGGCTCTTCATCCTGCTGGAGGACAGCGTCGCCGTTGGCGACGTGGTGACCGCCGGCGGCCACACCGGCACGGTCGAGGCGATCACGATCCGCACCATCCGGCTGCGCGACCTGCAGGGCCACGTGCACACCGTGCCGTTCAGCGGTGTCGACACGATCTCCAACATGACCAAGGAGTACTCCTACTACCTGATCGACATGGGCGTGGCCTACCGCGAGGACTACGATGAGGTGGTCGACGTCATGCGCGAGGTGGGCGCGGAGCTGCAGCAGGACCCCGAGTTCGGCTCCAACATGCTGGAGCCGCTGGAGATCATGGGCCTCAACAGCTTCGGCGATTCGGCCGTCATCGTGCGCGCCCGGCTCAAGACCCAGCCGCTCACGCAGTGGGCGACCGGGCGGGAATACAACCGCAGGCTCAAGGCCGCGTTCGACGAACGCGGGATCGAGATTCCTTTCCCCCACACGCAGATCTACTTCGGGGAGGACAAGCAGGGCCGCGCGCCTGCCGCCCGGGTGGTGATCGAAGACGCACGGGGGGACGCGGACGCTCCAGCCGCCGCCTCTTCCAGCGAAGAGGCGGAGCCGGAGAAACGGGCCAGGCGGCGAGAGCACGCGCCGCGGGAGCGGACCGGCGACGGGCCGGAGGACACAGGCAGTAGCTCGGGCGAAGACGCGCCGGGTTAGGGCGTCTTTACGATTCCTCAGACGCCGGGCGTTGACCCGAGTAGGCCATTGGCCTATATCATGCTATGGAATTCGAATGGAACGATGCCAAGAGCGACGCTTGTCTCGCACAGCGCGGCTTCGACTTCGACTACGCCATCCGCGTCTTCTTGGATTACGACCGGATCGTCGGCCGGGACCGTCGCTGGGACTACGGTGAGGACCGCTATCGGCTGCTCGGGGCGATAGAAGGTCGCGTGTTCGTAGTGATTTACACCATGCGCGGTTCGGCCATCCGCATCATTTCGGCGCGCAAGGCCAACGGCAAGGAGGTTAGGGAATATGAGCAGAACACGCGTCAGGATTGACCCGGACAATCCGCGCAGCCTTCCTCCGGGACGGGTCGATCATGCGGTGTTGGACGCGACGAGCGAGGAGGATATCGCGCGGCAGGCGCGCGAAGACGACGCCGAAGCGATGCGGGACATGGCGCGGTTCGCCCGCCGAGTGCGCAGGCGCCTGGGGCTGACTCAGGTGGAGTTCGCTCGCCGCATCGACGTGCCGCACGAGACGATCCATAACTGGGAGCAAGGCAAGCGCGGGCCCACGGGCGCCGCCAGGGCCTTGCTCAGGATCCTCGACAGGGCGCCCGAGACGGCCCTGCGCGTGCTCGACTGACAATCCAGAGTCGCGCTGGACGTCAGCCCCGCACGATCCTTCAACAGTTCGAACAGAGGCGTGATCCGTGCCGCGGGCGCGTTGACTTGGGCGCGCCGCAGTCCCATCGTGCGCCGCGCATTCAACCGGGCGCGGCGGACGAGTCTGCGCCCTGGAAGGGGGCTCCATGAAAGCGTCCGATCTGATGGTCAAATGCCTCGAAACCGAGGGCGTGACCCATATCTTCGGGATTCCCGGCGAGGAGAACGCCGACGTGATGATGTCGCTGATGGACAGCAACATCGACTTCGTCCTCTGCCGGCACGAGCAGGCGGCGGCCTTCATGGCGGACGTCTACGGCCGGCTCACGGGCAAGGCCGGTGTCTGCCTCGGCACGCTCGGCCCCGGCGCGACCAACCTCGTCACCGGTGTGGCCGACGCCAACATGGACCGCGCGCCGCTGGTCTGCCTCATCGGCCAGGCCGGCACCCAGCGGCTCCACAAGGAGAGCCACCAGAACATGGACTCGGTCTCCATGTTCCGCCCCATCACCAAGTGGGCGCAGACGGTGCACCAGCCGGACAACATCCCCGAGATCGTGCGCAAGGCCTTCAAGGTGGCGGAAGCCGAGAAGCCGGGCGCGGTGCTGATCGAGCTGCCGGAGGACATCGCCGAGCACGAGGCGGCGGGCACGCCGATTACCCCGATCAAGACCCGGCGCCCCGGCGCCGACTACAAGGCGGTGGCGCGCTCGGTGGACGCAATCATGGGCGCGAAGAGTCCGCTGATCCTCGCCGGCAACGGCGCCATCCGCAAGCGGGCCTCCACCCAGCTCAGGCGGCTCGCGAACCTCACCGGCATCGGCGTGGTCAACACCTTCATGGGCAAGGGGGCCGTGCCGAGGAGCGACGAGCACTGCCTCTTCACCGTGGGCCTGCAAGGCAAGGACCACATCATCGCAGCGCTGCGCGAGGCCGACGTGATCGTCTCCGTCGGATACGACCTGGTGGAGTATTCGCCCGCCTTCTGGAACCGCGGCGTGGAGAAGACCATCGTCCATATCGACTTCTGGCCGGCGGAAGTGGACGGCGACTACGACGTGGCGGTGGATGTCCAGGGCGACATCGCCGATGCGCTCTGGCAGATTAACGAGGAGATCGAGCGGCGCAGCGCCGACGGCGGCGCCAACCTGCCGCTGTTCGATATCGGCGAAAGGCAGGCGCTCCGCCATACCATCCACGACGATCTCACCGCCGAGCGGGGCAGCAGCCACTTCCCCATGCGCCCGCAGAAGGTGCTCTACGACGTGCGCAACGTCATGGGGCCGGAGGACGTGCTGCTCTCCGACGTGGGCGCCCACAAGATGTGGATCGCGCGGTACTACCAGTGCGACGAGGCGAACACCTGCCTGATCTCCAACGGCTTCTGCACCATGGGCTTCGCCTTCCCCGGCTCGCTCGGGGCCAAGATCGCGATGCCCGAGCGGCGCATCCTCTCGATCAACGGCGATGCCGGGTTCTTCATGAACGCGCAGGACATGGAGACCGCGGTCAGGCGCAAGCTCAACGTCGTCGCCATGATCTGGATGGACGGCGCTTACGGGCTGATCGAGTGGAAGCAGCGCAACGCCTTCGACGGCCGGCACTTCGACCTCTCGTTCACCAATCCGGACCTCCAGCTCTGGGCCGAATCCTACGGCGCCTGGGGGCGCACCATCGAAAGGGCCGATGAGCTGGTGCCTGCGCTGGAGGAGGCCTTCGAGCAGCCGGGGCCGGCGGTGATCGGCGTGCCCATCGACTACGGCGAGAACATGAAGCTCTCCGCGCGCCTCGGGAAGATCGAATACCCGATCTGATCCCTTGTTCAGCGTGCTAGCGCGTTGACTTGAGGGGCCGGCGAACGGATAGTGCGCGCTTTCCAAATCTTGGGAGGCGCTGCCGTGTCCACCTCATTGATGGCCAACTATGGCCGCTTCGACCTCACCTTCGAGCGGGGCGAGGGGTCGTACCTCTACACGGCCGACGGCGAGCGCTACCTGGATTTCGGCTGCGGCATCGGCGTGACCAGCCTCGGCCACGCGCATCCGCACGTGGTCGCCGCGCTGGAGGGGCAGGCCAAGGAGCTTTGGCACGTCTCCAACCTCTATCACATTCCGCCGCAGGCGCGCCTGGCCGAGCGGCTTACCGCCGCGTCCTTCGCCGACCGTGTGCTGTTCTGCAATTCGGGGGCGGAGGCGATGGAGTGCGCGATCAAGCTCGCGCGCATCTACCAGACCAGCCGGGGCGCACCCGAGCGCTACCGCGTCGTCACCTTCCGCAACGCCTTCCACGGGCGGACTCTGGCGACGATCGCGGCGGGTGCGCAGGCCAAGCACCTCAAGGGCTTCGAGCCTGCCGTGGATGCCTTCGACCAGGTGGACCTCAACGACCTGGATGCGGCCCGCGCCGCCATCGGCGACGAGACCGCGGCGCTGCTGGTGGAGCCGATCCAGGGTGAGGGCGGCGTTCATCCGGCCACTGACGCGTTCCTGCAGGGCCTGCGCGCGCTCGCCGACGAAGCGGGCCTCGTGCTCATCTTCGACGAGGTGCAGTGCGGCGTGGGCCGCACGGGCCGGCTTTTCGCCCACGAGTGGGCGGGCGTCACCCCTGATATCATGGGCGTCGCCAAGGCGCTCGGAAACGGCTTCCCCATCGGCGCCTGCCTCGCGCGGGAGGAGGTCGCGGCGGCGATGGTTCCTGGCAGCCACGGCACCACCTTCGGCGGCAACCCGCTGGCGTGCGCGGTGGGCAATGCCGTGCTCGACGTGGTGCTCGCCGACGGATTCCTCGACACCGTGCAGAAGAACAGCGCGCTGCTGGTCGAGCGGCTGACCGCGCTTGCCGGCAACAAGAGCGTCTACACCGGCGTGCGCGGCCGGGGCATGATGCTGGGCCTGGAGTGCGTCGTGCCCAACATGGAGCTTCTCGGCGCGCTGCGCGAGAGCAAGGTGCTGGCGCTGCCGGCGGACAGCAACGTGCTCCGCATGCTGCCCCCGCTCACCATCGGCGAGGCCGAGATCGACGAGGCCTGCGATGCGCTGGAGCGGGCCCTGGCGCAAGTCGGATCGTGACCGAGCCCCGCCACTTCCTCGATTTCGACGGGATCGACGCCGCCACGCTGCGCGCGACCATCGACCGCGCTCGCACGCTCAAGGGACGGAACGGCGCCACGCCGCTCGCCGGCAAGACCCTGGCCGCGATCTTCGAGAGCCCGTCGACGCGGACTCGGGTCTCGTTCGAGGTCGCCATGGACGAGCTCGGCGGCAAGACCATCACCATGACGGCGTCCGACATGCAGCTGGGGCGCGGCGAGACCATCGAGGACACAGCGCGCGTGCTCTCGCGCTACGTGGATGCGATCGCGCTGCGCACGAGCTCGCACGAGACGCTCATGGCGCTCGCCGACGGCGCGAGCGTGCCGGTCATCAACGCGCTCTCCGACCGCAGCCACCCCTGCCAGCTGGTCGCCGACGTGATGACCTACGAGGAGCATCGGGGGCCCATCGCCGGCCGCACCGTCGCCTGGCTCGGCGACGGCAACAACATGGCCGCGACCTGGGTGCAGACCGCCGCGCACTGCGGCTTCAGCCTGCGCCTCGCCTGCCCGGCCGCGTATCCGCCGCCGGCCGAGATCGTCGCCTGGGCGAAGGACCGGGGGGCCGATGTCGAGGTCGGCACCGACGTGGCCGGCGCCGTGACCGGTGCCCACTGCGTGGTGACCGACACTTGGGTGTCGCTGCACGACGACCCCGCGCGGAAGGGGAACGTATCGTTCGAGCCTTACCGCGTGGATGAGGTGGTGATGGCGATGGCGTCGCCCGACGCGATCTTCATGCACTGCCTGCCGGCGAAGCGGGGCTGCGAGGTGACAGACGCGGTGCTGGACGGCCCGCAATCGGTGGTGTTCGACGAGGCGGCGAACCGCGTGCCGGCGCAGAAGTCGATCCTGCTCTGGTGCCTTGAGGGCGGCTGAGCCCTTTCCGACCCACCGTTTAGCCGACTGGGCCGATCACTCTTGAGGAATGCTGTTGACACTTTGGGGCAGATATCACATTATCACTTTCATACAAATTCACATCGTCCGGGAAAAGGAGCGGTGCTGTGCCGACGATCCGCATTTCTGACGAATCCATGCAGCGCCTGAAGGCGTGGGCGGAGCCGCTCGTGGACTCGGCGGACTCGGCCCTCGCAAAGGCCCTGGATGCTGCGGAGCGCTATCGCGAGATGCAGGAGCCGGCGGATGCTTATCCTGTCCCTGCAGTGGAACGGGACGGCGGCTACACTCCGACGGTGTCGGCAAAGGCGTTTCGCGACCCCCTCCTCGAAGTCATCTACGAGCGGGGCGGCAACGCGCGGGGGCGCGAGCTCTATCCCGCTCTGAGGGAGCGCGTGAAACGCTACATGACGCCCGGCGATTTCGATCGAATCAGCGCGGGCGACGACAGATGGAGAAGTACCGTGAAGTCGGCACGCGAAGACCTGGTTCAGGAAGGATATCTCCGCGACGATTCGCCGCGCGGGGTCTGGGCGCTCTCTGACGCCGGGGTCGCCCTGGTGCAGAGCCGGCTTGCGGAATCCTCAGGCAGCTTCGTCGACCACCTCCTCGCGTTTCCGGACGTGGGTGAGGATTCCGACTTCGATCCGCCGCGCTCCGGCCCGCGGCAGGTGGACCTGTGAGCTACCTCGTTGACACCAATGTGGTGTCCGAGCTGCGAAAACGAGAGCGAGCCAATCAAGGGGTCGTGAACTGGTTCCGGTCACGGGAGCCGGAGGAATTGTATCTCAGCGTCCTGGTGATCGGCGAGCTTCGGCGCGGGGCAGCGCGCGTCCGACGCCGCGACCCGGCGTTCGGCGTGGTGCTCGACAGATGGGTGGCGGAAATCGGCGAGCGGTTCAGCGACCGTATACTCCCGGTCGATCACGCCATCGCCGAATGCTGGGGAGAAGTCAGCGCGCATCCGACGTTGCCGGATGTGGACTCCCTCCTCGCCGCAACGGCGCTCGTCCACGATCTTACCGTCGTGACGCGGAACGTGCGGCATATCGCGCCCAGCGGCGCGCGCTGCCTCGATCCGTTCGGATCACGCGACGGGATTTGCTAGTCTTGGGCGCGGGCCGGCGCATGGGGCGCGCGCGGCCCCGGCCAGGGAGGCAGCGATGTCGCTGATGATCAGGGGTGGCACGGTGGTCACCGCCGACGAAACCAAGCGGGCGGACGTCTACTGCGAAGACGGCACGATCAAGGCCGTGGGTGAGGGGCTGGAGGCGCCGGCGGGCGCCGAGGTCGTCGATGCTGGCGGCGCGCTGGTGATGCCGGGCGGGATCGATCCGCACACCCACATGGAACTGCCCTTCATGGGCACGGTGACCACCGACGACTTCTTCACTGGGCCGGCGGCGGCGCTCGCCGGCGGCACCACGATGATCATCGACTTCGTGATCCCCGATCCCGAGGGCAGGCCGATGGAGGCCTGGCGCGACTGGATGCAGCGCGCCGCCAAGGCGCCGTCGGATTATTCCTTCCACGTCGCCATCACCAACTGGAACGAGAGGATCGAGGAGGACATGGGCGTGCTCGCGCGCGAGCACGGGGTCAACAGCTTCAAGCACTTCATGGCCTACAAGGGCGCGATCATGCTGGACGACGAGAAGCTGCTGGCGAGCTTCGCGCGCTGCCAGGAGCTGGGCGCGCTTTGCACGGTCCATGCCGAGAACGGCGAGCTGGTCTGGCACCTGCAACAGCAACTGCTGGAGAAGGGCATCACCGGGCCCGAGGGGCATCCGCAGTCGCGCCCGCCCGAGGTGGAGGGCGAGGCGGCGAACCGGGCAATCCGCATCGCGCAAGTGCTGAACGCGCCCATCTACGTCGTCCACGTCTCGTGCAAGGAGGCGCTAGAGGCCGTGACCCGCGCCCGGCTGGAGGGCCAGCGAGCATACGGCGAATGCCTGGTGCAGCACCTGGTGATCGACGATTCGGTTTACTACCAGGCCGATGCGGAGACCGCGCGGGCCTACGTGATGAGCCCGCCCTTCCGCCCCAAGGAGCACCAGGAGGCGCTCTGGCGCGGGCTGCAGTCGGGCAACCTGCAGACAACGGCGACCGATCACTGCGCCTTCTGCGCGCCGCAGAAGGCCGCGGGCAAGGACGACTTCACCAAGATTCCGAACGGCACCAGCGGGGTCGAGGACCGCATGTCGGTGCTCTGGCACCATGGTGTGGGCTCCGGCCGCCTCACCCCTAACGAGTTCGTGGCGCTGACTTCGACCAACGCCGCGCGCATCTTCAACATCTACCCGCGCAAGGGCGCGCTGCAGCCGGGCGCCGACGCCGACATCGTGGTCTGGGACCCGGCGAGGACGCGGACGATTTCGGTCGAGACCCATCACCAGAACGTGGACTTCAACATCTTCGAAGGGATGGAGGTCTCGGGCGCGGCGGCGACCACGATCAGCCGCGGGCGCAAGCTGTGGGACGGCAGCAACCTCAACGTCGAGGAAGGCACGGGCCGCTATGTCGATCGCCCGACCTTCCCGCCCGTGTTCGACGCGGTGGCGCGGATGCAGGCGATCAAGACCGCGCGCCGGGTCGAGCGCGCCGAGGCATAGGGAAACAGGAGACGACCGATCAGGTTACGGGAGGCAGAGCGATGAGCGACGACATCATCTCGGTGAACGAGTTCGAGAAGACGCGGGTGGCCCGCTTCAACCAGCTGCAAGGCAGCACGCTGCCCATGCTGGACGCGGTGATCCCCGGCTGCGAGCGCGAGATCTTCCACATCATCGGCCGCGGCGTGGGCGAGGATGCAACCCAGAAGGCCGCGATCACCGACAACCGCGACTTCAACGTTGCCGTGGTGCGCTGCGAGCCCGGCAAGGGCACGCTGCACCACGATCACGAGACCAACGAGGTCTTCATGCCGCTCAAGGGCCGCTGGAAGATCTTTTGGGGGGACGACGAGGATACCCGCTGCGTCATCCTCGACCCCTGGGACGTGGCCTCCTGCCCACCCCACGTGATGCGGGGCTTCCGCAACGTGAGCGACGAGGAGGGCCTGCTCTTCGTCATCGTCGGTGCCACAGACCCCGGCCGCGTGCAATGGCGCGACGACGTGCTGGAGGAGGCCGAGCGCCGCGGCCACAAGCTGACCGAGAACGGTATCGAGCGGGTGCCGGCTGCCGCGGAGTAGCGTCGCCGGCGCCGCCTACTGCCGGGGGCGCCCCATTACGAGACCAGGGCCGGCCAGCGGTCGCGCCAGGGCCGCGCGGCCTCGAAGGCCGTTGCCGCCCGCAGCACCATCGCATCGTCCAGGTGGCGCCCCACAATCTGCAGCCCGACCGGGAGCCCGTCTTCCGTCCAGCCGGCGGGCACACTGGCTGCCGGCTGGCCTGTCATGTTGAGTGGGAAGGTGAAGGCGAGCCAGGCGAAGGGCGGCACCAGGCGCCCCTCGATGATCTCCGGCCCCTGGATGTAGAGCCCGAAGGGCGGACACGCCAGCGTCGGCGTCAGAAGGACGTCGTAGTTCCGCATGAAGCGCCACATCTTGTTGACCAGCGCCTTCCGCCCGATCACGGAATTGGTCAGGTCCTCCGCCGTCCACGGCCGGGTGATGAAATCCACCAGATGGGGCGTCATCTGCGCGCCGTGCTCCGCTACCAGCCGGCGCATCCCGGCGAGGTCGGTCTCCGCCGCCACCAGGCCCCAGAAGGTGAGGTAGGGGTCGTCCCAGCCGGGGTCGGCCTCCTCCACGGTGCAGCCGAGCTCGCTCTCGAACACGCGGGCGGCGTCGCCCACGATCTGGCGCACCTCGGGATCGACGGCGGCGTAGCCCCAGTCGGCGCTGTAGGCGACGCGG
The DNA here is from genome assembly GCA_022820945.1 of Alphaproteobacteria bacterium. Classification (GTDB taxonomy): domain Bacteria; phylum Pseudomonadota; class Alphaproteobacteria; order UBA828; family UBA828; genus WTGU01. The sequence continues at coordinate 2,493 of JAJEEP010000098.1, read as the reverse complement.
CAGCCCTTGAGGTCGCCGCCCACGTCAGTCCAGTCGAAGTCGGCGGCGGGCAGCGAGTGGCGGTCGCGGTCGTCGGGGCCCGCCATGACCGAGAGCATGAGCGCCGAGTCCGCCACCGTCCGCGACAAGGGGCCAATGTGCTCGATCCCCTCCCAGCTGGAGACGCCGGGGTAGCGCTCGTCCCGGCATCCGGGATAGAGCGGCACCCGCCCCATCGACGCCTTGACCCCCACCAGCCCGCTGAAGGACGCCGGGATGCGCACGGAGCCGCCGCCGTCGCTGCCGACCGCGAGCGGCCCCATCCCCGCCGCGACCGCCGCGCCCGAGCCCGCACTGGAGCCGCCAGGCGCGCGCTCCAGGTTCCACGGGTTGCGGGTCGCCTCGAACACGGCGTTGTGGCTCGCGCCGCTGTAGCCGAACTCCGGCACGTTGGTCTTGCCCAGGATGACCGCACCCGCGTCCCTCAGGCGCTCGACCACCACGTCGTCCTCCTCGGCCATGAAATCCTTGTAGGCGATGGAGCCGGAGACGGTGGGCAGGTCCTTGGTGCAGACGAGGTCCTTGATGCCGACCGGCACGCCGGCGAGCGGGCCCGGGTCCTCCCCCGCCGCGATCCTGGCATCCACCTGCCGAGCCGCTTCGCGGGCGTAGTCCGGCGCCGGCGTGCAGAAGGCGTGCACGTGGGGCTCGACCTGCTCCATGTGGGCGATCACCGCCTCGGCGACCTCGACCGCGGACAGCTCCTTGCCCCGCACCTGCGCCGCCAGCGTCACGGCATCCATCCGGCATATTTCGCTCGCTTGCGGCATGGATCTCCTCCCCTCCTCAGGCTGCCGCCGGGGCGCCCCAGCATGGCAAACTGTGTGGCCCGGCGTGGTGCGAAAGGCAAGCCTGCGTTGCCCTGTGCCGCCGCGAGCTTCACCTTTTGAACGGGATCTGATATGAGAGTCGCACAACAAGAATAACTAATGGATTCAAGGAGGCAAACCAGTGAATGTACATACGATCCCGGGGGCGACGGCAGTTCAAGAGAGGCCGAGCGCGAACCGTCCGCGCGATCCAGAGAGTTCCGCGCAATCGGTCGGCAAATTTAAGGCGCTGACTCGGAAGAATCTCGATTCGATTTCTCAATACGGTAACGTGACCGATGACGACTTGTTCGCGATGAAAGTCGTCAGCGCCGTCCTGCCATTCCGCACCAACCGCTACGTGATCGAGCACCTGATCGACTGGGACCGGATCCCGGACGATCCGGTCTACCGGCTGGTGTTCCCGCAGCGGGGAATGCTGGAGGGCGGCGACTTCAGCCGGATCGCCGATCTCATGATCCGCGACGCTACGCCGCAGGAAGTCGATAGCGCCGCCGCAGATATACGCGAGCGCCTCAATCCGCATCCGGCCGGGCAGCGCGAGCTCAACATTCCGCAGGAAGAAGGCGAGACTCTGGAAGGACTTCAGCACAAGTATCGCGAGACAATGCTGTTCTTCCCGAGCCAGGGTCAGACCTGTCACGCCTACTGCACCTTCTGCTTCCGCTGGGCGCAATTCGTGGGCGACAAGGAGCTGAAGATCGCGTCAAAGGATGCGGTCAACATGCACCGTTATCTCGCCGACCATCCCAATATCTCGGATGTTCTTTTCACCGGCGGCGACCCGATGATCATGAAGACCCGGGTGATGGAGGGCTATCTCCGAGCGTTCATCGACGAGCCGGCGCTGGCCCATGTGCAGAACATCCGGATCGGCACGAAGGCGCTCACCTTCTGGCCGCATCGCTTCGTCCACGACGAGGATGCGGACGATCTGCTGCGCCTGATGGAGGATATCGTCAACTCGGGCCGCCACGTCGCGATCATGGCCCACTTCAACCACTGGCAGGAGCTCAGGACCGACGTGGTGCAGGAGGCGATCCGCCGCATTCGCGATACCGGCGCGGTGATCCGCGCCCAGGCACCGCTGCTCGCCAACATCAACAACGACCCGGACATCTGGGCGAAGATGTGGCGCGAGCAGGTGCGCCTCGGCGTCATCCCCTACTACATGTTCGTGGAGCGCGACACGGGCCCCAGGCACTACTTCGAGGTGCCGCTGGAGCGGTGCTGGGAGGTCTTCCGGGGCGCGATCGAGCAGGTCTCAGGGCTGGCGCGGACGGTCCGGGGCCCGAGCATGAGCGCGACGCCCGGCAAGGTCGAGGTGCTGGGCGTGCAGGAGGTCGCGGGCGAGAAGGTCTTCGTGCTGCGCTTCCTGCAAGGGCGCGACCCCGACTGGGTGGGGCGGCCCTTCTTCGCGCGCTACGACCCGAAGGCGACCTGGCTCGACCAGCTGGAGCCTGCCTTCGGCGAGAACTCGTTCTTCTTCGAGGACGGCCTCAAGGCGCTGACCCAGTAGCCAGGACGAGGGCCCCCACCCCCCGTACCCCACCCCCCCGAGGGGGGGGGGGGGACCCAGACGGCGCCGACCCTGTCTACCACACCAACCCCCGGGGGGGGAGAG
>JAJEEP010000139.1 GCA_022820945.1 Alphaproteobacteria bacterium | reverse complement strand
TCCTGGCCCCACAATTGGCTTTCAGGATCGCCCATGGCAAATGTGGGGGTCAGGGGTCTTCCAACCCCAACACCTAGTGGTTCAGCGCCGCAAAACCGGCTCGATCAGGCTCGGCTGGTCGGAAAAAGTGCCAACTTGGGTTGAGACTGGGACTTGGTAGACCTCGGTCCACCACTTTAGGAACCTAGAAGTTCCCGGGAAATCTACTAAACTCCTGGAAAACGGGGGTTTTCTATCAAAGCATTCTTGCCCGTTTCCGCGAAATCCACCATTTTCCCACTACGAATGGCGGGAAAGTGGTGGGAAGGAAATGCCGAGACTGACGACCGCGAAGGTCAAGTCGATCACCAAGGCCGGGATGCACGGCGACGGGAGCGGGCTCTATCTGAACGTGACGAAGACGGCTCCCGGTCCTGGGTGCAACGAATCGTGATAGCCGGGCGCCGTCGCGAATTGGGTCTTGGCGGATATCCGGCGACCGGCTTGACCGAAGCTCGCGCACTCGCGCGCGCGAACAAGTCGCTCGTCACCGCCGGGCGCAATCCGGTGGCCGAACGTCGGCGGACAAATGTCCCTACATTCCGCGAGGCTGCCAAGCGGGTATTCGAAGCCAACCTGCCGCGATGGCGCAACGGCAAGCACACCAAATCCTGGTGGCGGACCCGACGCAACTTCAAGCCTGCCTCGAAAGCATTCAGGCACACGGTACGCGCACCCGGCGGGACGGCCGCGGCGAGGTAATCGACGCCGCTGTCGCGGAGCCCGTCCCGCCCCGGTCTTTCCGTGATTATCACTCACTGATAACTCTCGTCGATGACTACGCCTCACCCGCGATCCGGGGCTGGACACCCTCCTCGACCTTCACGGCCAGACGTTGTTCGTGGACGAGATGGGGCACTGAGTGAAGTTCATCGTGGTCCGTGCCGAGGTCAGTCCGCAGCGGCCGCGCGGGCTCAGCTGCTCGCCGACGCTGCACGGACCCGACGGCACGAGGCTGGTCGGGTTCGACAACGCCCACCCGGTCAGCGGGCGGCGAGGTTCGGGGGCACGCAAGCGTCGCGAAAACGACCATCCGCACCGGCTGCGTAGCGTCGGACCCTACCACTACCGGGATGCGGCGACGCTGCTCGCAGACTTCTGGAAAGAGGTGGACCAGGTTTTGAAAGAAAGAGGATCGCTACCATGAAGACGCTGAAGATCGGTATCGCCGACTATGACCGCATGAAGGCACGCACCATGGCGATCGCCCAGGGTGAGTACAAGCCAGCACGGGGCGAGCCGACGGTCTGGTTCACTTCCATCGAGAGCTTCGCCAAGGTGCTCTCGCAACGAAACCGGGAGCTACTGGAGACGATCGCGCACGAGCAGCCGCACTCTCTTACCGAGCTTGCAGGCCTGTCTGGGCAGAGCAAGTCGAACCTTTCGCGGACGCTGAAAACGATGTCGAAATACGGGCTGGTGGAGCTGTCGGAGGGCGAGCGCGGCGCGGTGGTTCCGCGGGTCCCCTACGATCAGGTTAGCCTGGACGTCTCGTTGACTTCGAACACGCAGCGCGTTGCATGATGCCAAGCGAACTGAGAGATGATGTCCGCAATTCGAGATGCAATCGCACCTGAGGGGCTGCCCCCGCACCATATCTCGATATCACGGGGGTGTCCGACACGCGCATCGGCCGTGCCAGCCTCTTCGATTCAGTCCCCTCGACGGCCCTGCCCTGGAATGGAATCAGGGAAAGACGACGGTTTTCGCACACGACATTGGCGCCGGACCGCTCGCCGGTGCCCAATCTCACCCTGCGCCACCGGCCTGCTTGCGGCCCACTCGTCCAGGTCCGACACGCGCCATCTCACTGCGCGCTGGCCAATCCTCACCGGTTCCGGGAATCGTCCGGCCCGCATCTCGCAATAGATTCAACTGCGCGATAGGCCGAACCGCTCCTCCACCTCCTCGCGACGCGGCAGCCCGCGCGCCATAGTCTCGGTCATCGTCACCAACCTCTTCTTCCGTTGCTGCTCGCTCACGTTTCCCGCCCCGAACCCCTGCCGTCGTCAAGGCGCCGCACCACCAGAAGAGACGAGGAGTCGTGCCGGCAGAGGGGGCGGGGTCTCTTCCTCAAGGCGCGCCAGCCCCGAGCCGGATCCACCGCTTCATCGTCCGAATCCCCGAGAAGCGCGCCGCTGCCCCCCAGCCCTTGCGAGACCGCAACCCCGTCTCTGGAACACCGTGATTGGGGTCGGCCCGACCGTGAATTCGTGTCCTGCCGGCATCGCCGCGAGACCTCCTGTGGACCATCGAAGGCACGCAGAAGAACCCGACGTCGTGCGGCGGCTCCGGTCCGCTCCGGTCCGCAGCAATATCGCTAAATCCCGCAGTTGGTTTCCGGTCTGGTCGCAGGAAGCCCTTGTAGACTGGGGGCATGAGCAAATCGAGACAGGCCCTTGAGGGTCACCCTTTGGGTGATGGTCCCGGCACTGTGCGGGAGGCTGCCCGAGAGGCCGTGAAACTGGACACCTTCGGCGGCATGGTTTATGTCGAATGGGATCCGGACGCGGCGGCGACGCCGCTGGGTCACCTGGCCTTCTTCGCCGAATATCTGAAAGTCAGCGGCCGTTTCGACGCGCTGGTGGCGGGCTGCCCGCTGCAATACACGAGCCCGAACGCGCCCACGAAGCCGGACATCCTGGGGACGCCGATGCTGTCGATCCTCGCGGCGCATGCCGATCGGACGGCCGGGCGCATCGTCAACGCAGGCGGAACATCGAGGAATTTTGCAAGTGCATCATTAGGATCGTTAAGTCTATGATTGTGTCCAGAATCCTCGCAATCTTGCGAGGGGGAGGACAACCGGTTCATTGGTGACTCTCGAAACAGCAATTGAAACGAGCCAGGGGGCGTCCGCGCTCAGTCTGCCGGAAGAGCTGCTGCTGGCGCTGCTGGACGAAGAGAGGGGCTATTTTCGTCAGGTACCCGGCTGGAACCTGAACTGCGCACTGGCTGGCGCAGTGCTTGGCGAACTGTCGCTGCTCGGCCGCATCGACATCAGGGCGCAGGAGTTCCATCGCACGAATGTCGTGGGCACACGCAACGTCGTGGAGGCGGCCCTTGCATGTGGCGTACGGCGCTTGGTTCACGTTTCCTCGATCCACGCCTACGACCAACACCCGTTCGACGAAGTTCTCGATGAGAGCCGCGGTCCTGCAGATGGCCCGCACCACGGTCCATACGACCGTTCGAAAGCCGCCGGCGAAGTAGAAGTTCGGCGCGGCATCGACCGGGGCCTCGATGCCGTGATCCTGAATCCGACCAGTGTGATCGGCCCTTACGACGGCGGGCCGTCCCCTATGGGGCAGGTCTTTCTCAACCTCTCCCGCAGGCGGAGGCCCGCGCTGCTCGCGGGCGGCTACGACTGGGTCGACGTGCGCGATGTCGTGGCGGCCACGATGGCCGCCGAGACGAAGGCGAGAATTGGCGAGAACTACCTCGTCTCTGGCCACTGGCACACCGTGCGCGAATTGGCCGAGCTCTCTCGGCAGGCGACCGGTGTCGCCGTACCCCGTCTTCAGTTCCCGTTGTGGATCGCCCGGTTATGGGCACCCTGCCAGGTCGCCCTGGATCGATCTCGCGGCCGCCGGCCGCTCTACACGCCGGCAGCCGTCCGCGTCATGGCTTACGGCAATCGGCGGATATCCAGCACCAAGGCGCAGGCGGAGCTCGGGTTCCATCCGCGCCCCCTCGCAGAATCGGTCGACGACACTTATCGCTGGTTCGACAAACACGGCATGCTGAGTGAAGGGGCGTGAACTGACCGAGGAACGACTGCACGGGATGCTGGTATGGGCTGTCCTCGCGATGGCGGTCCTGACGTTCCTGTACCTGTTCCGCAGAGCTGCACCGCACGGGCGCCACTACGCAGGCGCGGGCTGGGGACCGCATATTTCCGCCAGGTTCGCGTGGGTCATCATGGAACTGCTGGTGCCCGTGCGTAACCCTAGGGCGCAAGGCAACACCCGCCCAGAAAATCAAGCATATGATCACCAAGACCTATGCCCCAAACTTCAGAATTATGTGCCTTAATCGGCGGGGTTTCTGCCGGAAATCGATCTGCGTACAAGTGTGGCGGTTTCGCAGTGTCCTGGTAATTTGGCGCAATTTGGCCACTTGGGAGATCGATAGCAGATGTCGACTTGTCGTTCGGGTTGCTCGGACGGCGCGCGCAGAGGGGTGCACGCAATATGACCAAGCATGCGTCAGAGCGTGGGACGGGGCTGCGCTACCAACCCGACGAGAGGCTTCCGCCCGCGCTCGCCATCGGTTTGGGCGCGCAGCTCGCGATGTTGATTGTGGCGTTCCCCATATTGATTCCGACGGCGGTGATGCGGGCCGCCGGCACGACCGACGCCTACCTGTCGTGGGCCGTGTTCGCTTCGGTCGCCGTGTGCGGTGCGACCACGGCGTTGCAGGCTGTCCGCTACGGCCGGTTCGGTTCGGGCCATGTGTTGATGATGAGCAGCTCGACGGCCTTCATCTGGCCCTGCATTGCGGCGATCGAACGAAGTGGCCCGGGTCTGCTCGTGACCCTGGTCGTCATTTCGGCACTGCTGCAGTTTGTGCTGTCGGCGCGGATCGTCTGGTTTCGCCGCATCCTGACGCCGACCGTCTCGGGCAGCTTGCTGATGCTGCTGCCGGTGAGCGCCATGCCGGCTGTGTTCGGCCTGCTGACCGAGGTGCCGGAGGGCAGACCAGGCTATGCCGCGCCGCTGTGTACCGCCGTCACGGTTGTCGCGATCGCCGGCATCGCGCTCAAGTCGACCGGGAGCCTGCGCCTGTGGGCGCCGGTCATCGGAGTCCTGTGCGGCTCGGTGGTGGCTGGCATCGTCGGCCTCTACGATGTTGATCGTGTCCTTGCCGCTTCGTGGATCGGCGTTCCCGGCGTTGAGTGGCCGGGCTTCGATCTCGAGTTCGGACCCGCGTTCTGGTCGCTGTTTCCCGTATTCCTGCTGTTGACCCCGATCGTGACCCTGCGCACGATCAGCAGTTGCGTGGCCGTCCAGAGTGTCTCGTGGCGCGGTCGACGCGCCGTGGATTACCGGGCGGTGCAGGGCGCGGTGAACGTCGACGGCGTGAGCAACGTCCTGTGCGGTCTCGCGGGTACGGTGCCCAACAACAGCTATTCGATCGCCGCACCGCTCGCCGAGCTTACCGGCGTCGCCGCCCGCAGCATCGGGATCGTCGCAGGCGCGCTCTTCCTCATCCTCGCGTTCCTGCCCAAGGCTCTCGCCGTGGTCCTGGCCATGCCCGGTGCCGTCAGCGGCGGCTTTCTCATCGTATTGCTGGCGATGCTCTTCCTTATCGGCATTAAGGTCCTGCTTCAGGACGGGCTCGATTATCGCAAGGGCCTGATTGCCGGCATCGCCTTCTGGATAGGTGTCGGCTTCCAGAACGAGATGATATTTCCGACGCAGGTCTCGGCCTTCGCGGGCGGCCTGTTCGCCAACGGCGTGATCTCCGGCGGCCTGGCAGCCATCATGATGACCCTGTTCGTGGAGTTGACCGAGTCACGCCGCAGCCGGATGGAGGCCGAGCTCGACCCCGCCGCACTCTCGAAGATCAGGGAGTTTCTCCGCGGGTTTGCTTCCCGCCACGGGTGGGGTGACGGGATGGCCGACCGTCTCGAAGCGGTCGGCGAGGAGGCGTTGCTGAGTCTCTTGCGGCCGGAGGACGACGAGACCCTATCGCATCGACGCAGGCGCCTCAGACTGGTCGCTGCCCGGGCCGAGGGCGGTGCCATGTTGGAGTTCGTCGTCGCACCCACGGGAGAGAATATCGAGGACAGGCTCGCAGTGCTCGGGGATCAAGCAGACGAGACCTCGATCGAGCACGATGTCTCACTCCGGCTGCTGCGGCACCTCGCATCCTCGGTGCGCCACCAACAATACCACGACGTTGATATCGTCACCGTACGGGTGAAGCCCCCGGCGGCGGCAAAGGCCTGACGGAGACAGTGTTCGATGCGGACGGCGGCAAGCAGCCGCACGGTGCCCGCCGCCGGAGTGGCAGTGGCGGCGCTTATCTTTGCCAACCGACACGGTGGCTGAGGTCACATGTGAAGGCTAGCTGCCGGTCTCCAATGCCGGCTTGTCACGATGGCCGGAATGTCACGGCAACAGAACCGTGCTTCCCTGCGTCTGCCTCGACTCCAGCGCTCGGTGGGCCTCGGCCGCTTCCGCAAGGGGAAAGCGCTGACCGATGGCGATGCGGATACGGCCGGTCACCACGTACCCGAAGAGTGCCGCAGCTGCCTCTACCAGATCCATGCGATTCTCCAGGTGCGTCATCGCGGACGGGTAGGTCACGGTCAGACTCCTGTCCATGAGACGCTGCAGGTTGAGCGGCGTTACCGCTCCCGAGGTGTTGCCGAAAGCAATCATCATGCCAAAGCTGCGGAGGCACCTCAGTGAGTCATCGAAGGTGGTCGCACCGACGCCGTCGAAGACTACCGGTACACCCTCGCCGCCGGTGATCTCGTTCACGCGTTCCACGAAGTCCTCTTCGTCATAGAGAATGACGTGGTCGCACCCGTTCTCCCGCGCCAAGCGGGCCTTCTCTTCGCTGCCCACGGTACCGATGACAGTCGCGTTCAGCGCCTTGCACCACTGGGACAGGATCGTCCCCACACCGCCAGCCGCCGCATGCACGAGTACGGGCTCGCCCGCCTTCACGCGGTAGGTGCGGCGGCAGAGATACCACGCGGTCATGCCTCTCAGCATCGCTGCCGCGGCATACTCGAAGTCGAGCCCGTTGGGCACCTGGATCAGGCGGTGTGCCGGCACCACCCTGCGTTTGCAGTAGGCGCCCAGCACGCTGCAATAGCCCACTCGATCGCCGATTTGAAAGACCCGGCCCTGGTCAGCGGGCGCTGCGTCCTCGTCTCTCGGTCCCACCGCCTCTACGACGCCTGCGGCCTCCACTCCGATCACGGCTGGTAGCGACGGCGTGGCGCGAATTCCGCTTCGGCGATAAATGTCGCCGTAGTTCACCCCGATGGCCTCTTGCCGGACCAGAACCTCGCCCGGTCCCGGATCGGGTACCGGAATCTCTTCCCAACGGAGCACTTCCGGAGCACTTCCGGACCGCCCAGGTCGTGGATGCGAATGGCCCTGGTCGTGTTCATTTCGGCTCTCCTTTTGCAGAACGCTCATGCATTCGAAGGCGAATTTTCATCTTATCCTTTTTCGACGGTTGAGAACGGGTTGATCTCGGAATCTCCTTGCAGACTACGGGGATGGTGAGGGATCAAGGCCGAGTCTTGCCTGCAGGGCTGGAGCTCGGTGTATTGAGCCGTGGTACCGCGGCGTCGGCTTCCCGGGACGGTGATGCTGACTCGCGGCGATGACCGCCAAGCGGATTTGTTCCGGGCCGACGAGGAGCCGGGCACGGGCGTGTGGGAGTTCGCGGTTCCGGCGACGTCGCTGGATCTTGGGGTCCATTCGCTGGCTCAGCTCCGCCGCGCCCGAGCGGGCCTGAAGAACGCCTTGGACAAGGTGAGAAACCAGTGGGGCCTGTTCGTGCGCTTGGCGGACCCCGATCATCACTCCGGAGCCATCATCAGCCGCCCTCTACTGCTGCACGGCAGAACCATCGCGCCGGTGAGACTTGGCTGACGATGAACCTTAGCCTCGGGGCAGCGGGGCGCGGTGCTCGCGGCCTCGTGGCAGATTACGGACCTCATTAAGGGCCTCCTGCAAAGTTCCGAGGAATTGAGTCCCGAGGCTCCCTGGGGCGGGACCCTGGCCGATGTGCCGAAGAAGTATCGCTCTGTTCGCTTCCCTGGAGATAAGTTCCGGCTCCTACCACTTCTGCCGCCCTGCCATGCTCAACCGATCCCAAGAAAAGGCCAGCCAACGCTGATGAAAGGCAGTGGCGTCACTCGCAATTGCCGAATTTAGGATAAGTCCACCTGGTCTCATCGAGGACCTTGACGGACCACGCATCCTCGCGGAAAATCGCGCCTACCAAGGGACGACTTTGGGCACGGTTTGACAAGTCTGTCGGTACGGAATGTCGGAACGGCGCAAGACTCTGCGAAGCTCAAGGACAAACGGTCAAGGAGAATTTTGCATGAAAACAAGAAGAATTCTAACATCTGCGTCCCTGTTGGCAGTTGCTACTTTGACTATTGGTCTTTCCGGTTGCGATAAGGCCGTCACGGTAATGTCCGATAACGAAGTACCCCGGATTGTGAGTGAAGAGATTCCCATCGGTGTAGTCGTAGCATTGACAGGACATCACGCCGAACCATATGGACTCCCAATGCAACGAGGCTTTGAACTGGCTCGAGAAGAGATTAACAACATCGGTGATGTAGGACTCAGGTTTATAACTGTAGACGATATGAGCACCCCGGATGGGGCGAAGGCGGCCGTACAGCGCTTGGTCGATCGGAAAGTGCCCGCTATAGTTGGGCTTGCTATCTCGACACACCTCAAGGAGGCTGCTCCAATAGCGCAGGAGAACAGGGTCATAGCCTTCAGTTCCGTCTCCTCTGCTGCGGGATTGGGCAGGATCGGAGATTTTGTCTTCCGCAGCAGTCTCGTCACGAATATAAGCATTCCCGACGGCTTGATGGCGACTCAAGAGAAACTCGGCTATGAGAAAGTGGCAACAATATACGATGAGATTGATCTGTACTCCCGAAGCAGCAATGAAGTACTAAGGACAGTGCTTGGAGCAAACCGGATCGAGATTCTGACCGAAGAAGCCTTCAAAACCGGTGATACGGATTTTTCTCAGCAGTTGACGCGCATAATGGCGATGGACCCGGACGCGCTGTTTATCTCGGCACTTTCACAGGAAATAGCTGGGATTCTCTCCCAAACAGCCGAGCTGGAATTTCCCGAGTCTATTCAAATCATAGCGCCGGACTTGACCATGACTGAAGTCCAAGCGGCCGGTGACGGCGCCGAGGGAGCAATAGGTTTTATCGGGTGGTCCATTATGTCAGACGCTCCTGGAAACCAAGCCTTTGTTCGAAATTACCGTGCGCGGTACGGCATTGACCCTGAACCTTGGGCGGCACAGTCGTACGCAACTCTCCATGTTCTCGCCAATGCGATCAAAACAGCAGAATCGGCGGATGCGACCGCCATCCGTGACGCACTCGCACAGACGAGGGTTTTTCCAACCATTCTGGGCAGGTTGGGGGGGTTCTCCTTTAATCCTGACGGGGACGCGCTTTATGACCAGATCCTGGTAGTCGTCAAGAACGGAGACCTTGAGTTTCTTGAATGATCTGAGGTCGCTATGGTCCTGTTAAGGTCCGGTCAATGCTTGAATAACGTCACTTGAGTAGGGAAAATCCGGTCAACCTCGAGTGAGCGGTTGAGGACTGATTGCGGAAACTCCCTGTAGACCAGGGGGATGAGCGAAGCGAGTAAGCACCGTGAGAGTTATCCGGCCGGCGAGTATGACAGTGCTGCGCGTGAGGTCGCCCGAGAAGCCGGGAATGAGGGAACCTTTAGCGGCACAGTCCATGTCGGAAAGGAGCCGGATGCGGTGGCTACGCCGCTGGGTGATCTGGCATTCTTCAGGTCGAGCCAAGCTCTCGCATCACGTTCTTGACCACGGCCAATCCCACGTCTTCATCGAGCGTCAGGATCGATTCTGGATGGAACTGCACCGCGGCCACCGGCAGTTCGGGGTGCTCGACTGCCATAACGATGCCCTCGTCGCTCTCGGCGGTGATCGTGAGCGCATCGGGGAACGTGTCGAGGTCGGCGTAGATCGAGTGGTAACGCCCGCCCTCGAACCTCTTCGGTAGACCTTCGAAGAGCCGGCCGCCACGCACGTTGACCACGGATGGCTTGCCGTGCATCGGCGTCGGTAGCACCGACAGCCCACCGCCGTAGAACTCGACGATCCCCTGCAGCCCGAGACACACCCCGAACAGAGGAATGCCGGCCTTGAGAGCCGCGTCGATCGTCTCGCTCACGCCGAAATCCTCCGGACGCCCGGGACCGGGAGAGAGCACCACCAGATTCGGCCGCTCCTCGGCAATGCGCTGACGCGGAAAGCCCGAGCGGTACGTGATCACCTCGGCGCCGGTGCGCCGGAAGTAGCCGGCCAGCGTGTGCACGAACGAGTCCTCGTGGTCGACCATGATCACTCGCTGCCCGAGGCCGGGTCGATCCGCACGGGCCTCGATCTGCGGATCGGGAGTGCTGCCGCCGCGCCGAATCGCGTCGAGCAGGGCAGATGCTTTCAACCGCGTCTCCGCCTCTTCTTCATGGGGGTCGGAGCCGAACAGCAGCGTCGCTCCGGCACGCACCTCGGCCACTCCGTCCTTCACCCGCATGGTGCGCAGAGTCAGCCCGGTGTTGATGTTGCCGTCGAAGCCCAGGAAGCCGATCGCACCCCCGTACCAGCGCCGCGGCGAGCGCTCGTGGTCCTCGATGAACTGGATGGCATGCCGCTTCGGTGCCCCGGTGACGGTGACAGCCCAGGTGTGGGCGAGGAAGCTGTCGAGCGCGTCGTAGCCTTCGCGCAGCCGCCCCTCGACATGGTCTACGGTGTGGATCAGCCGCGAGTAAATCTCGATCTGGCGGTGCCCGATCACTCGCACGCTGTCTGCCTCGCACACCCGCGACTTGTCGTTGCGGTCGACGTCTGTGCACATGGTGAGCTCAGACTCCGCCTTCTTCGAACTCAACAGCGTTTGAATCTGGCGCGCATCCGCGATGGTGTTGGCACCGCGCGCGATGGTCCCCGCGATGGGACAAGTCTCGACGCGCCGGCCCTCGACCCGCATGTACATCTCCGGCGATGCGGCGACGAGATACTCCTGCTCCCCGAGGTGCATCAGCGCGCCGTAGGGGGCGGGGTTGCGTTCCCGCAGCCGCCGGTAGAGCTCCGAGGGCAGGGCCGCACAAGGCTCAAAGAACGTCTGGCTCGGCACGACCTCGAAGAGATCGCCGCGGCGGAACGCCTCGATCGCGTCCCGCGCGGTGGCCGCATATTCCCCGGGAGCGTGATCGCCCTCCCGCTCGACCGTAGCGGCAGCCACGTACGGGGTTCGATTGCCGGTGCGCTCAAGTCCGTGCGTGCGCTTGCCGCCCACCTCGAACTCGTATCGATACTGGCTCGCGAACCCACGCCTGTGGTCGACGATCAGGAGTTCGTCGGGCAGGAATAGAACGAGATTGCGCTCGCTCTCGTCGCGTACCATGGCCAGCCGGATGGGATCGAACTGGAAGGCAAGCTCGTAGCCGAAGGCGCCATAGAGCCCGAGATGGGCGTCCTCGGAGCTGCGGAAGAGGTCGATGAGCGCCCGCACCACCGAGAAGAGCGTCGGCTGTTTGCCGCGCAGCTCCTCGGGGAACCACTCCTCGGAGACGCGCACCGTTCCGGTCACGCCGTCCGCGTCCGCCTCCAGGGACTCAACGGCATCGCAGGCCCGCAGCGCCGACGCCACGGCGGGAACGAGCACCGCGCCGCGTTCGTTGCACGCCCGCACCTCGAAGCCGCGTTGCCGTCCCGTGAACGACAGCGCGGGATCGCAGAATCCGATGTCCCAGCGGGTGTAGCGACCGGGATATTCGAACGACGAGGTGAGCAGCACGCCCAGCCGCTCGTCGAGCTTGGACGCGAGCGCAGCGACGGCGTCCGACTGGGGTACGGGCCGGGCGGTTCGTGTGATCGCGATATCCCCGTCGGTCACGTAGGTCTTCACTTGGCTGTCACTCACCACATCCCTCTCCGACGCATCCGTGAAAGGGAAGTAACGTACGTAACCCCCCGAAGTCGCGCAAACGATTGGGTGCACCCGTCAACTACGAGAGGAGCCAGCTATCGCCCGCTCGCCCAAATCCATGACCGTCCACCAAACCGGGTCCAGTCCAGGCGTGCAGGCCCGATCCCCCGGTTAGGATGACGCCGAAGCCATAGTCCAACGCTGCAACAGACGCTGCGAGGACGACAAGGAGCGCGGCGACCGGTCTATGGCGAGGAAAACGCGAGTTCGCGTCGGTTGGACTATTCAGCGCACTGCGAGCGCGTCAGGGTTCTTGAGTGGCCGCTCTCCAGGGCATGTGGGCGGCGGGAGATGCGGGCTAATATTCGGCGCGGTCGTCCACCGCGTGGCCGCGCTTAGGCACCAGCACCGTTCGCTCGTAGGTCATGAAGACCGTGCCGTCGGACTTCTTGCCTGTGGTCTTGACCGTGACGATGCCCTGGGTGGGGCGGGAGCGCGATTCCCGCGTCTCCAGCACTTCCGATTCAGCATAGATGGTATCGCCAGCGTAGACCGGCGCGGTCAGCCTGATGTCGTTCCAGCCAAGGTTGGCGATCGCCTTCTGGCTGATGTCGCTGACCGACATGCCGGCGACGATCGCCAGCGTGAGCGCGCTGTTGACCAGCGGCTTGCCGAACTCGCTGTGCGAGGCGTAATGGCTGTCGAAATGGATCGGGTGGGTGTTCATGGTGAGCAGGGTGAAGGAGATGTTGTCGTACTCGGTGAGCGTCCGGCCCGGCCGGTGCTCATAGACATCGCCCACGACGAAGTCCTCAAAGTAGCGCCCGTAGGATTCGCGATAGCGCTGCTCGGCCACCTCTTTGCGCTCCACGGCCATGGCTCGATGCCTCCCGACTTGCCCCGTTCTCTCGCCGCCGGCGCGCGGCGGCCGGGACCTTAGGGACTCGTTTGGCAGGGGTCAACGACAGCCGGTTGGCAGGCTTGCCGCCGGGGAGCCATTGATTATAGTCATGCCACGTTTGGCGGCAGTGTACGCCGTTCACGACGAGGGAGATGGAGAATGAAGGCTTTGAGAGCCGGTTTAGTCTCGGCAGGTGTGGCGCTCGCCGCACTGACCGCAGCAGATGCGATGGCGCAAGACGGGCACGTCACGTGGCACGACGATGGCTCGGTCGACCTCATCATGGAGGATGGCGCCGTTATCAAGACCTCGCGGGATGAGCTGGGCTCCCTGTTCGGGCCTGGCGAGAAGCCCTTCGAGGGCACCACGCTCACGGTGCTGACTCTGGATTCGGGACCGCGCGGCGGTATCTCGGGGCCGATCTTCAGCTTCCGGCCCATCTGGGAGGAGCTGTCCGGCGGCACGCTTGAGATCGCGCTCACGCCGGTCACCGACCTCTACGCCAAGATGATGCTGGATCTACGTCAGGGCACCGGCCTTTATGACGCCATCATCGTCGGCGCCTTCTTCTACGGCGACCTGGTGGCCGGCGACTACATGCTCCCGATCGAGGAGTACATGGAGAGCGGCGAGCACCCGCAATGGACCTACGATTCCATGCCACAGTCGCTCAAGACCCTGCACACCTGGGGGGACACCGCCTACGGCGTGCTCAACGACGCCGACGGGCAGGTGCTCTACTATCGCCGCGACGTGCTCAACGACCCCGAGCACCAAGCCGCGTTCAAGGCGGAGAAGGGCTACGACATGCCGGTCCCGCCGCAGACCTGGCAGCAGCTCCTCGACATCTCGCAGTTCTTCAACGGCAAGAACTGGGATGCGAACGACGACGAGGCCGATAGCGGCACCGTGCTGCACCTCAAGGTGGGCGAGCAGGGCCACTATCACTTCCAGTCGCTGTCCGCGTCCTTCGCCATGACGCCGGGCGAGGCGGTCACCCAGCACCACAACGTCTACTGGTTCGATCCCACCGACATGACCCCGCTGATCGACAGCCCCGGTCACGTTGCGGCGCTCGAGTTCCTGCAGGAGCTGCACAAGACGGGCCCCGCGGCGCAGGTGGGCTGGAGCCTGGGCGAGGCCTGGGACTACTTCCTGCGTGGCAAGTCGATATTCGTGTTCAGCTGGGGCGATGTCGGCTCGCTCTGCCAGGATGAGTCGCGCTCCAAGCTTAAGGGCATCTGCGGCTCGGCCATTCTGCCGGCTTCCGACACCTACTGGGATCACGAGAACGGCGCTTGGGTCGAAACCGATAACCCGGAGCCGGTCGGCAACACTACCGGCGGTTCGTGGCACGGTGTGATCTCGGCGTTCTCGGAGAATCCGGATGCCGCCTATTCGTTCCTGTCGCTGATGGCGATCAAGCCGTCGTCGAACTGGGGCGCCTATAACGGCTGGACCGGCGTGGATCCGGGCTACTACTACCAGTTCCTGGAGCCGCTGGGTGAGGCGAAGGTCGAGGACTACGTGGCCGCAGGCTGGCACGCGGACGATGTCGCCGAGTACACGCAGGCCTATTACGACAACTTCACCGCGCCGACGATCCTGACCTATCTGCGGATCGAGGGTGCGCCCGCGTACTGGGACATCATGGACAAGAACCTGTCCGCAGCCATGAGCGGCCAGAAGACCGCTCAGGAGGCGCTTTCCGATACCGCAGCGTCCTGGGAGGACATCACGGACCGCCTGGGCCGTGACAAAATTCTCCAGCAGTATCAGGAAGCGATCGGCTTCGGCGGTTAAACCAAGGCCATCAGGCAGGGTCTTCGGGGCGGTGCACGGCTTGCCGCGCCCGCCCCGAGCCCTGCCGACCGCCTGTCATCGATTCAGGTAGCCGGCCATGATCCGCTGGACCAAGCCGGTCAAGTTCGTCTTCTTGCTGCCAGCCGTCTTCTGGGTGCTGGCGTTCACCGTCTTTCCGCTCGGCTACTCGCTCTACCTCAGCTTCCACGATGTCGACCGCAAGGTCGTCGTCACCGGGCGCGAGAAAGTGCCGGTGCTGAACGAGGCGGGCGAGCCCGTGCTCAAGAAGAGCGGCGAGCCGCGCACCAAGACCGTGGTGCATCGGGAGCTTCAGACCAATTTCACCTGGAACGGCTTCGCCAGTTTCGTCCGCGCCTTCGGCGACGAGGAGGTGGGATCGGCGGTGAAGGTCACCGCGATCTTCGTGTTCTCGGCGGTAACCGCCGAGATTGTGCTGGGATTCCTGCTCGCATTCCTCTTCCACCGATACATATTCGGGCGACCCGTGCTGCGAACGATCATGATATTGCCGATCTTCGCGACTCCGATCGCGGTCGGATACCTATTCTTTACAGTGTTTTACGAGATTGGCGGCCCGCTCGAGTTCATGGGCATACCATGGTTATCGCAGCCCGATTGGGCCCTCGTATCAGTGATAATCGTCGACATATGGCAATGGACACCCTTCTGTTTCCTTGTGTTCCTTGCCGCCTTGCAATCGATCCCGGACGATCTGGTGGAGTGCGCGCGATTAGACAGCGGCTCGGCATGGGACCTTTGGCGCATCGTCGTGATACCGATGATACAGCCGGTGATCATCATCGTGCTGCTGCTGCGACTGGCGGAGGCGGTCAAGCTCTTCGACATCATCGCGACTCTCACCAAGGGCGGGCCCGGCATCGCCACCCAGTCGTACAGCTATCTGGCGTTCACGCGCGGCTTCAAGCTGAACGATTTCGGCTACGCGTCGGCCATGGCCTATCTCCTGCTGATCGTGGTGATGATCGTGGTCACGCTCTTCTTCCGGCGCCTGAGGCAGACCTATGCTTAGCGGCCTCGGCAAATCGTTGTTCGGCCAGCCCGCCGGGGTCCCCCAGGCGCGCGGAAAGCGCAAACGGCTGTGGTTCGCCGATGCCGGCTTCTCGATCATTGCGATCTTCGTCGCGCTGATCTTCTTCTTCCCGATCTACTGGGCGGTCTCCAACAGCCTGCGTGCGCCGGCGGACACCTTCACGGTGGCCGGCCTCGGCGTCCCCTTCATCGACTTCACGCCGACGCTCGAGAACTGGATCTCCCAGATCTCGACGCCGGAGGCCCACAACGCCTTCGGCAACAGCCTGATCATTTCCGTCTGCTCGGTGCTGATCGCGCTCGCTCTCGGCCTGCCGGCGGCCTATGCGCTGGCACGCTTCCGCTTCAAGCGCATCAAGAACAAGGACCTCACGATCTGGTTCCTGTCGCAGCGCGTGCTGCCGCCGGTGGCGACTGCGGTGCCCTTCTTCATCGTCTTTTCCTCGCTCGACATGCTCGACACTCATGCCGCGCTGATCCTGGTCAACGCCACCTTCATCCTGCCCTTCGTGGTGGTGATCGTGCGCCAGACTTTCCAGGACCTGCCGATCGAGCTGGAGGAGGCAGCGCTGGTGGACGGCGGCTCGCACTTCGTCGCGTTCTTCCGGGTGGCGATCCCGTTGGCACTGCCGGCGATCGCGGCGTCCGCGCTCATCATGTTCGCGTTTGCGTGGAACGAGTATCTCTTCGCGGTGATCCTGACCATCAAGGAATCGGCAACCATGCCGGTCCATATCGCGGGCGGCGTGGATTCGCGCGGTGTGCAGTTCTGGTTCGTGGCGGTGCGTTCGCTCATCGCCATGGTCCCGCCGGTCTTGATCGCGCTCTTCGCGCAGCGTTACATCGTGCGGGGGCTCACCCTCGGCGCGGTCAAAGGATAAGCGGAGAAAGCAAGCCATGGCATCGGTATCGGTCCGCGAAGTCCACAAGTCCTTCGATGACACCGCCGTGATCCACGGCGTCTCGATCGACATCCACGACGGCGAATTCCTGGTCTTGGTCGGCCCGTCGGGCTGTGGCAAGTCGACGCTGCTCCGGATGATCGCAGGGCTGGAAGACATCAACGACGGCGAGATCGCCATTGGCGACATCGTGGTGAACGACATGGCGCCCAAGGCCCGCGATGTCGCCATGGTGTTTCAGAATTACGCCCTCTATCCGCACATGACGGTGCGCCAGAACATGGGCTTCAGCCTGCGGTTGCGCCGGGAAGACAAGAACCTGATTCGCGAGCGGGTGGACAGCGCGGCGCAAATCCTGGGTCTCACCGACCTGCTCAATCGCCTGCCGCGTCAGCTCTCGGGCGGCGAGCGCCAGCGCGTCGCCATGGGCCGCGCTATCGTGCGCGACCCGCAGGTGTTCCTCTTCGACGAGCCGCTGTCGAACCTCGACGCCAAGCTCCGGGTGCAGATGCGGACCGAGATCAAGGCACTGCACCAGCGGCTGCGCACCACCTCCATCTACGTCACGCACGACCAGGTGGAAGCCATGACCATGGCCGAGCGCATCGTGGTGATGAACCTGGGCCGGGTCGAGCAGGTGGGCCGCCCGCTCGACCTCTACGACCGGCCGGCAAACCTCTTCGTCGCGGGCTTCATCGGCTCGCCGGCGATGAACTTCATCAAGGCTTCGGTCGCTGCAGGGAACGACACGCCGGTCGCAGTTGCGGACGACGGCACGGCCCTGCCACTCCCTGCGGACACACGCGTGGGCCAGGGGCAACCGCTGGTCTACGGCGTGCGCCCCGAAGACCTGGCGCTTGCCACCAACGGCGCCGGCGTGGAAGCCACGGTCGAGGTGGTGGAGCCCACCGGCTCAACGACCCTCGTGTTCTGCCAGTTGGCTGGCCAGGAGATCTGCGCCGAGTTCCAGGAGAGGCACGATTTCGACCCTGGCGAGACCATCCGCCTGATGCCGCGGCTAGAGACCCTTCACTTGTTCGACCGCGAGAACGGCCAGCGCCTCAACTCCTGACGGCTGCCCGCCGCGGCCTCAATAGTCGTGGTCGTCGCCTCGGACCTCGACAGCCACCCCGGTCGTGATGGCGCCTGAGCGCTCGAAGGTGAAGGTGACCGGGATGGTCTCCTCCGCCATCAGCATGAACTTGAGATCCACCAGCATGACGTGAAGGCCGCCGGGCGCGAGCGCCACCGAGCCGCCCGCCGGCACGACGACGCTCTCCACCGCCTCCATGCGGTGCACGCCTTCTTCCATCGTGCTCCGGTGAAGCTCGACCTTCGTGGCGAGCGGCGTGCTGACGGCGACGAGGCGGTCGTCGGCTTCGCCCCGGTTGTGGATGTCGAGATAGATCACGCCGTTATGCCCCTGCGCCGCCGGCCGCGACCAGGGGTGGACGATGGTGATGCCGCCGGTCTTCTCCTCGTGCGCCTGCGCCGGCACCGCCGTGCCGAGAACCGCCAGCACGCCGAGCGCGGCGGCAAGAACCCTGAGCCGGACCATCACGTCTCTCCTCATTCGCCGTGACGCATTAGACACCTGAAGGCGGCGCTGGTCACGGCTCGACCATCGGCGCGACCTCGATGTCGGGCACTAGGCCCCGTGCCAGCGTCTCGCCCGGCACCTCGATCCGCTCGGCGGGGATCGCGAGGCGCCAGTCGTGATCGACCGGGACCAGCCGCGTGAGCCAGTCCTTGCCCAGGGTCCGCGCACCGATGAGCCGGGCGCCGGCGTGACGGCGCAGCAGCGCCGCCAGCACCTCCGCGCTGCTCGCCGTGCCAGGGCCGATCAGCACGTCGATCTCGAACTCGCCGATGAAGCGGAGCGGCGCAGGCAGCGCCACGTCGCTCGCCCCCTCGCGGCCGAGCAGGCGGATCGCGCCCTCCCTCGGACCGGTGAAGAGGCTGGCCACCCGCCGCATCCGGTCGAAGTCGCCGCCAGAATTACCACGGAGATCGAGCACCAGCCGCTCGGGCGGTTGAGCGGCCACGGCATCGGCGATCTCGCGGTCTGCGGTGCGGCCGAAGCGGTCGAGCACAACGACCAGCGCCCGATCGCTCCGCCGCTCGACCGCGCTCAACGAGGGCACCGTGCGGGCACGCCGGATCGTGTCGGTATCCGGGTGGCTCACCCGGACCAGGCGGGCCGCCGGCAGGCTCTCCGCGATGAGATCTGCGGCGCAGCGGGTGCCCGCCGCCGGGCAGCGCCGTTCGATTTCCGCGCCGAGCGCGGCGGGCAGTGCCGCATGACGCGCGACGGCACCGAGCAGCCGGTCGCGCGGCGCCACCGACGACGCCTCGGCTGCGACCGAGGCGCCCAGCGCGGCCAGCGCCAGAACGCCGCCGGACGCGATGCGGAGGGACGCGGTCGTCGCGGTCCCTAATGGCAGTAGTTGACTGCGCCGGCTATGTGCGCGCCCCAGGGCTCCTCGCCCACGCCCTCGATCGTCGCGGTCACGGCCTTCGCCTTCACGTCAATCACGGCGACCGTATTGGCATCGCTCAGCGCGACGTAGAGCTTGGTGCCGTCCGGCGTCACCACGCCGGTCTCGGGCGTGCCCGGCAGCGCGATCTCGCCGGCCGTCTGCATGGTCTCGAGGTCGATGATCAGCGCCTTGTCGTCGCCCCGGCTGATCACATAGGCAAGCGTATCGAACCAACCGGTGTTGACGCCGGTCATGTCCGCCGCGCCGGGCAGCCGCGCGACCTCGTCGAGCGTCTCGGTTGAGACCACGGAGACCGTCTCGTCGCCGTTGTTGGGGACGATCATGTAGCGGCCGTCGCTGGTGGTGAACGCGCGCCAGGGAGTATCGCCGAGCGCCAGGTCCTTGAGCGTCCGGCCCGATTCGAGCTCGATCACGGCCATGCGGTCGCCCTCGCCATAGGCCGCGAAGCCGAGGTGCCCATCGGGCGTGGCCGTGACGTTGATGATGCCCTGATAGGCGGTGTCGTCGTCCTCGTGGTGCGCCAGCGCGCGATCCGGCCCGATCACGATCTCGCCCGCGATCGTGGCCTGCGGCACGTCGATCACGCTGACGAAGCTCGCCCCCAGGTTGCCGACGTAGAGGAGGGTTCCAGAGGGATCGAAGGTCATGTTGTGGGGCTCGTGCAGCCCGTCCACGCGCGCGACCTCGTGCTCGGAGCCGAGCGAGACCAGCGAGACCGTGCCGTCGCCGATATTGCCGATGGCGGCTACCGCGCCGGAGGGGTCGAGCTCGATGTGCTCGGGCTCATGGCCGAGCTGAATGGTGGCCGACGTCTCGAGCGTCGCGAGGTCGATCACCGAAACGGTGTCGTCTGCGGTGTTGCTCACGACCATCTTGCCGAGGCTCTGGGAGACCGCGACCTGGTGCGGCACCTCGCCCACCGGAATATGCGCCACCACCGCGTCGGTGCGCGTGTCGATCACCGCCACGTCCGCCGAGGCCCGGTTGGGCACGAACACGTAGTTCGAGAGGTCGTCCAGCGCGTGCACGCTCGGCGCCGTCACGGCCAGCGCGGCGAGCGCACCGAGGCCCGCTGTCAACAGCTTGTTCATTCCTTCCCCTCCTTGGGTTCGCGCGGGCGGTCGCCCGCCCCGCCGCCGGCGGCATGGACAGGCTGCCAGAATAGAAATCGCCGCCCGCAGGGGTCAAGCGTGCGTCCTGCCCCAACCCGGATTTCTCACCATGGTCGTGGTCCGCGCGACATCGCACGCCCCATGTGAGACGGGTAAGAGTAATTTTAGGCGGGATACGCCGGGATCAGGTGAAATAGGTGGGAGTTCAGGGGAAACCGCCCGCCGAGAGAGCACCCGCTGATTCTGCTTTCTTTGGCCGCGGCCTGTCTGCTCTGGCGCGACAGTGGCGCCCCCGCCGCGCCCCGTGCACCGCTCCATTGCATTAGGTGCAAAGCGCATCTCTATCCCAAGCGCCATAGGGTTCTTGGGTTAATCGTTATTCTGCAATAGGTTACGGATATTCCTCTGTTTTGCATTCGGCTTGGGTCTCAGTCTATAGATACCAAATAGGCACCACTTCATTTCGATCTGACGGGTACTCCCGTCGCTCCAGCGCGGTAAAGATTCGGTCGTGCCGTGGAGGCGCGGGACCAATCCGACGTCAGGTGATCGCAGCGTGTGCCAGGACGCGTCGTTACCCTCCAGGGTACCGATGACTATGCATCGTAGTCCGCGACTGCGAGCGGATGGATTGAATCTCACGAACCGCCGCTTCCGGGCAACGCGACTGCTACCCGCAACCCGCCCTCGGCTCGGCTCTCCAGCAAGATGTTTCCGCCGTGGCCGCGGATGATGGTTCGCGCGATGGCGAGGCCCAACCCCGCGCCGCCTCTTTCACGGCTCCGAGACGCATCAAGCCGGACGAAGGGTTCGAACACCCGCTCCAAATCTGCCTCGGGGATGCCGGGTCCTTCGTCCTCGATGACGACGCTGAGACCACTGTCGTCGCGCGCGATCCGAACCGTTGCGCGGACGCCATGGATGCCCGCGTTCTCCAGCAGGTTACGGAAGGCGCGGCGCAACGCGACCGGCCGGCAATCGACCAGCACCCGACCGCTGTCGAGCACCGTGAGGTCATGGCCGAGATCGGCCAGGTCTGCGGCCACGCTGTCGAGCAAGGCATGGAGATCGACCGTTCGTGTCTCCTCGCGCCGCATATCCTCCCGGATGAACGCAAGGGCGTCCTCAGTCATGCGCTGCATCTCGTCAAGCGTGCCGATGATCTTCCTTCTGGAGTGCCCGTCCTCGACCAGCTCGGCGTAAAGTCGGAGACTGGTGATCGGAGTCCGCAGATCGTGCGATATCGCCGCCAGCATGGCCGTGCGGTCGCGCACGTAGCGATCGAGCCGTCCGCGCATGAGATTGAAGGCCCGCACGGTGCCGCGGATTTCAAGGGGGCCGGTCTCCGGCAGCTCGTCGATCTCCTCGCCTCGGCCGAGACGGCCGGCGGCCGCAGCAAGATTTCGCATCGGTTTCGAGATCCGCCGCCCCATCAGAATTGCCACGGCAGCGACAGCCAGGACCGACAGCAAGAACGAAAGCAGGAACGTCCAGCCCCAGGGAGGCAGGGCCGGCGGCGGCCCCACGGCAACGTTGAGCCATTGCCCGTTGGGCAGCTGCGCGGACGCCGCGAACCAGTGTGAGCCCCCGTGACCGTGACCGTCACCGTGATCGTGATCGTCTTCGTGATCGAGGTCGAACAGCAGTGCGAACCCCAGCGGCGCCACCCTCACCCGCTGCTGCCCGACATCGAGCGCGACCGACAGATCGCGGGCGATGGCGGTGGCCCGTTCTCCGGTTCCCGGGGCGTCGACCAGGGGCTCCGGGGCCAAGGTGAACTGCGCCTCGCCGTTGCTCGCTGCAGCCAGGATGCCGCCGTGAAGTGCTGGCGGCGTATCCCCCAGCAGCCGCGCCACGGTGCCGGCGCGCGCGATGACGTGGTCCCGGTGGGCGTGGCGCACCGCCTCGCCGCGCTCGACGGCGAAGAGGGTGATGGCAATGCCCTGTGCAATGGCGAGGGCGAGAAGCAACAGCAGCGCGAGCTGCCCCGCGAGGCTTTGGGGGACCAGCCTCATTCGCGCTCCACCTTGCCCGCGAACCGGTAGCCGCTGCCCCAGACGGTCGCAATGAGCTTGGGCTTCGCCGGGTCCCGCTCCAGCTTCCGGCGCAGGCGGCTGACCTGGTTGTCGACGGCGCGGTCGAACGGCGCCGCGCGCCGGCCCCGGGTCAGGTCGAGAAGCTGGTCCCGGGTGAGCACCATCCCAGGCCGCTCCAGCAGCGCAGCCAGCAGCTGGAACTCGCCCGTGGACAGCGGCGTCACCACGCCGGACTCGTCCTCCAGCTCGCGGCGGTCCGTGTCCAGGGACCAGCGATCGAACCGGTAGGTCCGTGCCGAACGCGATTCGCTAACGGACGGCATCCCTCGCGTTCGCCGGATCACCGCCTTGATGCGGGCCAGCAGCTCGCGGGGATTGAAGGGCTTGGTGACATAGTCGTCGGCGCCGATCTCCAGACCCACGATCCGATCGGTATCTTCCGCCATGGCCGTCAGCAGGATGACCGGAATCCGGGTCGTTTCGCGCAGGTGCCGGCAAAGCGCGAGACCGTCCTCGCCCGGCATCATGATGTCGAGGACCACCAGGTCGACCGCAGCCGTTTGCAGCGCCCGCCGCGCGGCGGCGCTACCGTCGGCAACGGTGACGCGCAGGTCGTGCTTCTCGAGATATCGCGCCAATGGCTCGCGAATATCCCGATGGTCGTCGACCACGAGAACGTGAGGAGAATTCTCCATGCGCTACAGCTTATGCGGGTCTCCGCTCAAGGACGGAAAAGAAATGTAACAAATTGTGTCACGCCGCCCTCCGGCGAAGGACTGCGACAAATCGGGGCTCAGGACGACAAGGTTTTGCGACATTCGTATCCCATCGTCCCCTCCACAACGACGACGGTCACAACGAATAGATGATTCCGGCCCCAATACACGCCGCCTCGCCCGCGACGCGCTCTCCGAGCCAGGCTTCGATGCGGCGCGGCGCCAAACACTCACTTCAAGGAGAACCCTCATGTCCGTACAGGCTCTGCAGAACCCTTTGCGTCTCACCGCTATCGCGCTGCTGGCCCTTGCCCTCGCTGCCTGTTCGAGTGCCTCCGAATCCGGTCTTGAGGGCGGAGGCGGCGAAGGCCCCGACGAGCACGCCGGCTCGGGCGAGCATGGTCAAGGCGGGGAATCCGCCGAGGGAGGAGAGAGTGGCGAGGGTGGCGAGGAGTCCGCGACGCAGTACACTCGAACCCAGACCTACGACGAGACGCGCGCCGGTGCCCGCCTCGTTCTGCGCTACGATCCTACCACTCAGGCCTTCACGGGCACCGTGACCAACACCACCAATGCCACGCTGAGCAGGGTGCGGGTCGAGGTTCACCTATCGAACGGCGTGGAGCTCGGGCCGACAACGCCAATGGACCTCGCGCCCGGTCAGAGTATCGACGTTTCCCTCCCGGCGACCGGCCAGAACTTCGCCACTTGGGGCGCACACCCGGAGGTGGGAAGCGGCGGTGAGAGCACGGCCGAAGGCGGCGGGCAGCACGCCGGCGACTCCGACAGCATGTCGGCATTCACGCCTGGGTTCGGAGACTGGGCCGTCATCGACGGCGTCCCTCTCGGCATCGAGAGCCAGGGCCATGGACTGAAAGCATGGTACACCTCGCAGGGCGGCGTCTGGACGCCGCACCTCTCTCCGTCCGATCCGCAGCACCAGCCAACCGGGAACGCGACATGGACGGGCGAATGGGCCGGCTACTACGGATCCAATCAGGCCGTCAGCACCGGCGCGGCGAACGTGATCGTGACGCTGGGTGCCACCACGGAGGCGGACCTCACCCTCCAGGGCGTTCCGACCCTCGGTAACCTGCGGTGGAACGACATGCAGGTCATCGACGGACGGTTCATGGGCAGTACCGCGGCCAACTCAAACAATTACGACGCCGTGGGCCAGTTTGGCGGCGCCAACCAGGCCGGCGTCGTCGGCCACGCCTCGGGAACGGATTTTCGGTCGGTGTTCTATGGAAACAAGGACTGAACCGCAGCGGCACGCCTGACCATCTCCCTCCCGTATCCCCTTGGGGGCGGCCCGCCGAATCTTCTCGACGGCAGGCCGTCCTCATTTCTTGTGCAGCGCTGCCCAAGCTCGTACCCCGCCAAAGCACCACTCGCTGACTGCGACCGGTTCGGTCGTGCCGTGCTAACCACCGACCTCGCCTACAAGGCCTTGGGCGAGCGCGACACACTCAATCTCGATATCGAACTCCATGGGCCAGGACGCCATGGCGACGAAGGTTCTGGCCGGTGGGTCGTGGGGCACCACACAAGGCGGCTACGTGTTCTGATCACGCGGGGCTTTGGCAGGCCGAGCGCTTGGGAAGTGGGTGCTTTGCAGATGTCCACTTCGACTTAGGCGGACGCCTAGTTGATGTTGATTTCCGAGGAGAGTCGGTCACGGCGGGCGGCGGATCGGTTGTTCGCCGTCGTCGACAACATCTACCGCCCGGCCTCGGGCGGTCCGGTCCCGGCCTTGGTTCAGCGCCAGCCCTACGACAAGGCGGAGACGCTCGCCGGCATGTCGCGCGATGGCCATCGCCCCCTCATGGTCGGCGACGGGATCAACGACGCGCCGGCGCTGGCTGCGGCCTTCGTCTCCATGTCGCCCGCGAGCGGCGCGGACGTGAGTCAGGCTGCCGTCGATCTGGTGTTCCAGGGCGAGAGGCTCGCGCCTGTGGCCGAGACCATCGCGCTTGCCCGGCGCGCAGCCAGGGCGGTGGTCCAGAACTTCGCGCTCGCCTTCTCCTACAATGCCATCACCATTCCGCTGGCGATGGCGGGGCTGGTGTCGCCGCTGGTCGCGGCGATCGCGATGTCCGCGTCCTCGCTCGCGGTCGTGCTGAACGCCTTGCGCCTCGGACGGGAGGGCAGCGCATGAGCATGCTCCTCTATCTCATCCCTGCCGCGGTGTTTCTCGGCCTCCTCGGGCTCGGCGCCTTTCTGTGGTCCGTGCGCTCGGGCCAGTACGACGACCTCGACGGCGCGGCGCACCGCATCCTCTTCGACGACGAGACGCGCGACGAGCGCGAGGAAGACCAGCCATGACGACGGATCAGACGGCGACGGGATTGGGACTCCCGTCCGAGAAGCGGATCGGCTTCGACCATCCGTGGGCGTGGCTCGCGGCTGGCTTCCGCGACATGAAGAGATCCCCCCACGTGAGCCTCAGCTACGGCGCGCTCTTCGCCGCCATGGGGTGCCTGCTGACCTATGGCCTCTACGAGCTCGACGCTGTCTACGTCGCGCTGCCGCTGGCGGCAGGCTTCATGCTGATGGGGCCGCTGCTCGCTGTCGGGCTCTACGAGGTGAGCCGCCGCCATGCGGCAGGCGAGAAGGTTACGCTCGGCGCGGCGTTCGGCGCCTGGCGGCGCGACCCCGGCGGCGTGTTCGCGCTCGGCTTCGTGCTGATGCTGGTATTCCTGCTCTGGATCCGCATCGCGACGCTGCTCTTCGCGCTCTTCTACGGAGTCGGCGAGTTCCACGCGGAGGCGTTCTTCTCCGAGACGTTCTTCTCCGAGACGTTCTTCTCGTTCAAGACGATCTGGTTCCTGATTACGGGCATCGGCGTCGGCGCCGTGTTCGCGACCATCGTTTTCTCGATGAGCGCGATCGCCTTCCCCATGATCATCGACCGGAAGTCGGGCGCGACGGTGGCGATCCTCTGCAGCCTGCGCGCCGTCGCGCACAACTGGCGCCCGCTGGTCCTCTGGGTGGGCCTGATCGTCGCCTTCTCGGTGGGCGGCCTCGTGGTCGTCTATATCGGCCTGATCTTCACGCTGCCCCTGATCGGCCACGCGAGCTATCATGCCTACCGCGACCTGGTCGAGTAGCGGCGACGGTCAGACCGTGCACCGTCGATGATCGGCAGCGGGCCTGCGGGTCGAACTCCGCTCGCTAGCTGCTCATCGCCGTACAGCGATTCCCAGAGCTGGAGACGCAAGCGGTCGAACTGCCGAGTCAACCGCCGTCGGCGGCGTCGATCGGCTCGATTTCGTGTAGCGCGGACGCCGGGGTGGGGACGCGCCTCGCCATCCAGGACAACATGATCTTCCAGCACGAAGAGCTGGCGAACTGGATCCGGATGTAGTCTGCCGACTCAGTTGATCGGCAAGACGCCGATTGTCTGGGGCGGGCATTGACGCATGTCAAAGGGAACCTCACGCCGCATTCTACAATCCGTGCCAGCGATGGGATGAACCGTTCAACTCTTGGACACGCAGAGATCGTGTTGGGAGGTGATTTGGGGTCGGACCAACCCGGGGCTGACGATGTCAGGCTGGAGCGAGCGCGGGAGCTTCGGTCCTTTCTCTTCCTGGTGATCGTTCTCCTGCCGGCGATCTCGATCGCGATCGTGGGGGCCCTCGGGCTGGGAATCTGGATCGCCGATATGCTCGGAGGGCCGCAGGGGCCCGCAGTCTGATGCAGCGCGAGCCCGGCACAATGTCGATTTCGCGACGCGGGTTCCTGGGAGGCGCGCGCCGGATCCCGGGCGGAGCGTCCGCACCCACCATATCGGAGCGTTGCCTGGCGGCGCGCGGCGTCTATTGCCGCTCGTGCGCCGATGCCTGTGAAGAAGCCGCCCTTCGCGTGGCGCCGGCCCTTGGCGGCACCGTGCGAATCCTCGTCGATGCCGAGCGCTGCACCGGCTGCGGCGACTGCGTCCGCACCTGTCCGGCGGACGCCATCGCACTGGGCTAGCGAGGGAAGAAAGCGGGTGTCCACGAACTGCGAAGCGGACGGCCTCACCATCTCCAGCCTTTTGGTGCAGGCGCGCACGGAAGATCACAGGCGGCTGGAGGAGGCGATCTCCTCTCTCCCGGGGACCGAGGTTCACGCCAGCACCGGCGCCGGCAAGATTGTCGTGGTGATCGAGACGCCAGGCGACGCGGAGCTGGTCCGCATCGTCGACCGGATCGGCGCGTTTCCCGGCGTGCTCGGCGTCAATCTCGTCTTTCATCACTCCGAACCGGCACAAGGTGTCGCCGATCCCGGCCGGAGGAGCGAAGGGGATGCGCAAGATGCTGAAGGCAAGGTTTACCCGGCGTGACGTTCTGAAGGCCAAGGCGGCCAGCGTGGCCGCAGCGGTGGCCGGGATTTCGCTGCCCGCCAAGGCCGCCAACCTGGTGACCGATGCCGACCGCACCGGGCTCAAGTGGTCGAAGGCGCCGTGCCGCTTCTGCGGGACGGGGTGCTCGGTGATGGTAGCGACCAAGGCCGGCCGGGTAGTGGCGACTCATGGCGATATGCTCTCCCCGGTCAATCGCGGCCTCAACTGCGTCAAGGGCTATTTCCTCTCCAAGATCTTTTACGGAGAGGACCGTCTGACGACGCCGCTGCTGCGCATGCGGGACGGGCAGTTCCACAAGGAGGGCGAGTTCACGCCGGTCACCTGGGACCAAGCCTTCGACGTGATGGCCGAGAAGTGGAAGGCCGTACTCAAGGCCAAGGGCCCGACGGCGGTCGGCATGTTCGGCTCCGGCCAGTGGACGGTGTGGGAAGGCTATGCCGCCGCGAAGCTGATGAAGGCGGGGTTCCGCTCGAACAACATCGAGCCCAACGCGCGTCACTGCATGGCCTCGGCGGTGGCGGGCTTCATCCGGACCTTCGGCATGGACGAGCCGATGGGCTGCTACGACGACCTAGAGCATGCGGACGCCTTCGTGCTCTGGGGCTCCAACATGGCCGAGATGCACCCGATCCTGTGGACCCGGGTGACCGACCGGCGCCTCTCGGCGCCCCACGTGAAGGTCGCGGTGTTGTCGACCTTCGAGCATCGCTGCTTCGACCTCGCCGATATCCCGATGGTGTTCGAGCCGCAGAGCGACCTCGCGATCCTCAACTACATCGCCAACCACATCATCCAGAGCGGAGGCGTGAACGAGGACTTCGTCTCGCGGCACACCATGTTCCGGCGCGGCAACACCGATATTGGATACGGGCTCAGGCCGGACCATCCCCTGGAGCAGGCGGCGGCCAATGCCGGCAAGGCGGGCGGCTCTGCGGACATGACCTTCGAGGAGTATGCCGCCTTCGTCGCCGACTACACGCTCCAGCGCGCGCACGAGATCTCCGGCGTGCCCAAGAACCGTCTGGAGGCGCTGGCAGCGCTTTACGCCGACCCCGGCGTCAAGGTCACCTCGTTCTGGACCATGGGGGTCAACCAGCACGTGCGCGGGGTCTGGTGCAACAACCTGATCTACAACCTCCACCTGCTGACCGGAAAGATCGCCGAGCCCGGCAACTCGCCCTTCTCGCTCACCGGGCAGCCGTCTGCCTGCGGCACGGCGCGGGAGGTGGGCACCTTCGCGCACCGGCTGCCCGCCGACCTGGTCGTGAAGAACCCGGAGCACCGGGCGGTCGCGGAGAAAATCTGGAAGCTGCCCGAGGGCACGATCCCGGGCAAGTCCGGCTTCCACGCCGTGCTGCAGAACCGCAAGCTCCGCGACGGCGAGCTCAACGCCTACTGGATTCAGGTGAACAACAACCTGCAAGCCGCGGCCAACATGAACGAGGAGACCCATCCCGGCTACCGCCACCCCGACAACTTCATCGTCGTCTCCGAAGCCTATCCCACGGTGACGGCGGAGGCCGCGGACCTGATCCTGCCGACGGCGATGTGGGTGGAGAAGGAGGGCGGCTACGGCAATGCCGAGCGGCGCATGCAGTTCTGGCACGAGATGGTCCCCGCGCCCGGCGAGTCGCGCTCCGATCTCTGGCAGGTGATGGAGTTCTCCAAGCGCTTCATGGTCGAGGATGTGTGGCCGGAGGAGCTGATTGCCAAGGCGCCGGCGCTGCGCGGCAAGTCGCTCTTCGACGTGCTGTTCCGCAACGGGCAGGTCGACGCCTTCCCGCTGGAGGAGACCAGCGCCGAGTACTCCAACCACGAATCCCAGTACTTCGGCTTCTACGTGCAGAAGGGCCTGTTCGAGGAATACGCCGCCTTCGGCCGCGGCCACGCCCACGACCTGGCCGACTTCGACAGCTACCACGCGACTCGCGGGCTGCGCTGGCCCGTGGTCGACGGCAAGGAGACGCTCTGGCGCTACCGGGAAGGCTACGATCCCTACGTCACCCCCGGCGCCGGCGTGGAGTTCTACGGCAAGCCCGACGGCAAGGCGCGCATATTCGCGCTGCCCTGGGAGCCGGCAGCGGAAAGCCCCGACGACGAGTACCCCTTCTGGCTCACCACCGGCCGCGTGCTGGAGCACTGGCATTCCGGCTCGATGACGGAACGGGTGCCCGAGCTCTACCGTGCCTTCCCCGACGCCGTCTGTTTCATGCACCCGGACGACGCGAGGGAGCTCGGCCTGAGGCGCGGCTCCGAGGTGCGCGTGATCTCCCGGCGGGGAGAGATCCGCACGCGCGTCGAGACGCGCGGCCGCAACAAGATGCCGCGCGGCATGGTGTTCGTTCCGTGGTTCGACGCCAGCCAGCTCATCAACAAGGTGACGCTGGACGCGACCGATCCGATCTCCAAGCAGACGGACTTCAAGAAGTGCGCCGTGCGGCTGGAAGCGGCGTAGGGGAGGCGGGCAAATGAGAAGATTTCTCGCCTTCGCCGTTGTCGCGGCGCTGATGTCGATCCCCGCTGCCTGGGCGGCCGATCCGATCGCGACCCTGCGCGGCGGCACGCCGTTGACGGCGGAAGCCGAGGCCCCGCTCATGTCCGGTTTTGACGAGAGCGATCGGCGCGAGGTGCGGAACTATCCCGAGCAGCCCCCGGTCATCCCGCACGACATCGAGGGCTACCGGATCGACCTCCGCTCCAACAGGTGCCTCTCGTGCCACGCCCGCGCCCGCACCGGCGAGAGCGGCGCGCCGATGGTCTCGATCACCCACTTCATGGACCGCGACAACCAGTTCCGCGCGGCGGTCACGCCACAGCGCTACTTCTGCACCCAGTGCCATGTCGCGCAGCGCGACGTGAAGCTCATGATCGAGAACGAGTTCATCGACATCGATACTCTTCTGCGCGCCGGCACCCAAGAAACGTCGGACTGACGGGATGTTCAAGCCGCTCCGGGCCTACTGGCGGACCATCCGGCGCCCCAGCAAGTACTTCAGCCTGGGGCTTCTGTCGCTCGGCGGGTTCGTTGCCGGGATCGTCTTCTGGGGCGGGTTCAACACCGCGCTGGAGCTTACCAATACCGAGAGCTTCTGCATCTCGTGCCACGAGATGCGCGACAACGTCTACGCGGAGCTGCAGACGACCGTTCATTACGCCAACGCATCGGGCGTGCGCGCGTCATGCCCGGACTGTCACGTTCCCCACGCGTGGACGGACAAGGTCGCCCGCAAGGTTCAGGCGACCAAGGAGCTTTGGGGCACGATCTTCGGTGTCATCGATACGCCCGAGGAATTCGAGGCGCACAGGTTGGCCATGGCCACCCGCGAGTGGTCTCGCCTCAAGGCGAACAACTCGCTGGAATGCCGCAATTGCCACTCGTCGGAGTCCATGGACATCAGCCTGCAGAGCGCGCGGGCCGCCGACGCGCACGAGACCTTCCTGCTCACGGGCGAGAAGACCTGCATCGACTGTCACAAGGGCATCGCGCATCGCCTCCCCGACATGGCGGGCGTTGAAGGCTGGCAGTAGGCGCAGGAGTACGAGCGCGCAATCTCCTCGTCCTCAAGCCCGAGCTCGAGCTGGTCGAGAGCCTCCGAGGTGGCGCCGAAGCGGTGGCGGCGCAGACCCGCAAGCTGGTGCTTGCGCTTCTCGATCAGAAGGTCACGGTTGACCGCAATCCCCGTCTTCAGCTTCGTCGCCTATTGGAGTGCCAGTCCCGGGTTTCTCAGCCGACTGTGGCGCGTTCGCGAAACAGAGTGGACGATGTTTCAGGGGGCACGAGCGGGGGCCAGGCGGGAGTCCGACGACGACGCACATGAGCACGCCGGTCGTTGTCCGCTCGAAGCTGGCCTTGCCGATGACCGCACCATCGGTGTTGATGGCTTTCGCCTTGGCCATGTCGGCCGCCGGAGCAATCGCAGGGGCGATGACGACAGCGGGAGTTGCGACGGCGACTGCAACGATCTCACCGAGCGTCCTCCCGTGTTTGGGATCCATCCCCCTGCGGATATCGCCTTGCGATCGTATCCGCTTGGAAACGGTGGGACCGTCTCCACCTTGGAACCTCTGCATTCAAGCCTGCCGGCGGCGGACCTCCGCGCCGTCGGCGCGCACCCAGATCATGAGGACCAGGCCGACGAGGAAGAGGGCCAGGATCGGCGTGACACCGACGCGCTGGCTGCCGCTTGCATCGGTGGCGAATGCGACCAAAAGGGGGGCCACGAAAGAGGTCACCTTGCCGGCCAGAGCGTAGAGCCCGAACGCCTCGGTCATTCGCTCCTCTCCGGCCTGCCGTACCAGCATGGTTCGGGACGCCGCCTGGAGCGGCCCTCCCGCCGCCCCGATAACCGCACCGCAGACGTAGAACACGATGGTCGGCAGGCTCGATGGCGCCTCGGCGGTGCCGACGCCGATGAACAGAACTTCGTCCGGGCCGGTGGTGATGATGATGAACGAGAAGATCATCAACGTGAGGATGGTGACGACGATCACGGGTTTCGGTCCGAACCGCACGTCGGCCCGGCCACCGATCCAGGCTCCGGCCGCGCCGGCGACGAGGCCGACTACCCCGAATACGCCGAGCTCGAACATGCCCCATTCAAGGACGCCTGCCGCGTAGATGCCGCCGAAGACGAAGAGCCCGCCGAGCGCGTCACGGTAGAACATCGAGGAGGCGAGATAGGCGAGGAAGCTGCCCCGGGAGGGCAAGGAAGCCAGAGTATCCTTCAGGTCCTTCAGCCCCCGAATGACGGTGTTCGAGGCCGGGGCCTGGCGCTTCGGGTCGGGGGTCCAGAGAAAGAACGGGACGATGAAGACGATGTACCAGACGGCCGACAGCGGGCCGGCGGCGCGGGCGCCTTCGCCTAGCGCGGGGTCGAGGCCGAAGATCGGGACGAGGCCGGTCACGGTTCTTTCCGAACCCGGCACCGGCGCCATCAGACCGAGCACGATCACGAGACTCACCAACCCTCCCCAATATCCCAGCGCCCAGCCGGAGCCGGATATGCGGCCGATTTCGTCCTTGCCGCCGAGCGACGGCAAGGCGGCGTTCGTGAACACTCCCGTGAACTCGGCCCCGATCAGGGCAAGAACGAGGAAAAATAGGATTGCCGTAAGGTCGGCCGATCCCGGCGCTGCTCCCCAAAGCCCGGCGGCGCCGACGACATAGAGGACGGAGAAGCCGACAATCCAGGGCTTGCGCGGCCCTCTCGCGTCAGCGACGGCGCCCAGCAACGGAGCCGTCAGCGCGACGACGATCGAGCCCACCGCGATCGCAAGACCCCACAAGGCCTGGCCCTGCGCGGGATCGGCAACCACTTCGGACACGAAATAGGGACCGAAGACGAACGTGAGGACGAGCGTGTAGAAGGGCTGGGCCGCCCAGTCGAAGAACATCCACCCCCAAATGGCCTTGCGCTTGCCCGGCATGCCCTTCCCCTGGCGGCCCGCCCTGTTCACGGCACTGTAGGGACACGCTGTCGGGGTGTCGATCTGCCGGCAGCGCTACCCGCGGCTCACCGCGCCCTCAGGACGCGGCGGCGCTGTCGGCCGACGATGGCCGCCTCTTCCTGCGATCCGCCAGCAGGGTCGCTTCCTCGGCGAGATCCGGCTCCCCGCAGCTGGCCAGGATCGCCGCCCGCACCTCGTCCCGCAGCCGGATCGCCGCATCGAAGCCAGCCCCCCTCGCACCGACCGGAGGGCCGATCGTCACATGCACGTTACCCGGGCGGGGAAACCATTGCCCGCCCCGCAGTATCGACCGGGTACCGCGCAGCGTTATCGGCACCACGGGAACGTCTGCAGCGGCGGCGGCGGCGAAAGCGCCGAGCTTGAATGCGAGGAGGCCGGGGCGTCGGGTCAAGGTCCCTTCCGGGTACACCGCCACCCGCCGCCCCGCGCGGGCCGCCTCGATCACGACGTCCAGGTCGCTGACTCCGCGTGCCTCGTCGAACCGCTCCACGAACAGCGAGCCGATGCGCCGCAGCAGCGTCCCTGCAAAGAACTGCGGCGCCAGCTCTGCCTTGGCGACGAACGCGGTCTCGCCGGGAATGGCCGCCACCAGCGCCAGACTGTCGAAGTAGCTGCAGTGATTGGCCACGACGATCACGCCTTGCTCCGCCATGATCCCGCCATCCACCGTCAAGCGCGTGCCCGTAAGCTTCAACATCAGGTGGGCGGCGACGCGGAGCGCCCACCAGCGCCAGGCGCGCCGCGGCAATGCGACCGCCGAAGGCCACACGACCACCGCCAGCGCAGCCAGCACCGCCCACCAGTAGGCGGCGAACGCACGGTCCAGGACCGCGCGGTGCGCCGCGGAAACCCTGGCCGCCATCCCCGACAGCGCCAGGCGAACCAGCTGCCACCACAGTGCGGCGCCGGGTCTCTCCAGACGCCCTTCCAGGTAGCGCGTGCGGGTGGCGCCGCGCCTCACCTTGCCGCTCGAGGTCTTGAGCACGGAGCGCGGCGGCGCGAGCACGACCTCGTCCGGCGCCACTCCCGCGACGTCCAAGGCCGCCGCCTCGACGTCGCGTCGCAGCCGCGCGCGTGTCTCGCCGGATTCCTCGCGCGTCTCTGCCACCACCACCAGCCTTTCGGCCTCGTCCGCCCCGGCGGCAGCGAACACCGCGACGCATCCCCGCCGAACACCTTTCAGGTCTCCGACGGCGGCCTCCACCTCGTGCGGGTGGATGTTGCGTCCGCCCCGAATGATGACGTCCTTGATTCTTCCCGTGAGATAGACTTCACCCCCGGCGATGTAGGCCAGATCGCCGGTCTCGAGCCACTCCCCGTCGAACAGCTCCCGCGTCGCCCTCTCGTTGAGCCGATAGCCGCCGGTCGCGGAGGGACCCATGAATTGCAGCCGCCCCTGGCGGCGTTCCGCCACTTCGCGGCCGCTCTCGTCGACGACCCGGAACTGATGTCCGGGGATCGGGGAGCCGCACGCCACCACTTCCAACGCATCGCCGTGACCGGCCGGCACCGTCACCGCTTCGGAGCGTGCTGCCAGCGCGCTTCGATCGATGCGGTCGCACAGCAGACCCCGGCCGGGCGGCGGAAACGCCAGACCCACGCTGTTCTCGGCCAGACCGTAGACCGGGGACAGCGCCCCGGGGTCGAATCCGTAGGCGGCGAAGCGTTCGCAGAAGGCACGAACCGAAGAGGCCCGCACGGGTTCCGCGCCGTTCACCACCATCCGCGCCGAACTCAGATCGAGCCCCTCGATCGATCGGTCGTCGATGCGGTGGGCGCAAAGGTCATAGGCAAAGTTCGGCGCTCCCGACAGGGTTCCCCGGCGCGCATGAATCTCCCACAGCCAGCTCTCCGGCCGGGCCAGGAACACCAGCGGCGACATGATCGACACTGGAACCGCGAAGTAGAGGCTGCCGAGCCACGCGCCGATCAGTCCCATGTCGTGGTACAGCGGTAGCCAGCTCACGAATACGTCGCGGTCGGGCTCGACGGCCATGGCTTGGCCCATGGCGCGGATATTGGCGAGAAGATTGGCGTGGCTGAGCACCACGCCCTTGGGATTTCCAGTACTGCCGGAGGTGTATTGAAGAAGGGCAGTGTCTTGCGGAGTGCACGTCGGACCCCGTTCCGAGCTGCCGACGGCCACCAGGCTGTCCACGGTCTCGATCGACCGCATGCTCTGGACCGTCGAGCGCAGGAAGTGCGCCAGCGGGCGACCCTCTCGCACCGTGATCAGCAGCTCGGCCTCTGCATTCGCGAGGATCGCGGCCTGACGGCGCAGATGATCTTCGAGCTGCGACAGCCGCGCAGGCGGATAGATCGGAACCGGGACGCACCCGGCATAGAGAATCCCGATAAAGGCATGGAGGAATCCGGCGCATGTGGGCAGCATCAGGGCGACGCGGGCGCCGGGCATGAGTCCGGCTTCCAGAAGCCCGCCCGCGACGGCAAGTGCTCGCTCGCGAAGGTGCGCGTAGCTGATGGTCTCGCACTCGTCTTCCCGTTCCGTCAGCCAAGCGTGGATACGGTCAGAATGGACCGCCGCCTGCCAGTCCAGTGTCTCGGTCAGGGTCCCGGCTTCTCGCGGAATGGATTCGACCGGAACCGGAGGCGCGGCCGTTGCAAATTGCGCGATCCGGCGTTCGCGTCTGGGGGCGGCCGCCTCGATGGCGCGCCAGAGACCGGCCGCGGTCTCCACCCCGGCCAGCGTCTCTGCGGGCAGCGAGACAGAAAACTCCCGTTCGACGCGCAGCAGCAATTCCGTGCGTCCCAGGCTGTCGAGGCCCAGATCCTCGGTCAACCTGCTCTCGAGAGAGATTGGCGGCGGAGCGCGTCCGGGGTGGACCTCCCGGTACAGGATATCGATCAGACGAAGCAGATCGGCCGGATGGTCGGCTTCCGCATCACCGGCCGGCGGTGCCGGGGGCTTCATGGCCGTATCGAGGCTACCTGAGTGGTCCTGGCTGCCGTACCGTCAATCCTTGAGCGTCGGCAGTCAATCGGACACGAACTCGCGGCGGGGCTTCCGGCTGCTGCGCTCCGGTGCGTCCGCGTCCGTTTCCGTTACTCAGCTTCGGAATTCCACTGTCTAACATTCTCGGCTCATTGCATGTCATGGTCGGCTGCGCGCTCACGATGACCGTGACAGGGTCACTCGCCATCAGGCGTCCGAGGGTGACGGGCGCGGTTGCGCGCCGATGGGTCCACAGCCTAATGGATGCCGAACGGGAAGTAGCGCGCGTTGATCCGCTGGTAGGTGCCGTTGTCGAGGATGGCCTCGAGCGCGCCGTTCAAACGCTGTAAGAGGGCGGTGTCCTCGTGGCGCACCGCGATACCGATCCCTTCGTCCAGCCGGTATCCCTCGTCGACGAACTCGAAACCGGCGCCTTCGGTACCCTGCAGCCAAGTGTATGAGCCCAGGCCGTCGCCGAACATGGCATCCAGGCGACCGGCAACGAGGTCTCCGAAGAGTTCCTGCTGGCCGGTATAGAGCTCGATGG
Organism: Alphaproteobacteria bacterium; assembly: GCA_022820945.1. Taxonomy (GTDB): domain Bacteria; phylum Pseudomonadota; class Alphaproteobacteria; order UBA828; family UBA828; genus WTGU01. Next base: position 26,022 of record JAJEEP010000139.1, on the reverse strand, counting down.
TTGCCATGCCTGCCAGATTCTCCTCAAGCCAGTCCGAGGCAATGGTGGCGCGGGCCGCGCCGATGGTCGTGCCCGCCGCGTCGGCCGCATCGAAGCCGGAGCCCTCGCGTGCCACGAAACGGACCACGTTGCTGTAGTAGCGCTCCGTGAAGCTCACCAGTTCGCGCCGCTTCTCGGTGATCGACATGCTGGCGGCGATGGCATCGAAGCTGCCGGCGCGCAGCTCCGGGATCAGCCGCTCCCATTCCTCCAGCACCAACTCGCACTCGACGCCGAGCTCCGCGCAGAGCGCGCGCGATGTCAACGTCGAAGCCAGCGATCTCTCCGGCATCGTCGACGTAGGTGAACGGCGGATAGCCGCCGGTCGTGGCGATGCGCAGCCGCTCGGCCGCAAGCGTGGGCGCCGCCGCGAGGAGCGCCAGAACCAAGGCAGCCGCAAGAAGTCTCATCAGCCTTTCCACTCCCATCGAGCCGCGCACATGCGCACTGAAAGCGCCGGGATATGGATCATGAGGCTACCGTAGTTTCTGCGTCCGGGCGATTGCTGCTCGCGTCGTGTCATGCCGCGCCGAATGCCGTCACACTCGGTTGACCGCTGGATCGGTCTGCCGCATCCGCCTTATGGCCCGCTACCGGCTCGGTCGGGCCGCGTGTGCCGGCTCACCAGGTCGTACGTGGACGGGATCGGAGAGGCGTCCAACTCCCGGACCAACTTGGACAGAAGGAAGAAGATCTGTTCGACCGTGTTGGTGATCTCCACGATGCGAGCGCGCTCTGCCTCGTCGAGAGGCTGTCCCGATTGCCGGTACGTGCGGCGAATGTTCGACATCAAGTCGCTGCGATCGTCGACCAGCTTCTTTGCCATCGGCCACAATTCGTCGTCGTCGCTCTCGATGGCATAGTGCAGTGATAGGAATACCGCGTCGACGCCCTCGCAGATGGTGGTTCGAAGAGCCCTGTCGTCCGGTCGATCGGACAGGGACTGCAGCATCGTGCACAGGTTTGCCACCTGATCCTCCAACCAGGACAGAAGCTTCTGGCGGGTCAGCATGGAGCTGTGATTCTCGACACTCTGGGCAGGGTGGTGTCCGGCCGACTCAACCAGAAACTCCTCCATTTCTGACAACAGGTTGCGTGTCGCCTCGTGAAGCGCGTCCGCTTTCTCTCCCTGCCGCACCCTGTCGAAATACTGTGTCAGGATCTCCAGCACGCGCCGCTGCTCGAGGTCGACCAGCGCGAGCGCACTCTCGGCGTCCGTCAAGGCGTGGTCATGAATGAACTTCGTCCGTGACGCCTGCTCCTCGGCCGTGTCCGGCCACAGTCGCTCCAACAGTCGCACCGATGGTCTCAGGGTCAGAACCATGAAGGGTGAGCAGAACAGGGGGATGAAGATGACGCAGAGAGCCAGTTGCTGGGCCAGGCTCACATCGAACGAGAATGCCAGGGACTTGAGCAACGGGATATCGAAGTAGATCTCGATGACGAACAGCAGAACCAGTACAGGGCTGCTCAGCCCGTTGACGAGCACCTGGTACATGGCGACCTGACGGGCGCGGCCGGTGAGGCCCGCCGATAGCACCAGCAAGGTCAAGCTGGCTCCGAGAACGCTGCCGTAGATGAGCATGATCGTCTGGTCGATCGTGATGACGCCGAGCGTCGCCACGCTGACGCCGACAACGCAGACGACGATCACCGACTGCACGATGAAGGTCAGCAGCGCGCCGATCAGGAAAGCGAGAACCAGGGAGCCTTCCATCGATGCGACCATCCCACCGAACCAGGGCTCGTCCGCCAACGGCGCGACGGCCTGCTTGAGCAGGACGAGTCCGAGAACGATCATGGCGCCGCCGAAGAAAGACGCGGCGATGGGCCTGTACCTCGACAACCGCTCGCTGATCATGGCCACACCAGCGACGCCGAGGACGCACATCGAGATCAGCTCGATGTCGAACGTCACCACGAGCACCAGCAACGTGACACCGATATTGCCGCCGATCAGGACGATGAGGGCGCCGCGCGCGGAGATCAGGCCCGACCTCAGCATGCTCACCAGAATGAAGGTCAGCGCGGTCGAGTTCTGGGTGACGGTGCCGGCGAGCGCTCCCCACGAGAACCCGCTCAGTCCGTGCTCCGTCCACCGGTGAGCGATCATCCGCAGGCGGCGGCTGGCGAGTGCTCGCAGGTTTTCCGTGAGCAGCCACATGCCGACGAAGAAGAGCCCGAGTCCTCCCGCTATGCCTGCGATGATCTCGATCATGGGGCCGGCCCGCCGATTGAATCTCGTTCAGTGGAGGAGACGCGCGCCAAGGCGTTGGGTCGAGGGTACAGACGACTTGTTACAAACAGGTATCGCCGAGCCGTTGCGAGGTCACGGCGAAATACCGACAGAAACCGAGCCCAGTTTCGACGTGCTCTGATGCGACTGGGGCGATGGCGTGAACCTCTGGTGCCATCCGCCGCCCTGGGGCGAGCACATCAGGATCGACGGCTGACGTTCGCCGGGCGGTGCCCCTCCGCCCCTCCACCGCGCGCCCGCCCATCGGCAGGACTTCGCCATGACGCGGCAGCAGCATGTGGCGTCAAGACCCGGCGGGCAGACTGGCCCTCTACGGCTTCGCCGGCTCCACTATGATGCGGCCCCGCCCGCGCCTGATCAGGTAGCCACTGCGCGGGATCGCGAGCGCGCCCTCCTGCACCATCGGCCACAACGTGTCGACGATCATGGCCGCGTTGCCGTCCGGCTCCTGCCCTGCTGCCTGCAACGCCAGCCATTCCGCGAACGCGCGTGTCCCTACCTCGTCCCCCACCGATTTCCTGAGTGCGCCGAGCTTGTTGAGCTGCCCCTTCGTCAACGTGGACTCATCGATTTGCGTCATCGTGGTTCCTCTTCCGGCTTCTTGTGCTAACGAGTCGATGCCCCTGGAGCCGGTACCAATAGCAGCGACGCTTCCGCCAGCCCATGTATCCTTGCCGCTATCGGCCCGACCCTCAACGGCGAGGCCTGCAAGCGGAAGGCCTTCCTCGACGGCGCCGTCCACCTCGAGCGCTGGCGCGGCCTTGCCTCCGGCGTCTTCAGGAACAGGCTCACCGGCTTCAGCCAACCCGACCTCAACTTCCACGGCCTCACCCTCTCCGTGCGCCTGCCTTCGGTCGATCCGACGTGGCCCTGGGTTGCAATCACTCACTGGCCGGCGTCCAGGTACTTCGCGATCCTCTTCGCCTTGACCGGCGACCCGCGACTGCGGTTTCTCGGTCTGAGCCGTCCGCTCCCGGCCGTCGCTCGCCCCCGGACCGGCGGTGAACGCCTCACTCCTTCCGGGCGCCGCGCGTCGGGCCAAGCCCGGTAGTGGCTCGGACGAAGAAGGGAAATGCCGAGGGGGACAAGAGCCATGTTCGGCCTGCTCGGAAACGGGGGTAGTATTGAAGGCCAATCGTCGCCGCTTACGTCGCATTTGAGGTGACTTCCGTGCCGAAGGAGCCTACTGCCATGCTCAAGCGAAGGATATCTGTCATTGCGTTGCTGACGGTCGGGATTCTGCTGGGTGTGCCGACTGATCTCGCGGTTGCCCGGAGCGACGCACCGGACAACGAATATTGGTGGCCGAACCGCTTGGACCTCGATCCACTGCGCCTGAGCTCCCAGGGATCGAGTCCCCTCGGCGAGGACTTCGACTACGCCGAAGAGTTCGAGAGCCTGGACCTGGATGCGGTGAAGGCCGAGCTCGCAGAGCTGATGACCACCTCCCGGGACTGGTGGCCGGCGGACTTCGGTCACTACGGTCCGCTCTTCATTCGAATGGCCTGGCACAGCGCGGGCACCTACCGGACCATCGACGGCCGGGGCGGAGCGGACGGCGGCCTGCAACGCTTCGCCCCGCTCAACAGTTGGCCCGACAACGCGAACCTGGACAAGGCGCACCGCCTGCTCTGGCCGATCAAGGAGAAATACGGCCGCAAGATTTCCTGGGCCGACCTGCTGATCCTCGCCGGCACGGTGGCGATGGACTCGATGGGCTTCGAGACCCTGGGCTTTGCGGGCGGACGTATCGACGCCTGGCAGCCGGAAGACGTGAACTGGGGTCCCGAGGGCGAGTGGCTGGCTGCCGATCGCCGCAACGAGGAGGGAGAGCTGGTTCCTCCCTTGGGCGCCACCCAGATGGGCCTCATCTACGTGAACCCGCAAGGCCCGGGCGGCAACCCGGATCCGCTGGCGGCCGCCCACGCCATACGCGAGGCGTTCGGCCGCATGGCGATGAACGACGAAGAGACGGCTGCGCTGATTGCCGGGGGGCACACCTTCGGCAAGGCGCACGGCGCGGCTGATCCGTCCAAGTACGTGGGCGTCGAACCGGAGGCGGACGCCATCGAGGCGCAGGGGTTCGGCTGGCGGAACAGCTATGGCGACGGCCATGGCGTCGACACCATCACCAGCGGCCTGGAAGGCGCGTGGACTGTCGCCCCTGCGGCCTGGACGCATAACTTCCTGGAGAACCTCTACGCCTTCGACTGGGTGCAGACCAAGAGCCCGGCCGGCGCAATCCAGTGGGTGCCGGCAGACGGGGCGGCATCGGACCTGGTGCCGGATGCGCACGATCCCTCCTTGCAGCACGCGCCCATCATGCTCACCACCGACCTTGCCCTGAAGGAGGACCCCGTATATCGCGAGATCACGTCGCGCTGGCTCGAGAACCCGGACGCGTTCGAGGACGCCTTCGCCCGGGCCTGGTTCAAGCTGACGCACCGCGACCTGGGTCCGACCTCGCGCTATCTGGGCAACGACGTGCCTGACGAGCAATTCGTATGGCAGGACCCCATTCCCGAGGTGGATCACACCTTGATCGACGCGCAGGATGCGGCCGCTCTGAAGACCGCAATTCTCGCTTCCGGTTTGTCTACCGCTGAATTGGTCCGCTTCGCATGGGCGTCGGCGTCCACCTTCCGCGGGACCGACATGCGCGGCGGCGCCGACGGGGCGCGCATCCGTCTCGCACCCCAGAACGAATGGGCGGTAAACGATCCGGAGGAGCTGGCCCGCGTGCTGGAGACTCTCGAGGCTGTCCAGGGTGAATTCAACGCCGCGCAATCCGGCGACAAGCGAGTCTCTCTTGCGGACCTGATCGTCCTGGGCGGGGCCGCCGCCATCGAGCGGGCCGCTGCAGAAGCGGGGTTCGAGGTGAACGTGCCCTTCGTGCCGGGTCGCATGGACGCATCGGCGCAGCAGACCGACGCCGCCTCCTTCGCTCTGCTTGAGCCCAGGGCAGACGGGTTCCGCAACTATTTCGCCGATGGCAGCCTCCGCTCCCCGGCGGAAATGCTGGTGGAGAAGGCGACCTTTCTGAATCTGACGATCCCGGAGATGACGGTGCTCGTCGGTGGCATGCGCGCGATGGACAGCAACGCTGGAGGCTCGCCTCACGGTGTGTTCACGGACCGCCCCGGGACGCTGAGCAACGACTTCTTCGTCAACCTGATCGACATGTCCACACAATGGTCCGCTGCGTCCACCGAGGGGGTCTACGAGGGTCGTGACCGCGTAACCGGCGAAGTCAAATGGACGGCGACTCCGGTCGATCTGATCTTCGGCTCCAACTCCGAGCTGCGTGCCGTCGCGGAGTACTACGCAGCAGACGACGGACAGGAAGCGTTCCTGCAAGACTTCATCGAGGCCTGGGCCAAGGTGATGACCCTGGACCGCTTCGATCTCGAGCGGTAGCGGAGGGATCTGGGCCGACTTCCCCGCTCCGAGGCTTCCGAAAGTCGGTCCGGACTCGAACGTCGGCAACGAGTGTGTCGTCGTTTTCCTGCGGTTGTCCAAGGACCTCGCAATATGCCCCTCCGGCACGACAGGGCGAGGGTGACCCGCCAGGAACGCCACCGAAGAGAACATCGCCAATGCGGCTCAATCCTCCGCAGACTGCACCCGCGCGATCCTGAGCGCGTTGGTGGTGCCGGGCGTGCCGAAGGGGACGCCGGCGGTGATGACGATGCGCTCGCCGGGCGCCGCGTGGCCGGACGCGAGCGCCTGGGTGCACGCCTTTTCCACCATGTCGGTAAAGCCGGTCGCATCGTCGGTGTGAACACAGTGGACGCCCCAGAGGAGCGCGAGGCGGCGCGCGGTGCCGCGGTCCGGCGTCAGCACGAGGATCGGCACCGGCGGGCGTTCGCGCGCGGCCCTGAGCGCGGTCGAGCCCGAGGAGGTGTAGGTCACGATGGCGGCGGCGCCGAGGGTCTCCGCCACCTGGCGCGCCGCCGCCGTGATCGCATCGGCCGTGGTCGCCTCCGGGTTCTGGCGCTGCCAGTGGACGTAGCGCCTGTGTGAGGGGTCACGCTCCACGTGCTCGACGATGCGGTTCATCATCGCCACGGCTTCGATCGGATAGCGCCCGGCGGCGGATTCGCCGGAGAGCATGAGCGCATCGGCCCCGTCGTAGACCGCGGTCGCGACGTCCGAGGCTTCGGCACGGGTCGGCGACGGTGCGTTCATCATCGAGTCCAGCATCTGGGTCGCGACCACCACCGGCTTGCCCGCCTCCCGTGCCGCGCGAACGATGCGCTTCTGCGCTGCCGGCACCTCTTCGGGCGCGAGCTCCACGCCGAGGTCGCCGCGCGCCACCATGATCGCGTCCGAGAGCGCGACGACCTCCTCCAGGCAGTCGAGCGCCGCGGGCTTTTCCAGCTTGGCGACGATGGCCATGTCCTCCGGCACCAGACGCCGGGCGGTCTTGATATCCTCCGGTCTTTGGACGAAGGAGAGCGCCACCCAGTCGACGCCGAGGTCGAGGGCGAAGGCGAGGTCTTCCCGATCCTTGCGCGTGACCGAGTCGATGGGCAGCGTCACGCCCGGCAGGTTGAGGCCCTTGCGGTCGGAGAGGCCGCCCGGTGTCACCACCACGGTCTCGGCGTGGTCAGGACCGCACGCGGCGACGCGGAGCCGAACCTTGCCGTCGTCGAGCAGGATCTCCGCGCCGGGCGCGAGCGCCGCGAAGATCTCCGGGTGCGGCACGGGCGCGCGGGTCTCGTCTCCCGGTTCCTGGCCGAGGGTGAGGGTGAAGCGCTGGCCCTGCACGAGCGCGACCTGGCCATCCTGGAACTTGCCGATCCTGAGCTTCGGTCCCTGAAGGTCGGCAAGGATGCCGACGGGCCGGCCGACCGCATCCTCGACCGTGCGGACCAGGGCATGGCGCGCCCGGTGCTCGGCGTGGCTGGCGTGGCTGAAGTTCAGGCGGAACACGTCCACGCCGGTCTCGAACAGCGCGCGGACGGTCGCCTCGTCGGCGCTCGATGGCCCGAGGGTCGCGACGATCTTGGCGCTGCGGTGGCGTCGCACGACTCGTGCCCCTGCGGTCTGCCCGCCTCTATATCGGCACGCCGGCGGCGCCGGTCAACGGAGAACCAGGATCGCGCGGAAGTCGTTTACGTTGGTGAGCGTCGGCCCGGTCATCACTAGGTCGCCGATCCCGGCGAAGAAGCCGTAGGCATCGTTGGCGGCGAGCCGCGCGGCGGCATCCTCCCCTGCAGCGTGGGCGCGGGCGAGCGTATCGGGCGTCACCAGGGCTCCGGCGTTGTCCTCGGTGCCGTCGATCCCGTCGGTATCGCAGGCGATGGCGAAGACGCCGGGCGCGCCGTCGAGGGCGGACGCCAGCGCCAGCGCGTACTCGGCGTTGGGGCCGCCGCGGCCCTCACCGGTCACGGTAACCGTGGCCTCGCCGCCGGAGAGCAGCACCGTACCGGGTGCGGCATCGCGGGCAAGCTGCGCGTGCTCGCGCGCCAGCGCGCGCGCCTCGCCCTCCAGCGCATCGCCCAGGATCGCGGGCTCGTAGCCTGCTTCGCGTGCTGCCTCGGCGGCAGCGGCGAGCGCCATCGCGGGCGTCGCCACCATCCTGGTCTCGGCGTCTGCAAGCCGGGGGTCGCCCTCTTTCGGAGTCTCCTCCGCCCCGCGCTCCAGATGCCGGATGACGGCGGCGGGTTCCGCGATCCCGTACTTCTGCAGCACGGCCAGCGCGTCCGCGAAGGTGGTGGGGTCGAACACGGTGGGGCCCGAGCCGATCACGGCGGGATCGTCACCCGGCACGTCGGAAATCAGCAAGCTCACGACCCGAGCCGGATGGCAGGCCGCGCCCAGGCGCCCGCCCTTGATGGCGGAGAGGTGCTTGCGCACGCAGTTGATCTCGTCGATAGCGGCGCCCGAGCGCAGCAGCGCGCCGGTCACCGCCTGCTTGTCGGCGAGTGCGATTCCCTCCGCCGGCAGGGTGAGAAGCGCGGAGCCGCCGCCGGAGACGAGGCAGAGCGCGAGATCGCCCGCGTTCAAGCGTTTCGCCATAGAAAGAATCCGCGCCGCAGCCTCGCGGCCGCCGGCGTCCGGCACCGGGTGGGCCGCCTCGACCACCTCGATTCTTGCTGTCGGCACGCGGTGGCCGTATCGCGTGACGACGAGGCCCTCCAACGGGCCATCCCAATGATCCTCCACAGCCCGGGCCATGGTGGCGGCCGCCTTGCCGGCGCCGACCACCACGGTACGGCCCGCGGGCGGCTCAGGCAGATGCGAGGGCAGGCATTGGGCGGGCTGGGCGCTGGCAAGCGCCGCATCCAGCAGACGCCGCAGGAGAACTCTCGGATCGTCGCTCATGCCGCACCATGCCAGAGCCGCCCGCAGGCGTCATCCGTCAGCCCGGCGCGCAGCAGCCGGCCCGCAAGCGCCGCACGGCGCGACGCGCTACCATGCCGGCGCACGTCGCCCGGCAACGGCATGGTTCGGGTGATTCGGGAGCCCGCCCATGACCCCTGCCCGCCGCCGTCTGCTCTTCGGCGCCGGCCTCGCGACCGTCTCCGGCCTCTGCTTCAGCAGCGGCGGCTTCTTCGTCCGCTCGGTGTCGGTCGATCCGTGGGAGATCATAACGGTCCGCTGCTTCTTCGCCGGGCTCGGCGTGCTCCTGATCCTCTTCGTGAGCGAGCGGGGCCGGGTGTGGCCGGTGCTGCGCGCCTCGGGCTGGCCGGTGGTCGCGGTGGGCGTCGCCACCGCCTGGGGGATCATCGCCTACGTGCTGTCGATGCAATACACGCTCGTCGCCAACGTGATCGCGATCATGACGACGTCCACCGTCATGGTCGCCCTGCTGGCGAAGCCGGTGCTGGGCGAGCCGGTCGCGCTCAGGACCTGGCTCGCGCTGCTGGGGAGCCTCTGCGGCGTCGGCGTCATGTTCTGGAGCGACGTGGGCAGTGGCGGCATCGTCGGCAACCTGCTGGCGCTCTCCATCGCCGCCGCCATCGCGCTCCAGACCCTGATCGCGCGGCGCTTCCGCACCGGGCGGATGGAGCCGGCGGTGCTGATGGCGGCGGTGATCGCCGGCCTCGCCTCGCTGCCGCTGGCGCTGCCGTTCGACGCCACGGCGCAGGAAGTAGGCTACATGGCCGCGCTCGGCCTGGTGCAGCTCGCGTCGGCGCTCACCCTTTACTTCTACGCCGCGCGCTACCTGCCCGCGCCGATCCTGATCTTCGTCGTGCTGATCGACGCAGTCTTCGCGCCGGTCTGGGTCTGGCTCGGCTTCGGCGAGGTGCCGGGCACCCTGGTCCTTGTCGGCGCCGTGGTGATCCTGGCCTCGGTGGCCGGCAACGCGCTCTTTGGGTTGTTCGCCGCACGGCGGGACTCGCCAACAGAGAGCTAACCCGCGCGGCGGCCGTGCGTGATGGTTCCGAAGGTCACGCCCCTTAGCAGCTGGTTCTGCAAGACGAACGTCACCACCACCACCGGGATCAGGAACAGCGTCTCGATCGCAGCCAGCCTGCCCCAGTCCACGCCGATGCCGGTGCCGAGGCTGCCCCCTATGCCGACCGGCACGGTCCGCGTCTCGGGCCCCGTGAGCAGCAGCGCCATCAGAAATTCGTTCCAGGTGAGGATCAGCCCGAGCGTCGCGGTCGCCGCGATTCCCGCCTTCACCTGCGGCAGGCAGACGCGGAAGAAGACCCGCAATTCCGAGCTGCCGTCGGTCCGCGCCGCGTCCTCCACCTCGCGCGGCAGGTCGTCGAAGAAGCTCTTAATCATCCAGATGGCGAAGGGCAGGTTGAACGCGGTGTAAAGCAGGATGATGCCGAGGTAGCTGCCGGCCAGCCCGGTCATGCGGAAGATCACGAAGAGCGGGATGATGAGGACGATGGGCGGCAGCATCCGCGCGGTCAGCACCACCAGCAGGTAGGTGTCGTTGCCCCTGAGCGGCCAGCGGGAGAAGCCGTAGGCCGCACCGGTGCCGAGGATCAGCGCGAGCCCCACGCTCGCGCCCGAGATCACGATGCTGTTGAAGAAGTAAAGCTCGAACCCCGTCTCGATCGGCGCGCCACCCTCGTAGTGCACGCGCGCGAAGATGTTGGCGAAGTTGTCGAGGGTCGGCGTGAAGACCAGCGTCGAGGAGAGGATGTCGCGCGGGCTCTTGAACGCGGTGAGCACGATCCAGAGAACTGGCAGGAAGTAGACGAAGCCGACCACGGTGCAGAGCGCAGTGCGCCCCCAGCCGGCCCGGTCGATCGCGCGTCGCCTCATCTCCTTGCCACCTCGCGTGCTCCGCGCGCGGTCTCCGCCACTCTGCGCCAGAACGTCTCGTCCCACCAGCGCCGCGCGGCGCCGGAGGTGGACGGCAGCACGTGGATCGCGGTCTCGCCGATGCGGCGCGCTTGCGCGCCATACTCAAGGGTCTCCGCGCCGAGAACCACGCGCGCCGCGCGCTTGCCGTTGAAGGCGAGCACGGCCGGCCGATGGCGGGCGATCTTGCTGGTGAGCGAAGCGACATCGTCGGCCTGCCGGGAGAGATCGGCATCCGCGCCCGATTCCGTCTTGCAAAGGTCGGTGAGCCCGATGCCGTAGCGCAGCACGGTGCGGAACTCGGCCGGTTCGAGCAGGCGGGGCGTCAGCCCCACGCGGTGGAGCGTCGGCCAGAAGCGATTGCCGGGGCCGGCATAGTAGGTGCCAAGGCGCGCGGACACCGCGCCCGCCGCCGAGCCACAGAAGACGATGCGCAAACCGGGGCCCAGTACATCGGGCAGGACGTCCGGCAGGATCGGGGCAGCCATGGGCCTGGCCATGCCTCCTCTTGCGCTCGCCAGCGCGCTCTATCATAGACAGCCTGCGGCAGACGACAGCGACGGAGCGATAGGGTGCGGAACTTCAAGGTGGATGGCGATCGCCTGTGGGCGAGCCTCATGGAGATGGCGAAGATCGGCGCGACGGAGAAGGGCGGCGTCTGCCGTCTCGCGCTCACCGACGTGGACAAGGCGGCGCGCGACCTCTTCGTCCAGTGGTGCGAGGAGGCGGGCTGCACCGTCAGCATCGACAGAATGGGCAACATCTTCGCCCGCCGTGCCGGCAAGGACGATTCATTGCCTCCGGTGATGACCGGCAGCCACATCGACAGCCAGCCCACTGGGGGCAAGTTCGACGGCATCTACGGCGTTCTCGCGGGCCTGGAGGTGATCCGCACCCTCAACGACCTCGGCTACGAGACCGACGCCCCCATCGAGGTCTCGGCCTGGACCAACGAGGAAGGCTCGCGCTTCGCGCCCGCGATGGTGGCCTCAGGCGTCTTCGGCGGCGTCTTCACCCTGGAAGAGGGCCTCGCGTGCGCGGATGTCGACGGCAAGACCATCGGCGAGGAGCTTGAGCGCATCGGCTACGCCGGCGAGATGGAGTGCGGCGGACGCGAGGTCGGCGCCTTCTTCGAAGCCCACATCGAGCAGGGGCCGATCCTCGAAGCCGAGGAGAAGACCATCGGCATCGTGCAGGGGGTGCAGGGCATAAGCTGGTTCGACGTGACCGTGACCGGCATGGAATCCCACGCCGGCACCACGCCGATGGAGCGCCGCAGGGACGCGATGGTGGGCGCCGCCATGCTCGTCGCCGCCATCAACCGGCTCGCGCTCGACAACGCGCCGGACGGCCGCTCCACCATCGGCGTCATGCGGGTGAGCCCCAACTCCCGCAACGTGATCCCCGGCTCGGTCTACTTCTCGGTGGACCTGCGCCACCCGGATCCCGACACGCTCGCGGCGATGACCGCCGAGGCCCAGCGCCAGGCGGAGGCGCTCGCTCAAGATCGCGGGCTTGAGATCACCTTCGAGGAGATCTGGCACTCGCCGCCGATCAAGTTCGCCGCCGATTGTGTCGGTGCCGTGCAGAATGCGGCGGAAGCCCTCGGCTATGCGAACCAGCCGATCACCTCCGGTGCCGGCCATGACGCGGTCTACGTCTCGCGCGTCGCCCCTACCGGCATGATCTTCATCCCCTGCGAGGACGGGATCAGCCACAACGAGATCGAGGCCGCGACCCAGTCAGACATCGCCGCCGGCTGCGACGTGCTGCTCAACGCGATGGTCGCGCTCGCCACCCGCGATGAGGGCGAGGCACGCGAGGGTGCGTGATCCGAGCCGCTATCCCGCGACTTCGCGGCGGACGATGGCGGCGCCCTCCACCATCGCCTTGAGCTTGCCGAACGCGATCTTACGTGTGAGGTACTTCATGCCGCAGTCGGGCGCGGCGACGAGGCGTTCCGCCGGTACCACCGCGAGCGCCTGACGCAGCCGTTCCGCCACCGTCTCCGGCCGCTCGATGGCGGGGTCTTTCATGTCGATGACACCGTAGAGGATCTCCTTCGACGGCAGGTGGGCGAGGATCGCCGGGTCGAGCCCCGGCTGGGCCGCCTCGATGGAGATTTGGTCAACCGCCGCCGCCTCCAGCTCCGGCAGGAAGGAATAACCCGAGGGCTTCTCCGTCTTGATCACGGCCGCGTAGCCGAAGCAGAGGTGCAGGGCGGTCTTGCCGTCCACGCCCTTCAGCGCCCGGTTGATCGCCTTCACCGCGTAGCCGCGTGCGGCCTCGGGCCGGGCCTGCACGTAGGGCTCGTCGAGCTGCACGATGTCGGCGCCGGCGGCGAAGAGGTCCTTGATCTCTTCGTTCACCGCATCCGCATAAGCCATGGCGAGGCTTTCGTCGTCCGGGTAGTAGGCGTTCTCCGCCTGCTGGGTCATGGTGAAGGGGCCGGGCAGCGTGATCTTGATCGTGCGATCCGTGTTGGCGCGCAGGAACCGGACATCCTCCACCTCGATGGGCCGCTCGCGCCGGATCGGCCCCGAGACGAGGGGGACCGGCGCGGGGTTGCCGGTGCGGTCCATGTGCGTGCCTGTCCGCTCCGTGTCGATGCCGCCGAGCGCGGTGGCGACCCGATTGGAGTAGCTCTCGCGCCTGATCTCGCCGTCGCTGATGACATCGACTCCCGCACGCTCCTGATCCCGGATCGCGACGAGTGTCGCCGCCTCCTGGGCTTCCTCCAGGTGCTCCGGCGGGATGCGCCACATCTCCTTCGCGCGCACCCGGGGCGGCAGCCGGTTCACCAAATTGTCCCGGTCGACGAGCCAGTCCGGCTGCGGGTAGCTGCCGACGACGGCGGTGGTCAGCACATTCTGGCTCATGGGTTCCGTCCCGCTCGTTGCCGACGCGCAGCCGTGGCCGCCACCGGCGATTGCCGCTACGCTGAGGTCGCGCCTTGAGGCGGGATAGCACGGAGTAGGGTGCGATGAAACTCTGCCTGATCCAGATGAACAGCACGCCCGATCACGGGGAGAACGTGGCCCGCGCGGCCGGCTACATCGACCGGGCGGTGGCGGCCCAAAAGCCCGATCTCGTGGTCGTGCCGGAGTTCTTCAACCACCCCTACGTCTTCCAGTACCGCGACTACAAGCACATCGACGAGGCGGAAGGCGAAGACGGCATCGCCATCTCGACCATGCGCGCCAAGGCAGGCGAGCACGGCATACATATTGTCGCCACAATATTCGAGACAGTGTCGGCAGGCCTCTGCTACGACAGTGCAATCGTGATCGACCCCGAGGGCGAGATACTCGGCCGCTATCGCAAGGCGCACCCGGCAGCGGTGCGCAGCCTGGAGAAGATCTACTTCCGCTACGGCTCGCACTTCCCCGTGTTCAGGGTCGGCGACTGGCGGGTCGGGATAAACATCTGTTACGACACGTTCTTTCCCGAATCCGCGCGCTGTGCCGCGGTCAACGGGGCGGAGTTGATCGTGGTTCCCTTCGCCGCGCCCGCGGTCGCCTGCTGGCGCGAGACCATGCAGACCCGCGCCTTCGAGAACGGCGTCTACTTCGCGCCCTGCAACAAGGTCGGGCTCGAAGGAGAGTGGACCTTCGGCGGGCGCAGCATGATCGTCGCGCCCGATTCCGAGGTGCTCGCCGAGGCGGGCGACGAGGGCGACGAGACCATCACGGCGACGCTGGACCGCGCCCGCGTCTTCGAGGCCCGGCGCGCCTGGCCCATGTTCCGGGACCGCCGGCCCGATCTCTACGCCGCGATCACGACACCGACCGAAGACATTCCGCGCATCGATTGATCGTCGTGGCCAAGAGCAAGAAAGTCGCAAGACGGACCCTGGCAGGCGCCTTCCTTGCGTGTGCTCTGGCCCTGACCGGAGCGGTGCAGCCGGCCGCAGCCTCCCTCGATCCGGATGAGGAAGGCGGGCCCACACCTGCCGCGCGCGCGATTCCCATGGCGCCGGTCGATCCCGGCAGCACTGCCGGGCGGATCGTCCTCGGCGTCGCGGATTGGCTGGAGCAGCGCCTGGGCTTCGGTTCCGACAGTGTGCGCCTCGCGCTCGATGCGCCGTTATGGGCGAAGGAGCGGGGCAATACCGTAACCCTCCATCTCCCCGGCGCGCGCCTCGTCGAGACCTCCGTGCCCCTCGTCCAGTGGGCTCTTGGCGACTTGGCCATCGCAGTGACGCCGCGGGGCCAGACGGCCTACGACTTCGAGACCGCCTTGCCGCCTGCGATCGAAAAGGGGCAGGACCGGCTCGCCATCGGCCAAGGTACGGTCTCCGGCACCTGGCGGTCGGATCTGGAGATCGTGACCCGGCTGGAAGCCAGCGCCGCCAACATCCGATTCCTGGAAGGTAAGGGCTCTCAAGCGGTGGAGACGGTATCGCTTGCAGCGCTTTCCGTCGTGGACGAGCTGGTCGAGGGCGGCGACCGGCTGTGGGACGGCCGCTCCACCCTCAGTCTTTCTGACCTTGAGGCCGAGGGGTTCAGCCTGGGTCGGCTCGACGTCGACGGCAGCTTCGAGGATTTCGACCGCGATCTGATCCTGCAGATGCGCGGAGACTTCGGCTCGTTCGCAGGTGGAGCGAGCAACCCGACGGCGCTCGGCGACCTTCTGATGCCCGTCGTGGAGGGCCGCTGGGGGCGATCGGAGATGACGATCACCCTGCACGAACTGACGGCGGCCGGTGACGACGCGGACCTGGGCGGCGGCGAACTCTCGCTCGGACGGTTGGAATGGCGCGTCGGTGCCGACGGTCGAAGGGACTTCGCCGACCTCTCCACGCGGATTTCTGCCTCCGACGTGGCGCTCGGCGGGGACGCCGCGGGCGAGATTCCGCCCGCGCTCATGCCCCACGCCGCGACCGTCGATATCGCCCTCAGCCGGTTGCCATTACGGAGAATTGCCGACTCTCTCTCCAGTCTCGCCAAACGGGGAGAAATGGGGGGGGTCGGCGAAGAGTCGATGATGGAGGTCATTCTCGACCATCTGGATGCGGCAGATTCGTCACTCGAAATTCGGGAGATCCATGTCGTCACGCCTTCGTGCGAGCTTCGCGCCGAAGGCCGGTTCCAAATCGAGCCGGCGAGCCTTTTCGGCGTGATCGGGCGCGTGGATGCGCGCGTTCGGGGGTTCGACAGCCTGATGGAACTGGCCGTGGAGGAGGGCGAAGAAGAGGCAGTCGCGTTGCTAATCGTCCTCCAGGGTCTCGGCAAACCGGTCTTCGACGAGGGCGCGGATGAGCCGGCATACGCCTTCGAGATCGACCTGCGTCGCGACGGAGCCGTCACCGTCAACGGCATCCCCTTCGACATGCTCCTCCAGGGTGGCCTCTCGCCCCAATGAGCGCACGTTTGTGTCGCGATACCCGAGGGGTGTGACCCTGGCATGACGGAGCATGAAGAGGAGCGCCCGCTGACACTGAGCCGCGAGGCGCTCGCCTCGGGCGCGATCCGGCGCTTCGTCGAGGCACATTCGCAAATCGAGACGCTGAGCCCGGCAGAGCTCGCGGCTTCCCGCCGTGCGGCGCTGGCAGGCCGCGATCTTTCGGGCGGTGCCTGGCTATTCGCGTACGGCTCGCTGATCTGGAACCCGCTCATCGAAGTCGCCGAGAGACGAGTCGGCACGGCCTACGGCTATCACCGGCGGTTCTGCATCTGGTCGGAGCTCGGCCGCGGCAGCCCCGACCGGCCCGGCCTCGTGCTCGCTCTCGACCATGGCGGTGCCTGCCGGGGCATGCTCCTGCGTGTCGCTCAGGATCGGATCGAGAGCGAGCTCGACCTGATCTGGCAGCGGGAGATGTTGACCTCGGTCTATCGCGCGCGCTGGCTTCGGGTGCGGAGCGCGGCGGGCCCGGTTGAGGCGCTGGCCTTCATCGTGAACCGCGCCCATTCACGCTATGCAGGGCGGCTCTCGGACGAGCGCGTCCTGGACGCGCTGGCCACGGCCGAGAGTCCGATCGGGCGCTGCGCCGACTATCTCATCGAAACGGTCGCCTGCCTTCAGGCCCTCGGTATCTGCGAGCCCGGTCTGGCCGCGCTCAACGACAGGCTGGCCGCACGCAGCACCGCATAGCCGTCCGAAGCGGTCCACGCTCGCCCTTGCCAGTGTGCGATGGGAGCGGGATAGTTTTGCAAAACAAGCCAGAGGCAACGGCATGAGTGAAGAGTTCGATTGGGAGATTCCGCTCTCGGCGCAGCCGAAGCCGGAGCAGGTGTCCTTCGACCTCGACCGTGCGCTCGGTGCCGTCGTCGGCCTGCGCGCGACCATTCCCGAGGACGCGTTCACAGCCGGGATCCTGGGAACCGAGAGGACCGGCAACGGGGTCCTGATCGGCGCGAGCGGCCTCGTGCTCACCATCGGCTACCTGATCGCCGAGGCGGAATCGGTCTGGCTGACCTCGAGCGACGGCAGCGTGCTGGCGGGTCACGCGCTGGGCTACGACTTCGAGTCGGGGTTCGGTCTGGTGCAGGCGCTCGGGCGCTTCAACGTGCAAGCGCTCGAGGTCGGCTCCTCGGCCGCTCTTGAGGTCGGTGATTTCGTCATCGTGGCCGGCGAAGGTGGCAGGCGACGCTCTCTGAACGCCCGTGTCACCGCCAAGCGCGAGTTCGCCGGCTATTGGGAATACGTGCTGGACGAGGCCGTCTTCACTGCGCCGCCGCATCCTAACTGGGGCGGGTGCGGGCTGATTGATCGCCACGGCCAACTCGTCGGCATCGGCTCGCTGCTGGTGCGCCAGGCCGGCGCCGGCGGGAACGACACGCTCGACGGCAACATGATCGTCCCCATCGACCTGTTGAAGCCGATTCTCGACGACATGCAGACGCTGGGCCGCACCCAGCGCCCGCCCCGGCCCTGGCTCGGCGCCTACGTCACCGAGGTCGACGAGGCGCTCGTCGTTGCCGGCCTCGCGCCGGAGGGGCCGGCCGAGCAGGCGGAACTGCAGGTCGGCGATCAGGTGCTCGCGGTGAACCGGCAGCCCGTCGGCAGCCTCGTCGAACTCTTCCGCAGCGTCTGGGCGGTGGGCGAGGCAGGCGTCGCCGTGCCGCTCACCGTGATGCGAAACGGCGAGCCCCACGAAGTCAGGGTGCTGAGCGCCACCCGCGACGAGTTCATGAAGGCCCCTCAACTGCACTGACGACGCTTGGCGTGAGCCACGCCGCGCCGCGCAGGCCGCTCTCCGGCCCGAAGCGAGCGCGGACGAGCCGGGTCGCAGGCCGGGCCACGCTCGCGTGCGTGCCCCAGGCGACAGGCACCAGGTGATAGAGGGCGTCGATCTCGGAAAGGCCTCCGCCGAGCACGATCACATCGGGGTCGACCACGTTGATGACCGCAGCGAGCGCCTGGGCCAGTCGCCCGGCATAGCGGGCCACCGTATCCGCCGCCTCTGCCTCTCCCGCCGCCGCCCGCGCGCCGATCTCTTCGGCCGTAGCCTCGCCGCCGCCGAGCGCGGCGTAGTCGCGCGCGAGCGCTGCGCCGTTGAGCCAGGTCTCGACGCAGCCCTCGGCGAAGCGGCCGCAGGCACAGGGCACGCCGGCGCCGCCCGGCGTGGGCCACGGGTTGTGGCCCCACTCGCCGGCGGTGGCGTTGGCGCCCACCAGGGCCTCGCCCCGTACCACCAGCCCGCCACCCACGCCGGTGCCGAGGATGACTCCGAACACCACCTCGGCCCCTGCGGCGGCGCCGTCGGTGGCTTCGGAGAGAGCGAAGCAGTTGGCGTCGTTGGCGAGCGCTACCGGGCAGCCAAGCCGGGCCTCCAGAGCCTGGCGCAGCGGCCGCCCTTCGAGCCAGGGCAGGTTGACGATCATGCTGATCTCGCCGTCCCGCGTGATGACGCCGGGCAGGCTCACGCCCACGCTGCGCGCACGCACGCCGGCGCTCGCGAGCTCCGTCACCATCTCGGCCACCGCGTCGACTACGCCCCCGAAGCTCTCCGGCACCGGCCGGCGCAATCGCGCGCGCTCCTGCCCGCCGTCGTCCAGGCCGATGACGGCGAGCTTGGTGCCGCCGATGTCGAAGCCGATGTGCATCGCGTCCTACCCTGCCTCCGCCGGATCGCTGCGCTTCCCGTCGATCCAGGTGGCGCGGACGTGGAGGTCGTCGTCGAGCCAGACCAGATCGGCGCGGAGCCCCGGCGCGAGCCGTCCCCGGCTTTCCGTCAGGCCAAGGAAATCCGCTGGATAGGCGGCGGCCATGGCGAGCGCTTCTTCAAGCGGGATGCCCGCGTGGGCGACGCAGTTCCTCACTGCCTGCCCCATGTCGAGCAGCGAGCCGGCGAGCCGGCCGTCGTCTGTGCGCAGGCAGCCGTCCACCACACGCACGCGCTCGTCGCCCAGGCCGAACTCCTGGAGGGTGGGCGCGCCCACAGGCGCCATCGCATCGGTTACCAGGAAGAGCTTGCCCGTAGGCTTCGCACGCCAGGCAAGCCGCAGCACGTCCCAGTGCACGTGGGCGCCGTCGGCGATGATGCTGCAGGCGAGATGGTCGCGGGTGAGCGCCACGCCGGCGGCTCCCAGCTTCCGGTGGCCGAGTGGGCCCATGGCATTGAACAGGTGGGTCACGCCGGTCAGCCCCTGCGCCGCTGCACTGTCGCAGGTATCGGTCTTGGCTTCGGTGTGGCCGGCGGAGACGATGACGCCACGAGCCACGAGCCTTGCGACGCTGTCTTGCTCCACGCACTCCGGCGCAAGCGTAACGAGGGTGCAGCCCGCGCCGAGCGAGGCAAGCAGGTCGATGTCATCGTCGCCCAGCGCTGCGATCTCGTTCGCGTCATGGGCCCCTCGCCGCGCTAGGTTGATGTGGGGCCCCTCGAAATGGATGCCGAGGACCCCCGGTATCGCCTGATCGAGCGCCTCCCGCACCGCCTCGACCGCCCGCACCATGTCGGCGCGCGGCCCGGAGATGAAGGTCGGCAGGAAGCCCGTGGTGCCGAAGGCGCGATGGGCGCGGCCGATCGCCGCGATGGTCGCCGCCGTCGGCGCGTCGTTGAACATCACACCGCCGCCGCCGTTGACCTGGAGGTCGATGAATCCGGCGGCGAGCGTGCCGCCTGCAAGCCGCGTGGTACGAGCTCCGGCGGGGATCGCGTCCTCCGGCACGATGTCGCGGATGGTGCCGGTCTCCAGCAGCAGGGCGCGGCCGGAGAGAATCCCGTCCGGCGTGTGCAGCCGGGCGCCGGTCAGGACTTCCATCGGCTCTCTAGCAGCCTCTGCCGGGAAACGGGTTCGCCGGTGCGAAGCGGAATGCTAGTGTCGGTGCAAATGTCACGGAACCGGGTGTAAGCCATGCTGCGCGCTGCCTCAATCGGAATGGGCTGGTGGTCCGACGAGCTTGCGGACGCTGCACAGGGCAAGTCGGATGCAATTCGCATCGTGACCTGCTTCACCCGGTCGGAAGAAAAACGCGCGGCCTTCGCCGAGAAGTACGGCACGGACCAGCACGAGTCCTATGAAGCGGTGCTCGCCGACGATAGCGTCGACGCGGTTATCCTGACCACGCCGCACTCGACCCATGCGGAGCAGGTGATCGCGGCGGCAGCGGCCGGCAAGCACGTCTTCTGCGAGAAGCCGTTTACGCTAACTCGCGCGAGCGCGCAGGCTGCCGTGGGTGCCTGTGCCGAGGCAGGCGTGGTGCTCGCGATCGGGCAGAACCGGCGCTGGCACAGCGCGACCCGCGAGCTCAAGCGCAGGGTGGAGGGCGGTGACTTCGGCACGATCCTCCACGCCGAGGCGAACTTCTCGGTTCCGAGCGCGCTCAGCTACCCGCCCGAGCTCTGGCGCTCCAACCGTCTGGAAAGCCCGGCCGGGTCGATCACCGGGCTCGGCATCCATATGATCGATGCCCTCGTCTATTTGCTGGGGCCCATCGCGCGGGTGGCGGCGCAGGCCTACCGGCGCGCGGTGCCTGTCGACATCGACGACACGACCTCGGTGCTGTTTGCGTTCGAATCCGGTGCGTCGGGCTATCTCGGCACGATGTTTGCCTGTCCCCACACCTCCTACATCAACGTCTACGGCACCGGCGGCAACGCGTTCGCCCAGATCGACAACAGTCAGCTCATCCTCCAGTCGGCGGATGGGGTCAGGCGGGAGGAGCCGATCGAGCCCAACGACACGCTCAGGCTGGAGCTCGACGAGTTCGCCGCTACCTGCGCCGGCGAGGTCGAGTACACGGTGACGACCGAGGAGGCCGTGCACGGCATCGCCGTGATGGAAGCGCTGGTCGAGGCCGCGGCCACCGGCCAGTGGGTGGAGGTCGCCGGCAGGGGCGAGGCATGAGCGCGCGCCACACCTTCTTCTGCATCGACGGTCACACCTGCGGCAATCCCGTGCGTGTGGTGGCGGGGGGCGGGCCTGCGCTCGAAGGCGCCACAATGAGCGAGCGGCGCCAGCACTTCCTCAGCGAGTACGACTGGATCCGCCGGGCGCTCATGTTCGAGCCCCGCGGCCACGACCTGATGTCGGGCGCCGTGCTCTATCCGGCGCTCTCGCCCGACGCCGATGTCGCGCTGCTCTTCGTCGAAACCAGCGGGTGCCTGCCGATGTGCGGTCACGGCACCATCGGGACCGTGACCATCGCGCTGGAGCACGG
This sequence comes from Alphaproteobacteria bacterium, assembly GCA_022820945.1. Taxonomy (GTDB): domain Bacteria; phylum Pseudomonadota; class Alphaproteobacteria; order UBA828; family UBA828; genus WTGU01. Next base: position 4,844 of record JAJEEP010000139.1, on the reverse strand, counting down.
CCTCGTCACGCCGCGTAACGCGGGCACGTTGGTGCTGGACACGCCGGCAGGCCGCGTCGAGGCGCGCTACCGGCAGAACGGAACGCGTGTCGAGGCCGTGCGCATCACCAACGTGCCGAGCTTCCTGGCTGAGACCGGTGTTGCCGTGGAGTGCCCTGGCCTCGGCCCGCTCACGGTGGACATCGCCTATGGCGGCAACTTCTACGCGATTGTCGATCCGCAGCCGGGCTATGCTGGAATGGAAGAATTCTCGGCAGCCGAACTGCTGGCGATGAGCCCCGGCCTGCGCGAGGCCTGCAACCGGGCGGTGGAGTGCGTCCATCCGGACGATGCGTCCATCGCAGGCGTCAGCCACGTGATGTGGACCGGCGCTCCACAGGACCCGAGCGCCCACGGGCGGAACGCCGTCTTCTACGGCTCGGGCGCGCTCGACCGCTCACCCTGCGGCACCGGCAGCTCTGCGCGCATGGCGCAATGGGCGGCCACAGGCAAGCTCGCATCCGGCGACGACTTCGTGCACGAGAGCATCATCGGCAGCCTGTTCCGCTGCCGGGTCGAGAGCGCGACGAAAGTAGGCAATCATGACGCGATCGTGCCGAGCGTCGAAGGCTGGGCGCGCGTCACCGGGCTCAACACCATCTTTGTCGACGAGACAGACCCCTTCGCCCACGGCTTCCAGGTCACTTAAGCCAAAACGGTCCGAGCATAAGGATTGGTTATATCAGGCATGAGAATTCAACATTGGACGATGTGCCCACGGCCGGGCAGTGTCGGACCGCTTGGTGGGGTGCCGCAATCGAATGAATGTAGCCCGGCCTTGGCGGATGGGGCATGTCGGCAGGGCGTGGACGACGCGCCTTCGGGGAGACGAAAGAACATGACCAGTTCCGCTATTCCCAAGCCGAATCGCGCTCTTCGAGTGCGCGTGTGTCGCGCACCCACGCGCGCAGGCGTGCGATGCCTCGCTGCGGTCTTTGCCGTCCTTCTCGTGGGCACCCTCGGGCTGGGGTGCGCGGCTTACGGCGATGCTTCGGACGACGTCTCGTCCGACCCGCAGGCGGGCGACTCCGACGCCGGCGCCTCGGCGACCTACACTGTGACGTACACGGGAATGTGGACCGCGGCTGCCACGCCCGGGGGGATTCCCGATGGCGCGCACTTCTCGCCGCTGATCGGCGGCGTCCACAATGCCGACGCGGCGTTCCTGGAGGCCGGCGGCGTCGCCACGCCGGGCATCGAGTCCATGGCGGAGCGCGGACGCACCGCCACCTTGACGAAGGAAATCGAAGCAGTCGGGGCCAATGCGCTCAGCGTGCTGCGCAAGGAGTCGGGCTCCGGCGCAACGGAGCCCTCGACATTCGAGTCCGTCGTGCTCACTGCCGACCATCCCCGCATCACGCTGCTCTCGATGATCGCCCCGAGCCCGGATTGGTTCGTCGGCGTCTTCGGCCTCTCCCTGCTCGATGCCGAGGGCGGCTGGGTCGAGGCGCTGACGGTGGACCTCCACCCGTACGATGCCGGGACCGAGGAGGGGGAGGAGTTCTCGTTTGACAACGCGGCCACCGTGCCGCAGGGCACCATCACCAGCCTCCGGGGTGCAAGCATGTTCTCGGATGCGCCGATGGCGACGCTGACCTTCACTCTCCACTCGGCCGAATAGGGTGACCGGAACCCCCGTAGCGGCAGTCCGGCATAGCGGCGCAACCGGCGCCCATCTGGCGCGCAGGCGCACCATGAAGCGCCGCTTGCCAACTTTCGCCGCCCTGTTGTTCGCGATTGTGTTCGCTGCGGCAACGCTGGCGCAGGGTCCGCGCGCAGCTGCGGACGAATACAGCGACGCCATGCTGGAAGCCTTCGCCTCCGCCGCCTTCGAGGTCAGCAGACGAATCGAGGCCTGGCGGCCTCTCATCGAGAGCACGGCCGACGAGGACGAGCGCGAGGCCCTGATCGAAGAGGCACAGGCCGACCTCGCGCGCGCCATCGAAGAGGCGGAAGGCATCGACGAGGACGAGTACTACGCCATCTACGAAGCTGCGCGGGAGGACGAGGCGCTGCGCCAGCGAATAAACGAGATCTTTTCCGCCCACTTGCAACGCCCGCAAGTCCCTCGCGCCGAGTGACCGCCTGTCGAGGAACAGCAAGCCGATGAAGATCAGGAGCATCACGGCAAGTTGGGCGCATGTGCCGATCCCCAAGGCACAGCAACACAAGAGCGACCTCGGCGTCGCCGACTTCTTCGATGCCACCATCGTGCGGGTCGAGACCGAATGCGGCCTCGTCGGCTGGGGCGAGGCGAAGGCCTCGGTCGGCAGCATGGGCAACAACGCGGCGCTGGCTGCGCTCATCAACCGCGACCTGGGCCCCACGCTGGTCGGCGAGGACCCGCGCAATCCGCGCCGGCTGTGGGAGATTGGCTACGACGGCGGCCGCAGCCACTTCGCACTGACTCGCGGTCAGGCCTTCCCCGTGCTGGACCGCCGCGGCAGCCGGATCAGCGCCATCGGCGCCATCGACATGGCCTGTTGGGACATCTTGGGCCGTTCCCTCGGGGTGCCCGTGTGGCAGTTGCTCGGCGGCAAGTGCCGGGATGCCATGCCGGCCTACGCCTCCGGCGGCTGGGCGCCGGCCGAGGCCATCGGCGCACAGCTCGAAGGCTACATCGCGCGCGGCGGCTTCGGCGCGGTGAAGATGCGCGTTGGCGCCGGCGACGGTGACGTGATCACCTCGGTGCGCCGGGTCCGGGCCGCGCGTGCCCATCTGGGCTGCGACATCCAGATCATGGTGGATGCGCACGGCACGTTCTCGGTCAAGGAGGCGCTCCGCTTCGTGCGGCTGGTCGAAGGCTGCGGCCTCGCCTGGTTCGAGGAGCCGGTGAATGTCGACGACAGGGCCGGCACGGCCACCGTGCGGGACGCGAGCGACATCCCCATCGCGGCCGGCGAGAGCGAGTTCACCCGCTTCGACTTCCGCGACCTGCTGGAGCACGATGCCGTGGACTACTTCCAGCCCGACCTCGCCATCGCAGGCGGCATCACCGAGGCCATGCGCATCGCAGCGCTGGCCGAGAGCCACGGCATCAAGCTCGCGCCCCACCTCTGGGGCGGCGCGCTCAACTTCGCCGCAGGGCTCCAGGTCATGGCCGCGTCGCCAGCGGCGGTCATCGCCGAGTACTCCCTCGGCGCCAATCCGCTGCTCCACGATCTCGCCGAGGAGAGCTTCGAGGTAGTCGACGGCATGATCGCCATCCCCGACCGCCCCGGCCTCGGCGTCACCATCGACGAAGAATTTCTCGCAGCGCACACCGTCGATTAATCCGCGCGACATCGCCGTCTTCTGGGATTCGCCGGCCGGGCGGCTATGATGCGCGGCTGGCCGCGCCGGGAGCGGCCCTAACCACTATTCGGGAGAGAGACGCCGCCATGCCCAACGAGATGTACGAGAAAGGCCTGCAAATCCGGCGCCAGGTGCTGGGCTCGGAGTACGTGGACCGCGCCATTGGCAGTGCCGACGATTTCAACGAGGAATTCCAGGAGATCCTGACCGAGTACTGCTGGGGCGCTGTGTGGGGCCGGCCGGGGCTAAGCCGCAAGCAGCGCAGCCTCAACAACATCTGCATGCTGTCTGCGCTCGGCCGCAATCACGAGCTGGAGCTGCATCTCAAGGGCGCGCTCACCAATGGCGTGACCGTCGACGAGATCAAGGAGACGTTGATCCAGGTTGCCGTCTATTGCGGCGCGCCAGCGGCGGTCGAAGGCTTCCGCATCGCGCGCCGCGTCGTCGACGAGCACCGCAAGGCGGAGGCCGGCTGATGACGACACTGGGCTTCATCGGCCTCGGCAACATGGGCGGCCCGATGGCGCACAACCTGGCCGCAGCCGGCCACGAGGTGGTGTGCTTCGACGCCGCCGGCACGGCAGCGCTAGTGCCGCCGGGCGCACCCACGGCCGGGTCCGCGGCGGAGGTCGCGCAGAGGGCCCGCATCGTCTTCCTCTGCCTCCCCGACGGGCCGGTCGTGCTGCAGGTCGCGCGCGAGTTCGCCGGCTGCGCCGACCGCGCGGTCGAGATCGTGGTGGACAGCACCACCGCCGGCATGCCGGACGCCCGCGCGACTCACGACGTGCTGGCCGAGGCCGGCATCCGCTACGCCGATGCGCCGGTGAGCGGTGGTACCAAGGGCTCGAAGGCCGGCACGCTCGCCATGATGGTGGCCGCGCCCGACGACCTCTACGCCGAGATCGAGCCCTTCCTCCGCCCGATGGCGTCGAACGCCCGCCAGGTCGGCACCCAGGCCGGCCAGGGCATGGCGATGAAGCTGCTCAACAACTTCCTCTCGGCGACGGCGATGGCGGCGACCAGCGAGGCGGTGGCCTTCGGCGTCTCCCAGGGCCTCGACATGATGACGATCCTGGAGACAGTCAATGTCTCCACCGGGCGCAACACCGCGACCGAGGACAAGTTCCCCAACCGCATCGCCACCGGCGGCTTCGATGCGGGCTTCGCGACCAAGCTCATGGCCAAGGACCTCCGGCTCTACGAGGCGAGTGTCGCGGCTGCTGCCGCGCCGGGCCGCCTCGCGGGCCAGCTCCGCGAGATCTGGGACGGTCTGGAGGCCGCCCGCCCGGACTCCGACTTCACCGAGATATACCAGCACGTGCGGGACGGCCGGTAGCGGTGCGCAGGCCGTGACATTGGTGAGAGCTCCGGGCTAGTGTCCTGATTCTGAAGTTTCTATCCAACTTTGGCATGGACGTTGAGAGTTCGTTGGCAGAAGCGCTCGACGGTGGCGAGGATGTCGTCGGCTGACTTGGTCCAGCGGAAGGGTTTGGGGTCGCGGTTGTGGGCCT
>JAJEEP010000114.1 GCA_022820945.1 Alphaproteobacteria bacterium | reverse complement strand
GGCGCGGGGCCTCCTTCGATACGCGCCTGCTGACGCAGCCGCTACTCAGGATGAGGAGGGGGGAGGCTACTGACGCAGCCGCTACTCAGGATGAGGAAGGGGGGACGCCCGCTGGCGCGGCCGCTACTCAGGATGAGGACGGGGCGCGCGTCCGGCGGCGCGGACGCTGCTCAGGAGAAGGATGAGGGAGGGAGGCTGCCGGCGTCGCCGCTGCTCAGGATGAGGACGAGGGGAGGGAAGCGCGGTGGCTGCCCGGGAAGGGGCGCGCGTCCGGCGGCGCGGCTGTTGCTCAGGATGAGGACGGGGAGGGAGGCTGCCGGCGTGGTCGCTGCCCAGGAGGAGGAAGGCTGCCGGCGCGGTCGCTGGTCAGGATGAGGGGAGGGTCTCCCGGCGCGGCGGTTGCTGCGACATCCCGTCCCCGGGAACGGACGCGCCGCGCTCCCGATGCCGAATAAACAGCTGGTTTTACTGGGTAAATTCCGGGAACCGTCCCTCCTGCCGGAGCCGAGCGGCCGATGCTGTTAGCATTCCGCGCCTGCGAGTGCCAAAATTCTGCTTGAACTTTCCCGCGGCAGACCTTACCTGCCCGGCAACCCCTGAACGGGGGTCGTTTTTCGAGAATCCAACAGGAGGCAAGGCATGAAGTTCAGGCCGCTCCATGACCGTGTGCTCGTTCGGCGCGTCGAGCAGGAAGAGAAGACCGCCGGCGGCATCATCATTCCCGATACCGCGCAGGAAAAGCCGATGGAAGGCGAGATCATCTCGGCCGGCCCCGGCGCCAAGAACGACAAGGGCGAGCTCGCGCCGCTCGACGTCAAGGCGGGCGACCGGGTGCTGTTCGGCAAGTGGTCGGGCACCGAGGTCAAGATCGACGGCGAAGAGCTCCTCATCATGAAGGAGTCGGACATCATGGGCGTGATCGAGCAGGCCGCCGCCTGATCCGGCGAGCCATACGAATGGCGGCGTAGTCGCCGCCGCGCTGGACGCGGCGAGTCGTAAGAATGGCGGCGTAGTCGCCGCCCCCGCCCCGAACAAGCATTCAGACAAGGAGGGAAGCCACCATGGCTGCCAAGGACGTCAAGTTCAATAATGACGCCCGCGACCGCATGATCCGCGGCGTCAATGTGCTGGCGGACGCCGTCAGGGTCACGCTCGGCCCGAAGGGCCGCAATGTCGTGCTCGACAAGGCCTTCGGCGCGCCGCGCATCACCAAGGACGGCGTGACCGTCGCGAAGGAAATCGAGCTTTCCGACAAGTTCGAGAACATGGGCGCGCAGATGGTGCGCGAGGTCGCATCCAAGACCAATGACGAGGCCGGCGACGGCACCACCACCGCCACCGTGCTCGCCCAGGCGATCGTCCGCGAGGGCGCCAAGGCGGTCGCCGCCGGCATGAACCCGATGGACCTGAAGCGCGGCGTCGATCTGGCCGTCGACAAGGTCGTGGCGCAGCTCCAGGAGCGCTCGCAGAAGGTCAAGGACTCCGAGGAAGTCGCGCAGGTCGGCACGATTTCCGCCAATGGCGAGGCCGAGATCGGCAACATGATCGCCGAGGCGATGCAGAAGGTCGGCAATGAGGGCGTGATTACGGTCGAGGAGGCCAAGAGCCTCGACACCGAGCTCGACGTGGTCGAGGGCATGCAGTTCGACCGCGGCTACCTCTCGCCCTATTTCATCACCAATGCCGACAAGATGATGTGCGAGCTGGAGAGCCCCCACATCCTGCTGCACGAGAAGAAGCTGACCTCGCTGCAGCCGATGCTGCCGGTGCTTGAGGCGGTGGTGCAGTCCGGCAGGCCGCTGCTGGTGATCGCCGAGGATATCGAGGGCGAGGCGCTGGCGACGCTGGTCGTCAACAAGCTGCGCGGCGGCCTCAAGGTCGCGGCGGTGAAGGCGCCCGGCTTCGGCGACCGCCGCAAGGCGATGCTGGAGGACATGGCGATCCTGACCGGCGGCCAGGTCATCTCCGAGGACCTCGGCATCAAGCTGGAAAGCGTAAGCCTGGAGATGCTCGGCACGGCGAAGAAGGTCTCGATCAACAAGGACGAGACCACGATCGTCGACGGCGCGGGCGGCAAGGACGACATCCAGGCGCGCTGCGGCCAGATCCGCCAGCAGGTCGAGGAGACGACCTCCGACTACGACCGCGAGAAGCTGCAGGAGCGGCTGGCGAAGCTCGCCGGCGGCGTGGCGGTGATCCGCGTCGGCGGCGCCACCGAAGTCGCGGTGAAGGAGCGCAAGGACCGCGTTGACGACGCGCTCAACTCCACCCGCGCGGCGGTCGAGGAAGGCATCGTGGCCGGCGGCGGCTCGGCGCTGATCTACGCCGCGAGCGCGCTCGAAGACCTCAAGGGCGAGAATGACGACCAGCGCGTCGGCGTCGACATCGTGCGCAAGGCGCTCCAGTCGCCCGTGCGCCAGATCGCCGAGAACGCCGGCGAGGACGGCGCGGTCGTGGCGGGCAAGCTGCTCGAGACCACGGACAACGTCAACTGGGGCTTCGATGCGCAGAACGGCGAATACACCGACCTGGTGAAGGCCGGCATCATCGACCCGACCAAGGTCGTGCGCACGGCGCTGCAGGATGCGGCTTCGGTCGCCGGCCTGCTCATTACCACCGAGGCCATGGTCGCCGAGAAGCCCGAGCCGAAGCAGCCCATGGGCGCGCCGGGCGGCGGCATGCCCGACATGGGCGGCATGGACTTCTGATCCGCGCCGTCACCGACGGCAAGACGGATCGGGGCGCCTCTCGGGGCGCCCCTTTTTCCTGGAAGTCGGACGGGACTGCGTCCGGAACCAACGGACGGGCAGTCGCCGACAGGAAAAAGGGCCGGCCCGGGAGCCGGCCCTTTCCTTGTGCTTGCGCCCGGAGGCGGATCAGACGGTGTCGCCCATGGGCAGGTCGCGCATGCGCTTGCCCGTGGCGTGGAAGACCGCATTGCCGATCGCCGGCGCTACGGGCGGCACGCCCGGCTCGCCCACGCCCGAGGCATGGACGGAGAAGGGATGCGGCACGATGTGCGTATGCACCTTCTCGGGGAAATTGTCCGAACGCACCATCGGGTAGTCGTGGTAGTTCGACTGCACGGCCGCGCCGTTCTCGAAGGTGACGCCGCTATAGAGGGCGATGGTCATGCCCTGCACGGCCGAGCCCTCCATCTGGCTGCGAATGCGCTCCGGATTGGCCGCGAAGCCGCAGTCCAGCGCCATGTGGATCTCCGGAACGGTGATCCTGCCGTCCACGATCTTCACGCGGGCGCAGGCGGCCACATAGGTCACGAAGGACCGATGCACCGCCAGGCCGAGGCCCTCGCCGGCCGGCATCTCGCGGCCCCAGCCGCCCTTCTCGGCGGCCAGCCTGAGCACGTTCTTCAGGCGCGCGGTGTCGATCGGGTATTCGTCATACACCTCGCCATAGTCCCAGAAGTTCTCCGGGAAGCCCTGTTTCGGCGGGTCGAGTTTCCGGTCGGAGCCGATCAGCTCGATCATCACCTCCAGATCGTCCCGGCCGAGCTCGGCCGCAAGCTCCGAGGCGAAGCTCTGCACCGCCCAGGCACGCGGGATGTTCGACACCGAGCGGAACCAGCCGATGCGGGTATGCGCCATCGCCTTGCCGTTCTCCACCGAGAGGTTCGGGATTTCGAAGGGGATATCGACATGCCCCATCCCGCTCTCGATGAAGAACTGGTGTCCGCTGTCCGGCGCGAAGGTGGACAGGATCGACGGCGCCACAGAGTTGTGCCGCCAGCCCGTCACCTTGCCCGCCTCGTCCAGCGCAACCTCGATCCGCTCCACGGACGCGGTGTGGTAGAAGCTGTGCCGGATATCGTCCTCGCGCGTCCACTGCACCTTGACCGGCATGCCCAGCTTCTGGCTGAGCATGGCGGCTTCGATGACGAAGTCGCATTTGGACTTACGGCCGAACCCGCCGCCGAGCAGCGTGACATTCACCCTGACATCCGCGACCTCCATGCCGAGCGCCGCCGCGACATCGCCGCGCGCGCCGAAGGGAGACTGCACCGGCGCCCAGACCTCGCATTTGCCGTCCGCAACGCTGGCGACCGCCGCCGGCGGCTCCATCATCGCATGCGCCATATGCGCCTGGCTGTATTCCTGCCCGAAGGTCTTTGCCGCGTCCGCAAAGGCCGCCGCCGCGTCGCCCTCGGCCCGGAACACCTGGCCCGGCTGCTTCGCCGTCGCCCGCATCTCCTCCATGTAGGATTCGGAGGTGTAGCCGCCATGCGGGCTGTCGCCCCACTGGATTTCCAGCGCGTCGCGGCCCTTGATCGCCGCGTCCGTGTTGGCGGCCACGACGGCGACGCCGCCGAGCGGGGCGAACTTGGCCGGCATGATCGACGCCGGCAGCGGCACCACATGCTCGACGCCCGGCACGGCCATCGCCGCGCTCGCGTCGTAGCTCTTCGCCTCGGCGCCCACCACCGGCGGGCGCGCTATGGCCGCCACCTTCATGCCCGGAAGCATCACATCGGCGCCGTAAACGGCCTTGCCGGTGGTGATGTCGTGCAGGTCGTAGATGCCGATCTTGCCCTTGCCGATATAGCGGAACTCGGATTCGTCCCTGAAGGAGAGCGCCTCGAACTCGGGCACGGGCTGCTTCATCGCCGCCTCGGCGAGCTCGCCGAAGCCGGCCTTGTTGCCGCCGCCCGTGACCTCATGCACGCCGACTTTGACCTGCGAGGCGTCCACGCCCCATTTTTCGGCCGCGGCATTGGCGAGCATATGGCGCACCGACGCGCCCATCTGGCGCATGGACTGGATATGGTGGCGCATGGAGCGCGACCCGTCCGTGTCCTGGTTGCCGTATTTCTCCTCGTCGCCTTCCGCCTGGACGATCTTCACCATCTCCCAGTCGGCGCCCATCTCATCCGCAAGCACCATCGGCAGCGAGGTGCGCGAGCCCGTGCCCATTTCCGAGCGGTGGGCGACGATGGTCACTGTCCCGTCCGGGTCGATGGAGACGAAAATATGCGGGTCGTAGCGCAGGCCGTTCGGCATGAAGTCGCCGCCGGTCTTGTAGCGCGCGAAGCCTTCCGCCGTGGTGGCGAAGGCGGCGACGGCGAAACCGGCCGCCGAGCCCTGCAGGAAACGCCGCCGGGAGACATTGGCAAAGGCGAGCTTCGCCGCCTCGCGGACGGGTGTTCCGAGGATCGCTTGTTCCATCATGTGCAGCATGGCCTA
>JAJEEP010000071.1 GCA_022820945.1 Alphaproteobacteria bacterium | reverse complement strand
GTCACCCGGAGGGCCGGAGCGAAGCGGAGGAGCCGCGAAGCGGCTTGACGCGCCGACGACCGTCCGACACCCGCGCCGTCACAACCGAAACCCATCGAACAACCCGATCACCCCGCCATCAAATACCGCGAGCACACTCATGCGCGACCTGGAGCGCGCCCAGGACGGCACCGAGGTGAAGGCGTGGGAGCTGGAGACCCTGACCGACCGGGCGCGCAACCTCGGCGACCGCAGGGACGCGTTCGAGACGATGCGCGACGTGGCCGCGGACGCCTACCGCGTCCATACCGGCGATGTGTGGCGCCCGCGTCACGGATCGCACGCGAGCCGCACCGGAACGCTGACGTCTGCCGCCATCGACGCCCGCGACTTCCGCCGCGCCCGCAAGGACCGCGAGATGCGAGCGCACCTGCCGGACGGCACCCTGGTGGCGGTCACCGGCGGCAAGACCGTCGCCGATGCGGACGCCGTCTGGGCCACGCTGGACCGCACGCGCGAGAAGTACGGCGACATGGTGCTGCTGCACGGCGGCGGCCCCGGCGTCGAGAAGATCGCGGCGAGCTGGGCCGAAGCGCGCGGCGTGAACCAGGTGATCTGCCGCCCGGACTGGGGCGCGCACGGCAAGGCCGCGCCGTTCCGCAGGAACGACGAGCTGCTGAACCTGCTGCCCAAGGGCGTCATCGCGTTCCCCGGTTCCGGGATCACCGGCAACCTCGTCGACAAGGCGAAGCAGCTCGGCATACCGGTTCTAAGCGTCGCCGCATGACGGCGGCGCCACCTCTTTCCGGTCAGGCCGGTTCCTCGCTCCCGGGCGAGGGATCGGCCTTATTGCATGCTCCGTGCCCGGTGTCGCGCGACGCCGCCCGGCGCTGACGCGCCATCGCCGCGCGCGCTCCCGATCTCCGTTTGAGCCGATCCGCCCTCCGCCGCTTCGCGTCCGGCTCGCCGCATGCGCGGCTCCGCCAAGACGGTCGCTTGCTCCCCCGACAGGAGTGCATCCGCCGCACATCACGGCTCGCCATTATGCGAGTGGCATCGCCGGCTCGCGCCTCACGACCTGGCGCTATCGCGCCTTCGTCGTTCGTGCGCTCTCCCAGCGTCGTGACGTCCTGCGCTTCGGTCCGGTGCTTCACACCGACCCCGAATGCTCTCATCCCCTCTCCATGGTCAATGATGAATTCGCCGGTCACGGCTCGCCATCCCTCGGACGGCATCGCCATCCAGCGCCCGGCGCTTCGCGCCATCGCTCCCTCCCGAATTGCGGTCCCATGCGCAATTGCGCCGCGATTTGCGCCACCAACTCGGATCCCGCTGCCTTACGGCGCGTCCTCGTTGAGCGTCCGGCGCTACGCGCTCCCGCGCCCAACTCCTCCCCCCGCTCGCCCTCGCCATCGCCGTCGTGAGGCAAGCCAGCCAGCCCGATGGCCCGCTCCGTCACGGCTCGCTCCACTCGCGCGACCGTCACGGACCCTGCCCATCGCTCCAGCCTCCGCTCTCGCAAGTGCTCGATAGCGGCCTCATGATCCGGTATCGGTCGAATAGCCGACTCCGAATCGCTGCCTGCCGCCTCCGCCCCGATGCCCGCTTATTTAACCGCTCTCGGCACGAAAATCGAAGGCACGACGAAAAAAATGTTCAGCCGAATCGCCGGGACGGCCGAATTGCATTGTCCTGTCCGTTCCTGACCGCTCCCATGCATGTTGAGATGCCCTGCCACAGTGTCCCAACATATTGTGCTCACCTCGAGGATCGTGTTATGCAGCCATCATGCGCCCCTGGAAGAAGTACTCTGGAGAAAACGACTTTGCACACCTGTGCAAGCTGTCGCGTGCGGGATCCGAGTCAAGGGCGTGGATTCGGAATATTAGGGACGTCAACTCTCGTTCATCGAGTGAAAGACTCCGCATATTCAAGCCGTTGCGGGCGGATCGTGAGATGCAACCCCTGACCGGAAACCGGGTCGGAGCGCTCATGCCGGGAATCGCTCTTCCAGTCACCGCCAAAGCGGGCTCACCATGGTAGCTTCCATCGGCCAGATGGCATCCGCCGAGTACTACCTGGAGAGCCAGCGCTCGTTCCGGCATCCCAACGAGTACTACACGGCGGGCGAGGAGCCGGACGGCGCCTGGTTCAACCCCAACGGGCTCTTCGACCTGGAGGACGGGGTCAAGGTCGACGCCGGCCAGTTTCAGCGCCTCTATAACGGCTTCGCGCCGGACGGATCGGGCAAGCTGGTGCAGCGAGCCGGCAACCCAGACCGCTCACCCGGCGTCGACATGACGTTCTCGGTCGACAAGAGCGTGTCTGCGCTCTGGGCCATCGCCGAGCCGGAGATGCGCCAGAGGATCGAGGCGATGGCGACGGCCGCCGCCAGGGCAGCGCTCGAAGACTCCGTGCTCAAGCATTGCAGCTACACGCGCCTCGCCGAGAAGGGCGTGACGCGCCCGGTCGAGGCCGACCTGATGGGCGCCACCTTCGCCCACGGCACCAGCCGGGAGAACGACCCGCAGCTGCACGTCCACTGCACGATCTTCAACGTCGCGCGCACGCGTGAGGACGGCAAGTGGCGGGCGCATCACCAGTACCCGGTCTACAGCTGGAAGAAGGCGGCCGGAGCGCTGTTCCGCGCCAACCTGGCCTGGGAGCTGCAACAGGGTCTTGGGGTGCGGATGGAGCAGTACGGCCCCGCCAACGAGTTCACCCGCATCGTCGGCATGCCCGACGACCTGAAGGCGTTCTGGTCGAAGCGCAGGAAAGCCATTGTCGCGATGGCGGGCGAGCTGGGCATTCCTTCGCTCGGCAACGCCTCCCGAATGGCGGGCGTGAACAAGATCACGCGGGAGGGCAAGTCGCACGACAACGACCCGGAGGTGAGGCACAGGCGCTGGCGGGGCGAGGCGGAGGGCTTCTGCGAGCGCGAGGACCTGATCGCCGCCGTCACCGGCCATGAGGTGACGATCCACCGTGAACAAATCCGGGAGCTGACGCACCGACTGGACGACCTTCCCGCCCACCTCGCGCGCGAGGAAGCGGTGTTCCGGCGTCCGGACATGGTGGAGGCGGCGGCGAACGCGGCGGCGGGTCTGATGGACCGGGAGGCGGTGGGGACGGCCATCGCGCGCCTGCGCCGCAACCCGGAGATCGAGCGGCTGGAGCCCAAGAAGCCCACCGCCGAGTCCCGCACGGGCATGGCCCACACCGAGGTCTATTCCACCCGCCACAATCTCGGGCTGGAGCAGGCGGTCCGCGACATGGCGGCGGCCATGGCCGCGGATACCGGCCACGACCTGCCGGAAGAGACGGTCAAGGAGAAGGTTAAGACCCTGCTGGAGCAGGGCTATCCGCTGAGCCAGGAGCAGTCGCTCGCCATCCACCACGCCACCGTGAAGGGCGGGCGCGTGGCGGTGATCGAGGGCGCGGCGGGCTCGGGCAAGACCACCACGCTCAGGCCCATCACGGACCTCCACAGGGAGCACGGCTACGAGATCGTGCCGACGGCGGTGGCGTGGCGGACCGCGGTGGCGCTCGGCGACGACTGCGATGCGCGCGCGTACTGCGTCGACAAGCTGCTGAAGCTCGCCGCGAAGGGGCAGGTGGAGATCAGCCGCAACACGCTGATCGTGGTGGACGAGGCGGGGATGCTGTCGACCCGCCAGGCGCATCACATCCTCCAGCTCTCCGAGCGCCACAGCGCGAAGGTGGTGTTCGCGGGCGACACCCGGCAGCAGCAGCCGGTGGAGGCGGGGCCGGGATTGAGACTCATCCGGGATGTCGCCGGCAGCGTCCGCGTCGACCGCATCAGGCGCCAGAAGCCGGACCTCGAGGACGTGCTGGTCCATGTCCACAAGGAGACGCCGGAGCAGGCGAGGTTCCGGGCCGGGCTCACCAATCCGCAGGAGCGCGACGCCATCCTTGCCGAGTACGAAGCACTGGAGAAGAAGCCCCCGTTCACGCCGTGGCAGGTCGCGGTGTCGGAGGCGCTCAGGGACGGGGAGGCGGAGAAGGCCATCAAGGCGTGGCATCTCCGCAACCGCCTCCATCTCTGCCACGACGAGGAGAAGACGCTGACCCGTCTGGTGGACGACTGGGAGCGCCACGTGCGCGCGCAGCCCGACACATCCACCGTCGTGCTCGCGCGCACGAAGGCCGAGGGCCGGGCGCTGTCGTGGCTCATGCGGGAGCGCATGCTTGCGCAAACCCCCGACGCGAAGCGCGCAATCATCGAAGTGAGCCGGGACCTGGACGGGCGGCTGACGGAGCCGCTGGAGATCGCGGTCGGCGACCGCATCCGCATCGGGGCCACGCAGTGGGAGAAGCAGCTCTTCAACGGCACCGTGGTCACGGTCGAGGACCTCGAAGTTCGGCCCGCGGAAGCTGCGGCGGTGTCGCGCAAGGCCCGGAACCGGCAAGCCGGCGGGCGCACGGCGGAGCCGGACAGCGGCGCCACCGAGCCCGAGGTCTCCGTTCACATCTCGGCGCGCACCGACGACGGGCGGCGGGTGGAGTTCCGGCACGACGAGATCCGCGACTGGCACGACAACATCCGGCTCGACTACGGCTACGCCATGACCATCGCCTCGGCCCAGGGGCTGACGGTCGACCGGGCATTCCTGCTGGTGGACCACCGGCCGGCGCGGGAGACGATCTATCCGGCCGCGACGCGGCATCGGGAGGCGCTCGACATCTACGTCAACCGGTCGCCCATCGCCTTCGACATCGCCGAGCATCGGCCCGAGGACCAGGCCGACATGCCCGTCACCGACAGCGACGTCCGGGCGTATCTGGCCGAGCGCTGGTCGCGCTCGCAGCCCAAGGAGGCGGCGCTCGACTACGTCTCCGAGGGCACGTGGCGGGATGTGCGGGAAGCGGCGCCCAGGCACGGCCGGGGCGCAGGAGCGGCGCATCGAGACGCCGCGGAGGTGCGCGAGGCGGCCAACGACAACGCGCTGGTGCGCATCGCCGGGGAAATCCGCCATGCGGTGAACGGCTGGCGCCACGGCGCGGCGGTGGACGCGTTCGCGGCCGAGCGCGGCGAGGTTCTGGCGGCCTGGGACGAGCTCCGCGCCCGCGCCCGCACCGACGGCGAGGCCGTCGCGCTCAGCTCCGCGTTCCGCCAGACCCTGGACCGTCACTCCATGCTGATGAAGCAGGCGGCGTCGTTCCGGGCCCGCCCGCAGGTGTTCGAGCGGCTTCTCTCGGAGCGCGCCGGCATCGGCGAAGGGGAGCTGCGGGAGCTGCGCGACGTCCACGCCCGGGCCGGCAGCTACCTGCGCTCCGTCACGGCCAGAACGGCCCACGCGGCACGGCAGGAGGCCGCACGGCGGCGCGAGGCGCCACGCCGGGACGCGGACGGGGAGAGCGAGGCGCCACGCCGGGACGCGCAGCGGCCGCCCCAGGCCGCGCGGCAAGATACATCCGCCGTCGAGCCCACCGTCCGTCCCGACCGGCCTGCCGAGGAAGCTAGGCAGGATGCCGGCAGAGAGACCGCCCCGGTCCCGCCGGCGGCCGAGGCGCCTGCCCGGAACAAGACCCCCATGGACCTTTCGCAGGCGGCCTGGCGCCGGCTCCGGCGCCACTGGCGGGCTCACCTCCGCCGGGCGGAGAGCGAAGGCGTGCACCGCTTCGACCGCGACGGCGCCGCCGCGCTGGTCGAGCGCATCGCCGCCTTCGCCGGCACGGAGGGCCTTGCCGCCGAGCCGCGCGCGCAACTCGAGCAGCTCGTCGGGCAGTACCGCGCATATGTCGCGGCGCGCGATCGCGTGCGCGACCATCTGCGGGACGTGGACCGGCACTGGCTGCGCTACAGGACCATTACCGAGCGCGCCCGCCAGCGCGACGTGCCGCGGCAGGAGCTGCGCTCCTGGCAGATCTGGCTGGACCGCAACGAGCGCCTGCTGCGGGCGGGACGCGAGATCCTCGATGACCGGGCGACCTACGGCGCGCATCTCGACCGCATCGGAGAGGGACGCGAACGGCTGGTCGACGCGGTGTCCAAGATGGAGCGGTTCTCGGACGCCTACCGCACGCAGTCCCGGTCCCGCGACAGAGGGCGCTCGTGGAGCATGTGAGTGCTGTGGAAGAGGCGCGGAATGTCCCGGCAAATGCCCGGCGCAAGGTGAGGCATCATGACCCGCTACTCACCAGGATCTGTAGCCGCCGTTCATCAGCTTGAGCGGCTGTTTCACGCGCCAGCGCACCCGCCCCCGCATGGAGCCGTCCGAACGCCACTCCTCCGCGACCCTCGTCTCGCAGTAGAGGTCGACGGCGATCAGGCGAAGGCCCCTGCCACCGAGCCTGCCATCGAGCGCCATCAGCAGCTCCGCGACCAGTATGTGCGGGCCGCGTCTCTTTTCTTGATCTCAGTCCCGGCGACGGGCCACAACTCGGCGGTCTGGTGCAGCCGTACCTGCGGGTCCCTGCGGGTCCATCGCCAACGGCTATCGGAGGTCGATCCCGCCCGCCGGGTCGAACCCTGCCAATGGGTTGAATCGGGTGATAGGCTTGGAGCTGTCGGCAGGATGCAAGTTGGCTTACCTAAGTGAAAATTTGGGGACGCGGCATGAAGGCGTGCAAAGTGGACGAACAACAGCTGGCGGAGTGGATTGACGGTTCAACAGGTGCGATCCGGTATCTGGGTCCGGCGATCACGGAGAGGCTTGCTCAGAAGATTCTCGCGGCAGAAAAGCGGACGGGTGAGCGCAATCATGTCGTAATCGAGCTTGACGACGAGGTGGACCGGAGTGGTTACGGTCAGACAGCCGGCGTCCGGATACTCCACGACGACGGTACCACTATCCAGCATCGAGCTGGACTACGGGTAGCTGCTTTCACTGCGCCCGGAATTGGCGCCGTATGGTCGCCAATTGCAGAGCGTGTCGACCCGATCGAGCACGTTTCGGTAAACGGTATCTGGATGGAAGGGTTCGAACTTGGTGAACTTCGGCGCTGGATGGGCCGAATGATGGGAGAACAAGGGCCGGAGCAATCGGCATCGCAGGGTGAACGGTCCGACACCTCCCAGTCAGGTACGAACAAAGGGTACGACCCCATTGTCCTTGCGCAGGAAGCTATCGACCAAGACGAGCCCAGTGTTATCGCAAATCAGGGCGTGACCGACGAGTCGTCGTCCGAAGCTGTCGATAAGCGTCTTGTTCCGGCTGAACCTAATGTGCAGCTGCACGCAGTGGATGAGGAGAAGATCAAGGAGGTGGAAACTCACTTGCAGGAGCATCCTCCGAGAGATTTCACGGAGGAGAAGCAAACAGAAGTGTACCAGGGCTATGTGGGGTTCATCGAAATCCATGTGACAGGCGCCAGTTTGTCTGGAACGACGACTCTCACGATTCCCCAGGAGCCTACCGAGCTTGGTTTGGAGGCCGATCTCCGAAACAGGTTGTCGGAGAGGATGCGCATTGATCTCAGCGGCAGCGTTGACCTAGGAGCACGTGACGTCAACAGAAGAGTGGACGCGTTCAGGGAGATTTTTACGAGGCAAATGGGGCCGCCACTGGGCCGCATATACAAAAAGAATGATTGGCCGATTATGCAGACGAAATGGGCTGAAATAGAAATCTTGGTTGAGTCTGCAAACGATAAGATCAAGCGCTCCATGCACGCAGCAGTCGAAAATACAATCTCGGCTGCTGCGAAAGATTGGGCGAAGGCAATCGACGAGAACCCGATCGTCAAGAAACAAGTTCCTTATGATGTTGAAGACATCCAAAAGTTGCTGCTAACCCAGTGGGACCGAAAACAGCGCGCTACCCGAATGAAGGTCCAGCTCTTTGTGAAGGACCTGACTTGGGCGACACTGAATAATCCGCAGGTGCGGAAGAAGATTGAGGATGCCTATCCGGAACTCTGTGCAACAGGGTTGTACAAGAGCCGGCGTGCGTGGGCTTCGTAGTGGTCAACTGTGGAGCTTAGGAACCTGTCCATGCTCGAGCAAGTCAAATGCTTCCAGCACATAGCGCTGTGTCCGGTATTCTCCGAAAGTCCGCATTTCGTTCTGTTTGAGGGATGGGAAGGATGAGCTTGGTGCTTGGGCGTCCAGAATCCACTGGAGGTCGGCGCGGCTAAGGCCGTACATTTGTACGAAGATCGCGTCGAGTTCGCAACGGAGACGGAATCGACGTTCTTCGTCCCATGGGAAAGGCGGACTGGTATATCCAAGGTCGCTGGCGAAACTGCTCATTTCTTCGGATGTATAGACCAGTTCCAGCACTCGTGGGATGATTAGCTCGACATAAGGATGGCCAGTACTGCTCTGTTCAAGATAAGCATGAGGCGGTAGAATTGGAAGTTGCTTAACGATGAAAAAGCTCATATGTACACCGCCAACCGATAATCTTGCGGACCAATCTAGGGGAATACTGTTCATGTTTGCCAATACAAGCGCATAGGCAACAGCACGCGAATGCCGATACGCGATTAGCGGTGCGTTATTCCCGACTGGACCAGGAGGAATGTTATCAACGATGAGTGTCCGTTCATTGGTCGAATTGGTGATGTCTCGAAAAGCTTGAAGAACCTTCACGTGGTCCAAGCGAATTACCGGGGCGCCGTCGTTCATGGCGGCGAGTCCACGTAAGAGAGTAAAGATAGACGTTCGTCGATCTGTTGCGCGTGTGATGTTTCTGAACGCAAAGAACCAACCATCAAGATCGTAGTCGTATGACCAACTGCGACGAGGGGAATCACTGAGGAGACTCCCGTCCGCTCGTCGGTTGCTCGGGCGATATCTCTGAGAGCGAGCTGTGAGCCAGTTGGGTGAGCGCGTCGAATACGGCTCGGCTCGGCTCGGCTCGGCTCGGCTCGGCTCGGCTCGGATCGGCTCGGCTCGGCTCGGCTCGGCTCGGCTCGGCTCGGCTCGGCTCGGCTCGGCTCGGCTCGGCTCGGCTCGGCTCGGCTCGGCTCGGCTCGGCTCGGCTCGGCTCGGCTCGGCTCGGCTCGGCTCTGCTCGG
>JAJEEP010000091.1 GCA_022820945.1 Alphaproteobacteria bacterium | reverse complement strand
GGCACCCCGGCTTCCCTGTCCGGCCCGGCCGGCCGGAAGCGCTGGCGCGCGAGCGGGCGCAGGCTCGTATATTTCCACGCCTCGACCCGGTTGGTCGGGAAGCCGCTCGCGGCGAAGGCCTCGAAGGCGCGCTCCCGCTCGCCCGGCAGCGAGGCGCGGATGCTCTCGAACGCCTCGCGGTAGGCTTCTACGCCTGGTAACGCGACTTGGGGCGTCATGCCGCCTCGCTCAGGATTTCGCTGTAGCCCTTCTCCTCCAACTCCAACGCGAGCTCGCTGCCTCCGGAACGGAGAATCCTGCCTTTGGCCAGCACATGCACCCGGTCCGGCACGATATGGTCCAGCAGGCGCTGGTAATGGGTGATGATGAGCATGGCCCGGTCCGGTGAGCGCAGCGCATTCACCCCTTCCGCGACCACCTTGAGCGCGTCGATGTCGAGGCCGCTGTCGGTCTCGTCGAGGATCGCCAGGCGCGGCTCCAGAATCGCAAGCTGGAGCATTTCATTGCGCTTCTTCTCGCCGCCGGAGAAGCCGACATTCAGCGCGCGCTTCAGCATGTCGTCGCCGATGCCGAGCGCCCGCGCCTTCTGGCGCACGACGCGCAGGAACTGCATGGCGTCGAGCTCGTCCCCGCCCCGGCCGCGCCGGAGCGCATTCAGCGCCGTGCGCAGGAAGGTCATGGTGCCGACGCCCGGAATCTCGACCGGATACTGGAAGGCGAGGAAGAGGCCGGCCGCCGCGCGCTCCTCCGGCTCCAGCGCCAGCAGGTCCTGGCCGTCATAGAGCGCCTCGCCGCGTTCCACCGTGTAGCCCTCGCGGCCGGACAGCACATAGGAGAGCGTGCTCTTGCCGGAGCCGTTCGGCCCCATCACGGCATGCACCTCGCCGGCGCCGACCGAGAGGTCGAGCCCGTTCAGGATCGCCTGGCCTTCGACCGAGGCGTGGAGATTGCGGATTTCAAGCATCAGCCGACCGATCCTTCGAGCGAGATACCGACGAGCTTCTGCGCCTCCACGGCGAACTCCATCGGCAATTGCTGCAGCACTTCGCGGCAGAACCCGTTGACGATCAGCGCCACCGCCTCTTCCTCGCCGATGCCGCGCTGGCGGCAGTAGAAGAGCTGGTCGTCGTCGATCTTGGAGGTCGTGGCCTCATGCTCGACGCGGGCTGAGCGGTTCTGGCTCTCGATATAGGGGAAGGTGTGCGCCCCGCAGCGGGAGCCGATCAGCAGCGAATCGCACTGGGTGTAGTTGCGGGCGTCGGCCGCGCCCGGCAGCATCTTGACGAGGCCGCGATAGGCGTTGCTGGCGCGGCCGGCGGAGATGCCCTTGGAGATCACGCGCGAACGCGAGCCCGGGCCCATATGCACCATCTTGGTGCCGGTGTCCGCCTGCTGATAGTTGTTGGTGATGGCGATGGAGTAGAACTCGCCGACCGACTCCGCGCCGTGCAGCATGCAGCTCGGATATTTCCAGGTGATCGCCGAGCCCGTCTCGACCTGCGTCCAGGAGATCTTCGAGCGCGCGCCGATGCAGGCCCCGCGCTTGGTGACGAAGTTGAAGATGCCGCCGACGCCGTTCTCGTCGCCCGGATACCAGTTCTGCACGGTGGAATACTTGATCTCCGCGTCGTCCAGCGCCACCAGTTCGACGACCGCGGCGTGAAGCTGGTGCTCATCGCGCATAGGCGCGGTGCAGCCCTCCAGATAGCTCACATAGGAGGACTCCTCGGCGATGATGAGCGTGCGCTCGAACTGCCCGGTATTGGCTGCATTGATGCGGAAATAGGTGGACAGCTCCATCGGGCAGCGCACGCCCTTCGGCACGAACACGAAGGACCCGTCCGTGAAGACGGCGGAGTTGAGCGTGGCGAAGAAATTGTCCGTGTAGGGCACCACCGAGCCCAGATATTTCCGGACGAGCTCGGGATATTTCTGCACCGCCTCCGAGATCGGGCAGAAGATGACGCCGTGCTCTTCCAGCTTCGCCTTGAAGGTGGTGGCGACCGAGACGCTGTCGAACACCGCGTCCACGGCCACGCCCGCCAGCATCTCCTGCTCGCGCAGCGGAATGCCGAGCTTGTCGTAGGTGGCCAGCAGTTCCGGGTCCACCTCGTCAAGCGATTTCGGCCCTTCCTTCTGCTTCGGCGCGGAATAATAGTAGGCGTCCTGGTAGTCGATCATCGGGATGCCGAGCTTGGCCCAGTTCGGCTCGGTCATGGTCTGCCAGTGGCGAAAGGCCTCCAGGCGCCATTCCAGCAGCCAGTCCGGCTCGTCCTTCACCGCGGAGATGAAGCGCACGATGTCCTCGTTCAGCCCCTTGGGAGCCTGCTCGGACTCGATCTCGGTGACGAAGCCGTATTTGTAGCGGTCGCCGAGCGAGCGGACCTGTTCGACGGTTTCGGCGGTAACCCGGCTCATGGGCGCAGCTCCTGCGGCTCGAAACGCGAGAAGTCCCGCATCGGGGCCAGCATGTCGGCGAGCGTCACCGCTTCCAGCGCATCCCGGACGGCATTGTTGATCCGGTCCCAGGAGCCGCGCAGCAGGCAGGTCGCCTCAATGGCGCAGTCGCCGCCGTCCACGCAGGCGGTGAGCGCCACCGGCCCGTCCACCGCCAGCACGATCTCGGCGACGGAAATGTCTTCCGGCGGCCGGTCGGCCGTGTAGCCGCCATGCGCGCCCCGGACCGACGCCACCAGCCCGGCATGGGCGAGCGCCTTCAGCACCTGCGACACGGTGGAGGCGGCGAGGCCCGTCGCCTCGGCGACCTCGCTCGCCGAACGCGGCCGTTCGGGCCGGGACGCCAATTGCCCCAGAACGACGACGGCGTAGTCGTTCATCCGGCTCAGTCTCAGCATCGCCTCAATCCGT
>JAJEEP010000124.1 GCA_022820945.1 Alphaproteobacteria bacterium | reverse complement strand
CTCGATGACCCACGGCTGCGCCTTCTGCAACAAGGGCAACGTGGAGGCGGCGCGGCGCGCAGGCGTCACCGACGTCCAGCTCGACATCATCATGAACGACGCGAGCGACGTCTTCGACGAGCGCGAGCGCGCGGTGCTGCGACTCGGCGCCGAGATGGTGCTCCCCAACATGGAAGGGCAGCTGTCACCGGCCCTCTACGCCGATCTTTCGGCGCACTTCGACGACGGCGAGATCTTCGAGCTCGGCATGGTAGCGGCGGTGCTCACCGGCATCGCCAAGTTCCTCTTCGTCTACGACCTGGTCGAGCGCGAGGCGCACTGCCCCATCGGGCCCCGGAAGGCCGCCTAGCCGCGCCCTCCCCGCCCCTGTTCGCGCGCTCAGCGGCTTTCGAGGTCGGCGCTGCCGTAGGTGAAGGCGCCGTTGGGGCTGATGATCTGGCCGGTGGTGTAAGCGGCTTCGTCCGACGCGAGGTAGACGGCGAGCGCGCCGACCTCCGCCGGCTTGCCGAAGCGGCCGACAGGGATGTTGCGCGTGAGCAGCGTCTTTTCCTCGGGCGGTTTCGCGACATTGACGGGGGTATCGAAGTAGCCGGGCGCAATCGCGTTGACCGTGACGCCGCGTCCGCCCACCTCGCGCGCCAACGAACGCACCAGCCCGTCGATGCCCCCTTTCGCCGCCCCGTAGGCGACCTCGTAAGCCACCCCGCCCGCCGCCGCGACCGACGACGTGCAGACGATCCGCCCGAATCCGCGCGCCAGCATGCCCGGCAAAGCCTGTCGCGTGCACAGGAACGTGCCGTCGAGGTGGCACGCCAGCAGGGCACGCCAAGCCGCGAAGCTCATGTCCTCGAAGCGCACTGCGTGGAAGGTGCCGGCGACGTTAACCAGGGTGTCGATCGGGCCGAGCGCCTCCTCGGCCGCAGAGAACGCGGCGCGCACGCTCGCTTCATCCGTCACGTCGCAGCGGATAGCCCGAAACGCCCGCTGGTCGAAGCGGGCCGCCGCGGCGCGAGCGGTCGAGGCCGCAGAAGCTTCGTCGAGATCGGTGACCGCGACGTTGGCCCCGGCTCCGGCCAGCGCTTCGACGATTGCGCTGCCGAGCCCACCGGCCGCCCCCGTGACCAAAGCGTTCCGCCCTTCAAGCGAAAACATCGTACCCTCCAGGCTAGGAGACAGAGACCGACCAGGCGACGGTCCCACGCAACAATATCAGGAGGTCACCGTGTTGAAGACGTACAACCCGTCCCACATCGCGCCGCCTTTCGGCCACTACGATCACGGCGTCGAGGCCGTCAACGTGTCGCGCCTGCTGCACGTCTCGGGCCAGATCGGTGTCGAGCCCGACGGCACCGTGCCCGACGACGTGGCGGCGCAGATCGAGTGCGTCTGGCGCAACATCGAGGCCGTGCTCGCCGATGCGGGCATGACCACCGCCAACATCGTGCGCACCATCACCTACATGCTCGACGCCGACTACGTGCCGCTGCTCGCTGCGGCGAGAAAGCAGCACCTGGGCGCCGATCACAAGGCCGCATCGAGCACCATCGTCGTGGCCGGCCTCGTGCGGCCCGAGTGGAAGGTCGAGATCGACGCCGTCGCCGTGGCCTGACTCTCTTACGCCGCTCAGGTCCTGATGATGAATCCGAGGGCCATGAAGGGCGGCATGTTGTTGTGGGCCCGGCCGCCACCGACGCTTGCGCTGCGGCCGAGCGTCGCGTCCTGATCGCTGCCCTGGAGGCTGTACTTCTCATCGAAGCCCTGCCGAGGCGAGTAGTCCGCCGCGATCTGCTCGTCCGCCGTCACCAGAGAGCCAGCGGAGGCATTCTCGTTGGCCGCCAGATGGTGCAGGTGCTCAGGCATTTCATCGGCCGTGAGCGTGTGCGTCGCCGCGCCGCCGGCTTGGCCGAGGTCGTAGCCGCCGCCCCAGGCGAGCGCAAAGCGGCCCCTCAGATCGGGAATGTTGAAGGTGGTCACGCCGTCGCCGGCGCCGTAGCGGGTGCCGATGGCGGCGAATAGATCGGCGAAGGTGGTGCGGCTTATGGCGCTGCCGGTGCAGCGGAACCAGCCCGAGGGCGTGAGCAGGCCGGCATAGAGGGAGATGGTGCCGGGCGGCACGGCGACGGGCGGCGCCGGCGGCGGCGGAAGCTGCGCGCTGGGCACGCGGCCGGCGTTGTCGAGCGAGGCGACGCCACCCGCGACGCCTCGGCCGAGCTCGGCGTCCGGCACGCGGCGACGGCCATCGAGAGAGGCAACGCCCCCCACCGTGCCGCGGCCTGCGATGACCGTCTTGACGCGCTGAAACAGCTTGAAGAACTCCGCGCGAGGCGGGCGGTCGGTGCCGGCATCGACGCCGGCGGTCGAGAGATCGTCAACGGGCCAGGGCATGTTAGCCTCCTGAGCTAAGCGGCAACGCCGCGCACGATGACATCGACCACGGCGTCGGCGGGGTTGCCGTCGCCGTCGTAGATGCGAATGCGCGTCGGGTCGTTCTTGCTGACCAGGGTCCAGGACCAGCCGGCGCCGACCGATTGCAGGGTGACATCGAGATCGGTCACGACGCCCAGATCGGTCGGCACGATGCGCCCCTCGGCTGCGCTGCCCCGCCAGTCCGCCGTGTCACGGTCGAGCAGCTTGCGCTCGGCCCCCGGCGCGTGGACGGACCAGCACAAGTGATCGAGGCTCAGCAACTGGTTGCCGTCCCCGCTCACGCGCCAGCGCAGTTGCAGCCAGCGCGCGGCGACGGTGGTGCCGGGCGCGTAGGCGGCCCAGTCTGCGGCCTCGAGCGCGGCGAGCGTGGCACCGGTACGATACTCGAAGGCGACATCGCCTGCGCTTTCGGCCGACCAGCGCAGGTCCACGTCCAGGACGGCGCCGAGATCGACCGTCTCGCCGGTGTAGGCGATCTCGGTTGCCGCGCTGGCGCCGTTGCCGGCGATCCAGGACTGCCAGGCATCCCAGGTGGTCAGATCGTCCCAGGTGTAGTCGCCCGCGCCCTCGAGGGCGTCGCGCCCGTCGTCGGAGCGCTCGGCGCCGGCGATGGTGCCGCGCCAGCCGGCGGCGGAGGGGCAGCGCCAGAGCAGGGCATCGCCTTGGCGCTGCGGCCCGAGGGTGGCGAGGATGCGCACGTCGCCGGACGAGAGCCGCCCCCCAGTATCGATGGCGCGGGCGGCGAAGACCCACTCTCCCGGCGGCGGCTCGACCGTCTCCAGCGGCGAAGCGGTGAGGTGGCCCCGGTGCAACGGGGTCATCGCCTCCCACTCGGGCGAAGGGCCGGCGGCGACGGCATAGCGTATCAGGATGCCGGCGAGGTCCACGTCGCCCGGCGGGGTCCAGCGCAGGCGCCGCGTGCCGTCGCCCAGCACGTCGATCAGAAAGTTGGTGGGCGAGCCCGGCGGGGCGAGGGTGCCCGTGATCTCGTGACTGGCCGCGAAGGGCGCACCGGACGGCGCAGCCTCGGTGCCGGGCGTGACGGTTACGCTGAGCGTGCCGGCGGGCGGCGCAAGCCATCGCGCCGCCGTCTCGCCGCCCACGAGGCGGGCTACGGTGCGCGGCGCCTCGTCGTCCACGGCGGCGCGCACGACTCCGCCGCGCCAGTCGCCGGCAACAGTGAGAACAGCGGCGATTTCGACCGCGAAGCCGGCGCCAACGCGGACCAGGGCCTCGGCGAAGGCGACGGCCAGCACCCGTGGGGTGCGCGTCGGCAGCGCAGGGAGCGGGGCGGAGAGGTCGGCGGTGGCCGCCTCGTGGTAGGCGTCCACCTCGTCGATAGCGGTGAAGCGCACGCGCCGGTCGCTGACGGGCTCGACGGCGGTGATGCGCGCGCGCGCCGGGGGCGCATCCGCCTCGTAGAGACGCCACAGGATATCGCTGGGGTTGTCGCCGTCGGCGCCGGGCGCGAGCGGCAAGGGCTCCGCCAGCACCAGCTTGGCGGTCTCCCCCTGGACGCTCGGCGGAGGCGTGACGGCGGATGTATGCACCGCGCCATCCGCCAACCGGAACATCATTTGCGCGCCGGAAGGCGCGCGGAGATCAACAGGCCGGTCGAGGACGACTTCATCCGCCGTGCCGCCGGCGAGCCGGCCTGCGACGCCGCCGTCG
This sequence comes from Alphaproteobacteria bacterium, assembly GCA_022820945.1. Classification (GTDB taxonomy): domain Bacteria; phylum Pseudomonadota; class Alphaproteobacteria; order UBA828; family UBA828; genus WTGU01. The sequence goes on along the minus strand of JAJEEP010000124.1, from coordinate 11,452 downwards.
ATGAGCGAATGCGTGATATGCACCACGTCGCCGCGGGCGATGGAAAGCCCCTCGGCCGCCATCTCCCAACTGAGCCGGCGGCGGTGGTAGAGCTGGCGCGCGGCCTGGAGGTTGCAGGCCATCGCCGCCTGCTCGCTCGAGGTCACACCCGGCAGGGTGACGGTCGTCGTCGTGGACGGCGGTGCGGCGGCGCCCGGCACGAGGCGGCGAAGCGTGTTGTACTGCCAGTCGAGGGCGGGCTCGATGTAGCGCATGGCGATCTCGTCGGCTGCCTGGCCCGCGGCGTATTCCACCGCGAACGAGCCGGCGACGATGTTGCCGGGGGTTATCAGCGCCGTCGCCGGGCGGCCCTCGTCTTCCCATACCACCCCGAGGCGGCCGGTCTGCCAGCTTGGGCTCGCACGGCCGCACTGGGCGATGAGCGTCAGTACATCGGCGTGGGAGCGGGCGCGGTCGAGCACGAGATTGCAGCCCAGCCCGTGCGCCTCGCACCAGGCGCCCCACGCCTTGATCGAAGCTTCGTCAATGCGCCCGTCCGCCAAACCGACGCCGGCGACCAGACGGCCGGCAATGCGCACGCCCCGCGCATACCAGCGGAAGAGCCAGGCCGGATTGGAGGTTGCACGCGGCGCGGTCCAGGCCGCGCCATCCCAGGTCGGCACCCGTTGGCGCACCATCGCCGACAGGCGATCGAGACGGCCGTAAAGCTGGCCGGAAGCCCGGATGCGCACGCCGAGGCGCGTCTGACCGCTGTAGTCGGCGGTGTCCACTTGGTAGGCCCGCAGCGCCGCCCACGCGATGTCGTCGTAGACGCGATCCGAAGGATCGGGATCGGTGGTTCGGCGCACGCGGACGGTCCAGGCGCGGGCACTGCCGAGATCGTAGGAGAGGGTGCGTCTGAGCGGAGTCTGGCGGTCGTGCGTGAGCGTGAGCGTGCGCCTTTCCGCCGCCACGCCCGGCGCCTCCCACTCGATTTCGATATCGACGCTATGGCCCTGAACCGCGCCGTCACTCTCGTTGACACGAAAGAGGCGCCCGGTGAGGTCGATACCGATGCGCTGCGTGTCCGCCCCGGTCTGCCGCTCGACGAAGGCGGTATCGTCGAGCGCGGCGCCGGCGACGGTGTCCACGTTGCCGGCGACGAGGGCGATGCGGCCCTGAGCGTCGCCCCACTCGGTCTCGACCTCTTCATAGGCGTCGAGCGGCGTGGCGCCGATGCGGAGCTCGTCGACGGCAAGCTCACCGAGACCGAAGTTGAAGATCTGATGGAGAAAGTGGTCGTCGCCGACGATCTCTGTGTATTCGGCGGCGCCGAGATCGGGAAAGACGCGGTGCTCGCCGAGTACCAGGAGCAAAGGCTCGTAGGGACGCGGGCGGTTGGCACCGCCGGCAAGACTGTAGACCGGCTCCACCGGCGACGATCCGGCCCGGTCCGGCAAGGGCAGCGGAGCGAGAGCGTTGACGATGAGGCCGCCGCCGAGGGTGATGGCGGCACCGGCGAAGGCTTGCGCCCATGGCGATGCGAACAGCAGCGGTGGCGCGACGACGGCAGCAACGAGCACGCCGATCTGCAGGAGGACGCGCAGCGGGTTCTTGTCGTCCCCGCCCGCGAGTGCAGCGCGGAGCGTCACGACCTCGCCGCCACGAAGCCGCGTCTCGGCCCACACCGCGCGCGGCACCGGCCGGCCGTCCACCGAGGCGACAATAGGGGCGTCCGCGCTCAAGCAGCGAAGCGGTAGCGCGGACGCGCTCGGAAGGGCGGACGCGCCGGGGGGCACATCCGCGATCAGGTCGGCGAGGGTGGCGCCCGGCGGCACCACGGCGGGGCGGGTCTCGCGGCCCTCGGCGGTGAGGCCGTGAGGCCAGAGATCGGTGATTATTTCCGCCCTACCGCTTCGCTGCTTGAGGGCGTTTGTCTCCGCCCTACCGCTTCGCTGTACGAGGACATCTACAGCCATCGGTAAACGCCTTCCAGCACGAGAGCGCGGCGGTCGAGATCGCGCAGCGGGTGAAGGATCGAGCCCACGCCCTTGAGGCAGTGCAGCACGTAGGGCTCGCCCGCGACGGCGCACCAGATGCCGATGTGGTGCCCCACGCTGTGCCGTCTGGCCGCCGCCGCCATCAGAACGCCGTCGCCGTCGCGCGGCACTGCCAATGCTCCGAGCGTCTCCGGCGCGACACCCAGTACTCCGCGCGCCTCCCGCGTGACGCGCACCGCGTAGACGCCCTTGAGCGCAGCGATCTGCGCATCGCGCGCCTTCAGAGTCGCGGCATGTGCTGGCAATGCGAGCGTGCGCCCGAAGCGCTCGCGCAGCACCGCCACCACGAAGTCGACGCAATCGTGGCGTCCCTCGACGTAGGGCCTGCCGACGTACGCCTCCGCCCAATGTTTATTCATTTCCCTCATGCGCCGGGCGCTCGGACTCTATTCATTTCCCTCAATCGCCGGGCGCTCGCTCCGCTCGCTTGGCTCCGCGTCTCCCGTCACTGTCCATCGCAAGTGTCACGACTGCGCCGCCAAGCTGTCGGGTAGGTACGGCAAATAACCGCTTTGGCGCACCTGCGCCCGCAAGCGTCCAAGCGCACAGCCTCCCCCGTGCGTCACCGAGTACGACGCGTGTGCCGATTGGCGTGAACACCCCCGCAGTAGTTCGAACGCCACGACCGCAGCCGTCTAGGGAGCCGATAACGCGCACTCCCGAGCGAGTAACGCGGCCTGCGATCAATGTTCCGCCCGTCGCGCGATAAACGATCGTGGACCCATCGGGCGAGAAGTTGGGTTGTGCCTCACGCGCAGCATCGGGGAGCGCTACTGGACGGGTGCCCAGTGCGCCGACCCTGCGAGCTTGCCAGCGGCCATCACGGGTACGAAAGGCCATCGCCGTACCATCTTGAGAAAGTATCGGGGCGGTTCGGGGATCGAAGCCCCGTATGGTGGACCCAAGAGATCTGTATTCACCATCGAGGCGAAGCGCGCTCACTGAACCATCGCGGTGGATGACCACGACCTCAGTCGAACGCCCGGCTCCTCGAATGGCTCCGGCAACGATGTCGCCGAAGCGTCCCCCTGTCCGCACGCCCCGTTCGAGGTCCCACACGTGCGCGGCGCCGTCGCCGTGTACCACAAGTATCAGATGCTGGTTCCAGTCGGCGGTTAGAGCCGTCACGTCACCTGCCTCACGCTGCGGATCAATGACGAGTGTCGGCCGGATTCGGAATCGCTGAGGCTCACTAACAATTCGTTTCCACGCATCAGAGATGGTCCGGCTGACCCCTCCAATAACGCGCGTCATTTGGGCTTCGGCAGGCTGGGGACAAGTCAGGGCAAGCAAGAATCCGACGAGCAGAAGGGCGAGGATGCGCCGCCAGGGCAACGGCCTGGCGGCAAGATTTGCCGACACAAAACTCATCGCTTGAGACCTATTGCATTGGCATCACGGTCTCGTAGTCCAGGGTTGCAACACGGCGATCGGGGGTGTCTCCACTCGCGCGTATTACTTCGGCCAATTCAACGAGGTAGGCTTTGGGCCGCTCGATAACCGAGAGATCCTTGTGCTGTGCAGTCAGCGTGTTGAGTTGAGGAATATCGTTGGATATGACAGCGACCAGCGTCCCAAGGCCGACCGGCGGACTCACCCGCAGACGGAATGAGGGCTCGAGAGCGAAATCCGGTACGTGCTTGGCCTCGCCTGCTCGAACGCTCGTTGGCACGCCACTCGCCACGCTGAACTGGTTGGGGAAAATTTGCACCATGTCCCCCAATGCATCGATGTCGAGCAACACGAGATGGCCACCGCGAGGGCTGGTGACGACAATCTCCAGCTCGGTGCCAACCTCAAGGCGGGTCCCCTGCTGGATTTGAAGCTTCACGCCGCCGCCGGATCCCCCTTCCGCGCTCGATTTCGGTCCCACGAGAATATCCTTCACCACTCTGGCCTGCTGGGAGACCGGCACGAGGACGGGCCCAAAGACAGGAGCGTCCATCGTATGCAGCGCAGCATGGAGTTGAGGGGTGAGCCCGCGTCGGCAGCGATTTGCGTGGCGCGCGCAGTAGGCTTCGGACTCCCGGATCAGATATGCGTGCAACTCTGAACGGGTGACGACACCATTTGCGTCCGCATCGGCTTCGGCGTCCCGTAACCCGGACAGGAATCTGCGGGTGAACACGCTTAGCGGTGCACCGCGCACCTCCTCGTCAACAAGCGCTTTCTGGTGGGCCTCGACTGCAGCCCAGACCGACACGTCAGCTGCGCGAAGCTGCGGGTCCTTGGTCGAGAGGAACGCCTCGGGGGCCGAAGCCTCAACAGCCTGGTTCGGGTCTACGGTACCGAGGAGCAGCAACCCACCGTCGGGACGGCGTGGGCTCTTGACGTAACGCCATCCTTCGCCAACGACCGAGATCCGGTCGCTGGTCCCAGAGTGGCAGGCGTCGACCACCACGGTGACTCGGCGGCCGGATAATCTGCTGAGCAACGCGGCAATCTCATCATCCGAGATCATGCCCGCGATGGTTCTGTCATTGCGCACAGCCACGTCGACAGGAACGAGAGTTTCATCGAAGCGATCCGACTCGTCGCCGTTGGTATCCGGCTGCTGGAAGCCATGACCACTGAAATAGAAGAAGACCTCATCGCCCGGACGAGTTCCGTCGATAAGCCACTCCTCGATTTCGCGAAGAATGTTGGCGCGGGTAGCGTCCGCGTCGATCAGCAACATTACGTCGCCGTCATCGAACCCCAAGTCGGTTGTTATGAACGCGTGCATCGCCTCAGCATCGTTGACCGGGCCGTCTAACGGCACTACGCTTTGATAAGCATCGATGCCGATCAGTAACGCCCTTCGCCCCGTGTCTTGGGCCACGGGCGCCACATTGCCCTCATCGGTCGCTCCCAGATGCACAATCTCGACGCGACGATTGCGCCCGTCGTCCCCGGACAGGCCGGGCAGCGGAAAGTCCTCTCCCAAACCGATCTCGACGAGCCGGTGCGCGGCTATGCGCTCCGCAACGAGTTGACGTTTGACCGCGCTTGCACGCCTCGAAGAGAGTCCTCGGTTGTAGTCCCGGTCACCGACGCTGTCCGTATGGCCTTGGACTGCAAAGATGAGAGGACGAAGGGCGTCGAGCGAGAGCGCTTTGGCGAGCTCGGAGACCTGTTGCCGTGCCCGAGGGGTCAGTCGATCGGAATCGAACTCAAACTCGATGGCTTGAAGCGCAATGCGCTGTGAGACCGGACCCGAGACGGGCGCCGGCTGGGTGATGATAGACTCTTCACCAGCAGGCTCGAACCCGATCTTTCTCTTCCGTCCAGCGGGAAGCGGGGTCGATGGCGAGAGCTGTTCAGCGATCTCCTCCGCCGGAATTATGGGTGGAAGTTCTGATGCACTTTCGGCGCCGGCTGAGAAGGCTCCCAGCGTGCCAAACACCAGCAAGAAACGCAGAGATGATATGCAGTTCATGCCACAGCACTCCTCGATAGCAACGGCTCACAAACAAAGTCACCATCCAATACCGAAGCAACGTGGCGTTGGGAGTTGGATGCTCGATTGAACACCGGCCACGCTGTCACTGCTGCAGTTGGGAACGTCATCGCGCCCTGTCCGTGACATTTGAACCCACCTGGCATTTCGTCCAGCCGGGTCAGACTCAAACGGAGTCTCTCAAGGCTGCGAATTCCTTCAATCGGTCGACCGCTTACAGGAGGCCCACATTTCCTTTGGCCTCGCTGGAGCAGAAAACTTCCGATCCTGAATCCCAAATGATAATAAACTGAAGTCCACATACACGAGGCGATAACCGCTTCGGCATACAGGCACATTCTCGAGAAGGGCAAGACGGCGCGAGGGCGGACAGTAATCAACACGACCTCCGCCCCCGCTTCCAGCGCATCACTGGGTAAGGCATCACGAATTCAGGTGTCCACACCTATTCTATGTGGACGACCTGATGGTTCGTCACCCAATCCGACTCTTGCTCCTTCAGCGAAATACTGAGGTCCTTGGCGATAGATGCAGCGCTCCCCCGAAGTGCCAGGAACGCACCCGCGTCAGTTTCCTCATCGATCAAGTCCGCTGTTAGAGGAGTGCCGTCCTTCGACGCGATCACCGTGAGAAGCTCGGCTCCCTTAGGATGCGAGACGAGCAATTGATATTCCGCATCAGCGCGCGGAATATCAACCGGACTACCGGCGCGCAAGAAGTTGTCCTTTTCGTACCGGTTGGGGAATATTTGATGCACTTTTCCGCTGGTACCGGTGTCCAATACCCACACGTACGCGTCCTCTGTGACCTCGATAGTAAGCACGAGACTATCACCGTGGCTATAACGAGAATCTGAACGGTCGACCGCAGACATGACCGCAAGACCCGAGGCACTCGGCTTCGGTGTATTGGTGGTCGGCGGCAATTCCTGAACGATGGGAACCTGGCTGATAGCGAGGTCCTTGAGATACGGGAGCTCCTCATTTTCTTCCTGTATTTCATCGGCGCTCACCGCTGGAGCTGCGAACTGGCTGAGTGCAATGAACGCTGCCGCAACGAGGGCTATGCCCCAAGTAGAGAACCGGGATGAGTAAGCCATTGATTGATCCTCCCTTCTGGCTGGTGTTGCCGACATAAGGCTCTAGAGCCGCAGCTTATTGGCTGACAACCGCGGTCTTCAGCGTATACATGCTTCTGTCAGCAGGATTAATGCGACCGAGCGCATCATGCAGGTGTCGGTAAAACTGATCCGGGGACAAGTCGAGACTGGCGACACCGGCTCCCTCGCCCATAATGTCAGACCCCGCGAGAAAATTCATCGAAAGTCGGGTCGCTACGAAGTAAAATGCTTCGTTGCCGGTTGGCGGCTTTACCGTCATCCGCAGCCCACTCTCAGGAGTGGGAATGTCGACGATTTGGGTTTCAGTCATCGCGTAGTTGTTCAGCAACCTTGTAACCTTGCACGATGAGCTGACGTAGAAGATGTTCATGTGCGCGGGCGTACTAACCCGCATTTGAAGACGAAGCGGTTCGCCGACGTCGAAGGTCGGATCTGGAATTGCCCAGGCTTCGACGGTGAACGCTCTCGCTTCGTGGAACGTGGGTAGCTCGCACCGCGGCACTTCTACTGGCACTTCTACTGGTACTGTTACCACTTTAACTTGGTCGTGCTGACAGGCCGCTAGTGCCGCCAACATGCCCAAAGTTGCAAGCGATACGCTGACGTTCCGAATGAGGCGGACACCTTGCTTGGCAAGTACGCTGCTCTCGCTTCTCTCGATTGTATCAGTCATAGTGTCCTCTCCTTTGCCTTCGACATTAGGCGTCGTCGGTAGCTCAAGGTTCTCGTGTGGTGACAGTCGCTGGAACTAGAATTGCATCCGGCTTATCAGGCCGCCGCGATGTTCGGTATCGCCGTCAAGGCTCTCGCGCCTCTCTCCGGACACTTCCAGGCTAAGTGCCCCGGGCTCGACACCGATTGCGTCGTAGCGAGCGCCTATACGCCAAATCTGGCTATCCTCATCACGCAGGCCGAACTCGCTGAACGGTGTCAGCAGACCATTCATCGCCTTGACGCCGTACCCCACGCGCGCGTCCAGCGACATGGCGTTACGATTGCTCGAGGGGGATCTCAGCAGGCCCAAATCACTATCGCGCCAGAGCGTATCCGCTCCGCCCGGGTCGTCGCCCCAACGCGGAGACAGTGAGAGCGAAAGGCCCGTGCCATCGGAGCGCGGCGTGACGCTCGCGGTCGCGCTCAAGCCGTACTCTTCGTAGTTCTCGGCCGAATGCAGTACCAACGCCCGACCACGCAGCTCAAGGCCGAATCCGGTATCGGGTCTGGCGATGTACATCCCAGGAGAAAGCTCAAGCCCCGCTTCCCCGTCGTCACCACCGTCATAGCGGCCGGCAACTTCCATAAAGGCTGTGACGGTGCCTCCGTCCCCCAGGTCTGCCGTGTAGGAGCTTTCGACGCCCATTCGAGCCTGCCAGGTATCGACCGTGAGCCCGGCAATTGCTTCCACACCGTCTTCGGTCCGTATTTGGCCGAATCCCACATCGCCGAGCAGCGCCCAGTCGAAAGGATCGCCAAGCGCCAGCGCATGACGCGCGCCAGCGGAACCCATCGACATCGTTGTTTTGCTGCTCTCTTGCTCTGCCGTCGCGCCTGGACGAGTGTTCTCAATCTTACCTTGGCCAACACCGACAATGGCCCAGAGCTCGGTTTCAGCCTCTGGTGCGAAGCGCACGTAAGGGATCAGGCTGGTCAACGTGACGTCCATCGTCCCGTCGTTGTCGGTGCCGCTGATCCCCAGCGAATAGTCCGCTTCCGCCATCGTCCGAGACACCGCGACACCGGCAAGCCATTGGTCGTCCACCTGCGTATCCAGTCCGAGATAAGCGGCCCTCAAGTCGCCGTCGTAGCTCGATCCACGGGCGGGCTGGCTGCTGAAGTACTGAAGATCGCCCCGCCCCCAAAACGTCCATGTCTCCGCAGCTGGTGCATGTGTGCCTTCGCTGGCGCCGAGGACAATTTGGAAGTCGGTAGAGCGCAGCAGCTCGTCCGAGCTCAGCGTTCGGGAATGACTCTCCTGGTTCCAAAGAGAGTTCCACCCCGTTGCCTCAAACGCCGTGGACTCCATGACGGAATGTCCGGCCAGCGAAAGGCTCGTTAGGCTCGTCCCCCCACGTGCAGCGGAGAAACGTGTTCCTATATTTGTGGTCACGTTGGACACGGTGGTTGCCGCCACGGTGGCCAGCGTCTCGGTTACCGCTGCAACTTCTACGCCGGGTACCACGGGCGGGGAGACTTCGCTCACCGCTACGGACACGGAGTCGGCGGTCACGTTTCCGTAGCCGCTCACCGCGTGGGTGATAGTCGCGCCATCGTCGTCGGCGTCATGGGCGGCGCTCACCGTGACGGTCTGCGCGTCATCCCAGTTGCTGGCGTCGAAGGCCAGGCTTTGGGGAGAGACACTCACATCCGGACTATCGCTTCTCGGTGTGACGGTGACTGGTCCTTCGGGATTGCTTTCCAACACAACCGTGTAGGTTCCGCTCCCACCCTCATCGATCGTCAGCGCACTCACCGACAAATCCACACCGGCGCTGTCGTCATCATTCACCGCTACGGACACGGAGTCGGCGGTCACGTTTCCGTAGCCGCGCACCGCGTTGGTGATAGTCGCGGCATCGTCGTCGGCGTCGTCGTCATGGGCGGCGCTCACCGTGACGGTCTGCGCGTCATCCCAGTTGTTGCCATTGAAGCTCAGGCTCGCCGGAGAAACGGTCACGTCCGAATTGTCGCTGCTCGGTGTGACAGTCACCGGTCCATCGGGATTACTCTCCAGAACAACCGTGTAGCTATCGCTGCCGCCTTCAGTGATTGTTAACGTGATAGGAGATAGCACGACTCTAGGAGTAGCCCCGGCGTCGGGGCAAACTGTAGCAAAGGTTCCATTCCACTCCCCATCTTGTGTTACAGGTAAATCGAAGGAACGATGGACAAGGTGCTCGCAAGGGTTTCCCGAAAAGATATCGGAAAGAGCAGGGTTAGTCTGAATGACTAGTCGCCAAACCTCTGTTTCATCGAGCCGAATATAACCTTGCTCTTCATAACGAGCAGTTACTTCAGATACCGAACCTGATTCAAATTCTAATGTACAGAAATCATCTTGGCTATCAATGAGGTCTGAGAGGTCACCACCTGGAACAGTTCCAGCACAAACATTCGCTGCTTCTGTTTCCGATGGCAAACTAACAAGATTCACCGTGCCGAATAGTAAAACAATTCCTATCAGGAAAAATACGCGGCCAAGTGGACTAAATGAAGTTTCCGTAATTTGGCTATCTGTACGGCTACAATTTTTGATAGCGACGAACCTCACTCGTTGGAACATGCTAAAATTCCTCCCTATTCTAGAGATGTTTTGTCGTTAGACGCTCCGCTTATCGACTCTGCTAAAATGTTGCCAAATCATTAGTGTTGACCGCCGAAGGAGATAGGAGAGCCGACGATGATCATCTCGCCGCGCGGATCCGAGAGCTCCGTTCGTGCGGCGAGGCACGAACCGACGACAAGAAACGCGGCGCTCTGCACCTGTGCGCATCTGCGAGCTCCGCACTCCAGGGCGAAGGGAAGAAACGAAATGCGGTTCGCCGTCGACAATCGTGATCCACTGAAATGGAGATGAAGACATATCGATTTGGATATGCGTGCAACTCGCAAACTTGAGTGCGCCACTTGATGTCTCCCACGACTTTTTCCACCGGCAGCGCAACTGCATGGTACGTGTTCCTGTTGGCTATGCCCCCGATACCAATGCGAGCACGACAAATTCGCCGATTTGGCATACCTGCGCGTCCCCCACTTGGGGGAGATTTAAGAAAATTCTTGGGGGTATTCCGGGAACTCGATCAAAATAATCGACGTCAGCGTTGAGCAGCGACTGCTTGTGCCTTCAGCGTCGAACCATCGGAGCACTGGCCAGAGACTGCACCAACCACACCAGTTCCGCCTGCCGGGAGAGCCCGTGTTTGGCGAACATGCTCTTCACGTGCGAGCGGATCGTGCTCTCCTTGCGGCTCATCGCCGCAGCGACCTCGCGCACGTTCATGCCTTGGGCCAGCAACACCGCAACCCGACCCTCCATCGGCGTAAGACCGAGAGCCGCCGCTGCAACCGCCGGATCGATGGCGGCTCGGCATGCCGGGTCGACGACCAGCACGAGCGCCGCGACTGGCCAGACTTGGGAGTTCGTCTCCTGCAGGCTCACCGGGTGGACGTGCAGCACGAGCGGCGGCAGGCCGCCTGCGCGTCCCACGATCATGGAGCCACCGGCACCCGGAGCCCCGAACGGCGGCAGGGCGCGGCTCAGAAGCCCCTGGAGGTTGTCGTTGTCCTGCGGCTTGCGGGCGAATAGAAAACCGCGCCTGTCGAGCAGCCCTTCGCCGGTCCGCAGCAATTCCAGGGCGGTGTCGTTCGCCGCCACGATCCGCCCGCGCGCTTCGAGCTCGATGATGCCCGCCCCTGTGGTGTCAAGCAGCTCCGTCAAGGTCGCGCCCAGGGCATCAGCGGCCGCGAGCGTCTGCTGGACCTGAACGGTCTGACGGATATGGGGCAGGAGACGCTGAATCCGGTCGAGTTGTGCGGACGACCAGCCGTCGCCGTCCACCGGGTCGTTGATCTGCCACAGGATGCGCGAGCCGGCGGACCCGTCGAGACGCACATTGATGGCGTTCCCAGCATGGGCAAGGGTCCGGAGCGCGTTGAATGACTCGGAGGTTCTCAGTTCCTCCTCGGTGTAGAGGTCGGTGATGTGGATCAATTGGTTTTGAACGAAGCCGCTACGCGGAGTTGGCGTCGTAGGGTTCGCTCGTCAGCGTTCCCGTGAGGTGAGAGAAGCCGGCAGCCTGGCGATCACCAGTAGTTAGCATCGATCTCCGAGACGATCCGCCGTCGGAACGGTTCGGC
>JAJEEP010000103.1 GCA_022820945.1 Alphaproteobacteria bacterium | reverse complement strand
CAGACCATCTTCCGGTCTCTCGTGGTCTGGATCGGTACACTCCGGCCCTTGCCCGCGGCGCTGAGCTCGGCCACAACAGCGGCGGCATCGGAGGGGCACGCATGGCATGAGCAACGGCGACCTGAACTGGATCGCGAACTACATCTGGGGCATCGCCGACGACGTGCTGCGCGACCTCTACGTGCGCGGCAAGTATCGCGACGTGATCCTGCCGATGACCGTGCTGCGCCGGCTGGATGCCGTGTTGGAGGACGGCAAGCAGGCCGTCCTCGTCGAGCAATCTCGAAGGGACGATTATTGGGGCGCCAAGGTTGCCGATGACGGCATGCTCGTCGGCATGAACGTGCTTGGGCGCCTGCTCATGGAGCTGCGTGCACACCTCAGTGCGGATACCTCGACAACACTGAGAGTGGTCGAGCCACCGCCAATATCGGAGTTCCTGCTCTTCGCGAAGCCAATTGAGACCGTATGGGGAGATCAAAGACCTAGTCAGCCAAGTGAGACCGAAATAGATCTTCCACCGACCATCTCGGTGCAAACACATTCCGATCCTATTCAGCCTTCGTTTTTCGACGATCAATTCGCCGAACGGCTGGACGCTCCGGACGCGAGTGCCGGTGAGAGTGATCGTGATATTGTACTAGAGCCTTACGCGTCATATCGGGAGAGCGGCGTGGAGTGGCTGGAAGAGGTGCCGGCGCATTGGGATGTGCGACAGCTAGGACAGTTTGGGGTATTCTCGAAGGGTAGTGGGGGCAACAAGGAAGACGAGGTGTCGACAGGGGTTCCTTGCATTCGATATGGAGATCTGTACACGACGCACAAATTCTTTATTCGGCGCAGCAGGTCATACGTATCCTGCAAGAGGGCCCAAGACTACACCCCGATCAGGTATGGCGATGTGCTCTTTGCGGCCTCGGGAGAAACGATCGAAGAAATAGGTAAGTCGGCTGTCAACTTGATTCCAACAGACGCCCGCTGCGGCGGTGACATCGTACTTTTTCGCCCGAAACGAGAAATTGAAGCACGATACTTGGGATATACGGCTGATTGCGCGCCGGCAGCAATCCAAAAGGCGACCATGGGTCGCGGCATCACTGTCATCCATATCTATACGGACCAACTCAAGCGATTGAGCGTGACGCTGCCACCTGTTCCCGAGCAAGCCGCTATCGTCCGCTTCCTGGATCATGCCGACCAGCGTATTCGGCGCTACATCCGCGCCAAGGAAAAGCTGATCGCGTTGCTGGAGGAGCAGAAGCAGGCCATCATCCACCAGGCCGTCACAGGCCGGATCGACGTCCGAACCGGCCAGCCCTACCCGGCCTACAAGCCCTCCGGCGTCGAGTGGCTGGGTTACGTGCCGGAGACATGGCGGACTTCGCCGCTACGACGAATCACTCTAGACCGATGTGACGGGCCATTTGGTTCCGGGCTGAAGTCGTCGCACTACACTGGTCACGGCATACGAGTTGTCCGACTCCAAAATATCGGACATGGAGAGTTCGATGATTCTGATGCGGCGTACATTTCTGCCGAGCATTACGGCACACTTGGTGAGCACTCAGTTGAAGCAAGAGACATCTTGATTGCAGGTTTAGGCGATCCCAACCGTCCGGCAGGAAGGGCCTGCGTGGCTCCTACACGTATTGTCCCGGCCATGGTGAAGGCTGATTGCTTTCGATTTCGTATGAACCGGGACGTGGTATTTCCAGAGTTCATCTCTCTGCAACTCACTGCTACAGCTGCTGCTGCGTCTGCCCTCCTTTCGACCGGGGCGACACGTCAACGAATTAATCTTCAAACTACATCAGCCCGACTGGTAGGAATTCCTTCTGTGCGCGAGCAGGTTCGAATTGTCGAGTATGTCGAAGAGAGAACATCGCATATTCGTACAGCGGAGCAGGCCGCAAAGGAGGAAATCAATCTAATTCGCGAATACCGCACGCGCTTGATCGCCGATGTCGTGACCGGCAAGCTCGACGTGCGCGAGGCGGCGGCCGCGCTGCCCGAGGTCGACGCCTTCGCGGAGGACGACGGTGCGGATGGTCCTCTCGATGCCGGAGAGGTGCCCGCGTTCGACGACGAGTCAGAGCCAGCGGAGGTCGTGGGCTGACCGTGCCGCCGCCTGCCGTGCCCAAGATCTATCATATCGTCCACGTGGACCGGCTGGCCTCGATCGTCGCGGATCGTGGCCTCTGGTCCGATGCAGCGCTGCAACGCCGCGCGCGGCCGGGAACGATCATCGGCATGTCCCATATCAAGCAGCGGCGGTTGAACTATCGGTTGAACAGTCATCCCGGCCTCCGCGTCGGCGACTGCGTGCCGTTCTACTTCTGCCCGCGCTCCGTCATGCTCTACGTGATCCACAGGGCCGATAACGAAGGCCTTCAGTATCGCGACGGTCAAGGTCCCATCGTGCATCTGGAAGCAGATTTGCACGAGGCGGTGGAGTGGGCCGAGCATCACGAACGCCGATGGGCCTTCACCCTTTCCAATGCTGGCTCCGGCTTTTTCGAGGACCGCTGCGATCTGACTCAACTGGGCGAAATCGATTGGGCCGCGGTTCAGGCACGCAGTTGGCAGGGTCGCACGCACGGGAAGCAGGCGGAATTCCTGGTTGAGCAGTCGTTCCCTTGGGCGCTGGTCCGGCGCGTCGGCGTGCGTACCGTGCAGGTTCAGGATCAGGCGCGAGATGCCATGCGGGAGGCGGAGCACAGGCCGGCAGTGGAACTGAGGCGAGAGTGGTATTATTGATGTCGCCGAGGGAGCTGCGATGATTCGCTTCACGACCGGCGACATCCTTGCCGAAGACGCCGAAGCACTGGTCAACACGGTCAACTGCGTCGGCGTCATGGGACGCGGGATCGCGCTTCAGTTCAAGAAGGCGTTCCCCGAGAACTTCCGCGTTTACGCCAAGGCCTGCGAACGCGGCGAGGTCCAGCCTGGCCACATGTTCGTGTTCGAGACCGGTGCGCTCACCAACCCGCGCTACATCATCAATTTTCCTACCAAGCGTCACTGGCGCGGAAACAGCCGGATCGAGGACATCAATGCCGGCCTGAAGGACCTCGCGACTGTGATCCGCAAGCGCGGCATCCGCTCCATCGCTGTGCCCCCGCTGGGCGCCGGCCTCGGCGGCCTGGAATGGAGCGACGTGCGCCCGCGCATCGAGAAAGCATTGCGCGGCTTCAACGACCTCGATGTTGTCGTCTTCGAGCCCATGGGAGCACCCGCAGCGGAGCGCATGGTTCGGGGCCGCGAGGTACCGAGGATGAGCCCGGAACGGGCAGTGCTAGTCGGGCTGATGCACCGGTACTTGAACGGACTGCTCGACCCGTTCGTCACCCTTCTGGAAGTCCACAAGCTGATGTACTTCATGCAGATTGCTGGACAGCGCCTGAGGCTCAGATACACCGAAGGGCCCTACGGGCCGTATGCCGAGAACCTGCGGCACCTCCTCAACGAGGTGGAGGGGCACTTCATATCGGGATATGGCGACGGCGGAGATCGGCCCGACAAGCAGCTGGAGCTCGTGCCCGGCGCCGTCGAGGATGCCTCCAAGGTTCTGAGACGCTCGCACGCGACACGGCCGCGCTTCGAGCGGGTGACGGACCTCGTCGACGGGTTCGAATCGGCCTTCGGACTGGAGCTGCTCGCCACGGTGCACTGGGTGCTGGTGCGCGACAATCCCGCGTCGCAGGATGATCTCGTCGCGCGGACCTATGCGTGGCACGAGCGCAAGAAGCAGTTCTCGCCACGGCAGATCGGACTGGCGGCGGACGTGCTGAGGGACAAGGGCTGGGCGGACGACTGCTTGTTTGCTCTCCGTCAATGACCACCGATACGAGCGAGAAGGGCCTTGAGCGCCTGATCTGCACGGCGCTCGCCGGCCATCCCTGCGATCCGCCGCCAGCGGGCGCGCTCACCGAGCCGCGCGCGGGCTATGGCGGGGTCGGCTGGAGCCCCGGCAGTCATCACGACTACGACCGTGAGTACTGCGTCGATCTGGCCCAGCTTGCGGCCTTCCTGCGCGACACGCAGCCGGAGGCTGCCGAGGCCCTCGCACTGGACGAGGACGGGCCGACACGGCGCAAGTTCCTGGCGCGGCTGCAGGGCGAAATCTCCAAGCGAGGCACCATCGAGGTGCTGCGTCATGGCATCAGGCACGGCGCGCACGACCTGGACCTGTTCTACGGCACGCCGTCTGTCGGTAACGAGCAGGCCAAGGCGCGCTTCGAGCAGAACCGCTTCACCGTCACGCGGCAGCTTCGCTACAGCCGCGACGAGACGCAGCGGGCGCTGGACATCGCGCTCTTCGTCAACGGCCTGCCGGTCATCACCTTCGAACTGAAGAACAACCTCACCAAGCAGACGGCAGACGACGCGGTCTGGCAGTACCGGAAGGACCGCGACCCGCGCGAGAAGCTGTTCGAGCTCGGCCGCTGCGTCGCCCACTTCGCGGTGGACGAGACCGAGGTGCAGTTCTGCACCCACCTCAAGGGCAAGGCGTCGTGGTTCCTGCCCTTCAACCGCGGCTGGAATGACGGCGCCGGCAACCCGCCCAACCCGAGCGGGATCAAGACCGACTATTTGTGGCGCAAGGTGCTGACCCGCGAGAGCCTGACCAACATCCTGGAGAACTACGCTCAACTGGTGGAGACGAAGGACGAGAAGACCGGCAAGAAGCGGCGGACGCAGATATGGCCCCGCTACCACCAGCTCGATGTGGTGCGTCGACTACTCGCTGACGCCGGCGAACACGGCGTGGGGCAGCGCTATCTGATTCAGCACTCGGCGGGCAGCGGCAAGAGCAACTCCATAGCCTGGCTCGCGCATCAGCTGATCGGGCTGCAGAAGGACGGCGCCGAGATCTTCGACTCGATCATCGTGGTGACCGACCGGCGCATCCTGGACCGGCAGATCAACACCACCATCCGGCAGTACGCCCAGGTCGGCGCGACGGTGGGCCATGTCGACCACTCAAGCGATCTGCGCCGCTTCATCGTGTCCGGCAAGAAGATCATCGTCTCGACCGTTCAGATGTTCCCATACATCCTCGATGAGATCGGCAACGAGCAACGCGGCCGGCGCTTCGCCATCATCATCGATGAGGCCCACTCCAGCCAGGGTGGGCGCACCAGCGCTGCGATGGCGCAGGCGCTCTCCGAGGCCGGTGCGGAGGGGGAAGACGAGACCTTCGAGGACCAGATCAACCGCCTGATGGAGTCGCGCAAGCTGCTGCCCAACGCCAGCTACTTCGCCTTCACCGCCACGCCAAAGAACAAGACGCTGGAAATCTTCGGCGAGCCGGAGCAGCCGCAGGAAGGCAAGGTCAGGCATCGCGCCTTCCACAGCTACACCATGAAGCAGGCGATTCAGGAAGGCTTCATCCTGGACGTGCTGGCGCACTACACGCCGGTGCAGAGCTACTACAAGCTCGCCAAGACGATCGAGGAGGACCCGCAGTTCGACGCGAACAAGGCGCAAAAGAAGCTACGCCGCTTCGTCGAGGGCCACGACCACGCGATTCGCCTCAAGGCCGAGATCATGGTGGACCACTTCCACGAACAGGTGATGACCAAGAGCAAGATCGGCGGCGAAGCGCGGGCTATGGTGGTGACCAACGGGGTCGAGCGGGCGATCCAGTACTTTCACGCCATCCGCGACTACCTGATCGAGCGCAAGAGCCGCTGCCAGGCCATCGTGGCGTTCTCCGGCGACCACGAGTTCGGCGGTGCGAAGGTGAACGAGGCGTCGCTGAACGGTTTGAACGAAGCCGCTACGCGGAGTTGGCGTCGTAGGGTTCGCTCGTCAGCGTTCCCGTGAGGTGAGAGAAGCCGGCAGCCTGGCGATCACCAGTAGTTAGCATCGATCTCCGAGACGATCCGCCGTCGGAACGGTTCGGC
>JAJEEP010000134.1 GCA_022820945.1 Alphaproteobacteria bacterium | reverse complement strand
CGCACCGGGTTGGTCGTGATATGGCCGCAGCGGATGGCATGGTTGAGTATCTGGCGCAGCAGGGCAAGGGCGTGATTGGCCGATCCCGGGGCGGTCCGGCTGCAGGTCTCGAACCAGTCGAGCGCCATGTTGCGGGTGATGCGGTCGAGACGCCGGGAGCCGAAGGCCGGCAGCAGATGGCGGTTCAGCGAACTGCGAAACCCCTTCCGGGTGGAGGGCTTGCAGCGCTCGAAACATTCCGCCTTCCAGCGACCCGCGACGAAATCCCGGAACAACGGCGCCCTTTCGGGAGAATCCGCGTCCATGCCGGCAACTCCGGTCGCGATCTCCATGCAGGCGCGGCGCACCTCCTCGACCTTGCGCAGTGCCGCCGGGCCGAAGGACATTTTCTTCACGCCGCCATCGGTCTTGCGATGGTAGATGAAGGTCCGGCCGCTGGATGGACGAACCCGCACGCCGAGACCGGCAATGCCGGTATCCCAGACTGTGTATTCGCGCGCCTCGGGCCTCAGCCTCGCAATGCCGGCGTCGGTCAGCCTCTTGCGTTTCGGCATGGCTCAGCCCTCCCCGAGAATGCAGGCAAGGGCGTCGGTGGCCTCCCGGATCGAGCGGTCGGAGAGATGGGCGTATTTCAGCGTTGTCTGCGCATCGTTGTGCCCGAGCAGCCGCGCCGTCGTGGTGACGGTCTCGCCCTGCATGATGGCGATGCTGGCATATGTATGACGGCAGTCGTGAAGGCGAACATCCGCCAGGCCCGCCTCCTTCCGGACACGGTACCAGAAATCCTCAAGGACCGTCGAAGACACAGGGCCGGCTATCCGTGGCGAGGGAAAGACCCAAGGTCCCTGCCGGGGAAGGCCGTCCAGCACGGCGCGGGCGGGCGAGGAGAGCCATACCGTGCGGGGTCCGGTCTTGCTATCCCGCAGGAACAGGTGCCCCTCCCGATAATCGGTCCATTGCAGCGTCCTGATCTCGTCCCTGCGGCAACCGGTCAGCAGCAACAGGCGGATGAAGGCCGCCTCGCGCGGATGCCTGTCCTCGTGGCTTTCGAGCACGCGCGCGAGGCGGTGAAGCTCCGGCTCCGAGAGGAACCGCTCCCTGCCCTTGCGCCGGTAGCGGCGGATGCCGACGCAGGGATTGCTGCCCTCCGGGCGGTAGCCGTAAATCTCCGCCTGGCGCATGATGACGGAAAGGATCGGCATGGACCGGTCCGCTGCAACGGGAGTGGCATGAAGGGAAACGAACCAGCACTGCACGTCCTTGCTTGTGATGTCGGCGATATTCATGCCACCGAACCGGGGCAGGATCTTGCTACGCAGATAGTTCCGGTTGACCTTCATGGTGCCGGGCTTCCAGTTCCGCCCGTAACGCGAGAACACTTCCTCCGCCACGACCTCGAAGAGCTTCTCTTCCGGCAGGGCGGGCGTCTCGTCGCGCCGGATGGCAGCAAGAAACCCCATTGCGCGCCTTCGGGCCTCGTCGAGGTCGATGCTGCCGACGTCGCCCACGGTCTTCCAGAGGCGTTGGCCCTCATGCTGGCTGTGAATGAAGAAGCGCTTCTTGCCCGAGGGCATGACGCGAACGCCGAAGCCCTTCAGGTCCCCGTCGCGGATATCGTAGGGCGCCTTGCGGGGTTCGAGGGTTTCGATCCGGCTCTCGTTGAGGCGGGTATTGGGCATGGATATTCCTCCTGCATTCTGTTGCAGGCGGGGGAGTTTGCGGTTGCAGTTGCACCCCCGACCCGCTGTTGCACGAGGAAAAACAGGCGCTTTATCAATATCTTAGCACCGATAGGTGCGTCGCCGGGCGTCATCCGTGTCTCGATCCCGCTGAAACTTTCAAAGCCCGGTTGAATCCGGGCCATGCGTCCCTTCCGCCAAATCCAAACCGGACAGCAGTGGACTTGTTCGGGGCATGACGAGAAGAGGACATGAGTCCCAAATCGAGACCGTCGGTGCTACTCCAGCGGCGCGAGGCCCCGGCGCGCTGTCAGAAGGCGGCGTCGCGGCCCTGGGCCCTGGCGACCTCGCGGGCATTGGGGTTAACGGAGGGGCGGAACGGCATTTCGCAGATCTCCGCCACCACCGGCTGTCCCGGCGCTTCGGCGTAGCAATCCGGCAGCCAGACGGCGAATTCCGTGCCGACACCCGCCTTCTCCACCGGCACATAGCCCATGGAAATGTTGCAGCCGAGCTCGGGCGAATACCAGGGCGAGGTCAGATAGCCGACCGGCTCGGCGCTGCCCGGCTCCGACACCAGCCAGAAATCGGGGGCGTAGTCGTCGATGGGCCTGCCGCCCATGCGCAAGCCCACAAGCTGCTGGCGCCAGGGGGGATTGCCGGCCTCCATCTGTGCGCGCATCCGCTCCAGCGCCGCCTTGCCGATATAGTCGGCGGTCTTCTTGCGTGGCACCTGGTAGCCGAGATTGCACTGGAAGGGGTTGGTCTCGTGGTCGAGGTCCTGGCCCCAGGAGAGGATGCCGGCGGCGATGCGGCGCTGGTGGCCGGGCGCAATCACCATCAGCTTGTGCGCCTTGCCGGCTTCCAGCACCGCCTCCCACATGGCGTTGGCGTGCAGGGTGGCGTCGCGCAGATAGATCTCGTAGCCCTTCTCGCCGGAGAATCCCGTCTGCGAGATGACGACGGCGCAGCCGCCGACTTCGGCCTCCATGATGCCGTAAAACGGGATGTCGCGCACCGCAGGCCCCACGAGGTCGGCCAGCAGGGCTTCCGATTTCGGTCCCTGGATCTGGACCGGGCAGACATCGATCTCGTCGATCTCGACATCCATGCGCGTGCCGGTGTTCACGCCCTGCAGCCAGAACATGATGTCGCTGTCGGAGAGCGAGAACCAGAACTCGTCCTCGGCCAGCCTGAGCAGCACGGGGTCGTTGAGGATGCCGCCCTTCTCGTTGCAGAGGATGACATATTTGCCGTGCATCGGCCGGATGCGGGTTGCATCGCGGGTGATGACATAGTTCACGAAGCGCTCGGCGTCCGGGCCCTTGACGCGGATCTGCCGCTCGACCGCCACGTTCCACATGGTCACATGCTCGGTCAGCGCCTCATGTTCCACGGCCGCGCCGCCATCCTCCGGGCGCACATAGCCGCGCGGGTGGTAAACGCGGTTATAGACCGTCGCCCGCCAGCAGCCGGCCTCGTGGCTGAGATGCCAGTAGGGCGACTTGCGCACGCGGGTGGAGATCAGAAGCTCCGTCTTTGTCGGCCCGCTCTGGCGCAAATTGTAGGGCACGACGCGGTCGGACTGGTCGACGCTCGTCGCCTGTTCCCTGCGATAGCGGGAATCGAGGCTCGGGAAGTTATCGAGGGGCATGGGCTTCGCGCCTCCGCAGCAGGGAAGAGGCTCCCAGAATCGATGCGGAATCGGGGCCGGATGCGCCCGTTCGCGACGATTTTCGCGGCATGCGCGACAGAATTTCGCTTCCCGAACGCCGGAAGCGATTGACAAGCGGCCGACGCATGGGCATTTGCAACCGAAGCGTCATATTGCCGGAGTCGGCCCATGGCTGGCGAGCAGGTATTCCGGGGGAGCGACGGCGCGCCTGTCGAGGTGACGCTCCTTCCCATTGCGAACTTCTCCCTCTCCAGTTTCACGGCGTTGGTCGAGCCGCTGCGCCTTGCGAACTATGTCGCGGAGCGCCCGCTCTACAGCTGGCGCGTCGTGACGCCGGAGGGCATGCCGGTCCGCTCCAGCTGCGGCGTCGCGGTGGCGGCGGACGAGCCGGCCGAGCGCATCCGCCGCCCGGAGAACGTCGTCGTCTGCGGCGGCGTGGACGGCTGGGCCTATGAGGATGCGGCGGCGCTGGCGCTGCTGCGCCGCTGGGCGCGGGACGGCGCGCATGTGGGCGCGGCCTGCACCGGGGCCTATGTGCTGGCGCGGGCCGGCCTGTTGCGCGACCGGCGCTGCACCATCCACTGGGAGAGCCTCGACGGGTTCGCGGAGCGCTTCCCGGAGATCGACCTGCGCGCGGCGCTGTTCGAGATCGACCGCGACCGGTTCACCTGCACGGGCGGCGCGGCGGCCTGCGACATGGTCCTTCAGGACATCGCCTGGCGGTTCGGGCCGGAGATCATGGCGGCGGTGGCCGGCCATCTGCTGCATGACCGCGTCCGCAGCGGGCGCGACGAGCGCTACCTGCCGCACCAGGCATGGCTGCGCACCAGCCACCCGGTGCTCGTGAAGGCGCTGACCGCCATGGCCGCGAACCGCGAGGAGCGGCTTTCCCTGGTCGAGATCGCCCGCGAGGCCAATGTGTCGCCGCGCCAGCTGGAGCGGCTGTTCCGGCGCTATCTCGATTCGACGCCGGCGCGCTGGTATCTGCGCATGCGGCTCACGCGGGCCCGCCAATTGCTGATCGAGACGCAGATGCCGGTGACCTGGATCGCGGTCGCCTGCGGCTTCGGCTCGACCTCGCATTTCTCCAAGAATTACCGCCAGTTCTTCGGCGTCTGTCCGCGCGAGGAACGCCGCCAGCGCCGCGCCTCGCGCGACACCGCCGCGCCGCCGCCGCTCAACCGCGCGGCATAGGGCCGGCGCACAAGCCTGTTTCCGCAGGGCGGCGCCCGCGTCAGCCGAGATCGAGAATGCGCCAGAGAACGGTGGCGGAAAACGCGAGATTGAACCCGACCATCCATTTCAACAGCAACAGATCGGCCTTGGTGGCGAGATGGTCCGCAAGCTCCTCGCCGAGAGCGGCCGCCATGGCTTCCGCCTGTTCGTCCGGCAGGCCGGCATTCCGGAGCTTGCGGGCGAAGCGGAGGGTATCTATCGCGGTCGTCGCCATGGGCTCGTCCCGTTTACGCCATGCCTCCCAGCCTGAAGGAATTGCGCGACCTCCGCAACCGCGCCGGACCGCGACTTCACCGGCGCTTGCGCTTCGGCGCCGTTTCGGCGAGCGGCGCGATGCGCATTTCGACATCGACGCGCCCGGCCTTCTCGAACCATAGCGTGAGCGGGAAGCGGTCGCCTGCCTTCAGCCCGGCTTTCAGGCCGAACAGCATCAGATGGTCGCCGCCGGGCTCCAGCGCCGCCGCGCCGCTCGCCGGCACCTCGACGCTCTCCACCTTGCGCATCATCATCACGCCGCCTTCATGGATATGCGTGTGAAGCTCGATGCGCTCGGCCGCCGGGCTTTCCGCGCCGACCAGCCGGTCGGCTTCGCCCGCATTGCGGATGGTGAGCCAGGCTGCGCCCGGCCGGGAGGGCAGGAGGATGCGCGCGCGGGCATCCTCCACCGTCAGCGGCCCGTCGGCTGCGGCCGGAACGGTTGCCGCAAGGGATGCGGCAAGCGCAGCCGCCAGGGCGAACCGCAGCATCAGGCGGCGGTGAGCACCCGGAGGCCCCGGTCGAGGCCGTCGATGGAAAGCGGGAACATGCGGTTGGCCATGACCTCCCTGACGATCATGGTCGAGGGGGTGTGCTCCCAGCGCGTCTCCGGGCGCGGGTTCAGCCAGATGGCGTTCGGCCACTGGTCCAGCATGCGCTGCGCCCAGAGCAGGCCGGGCTCCTCGTTCCAGTGCTCCACGGAGCCGCCCTTGTAGGTGATCTCATAGGGGCTCATGAAAGCGTCGCCGACTAAGATCACCTTGTAGTCCTTGGGATAGGTGTTGATGACATCCCAGGTCGGCGTGCGCTGCTCATGGCGGCGGCGATTGTCCCGCCACATATATTCATAGGTGAAGTTGTGGAAATAATAGTATTCGAGATGCTTGAACTCGGTGCGCGCGGCCGAGAACAGCTCCTCGCAGACCCGGATATGGTCATCCATCGAACCGCCGACATCGAAGAACATCAGCACCTTGACGCGGTTGCGGCGCTCCGGGCGCATGACTATATCCAGCAGCCCGCCATTATGCGCGGTGTTGCGGATCGTCTCGTCGAGGTCGAGCTCGTCGTCCTCGCCCATGCGCGCGAATTCGCGCAGCCGCCTGAGCGCAAGCTGGATATTGCGGATGCCGATCTGCACATTGTCGTCGTAATTCTTGTAGTCGCGCCGGTCCCAGACCTTGAGCGCGCGGCCCTGGCGGCGGCGGCGCTGGCCGATGGCGACGCCTTCCGGATTGTAGCCGCCCGTGCCGAAGGGCGAGGTTCCGGCAGTACCGATCCAGCGGTTGCCGCCCTGGTGGCGCTCCTTCTGCTCCTCCAGCCGCTTGCGCAGCTCCTCCATGAGCTTCTCCCAGCCGCCCATGGCTTCTATCGCCGCCTTGTCCTCCTCGCTGAACAGCTTTTCCGCCTGGAGCTGCAGCCATTCTTCCGGAATATCGCCGCCGAACAGCGCCGCCGTTATGTCCTCGACGCCCTTGAAGAAGGTGCCGAACACGCGGTCGTAACGGTCAAAATATTTCTCGTCTTTCACCAGAGCAGAGCGGGAAAGATAGTAGAAATCATCTATATTGTACATCACGAGGCGCTTGTCCATCGCCTCGAGCAGCATGAGGAATTCGCGAATCGTCGCCGGTATCTTCGCTTTCTTTACGTCGAAAAAGAAGTTGATGAGCATTAGCGGCCCTCGCGTCTCGCCATGAAGATCAGGCGCTCGAAGAGATGCACATCCTGTTCGTTCTTCAGCAGCGCGCCGTAAAGCGGCGGAATGGTCTTGTTACCGTCCTTGCCGCGCAGAACCTCCGGCGGAATGTCCTCCGCCATCAGCAGTTTCAGCCAGTCCAGCAGCTCGGAGGTCGAGGGCTTCTTCTTGAGGCCAGGGACTTCACGCATCTGGAAGAAGGCCTCCATCGATTCCTTCACCAGATCCTTCTTGATGTCCGGGAAGTGGACATCGACGATCTCCTGCATCGTCTCGGGGTCCGGGAAACGGATATAGTGGAAGAAGCAGCGGCGCAGGAAAGCGTCCGGCAGTTCCTTTTCGTTGTTCGACGTGATGATGACGATCGGGCGGACCGCCGCCTTGATCGTCTCGCCGGTCTCGTAAACGAAGAACTCCATCCGGTCGAGTTCCTGCAACAGGTCGTTGGGGAACTCGATATCCGCCTTGTCGATCTCGTCGATCAGCAGCACCACCTTTTCCTCGGAGGTGAAGGCGTCCCAGAGCTTGCCGCGGTCGATATAGTTGCGGATGTCCTTCACCCGCTCGTCGCCGAGCTGGCTGTCGCGCAGGCGTGAGACCGCATCATATTCGTAAAGGCCGTGCTGGGCCTTGGTGGTGGACTTGATGTGCCAGGTGATGAGCCGCATGCCGAGCGCTGAGGCGACTTCCTCCGCGAGCATGGTCTTGCCGGTGCCCGGCTCTCCCTTGACCAGCAGCGGCCGCTCCAGGGTGATGGAGGCGTTGACCGCCAGCATCAGGTCTTCGGTGGCCACATAGCTGTCGGTGCCGGTGAAACGCATCTCGCTCATGGGGGGCGCCTGTTTCCTTCGTCGCTTCGCTCGCGCAGATATCGCCCGGACCTTAAAGACCGTCCCGGCCCCGATCAAGACGCGGCGCGGTGACGCGGGAGGCGCCCGGCGTTGAACCGCCGGGCGCAGTTCGCTAGAACCGGCCCGAAGGACGAGGGGAGGCTCTGGCCGTGTGGGACAACGGGCTCGGCAAATATCTCTACGGGATGACGATGATCCTCTGCGCGGCGGGCTTCCTGTTCGTGGCGAGCCGGATGCACGGCGCGATGGAGTGGATCGCCTGGATCGGCTTCCTCGGATGCACCGCCTTTGTCTTCTGGCTGATCGCCCACCACACCCGCGAGCCCGGCGGCAGGCACTGAGGCCGGAAGCGCTTCGCTAACCGGCGCGGCGGGCGCCCAGGCCGTCTATGATCGGACAGTCCGGCCGGTCGTCGCCCCGGCAGGCATCGACCAGGTGCGCGAGTTCGTCGTGCAGCGATTGCAGTTCCTTCTGTTTCAGGGCGATTTCGTCCAGCCGCTTCGCCGCGATGCGTTTCACGTCCGCGCTGGAACGCTGCCTGTCCTCGTAGAGGCCGAGCAACTCCCGGCATTCCGAGATCGAGAACCCGAACTCCCTGGCCCGGCGCACGAAGATGAGCTTCCGCACCGAGGCGCCATCATAGCTCCGGTAGCCCGACTCCGACCGCGCAGGGGCCGGCACCAGCCCG
>JAJEEP010000132.1 GCA_022820945.1 Alphaproteobacteria bacterium | reverse complement strand
CGGGGCGCTACAAGGCCGGCGCCATCGACTGGCTCATCACCGGCCGGGTGGTTTGCGGGGGCGGGGCCGACGGCCCGGACGGCGCACCTCGCGCACGACATCCCACCTCCCCCTGGCCCCCTCCCCCAAAGGGCGGAGGGGGAACGCAAGCTGAGACGGCGCGTATCTTATTCTCCCTCTCCTCCCTGGGGAGGAGAGGGCCGGGGAGAGGAGGGGGTTTCTCCTAGCGTACGGCACGCGAGAAACCGACCGTACAACGACCCGGAGCGTCCGTCCGCCGATATTCGTTGCAAACGGGGACGCGTCGGTCCATCTCTAGGGAGGCGACCGAAGGGGGGCTCGGGCCATGCTGAGGATTGCGGTGTTCTGCGCCATGCTGATCGTCGGTGCCATGCCGCTTCATGCAGAGGTCATCGACGTGGACAGCGCCGGCCTCGAGCGGCTGCGGGCAGAGGGCGTCCCGGTCATCGACGTCCGCAGGCCGGAGGAGTGGCGCAAGACCGGCGTCATCGAAGGCAGCCACCTGCTGACCTTCTTCGACAAGAAGGGACGCTACGACCTGGAGAGCTGGCTGCCGGCGCTCGCCGCCATCGCGGAGTCCGACCGGCCCGTCGCGCTCATCTGCCGGAGCGGAAACCGCAGCGGCCGGGTCGCGCGCCTGCTGGACGAGCAGTTCGGATACCGGCACGTCTACACGGCGGGCGACGGCATCCTGGGCTGGCTCGAGGAAGGCCGCTCCACCTTGGAGCGCCAATAGCGCCCGCCGTCTGAGGGAACCGAAAGAGTCAGCGCCCAACGCTCCAACACGTCATGGCTGCACTTGTTGCGGCCATCCACGCGTTCACGCTTGCTCCGACGAAGCCCGCCAAGGGTGGATGCCCGGAACGGGCAAGTGCACCTATGACATGGTCGGGGAGTTGTAGGCGTGGTGCAAGTGGCGGGCTAATCCCCGCCGCCGCCGTCGACCGAAGGTACGATCTCGGCCGGCTCGACGAAGTTCGGCTCAGCCTCGGGCGGCCGGGCCTCGGCGCCGACGGCATCGGACGCCTGCGCCGCCTGCTGCTGGCGGTTGCGATAGAGGGCGAGGAAGTCGATCGGCGCGAGCAGGAGCGGCGGGAAGCCGCCGTCGCGGGTGACGTCGGCGACGATGCGCCGCGCGAAGGGGAAGAGCAGCCGCGGGCACTCGATCAGCAGCGCGGGCTCCATCGCGTTATCGGGGATGCCGATGAAGTTGAAGACCCCGGCATAGCTCAGCTCCACCAGGAAGACCGGCTTCTCTTCGTGGCTGGCCTGCGCGTTGATCTGCAGAATGACCTCGAAGGTCTGCTCGTTCAGGCGGCGCGCCTCGACCTGCACGTTGACCGTGATCTGCGGCGAGCGCTCTGCCTCGGGCGGCCGCTCCAGCGCGGACGGGTTCTCGAACGAAAGGTCCTTCACGTATTGCGTCTGTATCCCGAGCTGCGGACGTGTTTCCTGCGCCCCTTGCGCGTTGCCTGCGCCCGCGGCAGCGGCCGACGCGGGTGCTGGAGTCTTGGTGCCGGTCTCGTCAGCCATCATCGCTCTCCTTGGGGGCGCACATTCGGGGGGCCGGGTTCGGGTGTCTCGTCGAGCACGGTGTATTCGCCGTCGATGACCCGCCCGCCGTCGGTGCCCGACGCGGGGCCGGCATCGGAGCCGGCATGGTGGGCGTGCGGCGCGAAACGGGCAATCAGGCGGCGCAGGAGACTACGGCGGAGCGGCGGCAGCAACAACAGGGTCCCCAGCGCATCGGTGAAAAAGCCGGGCGTGAGCAGCAGCACCGCCGCGAGCGCCAGCGCCGCGCCCTCGGCCATCTCGGCCACCGGCAGGCGATTAGCCGCGAGCTGCCGGCGCGCCCGCGCCAGGGTCTGAAGACCCTGCCAGCGCAGGATCAGGCCGCCCACCACGGCGGTGCCGACGATCAACCCGATGGTCGGCCACGTCCCGATGACGCTCCCGACTTCGAGGAAGATGAACACCTCGCCGACTGGAATCGCCAGCAACAGCAGAAGAAGGGGCATAAGAGCGGTGTGCTCCGTGCTTGCGCTCGCGCGGCGCTCTACCTATCTTGCGTTATGTCGGCTCCCCGCGCCGGGCTTCGGCGGGACCGTCGCTTACGCCGGGGTTGCCGGCGAGCGCCGCCGACGAGGGCCCGGAGTTCGCTGGCCGGATTCGGCAGCCATTTTGCGACGGAAGGCCGCCTGCCCACAAGGTTCGGGACATGTCCGACGGATTTCAATTCTACGACATCATATTTTTCGCGCTGATCGCGATCTTCATCATTCTCAGGCTGCGCGGCGTGCTCGGGCGGCGGACCGGCCAGCATCGCCAGCGCCATCCAGATCGTTTCGCCCAGACGGGGACCGAGCAGTCCCCCGAGGACAGCCAGGGTCAGGGACCGAGTCAGGGCCAGGGCGAGGTCGTCCAGCTGCCGGATCGCACCCGGCCCGCGCGCGAGGCGCCGGAGGACGTGACGCCGGAGCCTGCCGCACCGCGCCCCGCGTTCTCGGCACCGAGGGACGCGGCGACGGACAGGGACGAGGCAATCGGCGGGCTCAGGGCGGGCCTGGAGCAAATCAGGCGGGCGGACCACGAGTTCTCGCCGAAGCGCTTCGCTCAGGGTGCGCAGGCCGCGTTCGAGATGGTGGTGGACGCCTTCGCCAAGGGCGATACGGCGACGCTCCGGCCCCTGCTCGGCGACGATGTCTATGACGAGTTCGCCGCGGCGATCCGCGAGCGCATGGCGGACGGCCACGTCCAGGAGACCACCATCGTCGCCCTCGATGCGGCCGAGATCATCAGCGCCGAGATGCGCTCCAGCACCGCGCGGGTGACCGTGAAGTTCGTGAGCCAGCAGATCAACGTGGTCCGCGACAAGGATGGCGAGGAGGTCGGCGGCGATCCCAGCCTGATCGAGCGGGTGACTGACATCTGGACCTTCGCGCGAAACACCCGCTCGTCCGATCCCAACTGGTCGCTGATCGAGACCAGCATCCCCAATTGAGGGCCGTGCTCCGGCGCTGGCCGTGGGTGCTGGCGTTGGTCCCGATCCTCATGCAGGCCTGCGCCCCCCAACCCGAGCAACCCGAGTCGGATCGGCTGGTGCTGCGGCCAGTCTCGTTCCACGACCTGCCGGGCTGGGAAGCCGACGATCTCGGCGCGGCGCTGCAGGCGCTGCAGCGCTCGTGTGCAGCGCTCGAGGAGCGTGCCGACGACGAGCCGCTGGATATCGCGGCGCCGGGCGGCCGGGTCGGCGACTGGCGCGCGATCTGCACCGCTGCGGCCGGACTTGAGGGCGAGGCCCAGGCGCGCAGCTTCTTCGAAGCCCACTTCACGCCCTACGAGGCGAGCAACGGCACAGAGGCCGAGGGCTTCTTCACCGGTTACTTCGAGCCCGAGTTGCGCGGCGCCACGCAAGCCGGCGGGCGCTACGCGGTGCCCCTCTACGGCCGTCCTCACGATCTAGTGACGGTCGATCTGGGGCTGTTCCGGCCCGATCTCGCCGGCGACCGTCTGGCCGGGCGGGTGGCGGACGGCGCGCTGGAGCCCTACGCGACGCGGGCCGAGATCGACGGCGGCGCGCTGGCGGCGCAGGGACTGGAGCTCGTCTGGGTGGACGATCCCCTCGACGCCTTCTTCCTGCACATCCAGGGTTCCGGCCGGATCGCCTTCGAGGACGGCACGACCCGCCGCCTCGCCTATGCCGCCACCAACGGGCACAACTACGTCGCCATCGGCCGCAGGCTGGTCGATCTCGGCGCGCTTAGCCGCGAAGACGTGTCGATGCAGACCATTCGGGATTGGCTGGCTGCGAACCCCGAGCGCGCGTCCGAGGTCATGCAGGAGAACGCGTCCTACGTCTTCTTCCGCTGGCTGGAGGACGGGCAGGGGGCCGACGGCCCGGTGGGGACGCAAGGCGTGCCGCTCACCGCCGGGCGCTCGCTTGCGGTGGACCGCCGCTTCGTGCCCATGACCGCGCCGATCTGGCTGGCGGGCACCGCACCCGACCGCGACCCGGCGAAGGAAGATCGCCCGCTCAGGCGCCTCATGGTGGCGCAGGATACCGGTGGCGCGATCCGCGGGCCGGTGCGGGGCGACGTGTTCTGGGGCACGGGTGTCGAGGCCGGCGCGGTCGCCGGCCGCATGAAGCACGCGGGCCGCTATTGGCTGCTCCTGCCCCGCGGTCTCGACGTGAGCGCGCACCTGGACTAACCTCCCGGTCCGTTTTCCCAAGCTGTAGAGCCGTCCATGCCCGCAACGCCTCGCCGGGTCGGCCTCTTCGTGACGTGCCTCGTCGACCTGTTCCGGCCGACGGTGGGCTTCGCCGCGGCGAAGCTGCTGGAACGCGCGGGCTGCGAGGTGGTGGTGCCGCGGGCGCAGGTCTGCTGCGGCCAACCCGCCTACAACTCCGGCGACCGCGACGATACCAAGGCCATCGCGCGCGACGTGATCGCCGCGTTCGAATCTTTCGATGCGACGGTGGCGCCGTCGGGCTCCTGCGCCGGCATGATCAAGCGCCACTATCCGGCGCTCTTCGCCGGCGATCCGCACTGGGAGCCGCGCGCCCAGCGCCTCGCCGCACGCACCTTCGAGCTGGTCTCGTTCCTCACCGACCAGTGCGGAGTCGAAGCGGTGGACGCGCGCCATGAGGGTATGGTCACCTACCACGATTCCTGCTCGAGCCTGCGCGAGCTCGGGGTCCGGGCGCAGCCGCGGCGCCTGCTCGGCACCGTGGACGGGCTCGAACTGACCGAAGTCTCCGCGCCCGACGTCTGTTGCGGCTTCGGCGGCACCTTCTGCGTCAAGTACCCCGACATCTCGGGCCGCATGGTGGCGGACAAGGCGAAGGACATCGCCGCGACCGGCGCCGACACGGTGCTCGCCGGCGACATGGGCTGCCTGCTCAACATCGCCGGTCGGCTGAGCCGCGAAGGCTCGGCCGTGAAGGCGCGCCATGTCGCCGAGGTGCTGGCAGGCATGGCCGATCGCCCGGCCATCGGCGCGCCGGCGCGTGGGCGCTGAACCGTGGACGCCACCAGCCGCACCTTCGTCGCCAACGCGCGCGCCGCGCTGCAGGACGTCGACCTGCAGACCTCGCTTGCGCGCTTCCAGGGCGGCTTTCAGGTCAAGCGGGTGGAGGCCGCGAAGCGCCTGCCGGAGTTCGAGGCGCTGCGCGACGAGGCACGCGCCATCAAGGACCATGTGCTGGCGCATCTCGACCACTACCTGGAGCGCTACGAAGAGCAGGTGACGGCCTCCGGCGGAACCGTCCATTGGTGCCAGACGCCGGAAGAGGCGCGACGGGTCATCCTTTCGCTCTGCCAGGAGGCGGGCGCCAGGACGGTGACCAAGAGCAAGTCCATGATCGCCGAGGAGATGGAGCTCAATCCCTTCCTCGAAGAGCATGACATCGAGCCGGTGGAGACCGACCTCGGCGAGTACGTGGTGCAGCTTGCCGACGAACGGCCAAGCCACATCATCGCGCCGGCGGTGCACAAGACCAGGGACCAGGTCGCCGACCTCTTCCACGAGAAGCACACGCCGCTCGGCCGCACCCGCCGGCTCGAGCGCGTGGAGGAGCTGGTGGAGGAGGCGCGCGAGGTGCTGCGCCCGCGCTATCTCGCCGCCGATGTCGGCATCACCGGCGCGAACTTCCTGATCGCGGAGACCGGGTCCTCCGCCATCGTCACCAACGAGGGCAACGGGGACCTGACCCAGATCCTGCCGCGCATGCACATCGTGATCGCGACACTGGAGAAGGTGGTGCCGACGCTGGAGGACGCGACCACGATCATGCGCGTGCTCGCCCGCTCGGCGACCGGTCAGGAGTTTTCCACCTACACGACCGTCTCGACCGGCCCGCGCCGGCCGGACGATGCCGACGGCCCCGAGGCCTATCACGTCGTGCTGCTCGACAACGGCCGCTCGCGGATGCTGGGCTCCGAGTTCCGCGAGGTGCTCCGCTGCATCAAGTGCGGCGCCTGCATGAACCACTGCCCCGTGTACGGCACGGTGGGCGGCCACGCCTACGGCTGGGTCTATCCGGGGCCGGTGGGCGCGGTGCTGACGCCCAACCTGATCGGCCTGGAAGAGGCCCGCCACCTGCCCAACGCATCGAGCTTCTGCGGCCGCTGCGAGGAGGTCTGCCCCATGCGCATCCCGCTGCCGGGGCTGATGCGCAAGCTCCGCGAGCAGGAGTTCGAGCGGCGGCTCAACCCGGCCAGCATTCGCAAGGGGATCGGCGCCTGGGCCTGGCTCGCCCAGCGGCCCGCGCTCTATCGCTACATGACCGGCTTCGGCATCCGCGTGCTGGGCATGATGGGCCGGCGGCGCGGTCGCTTCACGCGGATGCCGCTCGCGGGCGGCTGGACCGCCGCGCGCGACCTGCCGGCGCCCGAGGGCGCCACCTTCCACGCGCTCTGGCGCAAGGGGCGGCGGGCATGAGCGCGGCAGGCGGGCGCGACGCCATCCTTGGCTCGGTCCGACGCTCGCTCGGCCGCGGGCCGCTGGACGACGCGGCACGCGCCGCGGTGGACGAGCGCATCGCGAAGCCCACGCCCAACATCGTGCCGGCGCGGACCGACATTCCCCAGGGCGAGCGGGTTGCGCTCTTCACCGAGATGGCCGAGGCAGTGTTCGCGACCGTGGACCGGGTCTCCGGCCCCGATGCGGTGCCGGGTGCGGTCGCCGACTACCTGGCGCAGCACAACCTGCCGCCGGCGCTGGTGATGGCGCCCGATCCCGCGCTCGACGCCTATCCCTGGGGCGAGCGGCCCATGCTCACGATCCGCCGGGGCAACGCCGAAGAGCCCGACCGGGTCGGCGTGACCGGCGCGGTCATGGGCTTCGCCGAGACCGGCACCCTGATGATGGCCTCGGGCCCGGAGCACCCCTCCACGCTCAACTTCCTGCCGGAGACCCATATCGTGGTGCTGCCGGCGGAGAAGATCGGCGGCGCCTACGAGGAAGGCTGGGCACGCTTGCGGTCCGAAGGCGGGACGGACTCAGCCGGCGGCTTCATGCCGCGCACGGTCAACCTCGTTACCGGCCCGTCGCGCACCGCCGATATCGAGCAGACCATCGCGCTCGGCGCCCACGGGCCGCGCCGGCTGCACATCGTGATCGTGGAAGGCGACGCGCCATGAGCGAAGGCGGCCGGCGCATACGGGACGAGGAAGCGGCGCTCTGGCAGCGCATCGCCCGCGACGTGACGCCGCTCCCGCGCGGTGTCGTGGCGCTGGAAGAGGAGGCCGTGCCGGAGGAGGAAGCCCCGCCGCCCCCGGCGCCGAAGACGATCGAGAAGCCCCGTCGTGCGGCGCCTGCGGCGAGCCCGGCGCCGCCCCCGCCGCCGGTGCTCCCCGACCTCGACCCGGCGATGCCTGCAGGCCTCGACCGGCGCACCGCGCGGCGGCTGAAGCGCGGGCAGCTCGCGGCGGAGGCGCGGCTCGACCTCCACGGCAGGACCCAGGACCAGGCGCACGACGCGCTCCAGGACTTCATCCAGGAGTCGCGCATGGCGCGGCGCCGCTGCGTGCTGGTCATCACCGGCAAGGGCTCGGTCGCGAGCGGCCGGGGCGGCGTGCTGCGCCAGATGGTGCCGCGCTGGCTCAACGAACCCGCGCTCCGCCGGCACATCATCGCCATCACCAACGCGCCCCAGAGCAGCGGCGGCGCCGGCGCGCTCTACGTGCTGCTCAGGAGCCGGGAGCCGCTCGAGCGCGACCGCGGTGCCGGCTGAGCCGGACAAGTCGGAGGCCGGCGAGGTCGCCGAAGGCCTGATCGCCTTTCTCGACCGGCTGGCGCGGCGCCTTGCGCTGGAGGTCCATACCCTCTGGCTTGTGTTTCGCCACCGCGAGACACCCTGGCCGGTCAAGGCGGTGCTGATCCTCCTGCTCGCCTATCTCGCGAGCCCGATCGATCTTATCCCCGACGTCATTCCGGTGCTCGGGATGCTGGACGATCTGGTCGTTGCGGCGGCTGCGCTCTGGCTCGCCTACCGCCTGACGCCGCCCCACGTGATGGAGGAATGCCGGGCCAAGGCCAGCGAGGCGGCCGCAGGGAAAGAGGGCTGGATCTCCAGGCTCTGGCGCAAGCTCACCGGGGAGGCACGCTCCGATCCCGAGGGCTGACGGCCGCAGTTGTGGGCCGTGAATTGCATTGAGAGGTCATACCAATAGCCGCCCTTGTCATGGCTAGGCCCGTGGGGCACATTCCGCGGCGGTTCCGTCGGCCGTTGTGCCTCTAGCGGCTGAGGGAGGCGGGATGCGCGTTAGGGAGGAAATGATGCGACCGAATATCCCCGAAGAGACCGGCATTCAGCTCGATCAGGGCCGGGCCTCGACCGATGACTTCATCACCCGCACCTACGTGTTGCCGCTGCTCTCCGACCCGGAGACGCGGGCGCGGCTGATCGAGGAGCACCGCAACAATCCCGTCGGCAAGCCCGGCAAGGCGGGCAAGGCCGGCGTCGGCCACAGCCCCGATCTCATCACGGTGATCGACAAGCTGCGCCGCGCGCCCATGACCGGCAAGTACGTGCGGATCTGCACCAGGCCGCACGAGGAATACCACATCGGCATCACTTCCGGCGTGCGCGGGGAGCCGGTGAAGATCCTGGAGGACGAGGCGTATCCGAGCGAGGACGCGTGCGAGCACGCGATCTTCGTGAAGCGCGTCCACGACCTGCTCTCGCTCTACGGCTACAGCGCGTAGACGCCCACTCTGAATTCGACGAACACACGGTTGGGAGACACGACATGCTTCGGATCACCGGATACAGCGACCGCTACTCGATCCGTCCGGGCGATGACATCACGTTCTATGTGAACTCCGAGAAAGGCGAAGACTACGAGGCCAAGCTCGTCCGCCTGATTCACGGCGACACCAACCCCGACGGGCCGGGCTACAAGGAAGAAGAGATCGACGCGCCGTTCGACGGCAACCACTCGGGGCGCAACCAGAAGATCCACGGCGGCTCATACGTGATCGTGCCGCACGACGAGCGCATGTCCGTGTCGAGCTTCACCATCCAGGCGTTCATCTTCCCGACCACGCCGACCAAGGGCCGCCAGGGCATCCTGACCAAGTGGGTGAACGATACCGGCTACGGCCTCTTCGTCGACGACGACGGCAGCCTCGCGGTCTGCGTCGGCGACGGCAGCCAC
This sequence comes from Alphaproteobacteria bacterium, assembly GCA_022820945.1. Taxonomy (GTDB): domain Bacteria; phylum Pseudomonadota; class Alphaproteobacteria; order UBA828; family UBA828; genus WTGU01. The sequence continues at coordinate 5,697 of JAJEEP010000132.1, read as the reverse complement.
GTGCACAAGCTTTCGAGCGGCAAGCCGCTGCTGCGCAAGGTCTGGTACCTCGCCGCCGCCTCCTACGACGCGGAAAGCGGCGAGATGTGCCTCTATCAGGAGCCGGTCGTGACCTCCGCCAACGGCGGCCTCGGCATGGCGCTGCTGCATCCGGCCGAGGAGACCACGGCCGAGGTGTCGGACAGCTGCCGCACCGGACCCGGCGCCAACGACGCGCCCTTCCTCATGGCCGCATCCACCAAGGTCTCGGATTCCGGCCGCTCGATCTGCGGCGCGCACTACAAGGAGGCGGTGACCCCCGTGGGGCTGCCCGAGCAGTGCGACACCTACAACGGCAAGATCGACCGCCCGCGGCTCTCGGACGCAGCACTCGGCAAGCACGAGATCGACGCGCTGGCGCGGGGCTTCAAGGGCTGCCCGGCAGACCTGCGGCGTAGCGTGGTGGGCGCCTGGGACTTCCAGGCCAACATCACCAAGCACATCTCCTCCACCTACATCATCGACACCTCGCCCAACGTGCTGAACGGCCACGCCATCAACCTGCCGGCGCGCGGCATGACCGGCTACAACTGGACCGCCGACGAGATCGTCTACCACCACGCGCCCGAGGAATACGGCGCGATTCACTTCCACGACGACGACATCGACGACGCCCGGTGGGATGCGGACTTCAGCTTTACCGCGCCCGAGGGGTTGAAGAGCGGCTTCTATGCCGCCAGGCTCCGCATCGGCGGCGAGGAATCGTCGGCGACCGAGGACTACATCCCCTTCGTGGTGCGCCCGCCCAAGGACCAGCCCTCGGCGCGGGTCGCGGTGATCATCCCGACCAACAGCTACCTCGCCTATTCCAACGACAACCTGGCGACCAACTCGGTGGTGGCGCAGCTGCTCGCGGGCAAGGTGCCGCTGATGCAGGCCTCCGACCTCTACCTCAACGAGCATCGCGAGTACGGGCTCTCAACCTACTCGCTGCACTCGGACGGCAGCGGCGTCTGCTACTCGTCGAGGCTGCGGCCGATCCTCAACATGCGGCCGAAGTACCGGCACTGGCTCTCGCCCTCGCTCTGGCAGCTCAATGGCGACCTGCACCTCACCGACTGGCTGGAGGCCGTGGGCTTCGACTACGATCTGCACACCGACGAGGACCTGGACCGCGAAGGCGTGGCGCTGCTCAACCAATACCGCGTGGTGCTCACCGGCTCGCATCCGGAATACTCGTCCGAGGCCATGATCGACGCCTACGAGGCCTACCAGCAGCAGGGCGGCCGCTGGCTCTACCTCGGCGCCGACGGGTTCTACTGGTGCAGCCAGTATCACCCGGACAACGGCAACATCATCGAGGTGCGCAAGGGCGAGGCCGGCACCCGCGCCTGGACCGCCAATCCCGGCGAGTACAACAACGCCTTCGACGGCAAGTTCGGCGGCATGTGGCGCGCGCGCGGGCGCATCCCCAGCAAGGTTTGCGGCCTCACCTTCACAGCCTACGGCTTCGACGTCTCTTCCTACTACCGGCGCGAGGCCGACAGCTTCCGTACCGAGTGCGAGTGGATCTTCGAGGGCATCGGCGATGACGAGATCATCGGCGACTTCGGTCTGGTGGGCGGCGGCGCCGCGGGGCTGGAGCTCGACCGCTACGACCTCGAGTTCGGCACGCCGCACCACGGCTACCTGCTCGCCCGCTCCGAGGGCCACACCGACCTGATGCTCCAGGTCAACGAGGAGATCCACTTCGCCTGCCGCGGCTACTACGGCGGCGGGCACGAGAACCCGCAGGTCCGGGCCGACATGATCTACTACAAGACACCCAACGACGGCGCGGTGTTCGGGCCGGGCTCGCTAGTCTGGTGCGGCAGCCTTTCGCACAACAACTACGACAACAACGTCTCCAAGATCATGGAGAACGTGATCACCGGCTTCCTCAAGGACGGGCCGCTGCCCTGAGCCTGAGGAGGCGAGACGAACGGCGGCCCAGTTACGCCGCCTCGGCCTGGGCGGAGAGAGGCTGCGGATGAGCATTTCGGACAAGACCCGCAGCTCTCTCATGCCCATGGTCATGCCACCGCCCGGCAAGAAAATGCTGCCCACGCGGGCTCAGGCCACCGCGCTGGAGGAGGCGCTGCTCGGCGACCTCGACCCGAACAAGCTCAACGACCTCTCCGAGGTGCTGTTCGCGCTGAACGCACACAAGCTCGGGCCGATCCCCGGTTTCTACGTCGTGGTTTGCACCAAGCCGGACGAGGAGTGGTGCGTGGGCCAGCTTGCCGCCGACCGCGCCAAGCCGCTGATCATGTTCGAGGACCTGCGCTTCGATAAGCCGGAGGCAGCACTTGCCGCGGCCGAGAAGCTCAAGGCCGAGGACGACGCCGCGGGCCGGAGCCCCATCGTCACGGGCTGATGCGCCGCGGGTTCCAGGCGCCGCGAGAGTCACAAATCGTCCGGGGTCAGTCCCGTCCGCTTCGCAATTCGGGCCAGCATGCGCGGCCCGATCTCTTCCTTGTCATGGAACGCGAAGACGAAGTCCGGATAGCCGTCTCGCGACAGGGTTCGATGAGACCCCGACGTGCGCTTGATCTTCCAGCCGATGCGCTCTAAAGCGGTGAGCACGCGGCGCGCTCGTGCGCTGCCCCACCGGCTCATGCGGCGGCGAAGGTGATCCTGATCGGCTCGGCAGGCTGCTCCCCCGCTTCGATCCTTTCGGCCAGGATCCGGAGTGCCAGGGCTTCGACCTTGGCGATGGCCTCGCCCCGGCTCGTCCCGTACATCATTGCACCCGGGATCTCGCCGATCTCGGCGATCCAGCGCCCGTCCTCTTCCCGCTCGACCTCTATGGTGAACTGCATCCGCCGGTGGCCCGTTCGTAGGGCGCCTGCTGCCATTGTCGCGCGCCGCTCTCGAATGAGAGTGTCACCGAGCGCGAGAGTGTTGTCCAGCCGCGGGCCGGAGCCCCATCGTCACCGGCCGATGCGGAACGGTCCGACTCGATTGCACGAATTCCGATGACTGCCGAGACGCGCCTTGCCAGCCTGCCGATGTATTGCGAGGACGAAGTCCGTCCCGCGACGGAGCGCTGGTGGGCGGGGCTGGCCCGGCACCTGCGGGGCCACGGCGTGGAGGGTGTTCCCGACACCCTGACGTGGCCGGACGACTATCAGGGCCATTGGCGCTCGCCGGGACTGCTGTTCAGCCAGACCTGCGGCTATCCCTATGTGAACGTGCTCGGCTCGGCGGTGAAGCTGATCGCGACCCCCAGTTACGACGCGCCCGGCTGCGAGCGCGCCCGCTATGGGGCGCACGTCATCGTCCGCGAGGGCGCGAGCGCGCAGTCCGTCGCCGACCTGCGGGGCGTGCGGCTCGCAGCCAACGGCACGGGCTCCTACTCGGGCTATCACGTCTGGCGGCGCATGCTACCCGCCGGCGACGACCCGCCGTCCTTCTTCGGGGGGATCGTCGCCTCCGGCTCCCACCGCGCGAGCATCCGCCTCGTCGCCGCAGGAAAAGCGGATGCCTGCGCGGTCGATTGCGTGACCCACGCGCTGGTCTCCGACCAGGCCGCAGGCGAGCTGCGCGGCACCCGGATCCTGACCTCGTCGCCGACCGCGCCGGGCATGCCCTACGTTACCGGCGCCGAAACATCGGACGAAGACATCGCGAAGATGCGCGAGGGGCTGCTTGCCGCCATCGCCGACCCGTCGCTCGCGCCCCACCGCGCAGTGCTGCACCTCACCGGCGCCAGCGTCCTCACCGACGAGGAGTACCGGAGCGCCTTCAAGGATTAGCGCGCGTCCGGAGCGGTGCGGCCGCTTGTCGCTCTCTCGCGCATGTGGCCCGAGAGGCGGTGCTCGATAAAGCGCGAGAGCAGGATGAAGAAGTAGCTCATCGCCAGGTACATCAGGCCGGCGGTGATGTAGAGCTTGTAGGGCTCGAAGCTGCGGGCGACGATGATGCGGGCGACCCCGGTGAGGTCCAGCAGCGTGATGATCGAGACCAGCGAGGTCGCCTGCAGCAGGAACACGACCTCGTTGGTATAGGCCGGCAGCGCGATCCGGAAGGCCTTGGGCAGCACGATGCGCCGGTAGAGCAGGCTGCCCGAATAGCCGAGCGCACGCGCCGCCTCGATATCGCCGCGCGGCACGCCCTGGATCGCACCCCTGAGAATCTCGGCGGTGTAGGCGGCGGTGTTGAGGGTGAGCGTGAGCACCGCGCAGAAGTAGGCCTCGCGGAACAGCACCCAGAGCCCGATCGAATCGAGGAAGGGCCGGAACTGGCCCGAGCCGTAGTAAATCAGGAAGAGCTGCACCAGCAGCGGGGTCCCGCGAAAGTAGAGGATGTAGCCGTAGACCGGCATCCAGAGCAGCGGGTTGGGCGAGAGCCGCATGATCGCGAGCGGCACGGCGAGTGCCAAGCCGATCAGCACGCTGATGACCGTGATCTCCAGCGTGAGCGCCGCGCCGTCCAGCAGGCGGGGCAGGCTCTCCCAGATGATGGCGAGGTCCATCGCCGACCGCCTCAGGCGCGCCTGACGCCGCGGTTGGCCCACACCTCGGCGCGTCGCTGCGCCACCATCGAGACGATGGTGATGCCGAGGTAGAAGAGCGAGGCGACGAAGAAGAAGGTAAAGGGCAGCTTGGTCGCGCGCGCCGCGACATCCGCGTTGCGCATGAGCTCTTCAAGCTGGATCACCGAGATCAGGGCCGTCGCCTTGATCAGCACCATCCAGACGTTGCCGAGGCCCGGCAGCGCGAAGCGCCACATCTGCGGTAGCACGATGCGGCGGAAGGTGAGGGCACGGCCCATGCCGTGAGCGCGCGCGGCTTCGATCTGCCCGCGCGGCACGGCGAGGAAGGCGCCGCGAAAGACCTCGGTCGCGAAGGCGCCGTAGATGAAGCCGATGGTGATGACGCCGGCGACGAAGGGGTTGATGTCGATGATGATGTCGTAGCCGGCGCCCTCGGCGATGTCCTGAATCAGCGTGGGCACGCCGTAATAGACCAGCAGGATCAACAGCAGCTCCGGCACGCCGCGGATGACGGTGGTGTAGGTGCCGGCGGCCCAGCGGCCGGCGCGGCCGCCCGAGAGCTTGCCCCAGGCGCCGAGCAGGCCAAGTGCGAGCGCCAGCGCCATGGCCCCGAGCCCCACCAGGATGGTGAGCTCAAGGCCCTGCCACAGCATCCAGCCGTAGCCCTTGAGATCGAGCATCGGCCCGAGCTAGTGTCCTGTCCCGGACATGCGTACGAACTGGTTTTGCTTGAAGCTCATATGCTTGGGCTCAATTCGTGAATTGTAGGCGTGGGTGTAGAATCGTGCCGGACGGCAATGTCCTCAAGTCCGGAATTGTTCGTCGCGTCCGTCGCTGGCGAAGGAATCAATCGGCGACGCGAACTCAGGACACAGAGGGGGCACTTGCCGAGCGGCCGCGTAGCGGGCCGGACGGCGCGCATGCGCCGCGCGCCGAAGGCGCGTAGACTTACGAGCAAATGTATCTTTAAGTGTATGTGAGAGGACATCGAAGGACATTATATGAGCTTTGGCAATGGTTTGCCGGAATTCTGCGAAGCTTTTCCCCTTCGCTAGACGACATGAGACGACATTCAGTGCCTTTCGCGTGTTGGGCAGTGTGTTGACAAATCGACAGCCACATGATCCAATGCCCCCATGAACACGAAGCCCGGAAAACGCGTCGCCAAGACCAAGATTACC
>JAJEEP010000052.1 GCA_022820945.1 Alphaproteobacteria bacterium | reverse complement strand
GGTAATGCTTCCGTTCTCAGGTGATGGATGGTGATTTCAGCGATTGAGGGTTCGCTTCCAGTCTCGTCTCAGCGGCCTCAGCCAGATGTCCTTTCTCGGCTCGGCGCGCTTCATGTGGGTGTCGTCGTCATTTTGAACACGTTGCATAAACCTCTGGTAACGCCGCCGGCCATCGGATATCGTCGCCGGCATGGCGATGCGCGACGAGGACTTCGGGGCGGTTCTGACTCCGGTCGAGGCGGGCGACGGGCTCTGGTCGCCGCCGATGGCGGCGCCGGAACGCGGGCCGTGCGACTGGCGGTCTCTGTACGACGAGGCGCACACTCGCGCGGAGACGGAACGTGCACGGGCGGAAGCGGCGGAAGCGCGTGTCGAGGAGTTGCTCCAGGCGGAGAGGGCCGCCCGCTCCCGGGCGGGTTCGCTGAAGTGGAACCTCGACAAGAGCCGGGACAAGCTCAAGGCGGCCAACGAGGAGGTCAAGGAGGTTCGCCGCGCGGCGAAGGATGCGCTGTTCTTCCAGTCGGAAGTAGCGCGGCTGGAGAAGCTGCTTGCGGAAGCCGGCGTCGATTCGAGAAAAGGCGCGAACGCCCGGCTGCACAAGGCGCTGGAGCGGGCGCAGGGGCAGAAGGACGAGATCGCGTCGTTGCGCGGGGATATCTCGGCGCTGCGGAAGTCGGAACGGGCGGCGCAGGCGTCTCTGTCGAGGGAAAGCGCCAAGTTGCGCAAAACCCTGGAGCGGGCGAACCGGCAGCAGGACACGATCGAGGCGCTGCGCACGGAACTGCGCGAGGCGCACAAGGCAACGGCGCGGCTGGACAAGGAGATCGCGTGGCTCGGCGTGGAGGTCACGGAGCTCGGCGAGGAAGCGTCGGCGTCGACGGCCTTGGCGGACGCGATCGAGGCGTTGCGCGCGGAGAATGCCGCCCTGCACAAGACGGCGAGGGCCGCGGAGAGCCGGTGCAAATGGCTCGACGCCGAGAACGCCGATCTGCGCTGGGCTCAGCGCAACTCCCACGAGCGCGAGGACCGGCTCAAGAACCGGCATCGCGACGAGATCGACCGGCTGAACGGGGATATCGCTCGGGAGCGCTCGTTCCGTGCCCGGAGCTGGCAGGCCCGGCAGGCCATCGTCGAGCCGCTGACCAGGCGGCTCGCCCAGCTTCGCAAGGCGACCGGGCGGGCGAAGGACGTCATCGAATCGCTGCGCCGGCGCAACGCCGAACTGCGCGCCGAGACCCGGGAGTTGAAGGCCGAGAGGACGGCGCTGGCCTCGCGCGTCGAAACACTGGAAGCCCAGGTCGAGAAGCTGCGCTCGACCCGGAGGGTTCTGTCGAAGGCGCTGTTCGGCAGCAGGAGCGAGAAGCAGAAGAAGGCGGGCACGGGGCGCAAGCGCGGCCAGCAGCCCGGCGCGCCGGGCCACGGCCGTACCCGGCGGCCCGGGCTCGGCGAGAAGAAGGAACGGCACAACCCGCCGAAGGATGCGCGCACCTGTTCCTGCTGCGGCAAGCCCTATGTCGCCAATGGCGAGCGTTCGACGAGCCTCATCGAGATCGAGGTGAAGGCCCACATCCGCAGGATCGAGCGGCCGCGCTGGCGCCGGGGCTGCGAGTGCGCGTCGTCTCCGTTGGAGGTGACGGCGCCGCCGGTGCCGCGCCTGTTCCCCGGAACCCTCTACGGAACCAGCTTCTGGGCGCGCTTCCTGTTCGAGCACTGTGCGTGCCGGCGCCCGCTGAGCCGGGTCGCGGCGTGGTATGCGGACCAGGGGCTGCCGGTCTCGCCGGGCACCCTGGCGAACAGCCTGAAGCGCTTCGTGCCGCTGTTCGACCCGATCCACGAGGCGATCCTCGCGCACCAGAACCGGACGACGGTGCGCCATGCCGACGAGACCGGCTGGCGGGTGCAGGAGTTCCGCGACAGCGGCCGGTCGAGCCGCGCCTGGTTGTGGACTTCGGTCAGCGCGGACGCGGTCTACTTCCATATCGACCCCTCGCGCAGCGCCGAGGTGGCGAAGACCCTGTTCGGCGACACCGCCTGCACCGTGTTCGTGGTCTGCGACCGCTACAGCGCCTACCGGAAGCTGGCACGCGAACTCGACGGCAAGGTGATCCTCTGCCTCTGTTGGGCGCACCAGAGGCGCGACTTCATCGAGTGCGCCGCCGGCCACGCGCGGCTCTCCCGCTGGTGCGAGGGATGGATCGAGCGGATCGGGGAGATCTACCGCCTGAACGACGAGAGACTGAAGCATTACGACCCCGCTCGTGCGCTCGAACGCCAGACGCCGGCATTCGACGCGGCGCAGGACGAGTTGAAGAAGGCGGTCGAGCGCCTGTTCGCGGACGCCGGGGCGGAGTTGGCCGGCCTGCCGAAAAAGGCGCGCAAGGCCAAGGCCCTGCGCTCGCTGCTCAACCACCGCGAGGGGTTGTGCGTCTTCGTCGACCACCCGCAGGTTCCGATGGACAACAATGCCGGGGAGCGGGCGCTCCGCGGGCCGGTCATCGGGCGCCGATTGAGCTTCGGATCCAACAGCGAGGACGGCGCGAAGTTCACCGCAATCATGTACTCGGTCGTGGGCACGCTCTCGATGAACGGCATCGACGTCCTGCGCTGGTTGGAGGCATGGCTGGACGCCTGCGCGGAGAACGGCGGGAAGCCGCCCGACGACCTGTCGCCCTGGTTGCCCTGGACGATGAGCGAGAAGCGCAGGCGCGAGTTCATGACGCCGGAATGACTGGCGCCGTCGAGTGCCGCTACTACGGGCGCGACTTCACCGCCGACGAGATGGCGCTGCTGCGCGCGCTCATAGACGCCGATCCGCAGCCGACCCGAGCCGCCCTGTCCCGGGAGTTCTGTCGGCGTATCGGCTGGCTCAAGCCCGACGGCGGCCTCAAGGACATGATGGCGAAGGTCACCATGCTCGCCATGCACCGCGACGGCGTGATCATCCTGCCGCCGCCCAGGGGCAGGCAGGGCCGGCCCAAGCCCATCGTCTTCGGACCGGACACCGAGCCGCCGCTGTTCCCCGCGCCGACGACCCTCGACGAGGTGCGCCCCCTCGACTTCCGCACGGTCGTGCGCAACACCCGCGCAGGGAAGCTGTGGAACGAGTTCGTCGCCCGCTACCACTACCTCGGCTACAAGCCCCTGGTCGGCGCTCAGACGCGCTACGCGGTCCACGACCGTGACGGCTGGCCGCTCGCCATGCTCGGCTTCTCCACCGCCGCCTGGAAGCTCGCCCCGCGCGACAAGTTCATCGGATGGTCGCCCCAGATGCGCGAGAAGAACCTGCCGCTGGTGATCGACAACCCGCGCTTCCTGATCCTGCCCTGGATCGAGATCCCCAACCTCGGCTCGCACATCCTCGCCATCGTGCGCCGCCGCCTGCCCGGAGACTGGACCGAGCGCTACCGCACCACCCCCGTGCTCATCGAGACCTTCGTCGAGACGCCCCGCTACACCGGTGCCGTCTACAAGGCGTCGGGCTGGACCCGCGTAGGGACCACCCAGGGGCGGGGACGCTACGACACCCATATGAAGCGCGCCGA
>JAJEEP010000148.1 GCA_022820945.1 Alphaproteobacteria bacterium | reverse complement strand
AAGGCGGGAGCGATGCAGCGAGACGGAAACGGCCGCGAGCGGGTGCCAGTTCCCCGCGTTGCCGCGAACGACAACACCGGCTCGAAGGCCGGGGCAGGCAGCGGGTCGGAAGACCGGATCGACGCCGCCGTGATGCGCCTTGCCCGCCTGTTGGGACGGCAGATCGCGCGCGAGCAATTCTGGCAGTCGCAAGCCGCCAACGACAACGCGCCGGAGACGGAGGCGCACGACGGATAGGAGACCCCGGACCATGACCCTTCGCTGTGCGCTCTATGCCCGCTATTCGTCCGACCAGCAGCGGGCGGCTTCCATCGAGGACCAGTTCCGGGTCTGCCGCGAGCATGCCGGGCGCGAGGGCTGGAAGATCGCCGGCGCCTACCGCGACGCGGCGATATCGGGCGACAGCGTGATCCTGCGCCCCGGCATTCAGGGGCTGCTTGAGGACGCGCGGCGGGGCGCGTTCGAGATCGTCGTCGCCGAGGCGCTCGACCGGGTGAGCCGCGACCAGGCCGATGTTGCGACCCTCTACAAGCATCTGCGGTTTGCCGGCGTGATGATCGTCACGCTCGCGGAAGGCGAGATCACCGAGCTTCACGTCGGCCTCAAGGGCACGATGAACGCGCTGTTCCTGAAGGACCTCGCGGCGAAGACGCATCGCGGTCTTCGGGGCCGGGTCGAGGCCGGCAAGTCGGGCGGCGGCATCTGCTACGGCTACGACGTGGTGAGGCTGCACGACGCCGCCGGCGAGCCGATCCGGGGCGAGCGGGAGATCGACGAGGCCGAAGCGGAGATCGTCCGCCGCATCTTCCGCGAGTTCGCGCAAGGTGCCAGCCCGCGCGCCATCGCGCGGCGCCTGAACGAGGACGGCATCCCCGGCCCCAAGGGCAGGCTCTGGACCGACTCCGTGCTGCGCGGCCATGCGAAGCGCGGCACCGGGCTGCTCAACAACGAGCTCTATATCGGCCGGCTGGTGTGGAACCGCCAGCGCTTCCTGAAGAACCCGGACACCGGCAAGCGGGTCGCGCGCATCAACCCGCCCGAGGAATGGATCGTGACCGAGGTTCCCGAGCTTCGCATCGTGGACGACGAGCTGTGGCAGGCAGTCAAGGCCCGGCAGGGGGAAATCTCCGAGAAATACGCGACCAGCATCGCGGCGACGCGCGCGGCCAATGCCAACCGGCTCAACAGCACCCACCGGCCCCGCTACCTTCTCTCCGGCCTGCTGGAGTGTGGCGTGTGCGGCGGCTCCTACGCCAAGCGCGGCCAGGACCGCTACGGGTGCTCCAACCACGTCATGTCGGGCTCGTGCTCCAACAGCAGGGGCATCCGGCGCGTCGAGATCGAGGAGCGGGTCATGGCGGGTCTCAGGGAGAAGCTGATGGCGCCCGAGGCCGCCGCAGAGGCCCTGAAGGCGTATGCCGAGGAGACCAACCGGCTCAACCGCGAGCGCCGCGCATCGGGCGCGACGGACCGGAAGGAGCTGGCCGGGATCGAGAAGAAGATCGCGTCGATGCTCGACGCCATCGAGGAGGGCGGCTATGTGCGGGGCATGTCCGACCGGCTCCGCGAGCTGGAGGCCCGCCAGGACGAGATCAACGAACGGCTGGCCACCGTCCCGACAGACATCCCGGACATTCACCCCAACATCGCCGGCGTCTACCGCCGCAAGGTGGAGCGTCTCGCCGAGGCGCTGGCCGACCCCCGCGACCGCGACGAGGCGGCGGAAGCCATCCGGGGGCTGATCGAGCGCATCGTGCTGACTCCCGGCGCGAAGCGCGGCGAGTTGCACGCCGCGCTCCACGGCGACCTCGGCACCATCATCGAGTGGGCCGGGAGCGGCGGGGCGAAGGGAGCGACCGACACTCCCAGATCGGGAATGTCGGTCTCGGTGGTAGCGGGGGCACGCTCATCGCCGGTTGGCCCGTCCCGTTGTAAATGTGCGTGAACGGCGTGAAGGCGCGCATGCGCTCCCACACCTCGTTGCCCGGATTGTCGGCGAACAGAAAACCCAGCGGCGGCGGCGGGGTGGCCGTGCCGGGGGTCACCAGGACGTCGTAGGTCTCGAAGAACGGTCCCACCTGCCGGCAGATCCGGTTGAGCTCGTAGAGCGCACGGCAATAGTCGCGGCTCGTGCTCCCGCGCCCTTCCTCAAGCACCCAGAGATTGACGCGCTCCAACGTGTCGTTGTCGAGCGGGCGCGCCATCTGCGCCGCCATGTCTTCCATGAACGTGGCGCAATGCGCCGCCATGATGGTCACGAACGCAGCGGCAAACCCGGCCGCATCGTAGTCGGGCGCCGCCTCCTCCACATCGTGGCCCAGCGACGCCAGCACCCTGGCCGTCTCGGCGACGGCTCTCTTGCAATCCTGGTGGACCGGATCGCCGCTCGCGGCGACGTCGGTGACCGCGATGCGCAGCCGCCCCGGGTCCCGCCCCACTTCCTGGAGAAACGGCCGCTCGGGCGGTGGCGCGAAGTAGGGGTCGCCGACGGCGGGACCGGCGGTGCAATCGAGCATGGCCGCCGTGTCGCGGACGCTGCGGGAGACGATGTGCTCGCTTACCAGGCCGCCCCAGATTTCGCCGTAGTCGGGGCCTGCCGGGTTGCGGCCGCGGGTCTGCTTGAGGCCGATTAGGTGGCAGCAGGTGGCGGGGATGCGTGTCGAGCCGCCTCCGTCGTTGGCATGGGCCATCGGCACGATGCCGGCCGCCACGGCCGCAGCAGAGCCGCCGCTGGAGCCGCCCGCCGTGAGCCCGCGCTTCCACGGGTTGTGAGTCGGGCCGGTGAGCACGGGTTCCGCGGACGCGTTCATGCCGAGCTCTGGCGTGTTCGTCTTGCCGATCGTCACGATGCCCGATGCCTTGAAGCGGGTGACGAGGTCGCTGTCGTAATCGCGCGTGAAGCCGTCGGTCAGCCGGCACGCCCCGCCGGTCGGAATGCCGGCGTAGGAGACCATCAGATCCTTGGCGAGGAAGGGCACACCGTGGAACGGCCCGTCGGCCGGGCCGTCGCGCAGGACCGCCTCCGCATGGGCCTCCATCGTGTGGATCACCGCGTTGAGATCGGGGTTGAGCCGCGCGATGGCGTCGAAGGCGGCGGCTACCAGCTCGTCCGACGAGACTTCGCCCTGCCGCACCAGCGCCGCCAGTCCCAGACCGTCGTGTTGTGCGTATTCCTGAAACACCGCCATCGTTCGTCTCCCTTTTTCCCGGGCGCCGCTCTACGCATCGCGCTCCAGGAGGCGCTGGACGATGCGGCGCGCGGCGGCGCCGGGGGTGAGCGTCTGCGCCGTCACCTCGGCCTCGAGCGCTTCCACCGCAGGCGCGATCCGCTCATCCGCGTGGAGGGCGGCCACCAGCGAGTCCTCGACCTCGCGCCAGAGCCACGCGCTGGCCTGGGCGGCCCGCTTGGCCTCCAGCGCGCCGTCCTTCGCCATCGCCGTCCGGTGCCGCTCGACCGCGTCCGCGATCTCGTCGAGGCCCGTTCCCTCCAGCGACGAGCAGGCGATGACACAGGGGGGCCACGGCCCCTCGTCCGCGTGGAGCGAGAGCGCTGCCTCGAAGTCTGCCTTGGCGTGTGCGGCGGGCCCTTCGAGGGCGCCGTCGGCCTTGGTGACGACGACGATGTCCGCGCGCTCCATCACGCCGCGCTTGATGCCCTGCAGCTCGTCGCCGGCGCCGGGCTGCACCAGCAGCATGTAGAGGTCCGTCATGTCGGCGACGGCGGCCTCGGACTGGCCGACGCCCACGGTCTCCACCATCACGAGGTCGAAGCCCGCAGCCTCGCAGGCGAGCATGACGTCGCGCGTGCGCCGGGCGACGCCGCCGAGGGTGCCGCTCGCCGGCGAGGCACGGATGAAGCTTTGGCCGCTCCGCGCGAGCTCCGGCATCCGCGTCTTGTCGCCCAGGATCGAGCCGCCGGAGCGCTCGCTGGAAGGATCGATCGCGAGCACCGCGAGCCTGCGACCGGCCGCGATAGCGCGCATTCCGAAGGCCTCGATGAAGGTGGACTTGCCGACGCCCGGCGCGCCCGAAATGCCGAGGCGGACGGCCTTGCCCGCATGCGGCAGCAGCGCCTGGAGCAGGTCTTCGGCCGGCTCGCGGTCGTCCTCCCGCGTCGATTCGATGAGGGTGATCGCCGTAGCCAGCGCCCGCCGGTCGCCGGCGAGGATGTCAGCGACAGGCGGCACCCGATCGGCGTGCGGGCGCGCGGTCATGGCGTCGGGGTCTCCTCGGGCATGGCCGTCGTCACCGCGGTCCGGCCCTCCTCGTCGGCGAGCCGCTGCTCGAGCTCCTCCCTGAGTTCGGCGGTCTCCTGCTGGCGCCACCACATCTCGGCGTAATGGCCATCGCGCACCAGGAGTTCGGCGTGGCGCCCGCGCTCGACGATGCGCCCGCCGTCCAGCACCAGGATCTGGTCGGCGTCGATGACCGTGGAAAGGCGGTGCGCGATCATGAGCGTCGAGCGGTCGCGGCTGACCTCCCGCAGACTCGCCTGGATCTCCTTCTCGGTCTGCGAATCGAGCGCCGAGGTGGCCTCGTCGAACAGCAGGATACGGGGATTCTTGAGGATCGTGCGCGCAATCGCCACTCGCTGCTTCTCGCCGCCCGAGAGCTTGAGGCCGCGCTCGCCGACCGTGCTCTCATAGCCGTCGGGCAACGCGGCGATGAAGTCGTGGATGTGGGCGAGCCGCGCCGCCTCCTCCACCTCTTCCGGGCTCGCATCGGGCCGGCCGTAGGCGATGTTGTAGTAGATCGTGTCGTTGAAGAGCACCGTGTCCTGCGGGACGATGCCGATGGCGGCCCGCAGGCTCTCCTGGCTCACCTCGCGCACGTCCTGGCCGTCGATCCGGACGCTGCCGGACTCGATGTCGTAGAAGCGGAAGAGGATGCGCGAGATGGTCGACTTGCCGGCCCCGCTCGCGCCCACGATGGCCGTCGTGGTGCCTGGCACCACCTTGAATGTGATGCCGTCCAGGATGCCGCGCCGCTCTTCGTAACGGAAGCGCACATCCTCGAACTCGATGGCGCCGGCAGTGACCTGGAGCGGCGGCGCGTCCGGGGCGTCTTCGATCTCGCGCTCCACCTTGAGGATGACGAACATCGCCTCCATGTCGGTGAGCGACTGCTTGATCTCGCGATAGACGAAGCCCAGGAAATTCAGCGGGATGTAGAGCTGGAGCAGGTAGGTGTTGACCAGCACGAAGTCGCCGATGGTCATGGTGCCGGCGGCGACCTCGTATCCCGCCATGATGGTGATGCCGGTGAGCCCGGTCGCGACGATGATCCCCTGGCCGATGTTGAGCAGCGAGAGGCTGGTCTTGCTCTGCACCGCCGCCCGCTCGTACTGCCGGCGGGAGACGTCGAAGCGGCGCGCCTCGTGCATCTCGTTGCCGAAGTACTTGACCGTCTCGTAGTTGAGCAGGCTGTCGATCGCCTTGGTGTTGGCTTCGCTGTCCTTCTCGTTCATGCGCCGGCGGTACTTCAGCCGCCACTCGGTGACCGTGAGGGTAAAGGCGATGAAGCTGCCGATGGTGACGAAGGTTATCGCTGCGTACGTGATGCCGTATAGGAACCAGAGGATGCCGCAGACCATGGTGACCTCCACCAGGGTCGGCAGGATGTTGAACAGCATGAAGGTGAGCAGGAATTCGATCCCCTTGACGCCGCGCTCGATGGCGCGGCTGAGGCCGCCCGTGCGCCGCTCGATATGGAAACGGAGCGAAAGCTCGTGGAGATGGTTGAAGACCTGCAGGGCGACGGTGCGGATCGCCCGCTCGCCGACCTTGGCGAACACCGCATCCCTGAGCTCCCCGAAGGCGACCGTGAGCACCCGGAGCGCGCCGTAGGCGAGCAGGACCGCCACCGGCACGACGATGACCGCTGCCGTATCGCCCGAGAGGATATCGACCGCATCCTTGTAGAGGATCGGCACATAGACGTTCGCAACCTTGGCGCCGACGAGGAGGATAACGGCCAGCACCACGCGGCCCCGCATCTCCAGCGAGCCGCGCGGCCAGAGATAGGGCAGCAGCGTGCGGATGGTGTGCAGGTGCGAGCGTTCCCCCGCTTCCTGCACGCGGGCCTCGCGATCGAGAGCGACCATGGAGCCGTGAATCCGGTAACCTGCCCCGCCGCCTGCGAGGCTCAGAGCGCGTTAGGTGCGCGTCTCACATAAGCACGAAGCGGGGGCGGATCAAATGGCGGGGGCCGTCAGGCCGCCTCCAGGCGGCGGATCAGTGCCATGATGTCCCGCGCTGCGGCCGGGATGTTGGTGCCAGGGCCATAGACCGCCGCAACTCCGGCCTCGTGCAGGAAGTCGTGATCCTGCGGCGGAATCACCCCGCCGCAGACCACCGCCACGTGGCCCGCGCCGGCCTCGCGCAGCGCCTCGATCAGCTCCGGCACCAGGGTCTTGTGGCCGGCGGCCTGGCTGGAAACGCCGACCACATGCACGTCGTTCTCCAGCGCATCGCGGGCGGCTTCCTCGGGCGTCTGGAAGAGCGGGCCGATATCGACGTCGAAGCCGATATCGGCGAAGGCTGTCGCGATCACCTTGGCGCCGCGGTCGTGCCCGTCCTGCCCGAGCTTCACCACCAGGATGCGCGGCCGGCGGCCTTCGGCCTCGGCGAAAAGCGCGGTCTCGCGCCGGATAGTCCGGAAGGCGTCGTCCTGCGCATAGGCTGCGCCGTAGACGCCGGAGACCGTGCGCACGGTCGCCCGGTGGCGGGTGAACGCCGCCTCCATCGCGTCCGAGACCTCGCCCACGGTGGCCCGCGCCCGAATCGCCTCGACGGAGAGCGCCAGCAGGTTGCCGTTGCCACGCGCGCCTTCGGTGAGCCGTTCGAGCGTCGCCCGGCAGGCCGCCTCGTCCCGCCCGGCGCGCACGGCGGCGAGGCGCGCGACTTGCGCCTCGCGCACCGCGTAGTTGTCCACGTCGAGCAGCGCCGGCATGTCGTCCGAGTCCGACTGGTAGCGGTTGACGCCGACCACCACGTCCTCGCCCCGGTCGAGCCGCGCCTGACGGCGGGCGGCGGCCTCCTCAATGCGGAGCTTGGGCATGCCGGCAGCGACGGCCTTGGTCATGCCGCCGTGCTCCTCGACTTCGTCGATCAGCGCCTGCGCCTCGCGCGCGAGCGAGGCGGTGAGCGCCTCCACGTAGTAGGAGCCGCCCAACGGGTCCACCACCCGTGGGACACCGGTCTCGTGCTGCAGGATGAGCTGGGTGTTGCGCGCGATCCGGGCGGAAAAATCGGTCGGCAGCGCCACCGCCTCGTCCAGCGCATTCGTGTGTAGGGACTGAGTGCCGCCCAGCACCGCTGCCAGCGCCTCGTAGGCCGTGCGGACCACGTTGTTGTAGGGGTCCTGTTCGGCGAGCGAGACGCCCGAGGTCTGGCAATGGGTCCGGAGCATGAGCGAGCGCGGGTTTTCGGCCCCGAAGCCTTGCATGTAGCGCGCCCAGAGCAGCCGCGCGGCCCGCAGCTTCGCCACCTCCATGAAGAAGTTCATGCCGATACAGAAGAAGAACGAGAGCCGGGGCGCGAAGTCGTCGATGGCGAGGCCCCGCGAGAGCGCTGCCCGTACGTAGTCGAGACCGTCCGCCAGCGTGAAGCCCAGCTCCTGGACCAGCGTGGCCCCGGCCTCCTGCATGTGGTAGCCGGAGATCGAGATCGAGTTGAAGCGCGGCATTTGGCTCGCTGTGTACGCGATGATGTCGGCCACGATCCGCATGCTCGGCTCGGGCGGGTAGATGTAGGTGTTGCGGACCATGAACTCCTTGAGGATGTCGTTCTGGATGGTCCCGGCGAGCCTCTCCGCCGCGACCCCCTGCTCCTCCGCCGCCACGATGTAGGCGGCCAACACCGGCAGCACCGCCCCGTTCATGGTCATGGAGACACTGACCTCGCCAAGCGGAATGCCGTCGAAGAGGTGCTTCATGTCCTCCACGGTGTCGATGGCGACGCCCGCCTTGCCTACGTCGCCGCGCACCCTGGGGTGGTCGCTGTCGTAGCCCCGGTGGGTCGCGAGGTCGAAGGCGACGGAGAGCCCCTTCTGCCCGGCCGCGAGGTTGCGCTTGTAGAAGGCGTTGGACTCTTCGGCGGTGGCGAAGCCCGCATACTGGCGGATGGTCCACGGCCGGTTGGCGAACATGGTGGCGCGCACGCCCCGCGTGTAGGGCGCGAAGCCCGGTAGCCCCGGCTGGTCCTCCAGCGCCTCCAGATCGGCCGCGGTGTAGAGGGGCTTGACCGTGACGCCCTCGGGCGTCTCCCACGCGAGCTCTGCCGGGTCTCTGCCCCTAAGCTCGCGGGCTGCCAATGCTTCCCAGTCGGCGACGGTCTTTTCGGTGAAATCAGTCATGGGGCTGGGCTCCCACTCTTTCAGGTGCCCGTCCGTGGTTGCGCGTCCTTCGGGCAAGGGTAGACGGCAGGGGCCGCCGGCCGCAAGGCGCAGGGCGCCCTCATTCTCCGAGTAGTTTCTGTTGTCTGGCTGGATTGACGATTTGCGCTGTTGGGTTATGGGTTCGAGTGGGGTTGCCCCGATTTCGTGGACACCTGATCAGTTGGGAGAATGGAGTCCACGATGTCGATGACTCGTCCGCGCTATGCATCTGAGTTCCGTGAACGGATGATCGAACTGGTTCGCTCGGACCGCTCGCCGGAGGAGTTGGCTCGGGAGTTCGAGCCGTCCGCTCAGTCGATCCGCAACTGGGTCAGCCAGGCCGACCGTGACGAGGGCCGTTCGCATGATGGCCTGACCAGTGCCGAGCGCGAGGAGCTGCGACGGCTCAGGCGTGAGAACCACCGCCTGTGGCCCGACCACGGTCGCCGCGCGCCCATCGGCACCGTCCCGCCCGATCCCAGCGGGCGGAAGAGCAGACCTCAGCCTTCCAACCCGACAACCTGGAACCCCCGCAGCCAAAGGATACCCAAACAAACCAATCCCTTACTCGGAGAATGAGGGGGCTCACAGAACGATTGAGGCGTGTGCGCTGTCGTGAATCCCTTGGTGATCAAGGGCTCCAGCTGACCCGAGACTTTTCTTACCCCAGAAGCATCGCAGATTTCTGCGGATCTGCGATGTGCGGATAGGGCGGTTCGAGGATTTCCACCCCATAG
>JAJEEP010000030.1 GCA_022820945.1 Alphaproteobacteria bacterium | reverse complement strand
GCCTGACCACTTCCCCACAGGCCCAGCAGCAACAGAAGCGGTCAATTCATCGGGGACAAAAACCCGTCAACTACATCGCCACCGAAAGCACGCGCCCCCAAAAAAGCGAATAAGCGCCGGTCTAGACCGTCATCAACACTCAGTGTTCTATCCATTGAGCGCGACCGTCGACTGCACTTATCGGAAGCAGGGCAGGCAGGTCAGCAGCGGCGCCATTTCTGCGAGCTTGCGGTTGGGCCACATGCTGAACCTGTGTTTTCTCCAGTTTACCAAGGAATTGGAAGGGCTCGAGGTGGCGCCCGCTGCACAAGAGAGCATGGACAGCCTGGAACACACCCTGGCGGCGACGTCGGGACAAGGGGCGGGAGAATGCGTGAGGTCGATAGCGGAATGATTATTCAACGGCAACGCGGACAGGGAGCGTCTTGCGGGCCGTCACGCCGGGTCGTCACCGGGCTGAAAGCCGCGACTCGTTATGCGCGCGAGGAGGTCGGCCACCACCACAGCGGCCCTCTCGTCTGCCAGCCTGACCGCGAGCAAAGCATGCAGGTCAGAGGGGAGCTTGTCTTCCGCCAGGGCTCGGTTCGATTCTCGCTCCTTCCATCGCCTCCGCATTCGCAGCCCATCCGGTTTCTGCCGAGTCGGTGACGATCGCATGTAATCTCCCACGTTTGCGTCGCTGCGACCATGTGGCGAGGAAGTGTCCGCATCCGTGCTACTGTATGGCGTTCGCGGACGTTGTGCGGATCGGCGGATTCCGCGACACCCCGGCCGTGGTCGTTCCTGCTCAGACGATGCATTGCCCCCCGACATCCCGTCTCGCGTGTGGACCGGAGGGATTCCGTCCCGTTTGCATGCGCCATGCCCTTGCGGTCCTGTTCGACCGCGGGACTGGCGCATTCACGATCGAACGGCGCTCCTCGGCCCCGATCGCGCGCGACCGCTCCTGCCGCACCCCGGCGGCCTGCCCGCGCTCCAGACGCTAGGATGCTCTCCGGCCCGCGCGCGCTGGCGTCTGCGTCGGAAGCGGCGGATTACATGCTGCACGAGTACCTGGTGCGGAACGACAAGGCGCACCGCACGGCCAACCGCTGGCACGGCGGAGGAGCGGAGGCGCTGGGCCTGCCGCAACGGGTGAGCCGGCGCCGGTTCGTTCAGGTGCTCCAAGGCCATGTGCCGGGCACGAATATCCACCTCGGCCGGGTTGTGGGCGGCGAGCACCAGCACCGCCCGGGCTGGGACGCGACCTTCTCGGCGCCGAAGTCGGTGTCTCTGGAGGCGCTGCTTCACGACAACAAGGCGGTGATGCGGGCGCACGACGCGTCGGTGCGGGCGGCGCTGGACTGGATGGAGGCGGAGTTCCTTCAGACCCGTGGCTACGAGCCTGAGACCGGGCGGCGTCCCAGGGTGAAGGCGGACGGTCTCGTGGCGGCGACCTTCCGGCACGTTGCGAGCCGCAACAACGACCCGCAGCTCCATACGCACGCGGTGATCGCCAACATGACGCGGAACGCGGCGGGCGAGTGGCGGAGCGTGGAGCCGACGCAGCTCCAGCGCAACCGGCGCCTGATCGGGGCGTGGTACCGGAACGATCTGGCACGGCGTCTGGGGGAGATGGGCTACGTGCTGGTCCCGACCCAGGTGGGCGGTCTTCC
Source organism: Alphaproteobacteria bacterium (assembly GCA_022820945.1). Lineage (GTDB taxonomy): Bacteria > Pseudomonadota > Alphaproteobacteria > UBA828 > UBA828 > WTGU01. The sequence continues at coordinate 31,116 of JAJEEP010000030.1, read as the reverse complement.
GAGCTTCGAGCTTGCGGGATACTCGTCGGCGATGCTGGAGGCGTTCTCGACGCGCCGCCGGGACATCCTCGACTACATGGCGGAGCGGGGCTGGGAGTACGGCGCGAAGAGCGCGCAGGCGGCGACGCTGCATACGCGGAAGCGCAAGGACGAGCCGGAGCGCAGCGAGCTGTCGGCGATGTGGAAGGCCCGCGCCGAGGCACTGGGGCTTGCGCGGGATGCGGACGCGGTGCGGCTCGACCGGACGGAGCGGGGCTTCACGCGCCCGCCTGCGCGGTTCACGGCGCTGGAGGCGGTGTGGCAGGCGGTCGACCACCTGGAAGAGCGTCACGCGATGTTCAGCGAGTCCGACCTGCTGGCGGCGGCTCTGGGCCGCGAGCCGGGGCGGCACACGCATGCGGAGTTGCGGACCGAGATCGGGCGGCTGCGCGAGGACGGCCACCTGGTTGCCGCCGGCGACGGCGCGCTGACGACGCGGCGCACGCTCAGGGCCGAGAAGGAGGTGGTCCGGCGCATGCGGGAGGGCAAGGGCTCGGCACGGCCCCTCGCTTCCGAAGAGGCGGTCGACGGACGCTTGGCCGCGACGGAGCTGACGGAGGGGCAGAAGGAGGCGGTGCGCCTGATCCTGTGCTCGCGGGACCCCGTGGTCGGGGTGCAGGGGTTCGCGGGCACCGGCAAGACCCGGATGCTGAACGAGGTGGCGAAGCTGGCGGGCGATCGCCGGGTGTTCGGCCTCGCGCCGTCGGCGGCGGCGGCGCGAGTGCTGGGGTTCGAGGGCGGTATCGGGGCGACCACCCTGCAATGGCTGCTGACGCGCTACGGCTCGATCGCCGAGGGCGCGGCCTCGGAGGAGGAGATTGTGCGGGCCGGCGAGAGCTTCCGGGACGCGGTGGTGGTGGTCGACGAGTCCTCGATGGTGGGGACGGTGCAGATGCGGGACCTTCAGCGGCTCCTGGCGCCGCTCGGGGTGGCGCGCCTGGTTCTGGTGGGGGACAGCCTGCAGCTGCGTGCGGTGGCTGCGGGCCAGCCGTTCCGGCTGCTGCAGCGCGCGGGCATGGCGACGGCGCGGATGGACGACGTGATCCGGCAGCGCTCGGTGGACCTGAAGGCTGCGGTGGAGCACATGGTTGCGGGCGATCCGGCGCTGGCGATGGAGAGCATCGCGGCCGACGTGCGGGAGCTGCCGGCGGACGCGCTGGCCGGGACGGCGGCGCGGCTGTGGCTGTCGCTGCCGGCGGATGCGCGGAAGGGAACGGTCATCCTGGCGCCCACGCATGAGATGCGGGAAGAGATCAACGCGGCGGTGCGCCGGGGTCTTGCTGACGAGGGCGTGCTGGGGCGCCGGTCCGTGGAGATCGGCCGGCTGGTGGACCGGAGGCTCACCCGGGTCCATGCCGCCGATCGGGAGACCTGGCGCGCGGGCGATGTCGCGGTGGCCAACCGGGACGTGTACGGCCTGCGCGAGGGCGAGGCCTGGACCGTCGCCGGGACCGGGGAGGACGGGGTGCGGCTGGAGCGCCGGGGCGAGAGCCGCACGTTCGCGCCCTCGGGCAACGCGGCGCACAATCTCTCGCTCTGCGAATCGCGGCCGCTGCCGCTGCGCGCCGGGGACGAGATCGTCTGGACCCGGAACATCCGCCGGCGGGGTCTGATCAACGGCGAGCGGGCGACGGTGGAGCGGATCGCCGGGGATCGTATCCATGTGCGCACGCATTCCGGCCGCGGGCTTCGCTTCGCGGTCGACGACGACGATCTGCGCCATATCGATCACGCCTGGAGCTCGACCGTTTACCGGGCGCAGGGGTTGACGCGGGACAACGTGATCGCGGTTCTGGATTCGGCGAGCATGATGTCGGACCGGGCGATGCTGTATGTGGAGATGAGCCGCGCGAGGGACGGGTTCGTGCTGCTGACGGACGACACCGAGCAGCTGGTGTCGCGGCTGGAGCGTGAGGGTGAGACGGTCTCGTCGGCGCTGGAGGCGTCGGGCCAGGCGGTATGGCTCGCGCCCGACATGGCGGTGGCGGAGAAGCCCGCGCTTTGGCCCGTGCTGGCGGAATGGCGGGCGCATGTCCGGCGCGCGGAGGAGGCCCGCGTCCCGCCCTTCCATCTCGAGGGCTGCGATGCGCTGATCGCGCGCATGGGTGCGCTGGCGGAGAAGGACGCGCTGCCCCGCGCGCTTTCCGGTGTTCTGGAAGAGCACAGGCCGTTCGCCGAGGACCGTGCCTTCGTGTCGGGCTGGACGTCCGCCATGCTGGAGACGGCGGGGCAGCGCGAGCGGATGCTGGCGGAAGCAGAAGCGTCCGGGACGGCGGTAACGTCCCTTCGCGGTCACGCCGCCTGGTCGCGGCGGGCGGAGCGGGCGCTGACGGAGGGCGCGGCGCTGCTGGCGGACGACGAGCGCTACGGGGTTCATCTCGACCGCATCAAGGGCGCACGTGCGCAGCTCGGAGAGCCGCTCGACGAGCTCGGCCGTGCGCTGGTGTTCGACCGGACGGCTGCGTCGCTGCGGTCTGAGTGGCGGGCATGGGAACAGGGCAAGGGAGAGGGGTCCCTTGAAGACTTTGCGACGCGCATCGCGGCGCTCGCGCGCGAGGCCGCGCCCGGAGAGATGCCGCCGGACCTGTCCCGGGCTGCAGTCGAGATTGCAGAGCGGCAGCGGGCAGAAGAACAACGGCAGCGGGCGGAGGAACAGCGGCTACGGGAAGAAGATGAGCGGCTACGGGCAAAAGTGGAGTGGCAGCGGGCAAAAGAAGAGCGGCTGCGGGCAGATGAGCAGCGGCGGGAAGAAGAGCGGCGACGGAAGGAAGAAGGGCGGAAGCTTGCCGCGAGGAAGGCGCGGGGTGCGCAATCGGCCCTCGAAGCGCTGACGCGGGAGAGAACGCAGCTCCTCCACGCGGCGGCGGCCGTGGAACCGGTCGCGAACCGGGATGACTGGCGGACCTGGCGGGACCGGGCCGAGGCGGCGATGGCCGAGGCGGGGACGGTGGGGGAAGATGCGGCGCTGGACAGCGGTACCCGCAAGGCGCTGGCGGCATCGGCGGAGGCGCTCGCGCGCGGCCTCGCGGTCGACCGCGAGGCGGCGGAGCTTTGCCGCGGCTGGGATGAGTACTTCGCTCAATCGGGGCGCGTCGGCATCCATCCCTTCCACACGCCCGAAAGCGAGGCGCTCGCCGGTCGCACCGCCGCGCTGGAGAAGCGGGTTGCGCAGCCGCTGGAGATGCCGGCGACTATCCGGATGGGGCTCGAGAATTACCGCAAGAGGGCGGAGGAATGGAGCCGGATCCGAGAGTGCCGGGACGAACTGGCCCGCCTCGCCTGGAGGCCGGAGCCGGGCTCGGAGGAGTGGCTGCGGGACGCGCGCCTTACGACCCGCGCGGCGGCGGCGATCCTGAACGACGGGATAATGGGGGGCCGCGCCCACGGGCTGAGCGGGACCCCCATGGGCGAGACGTTCCAGAGCAACGCCGCCGCGCTCGTCCGTGAGCTTCGGATCCACGATGCGTCTGAGAGGTTGCTGCGGGACTGGGCGGAGCATGCGGATGCCGCCGCAAGGGAGGAACTCCACCCCTTCCACGTGCCGGGCTACGGCGCGTTGCTCGACCGCATCCGCGACCATGAGGGGGAGGCCGGGGAGAGGATGCCCGCGCCGCTTGCCCGGGTGCTGGAGGAGCACGAACCGCTGGTCCGCACGGACCGCGAGGCGCGCAAGCTCGCCGGGCGGCTCGACGCCTGCCTGGCCAGGCGCGACGCGCTGCTGGAGCGGGCGGAGCGAAAGCTCGACCCCTGGCAGCCGGTGATCGAGCTGGGCCGGTGGTATGCGCGCTGGCACCGCGAGGCGGAGCGCGCCCTGGAGGCCGGGCACCACCTCCTCGGGAACGAGCGCCACGCGGCGCATCTCGCGGCGCTCGGTGGCCGGGAGAAGATCGAGCGCGCGGTCGAGCGCATCGAGCGCGCCGCCGTCCTGGACCACCTGCCGGCGGGGGCCGTGGCGGCGTGCGAGACCGTGGACGACCGTGTCCGGGAGACCGGCCGGCACCGCTTCTTCCTGCCGGAGCACAGGAGAGCCTGCGACCTGCTGTCCGACAGCGTCGTGTCCTCCGGCGTCCGGCACGCCGCAGCCTCGGCGTTCGTGAAGGACGAACTCGCGATGCGCAATGAGATGAGCGAGCAGGCTCGACGGCTGGAGAAGACGAAGACGCAACTCGAGGAGTGCCGGCAGAAACACGCGCTCGCCGCGACGGACGACCTCCCGTTCGTGCAGCAGGAGGACTATGGCGCCTGGCGGTCGAGGGCCGAGCGGGCGGTCGACAACGCGAGAGAGATGCTCGCCGATGAGACAAGGCTTGCGCCGTTCTTCGAGGAAAATCCGGGTCTCCGGCTGGCACTCGAGGTCCCATCGGCGTCGCTCGGCCGGACGATGCGGGACGAGGACGAGGAATGGGAACGCATCAAGCGCGAGCGCGCCGAGCAGCAACGCCTGGAGCAGCGCCGCAGCAGGAGCCGGGGGCGGTCCATGTGACGCCCCTTCCGCGGCGGGCGCGGCCGGAAATTGGCCCGCCGTTCGGCCGCGACGGGCGGACCCGGCGAACGACTGCCCCGCTATCCCCGATGGCTCCCGCGGTCAGTCGAGCAGCCCTTCGCTGCGCGCCCAGGCCACGAACCGCTCGACGATGCGGACCGCGTCCTCCTCGCTGTGATGCTTGGCCAGCAGCGCGATCATCTGGCGCGTACGCCCCTCGCGGACCAAGTCCAGCATCGCCGCCCCCGCCAGCCGGGAAACCGAACCGCCCATCTGCGCCAATACGGACCTGTCCTCTTCGGCCGAGCCCGTCGACATCGTCGTACAGATGCGTTCGATCCGGTCGTGTATCTGCTTCTGCTCGTCCTCGCTCAGCACCAGCCGCGGCGGCGCGCCGACCTTGCCTTCCCCGTCGCGCGGCAACTCCACCGTCAGCGCGCGCTCGACCAGGTAGCGCGATATCGACAGGTCCGCCGCGTCCGCCCGTTCCCGCACCCGCTCCCATTCCACGTCCGTGCAGGAGAGGGAATGGACCATGGTCGCCGGGTTCCGGCGCCGCCTCATTCCCGCGTCCTCCGCCGCAGCCCCGAGGCACGCTCCAGAAAGGCGAGCGCGTCGAACATGGAGAGGTCGCTTCCCGGCAGGCGCTCGTACATCGCCCGGACGCAGCGGTCGAGGAGCGCCACCCTGTCGTACAGCGTTCTCTGCTCCTCCTCGGTCAGCGCCAGCAGGGTATCGGGCCTCTCTTCCTCGTCTTCGGCGAGCGCGCAGGCGATCATGAAGGGGGAGTTCCTCATGCCCGCCGAGCGGGCCCGCTCGGTGATCTCGGCCCACTCGGCCGGGCTGCAATAGATGCTGCGGCGGCGGGCGCGGATCATGACGGGGCGTCGCCGGCGACCGGCCGCTCTGCGCGCAGTCTCAGCGCGACCCTGCGGGCCGCGGCCTCCCAGCCCTCGTCTTCGCCGCGTTCGGCGAGGCGCTGGCGCTCGATCTCGGCGAGCACCAGCACTGCGGTCTCGATGCGCTCCAGCCTGGCGAGCACGGCCTCCGGGGCGAGACCCGGCGGCGGCGGCCGCTCGGGGCCCGCCGCCCGTTGGCAGATGAAGCGCGACATGGACATGCCGGCGGCCTCGGCGCGCTCGTGGATGCGCTGCCATTCGGTGTCCGTTGCCATCACCGTGCGCGGGTGCCGTCTCGGGTCCGGTGTCTCTTGCATAGTCTGCACCAATGCTATGCAGCACCTACGACACCGAGCATAATGCATATGCAAACCAGCACGCAATACACATGTGCATAGCAAATTGCGCTATCCATAACGCAGTTTGACTCAACCATACGACACAGGTTCACCGCATCATGGCCATCCACCCAGGCACCGTCATTTTACATTGTATGTCAACACAAGCTACTTCCCCATGTGCAACTACCGATCCTGCGTTTGATCGCAACCGATCATGGTCATGAACCGCACATGTGCCTTGCATCAACGACTAAGATATTGTAATGTCTCACCTGTTTCAGGAGGAATGCAACCCTAAGCATTGGCCTATGTAAGCCTAAGTTCGCAAGATAGGTTCTTACACCAGACGAAGCTCGGACGCGGCTTGATTTCCCTCGACTGCGGCTGCGCTCATTCGTCCCCTCCTGAATTCGGTCGCCGGGATAGTACACTGGGGGCTCGAAGAAGGCTCACGCCGCGCCGGACGTCAGGCGCGGCGCGCCAAGCGGGAACGCAGGGGCCGTATGACCGAGGCACTCTCGGCCGATGTCGTGGTCGTGGGCGGTGGCAACGCCGCGCTTACAGCGGCGCTCGCCGCGGCCGATGCCGGCGCAACCGTGCGCCTGCTGGAGGCAGCGCCAGAGGCCGAGAGGGGCGGCAACAGCACCTATACCGCCGGCGCCATGCGGGTGGTCTTCGACGGCACCGACGCACTGCGTGCCCTCATGCCGGACCTCTCCGAGCGCGAGCTGGCGGAGACCGATTTCGGCGCCTACACCGAGGCCAACTACTACGACGACATGGCGCGGCTGACCCAATATCGCGCCGACCCCGACCTCGTGGAACAGCTCGTGACTCGCAGCCATGCCACGCTCCTCTGGCTGCGCGAGAAAGGCGTGCGCTATCAGCCGAGCTACGGCCGCCAGGCCTTCAGGCGGGAGGACGGGCGCTTCCGCTTCTGGGGCGGACTCGCGGTGGAAGCCTGGGGCGGTGGGCCGGGTCTCGTCGATGCTCTCTACAAGGGCGCACACAATGCGGGCGTTGCCGTTCACTACGACGCCGAAGCCCGCTCGCTACTCACCGAAGATGCCGGCGTGCGCGGCGTGATCGCGCGCATCGGCGGACAAACGGTCGAGGTCTGCGCACGGGCTGTGGTGCTCGCTTGCGGCGGCTTCGAGGCCAATGCCGCGTGGCGCGCGCGCTATCTGGGGCCCGGCTGGGACCTCGCCAAGGTGCGCGGCACTCGCTTCAACCAGGGCGACGGCATTCGCATGGCGCTCGATGTCGGCGCGATGCCGGCGGGCAATTGGTCAGGCTGCCACGCGGTCGCCTGGGACCGCAATGCGCCGGCGTTCGGCGACCTCGCCGTGGGAGACGGCTTCCAGAAGCACAGCTATCCCTTCTCGATCATCGTCAACGCGGCGGGCGAGCGCTTCGTCGACGAGGGCACGGATTTTCGGAATTACACCTACGCCGCCTACGGCCGTCGGGTGTTGGAGCAGCCCGGTCAGGTGGCGTGGCAGGTCTTCGATGCGAGCGTAACCCACCTGCTGCGGGACGAATACCGCATCCGCCAAGTCACCAAGGCGAAAGCCGACACGCTGGAAGGGCTTGCAGCGCAGATGGACGGTATCGACGGCGCGCGCTTCCTCGAAACCGTGCGGGCATACAATGACGCCGTGATGACGGAAGTGCCGTTCGACCCCACCGTGAAGGACGGCCGCGGCACCTGCGGCATCGCCCCGCCCAAGTCCAACTGGGCCAACCGGATCGAGACTCCGCCCTTCGAGGCCTATGCCGTCACCTGCGGCATCACCTTCACCTTCGGCGGCCTGGCGATCGATCCAAGCGCTCGCGTGCAGGCGGTCTCCGGCGCGCCGATCCCCGGTCTCTTCGCGGCGGGCGAGCTGGTGGGCGGGCTCTTCTACGGCAACTATCCGGGAGGCACGGGCCTGGTCTCGGGCGCGGTATTCGGACGTCTCGCGGGCACCGGCGCCGCCCAATTCGCAACGGAAGGCGGCGATCGGTGAGCGGCACGCACATCGGCTTCATCGGCGTCGGCGTCATGGGCGAGCCCATGTGCCGCAACCTCGTGCGCGAGCACTCTGGCCCGGTCACTGCCTACGACCTCGACCCCACACCACTGGAGCGGCTTGCGGCCGATGGCGCGGCAACCGCGTCCTCCATCGCGGCGCTCGCCGAGACCGCCGATCTGATCTTCCTGTCGCTCCCCTCGGGCCGAGATGTGCGGGCGGTCTGCCTCGGCGACGGCGGCCTGATCGAGTGCCTGCCCGCGGGGCGCACCGTGGTCGACACCAGCACCGCGCCGCCTGCCCTCGCCCGCGAGCTCGAGAGCGCCTTCGCCGCGCGCGGCATCGCCTTCGCCGACGCGCCGATCGCGCGCACGCGCCAGGCCGCCATCGGCGGCACGCTCAGCATCATGGTCGGCGGCGACGCGGCGCTGGTGGAGCGCCTGCGACCGTTGCTCGCCCACATCGCGCAGGACGTGACTCATTGCGGCCCGGTCGGCAGCGGGCAGGCGGTCAAGATCCTGAACAACATGATCCTCTTCCAGAACGTCCGGGCGCTGGCGGAGGGGCTCGCGATCGCGCGCCGTCAGGGGATCGATCCGACGACATTCCTCGAGGCCGTGGCCCGAAGCTCGGGCGACAGCTTCGCGCTGCGCAACCACGGCATGAAGTCGATCCTCGCGGATCGCTATCCCGAGGACGCCTTCCCCGTCACATACGCACTGAAAGATCTCGACTACGCGCTTGATCTCGCGCAGGAATCGGAAGTCGACGCCGAGGGCGCAGCTTTGGTCAAAGCGCTGTTCACCGAAGCCATCGAGCGCGGGCTCGGCGCGCGCTACCATCCCGTCATCGCGACCCTGATGGACCCCTCGCGCCCCACCCAGCCGGAGGAAGAAACGCCATGACCCAAGTTCCCGACACGCTCCTCGCGAAGGTCCGTGCAGAGCTTTCCACCGCGCAGTTGGGGGACGTGCTCGACACCCTCGGCCGCCGCCACCAGTTCCTGCCGCCCGAGATCTGCTCGGCCATGCCCGGCACCACGTTGGTCGGCCGCGCCATGCCGCTCCTTGAAATCGCAGCCACGCCGGACGATCACAGCTTCGGCCTGATGTTCGAGGCTCTCGACTCCCTGGGGACGGACGAAGTGTACGTCGCCGCGGCCGGGGCGCCTCCCTTCGCGCTCTGGGGCGAACTGATGACGACGCGCGCCCTAGCACAGGGGGCGGCTGGGGCCGTGCTCGATGGTTACATGCGCGACACGCGGGAGATTCGCGGGATGACGCTGCCGGTCTTTGCGCGCGGCTCCTACGCGCAGGACCAGCGCGGCCGGGGCCGTGTGGTCGCCTATCGGGAGCCGGTTCGCATCGCCGAAGTCGCCGTCCGACCCGGAGACCTGATCGTGGGCGACGACGACGGCGTGCTCGTGGTCCCGAGCGACGTCGCAGCCGAATGCGTGGAGAAAGCGCTGGAGAAGCGGCGCATAGAGAATATCATCGCCCAGGAGATCGAGGCTGGCCTGTCGACCACCGAGGCCTGGGAGAAATACGGCGTCATGTAGGGCCTTGTCCGGCTGGAGGAGCCTGCTCCCCGGCGGCCCTCCCGTCCAGCTCGGCCTTGAGGTGCGAGAGGAGTGGATAGAGCGCGGCCATGAGCGCGATGGCGAAGCCCCATCGTCCCTCTCGGTACCCGCGCCGGCTCACGTAGCACTTCAGGAAACGTGAGAGCGAGCGTCGAAGGGTCCAGATCAACGGCGGCAAGGGCGCACCCGTCTCGCGCAGGTCTGCCGCATGGGCATCGGTGTAGCGCTGCAGCCGCTCCACCATGTCGGCCAAGTCCCTGTCGACGCGGTGATGCATGGCCGCCTGCAAGCGCCGCTCCGGCCCTTGCAGGGCGACGCGCGGGTGGATGCGCTGATCGCCCCATTGCTTGGCACCGGGGGTGAATAGACGCGCCGTCTCGGTAACCCCCCACACGCCGCCCCAGCCGTGGCGCACCAGCCGCTCACCGACAAAGTTCTCGAACGGAACCATGAAGTAGCCGGGCGCCGCATCGCGGATGGTCTCGCGAATCTCCCGCGCCAGAACCTCGGGAACGCGCTCGTCAGCATCCACCTCCAGAATCCAGTCCCCCGTGCAGGCATCGATCCCGGCATGGCGGCGCGGCCCTTCGAGCGGCCAGGCGCCCTCGACGATGGTCCGGCTGTAGCGTTCCGCGATCGCCCGCGAGCCGTCGGTGCAGCGGTCGAGCACGACGACGATTTCGTCGGCAAAGTGCAGAGTGTCCAGACAGTCCGCGAGTTGTGCCTGCTCGTTGCGCGCGACCACGAGGGCCGAGAGGCGGCGGCGCGCCGATGGCTCCGCCTCGCGCGCACCCGCCGCGATGACCTCGGCACAGCGCTCGATGAACGCGGCGTGGTTACGAAGGATCGGCAGGCGACTGCGCAGGTAGAGCGCGGTCCTGCGCCGCACCTCTTCCGTCCCCGCCCCGCTGCGAGCGGCGATGCGGCGGCACCGGCTTGCGGCCCGTCGGCAGGCGAACTGCTTGTAACGCCACGGAAGCTGCGGTCTATCCGAGACAAAACGCGCGAGGGCGGTCGTTGAATCGCGCAACTCACGTGGGGTGTCCGCGCTCAGTCGGCCGGGCACATCGCGCGGAAAGAACGCGACCGTGGCGCCCACACGGAGGAAGGGCCCATGCCCCGCCAGCCTGAGCGCCAGGGTGTAGTCCTGAGCGAAGGGAAGGCGCTCGTCGCAACCGCCGCAGTCTCGGGCCGCAGCGGTGCGCACCAGGACCTGAGCCGGTCGGAAGGGATTGCTCTTGAACGCAGACTTCAACGGCTTCCGGGTGACTGCCAGCGGAGCGTCCGCGAGCGGGGCGTTCAGGACGATATCCGCTGCGTCGTCGAAATCCTCGCCTCCGCCATAAGCGAGAACCGGCCTCTCCTCCCGACGCAAAGCATCCAGCAGGACCGCCGTCGCGTCATCGGACAGCAGGTCGTCGGCATCGCAGAGCTTGATGAAGGGCGCCGTCGCTCGTTCGATGCCCCGATTCGTGGCATGCGCCGGCCCGTGGTTCGCCTGCTCGATGATCGTGACGTTGCGCCAGCACGCTGTGTGACGCTTCAGGACCGACAGAGACCCGTCGGTGCTGCCGTCATCGACGAAGATGTACTCGCGCGAAAAGCTGCCGCGCTGCGCGGCAATCCGATCCAGGACGCGCGGCAGCCAACGCGCCTTGTTGTAGACCGGCACCACGAATGCGACGGCGTCGTCCGGACGGGCCATCAACGTTTCTAGAGGTCCGCGTCGCCCTTTCCCGTCGCGGCGATGAAGGGAATCTTCATCGGAAAAGCGTTTCGAACTCGGTGGCCGCAGTATCCCAGCTTCGGCTGCGGCCGCTTCGGCGGGCGGTCTTGCTCGCCGCCTGGAAGGCGTCGTCGTCCGTCAACATGGCAAGGGCGTTTTCTACGAAGGCGTCGTCGTCGGGCGCGAGAAAACCGGATTGACGATCGGTGAAGCGTTCCTTGACCGAGCCGACCGGCCTGGCCACCGCCGGCAGGCCCACGGCCTGCGATTCGGCCAGCGTCGAGCAATACATCTCGCGTTCGGATCCGGGATAGAGGTGCACCCGGGCCCTGGCGTAGGCCTTCGCCATGTCCCGGTCGCCAGTGGGTGCCATGATCGTCACCCCGTGGTCGGCGCCTGCGCGCGCCTTCTCGTAGATCGGCGTGAGATCGTCGGCGAGGGTGTCACCGGCGGTCTCTGCGCGCTTGAAGGCGGCCGAATAGACCTGCAGATGGGCGTTCGGCGCCTGCGGGCGGATCCGCTCGATCCACAGGTCGAGCAGCCAGGCGAGATCGTGCTTGGGGTGGGTCGTGACCACCGCAGTCGGCGGATCCTCCGGCGACATCTCCTCGTTGCTTCGGTATTCCTCGCGCACCCCCGGCGCGATGGATCGGTAGTAGACCAGGTTCTCCCCTTGGGTCCGATAGGCCTCGGAATGAGTATTGCCGAGGAACACGAGCTTGGCGTCGGTGCGGTTCAGCACGTCGTGCACCGGCGGCCGGTGGAGATAGTCCGGCGGCCCGGTGACCCAGAGGATGCGCGCCCTGGTTGACCGCGTGAATTCGAGCAGCGCCGGCTTGCGAAACGCGATCAGCACCTCGGTGATCGGCGGCTTGCGGCCATCCCAGTGGATCCAGCTGACGTTCTCGAAACTCAGGCTGTTCGGGCTCCGGTTGACCGCGCGCACTACGTGGCCCTGGCGCGCGAGCGCCGCCGGCAGGCTGGCGAACGCCTTCTCGGCGCCTCCAATCGGTTGATATGCCGGGGTCATCCCGTTGAATGGGATGGAGTCATCGACCAAGGTGACAAGCATGCGTCGGCTTATAGCCGTGCCCGCATGGCTTGCCAAGGAAGGCCCACACTGGCCGGGCAGAACCGGATAGGCGAGGATCGGGCAGGACGGACGGGAAGACCATGACGACGACCGGAATGAGCGAAAGCGCCGCGCCAGCACTGCCGAAATGCCCGAGTGCGGCGGAGATCGCTGCCAGCGTCCGCGCCGGTCGCGAGAGCGCGGCGGCAGCCTGCGCTGCGGCTCTGAGGCGCATTGCCGAGACCGAAGCAGCGGTTCACGCGTGGCACCATCTCGACGCGTCCCAAGCGCAGGAGCAGGCGCGAGCGCTCGACGAGGCCGGACCGAGCGGCGCGCTCGCGGGCGTTCCCGTCGCCGTCAAGGACATCATCGATACTGCGGACCAACCCACCGAGAACGGAACGCCACTCGATACCGGACGTCAGCCGGATGCGGATGCCACGGTCGTGTGCCGCCTGCGCGCAGCGGGCGCGCTCATCCTCGGCAAGACCGTGACCACCGAGCTTGCCTGTGGCGCCGCCAACGCCACCCGCAACCCGCACGCGTTCTCGCGCACGCCGGGTGGCTCCTCCTCGGGCTCTGCGGCGACCGTGGCGGCCGGCGGCGTGCCGCTCGCGCTCGGCACCCAGACCGCCGGCTCGGTGGTGCGTCCCGCCGCCTTCTGCGGCGTCTGGGGCATGAAGCCCAGCTTCGGGACGATCCCGCGCACCGGCATCACGCGGCTGTCGCGCACGCTCGACCACGTCGGCGTGCTCGCAGGATCGGCACAGGATGTTGCGCTCGGCATCGACGCGCTTTCCGGCGACGACGGAGTGGACGTGGCGAGCGCTGGGCGCGCGCCCACCCGCCTCGCCGCCGCTCTCGCCATGCCGCTCGGAGCGCCCCGGCTCGCCTTCATCCGACAGCCGGCCTGGGAGGAGGTCGAGCCGAGCGCAGCGGCGGTCTACGAAGCCGCGGCGGCGGACCTCGGCGCGGAACCCCTTGTCTTGGGCTCCTCCTTCGACGACGCGGCCGCCGTGCATCTCGGCAGCATGCGGCGCGAGGTCGCCCACGCCCTTGCCCCCTGGTACGAACGCGGCGCGACAAACCTTTCCGATACCATTCGCGCCCATATCGAAGGGGGCCGGGAGATCGACGCCGACGCCTATCTCGCTCTGCTCGACTCGGCGGACGCCATGCGCCGCGCCTTCGAGCACGCGATGCGGCCCTACGATGCGGCGCTCACCCCGTCCGCACCCGGTGCTGCGCCCGAGGGCCTGGCCTTCACGGGCAACCGCAAGCAGACCATGCTCTGGACCATGCTCGGCGTGCCGGCGGTCAACGTTCCTGTCCTCTCGGTGGATGGCCTGCCGCTCGGCCTTCAGGTCGTGGGGCGCTTCGGCGCCGATGCGACGACTCTGCGCGCAGCAGCCTGGTGTGCCGGCCGCTTGCAGGAGGCACGCCTGTGAGCGCACCATTGGACCTGCCAACGAGCGCGCCGCCAGAGCGCGCCATAGCGCCGGGACGCAGAGGATGACGCGATTTCACTTCGCCCACGCCGGCGGAACGAACGGCGAAGCCGCCATCGAGGCCTGCATCGAGCGGCTCGGCCCGACTCTGCCGCCGCAAGGCCTCGGGATGCTCTACGTGACCGACGCCATCGGCGATCACCTGCCGGCCGCGCTGGAGAGGCTCAAACGCGCCACCGGCATCGACGAGTGGGTGGGCTCGGTCGGCATCGGAATCTGCGCCACCGGCCGGGAATACTTCGACGAGCCTGCCGCCGCCGTGATGATCGCCGACCTGGACCAGACGAGCTACCGGGTGTTCCAGACCATCCGCGACGATCTCGGCGAGTTCAGCCGCGACAACGGCGCGTGGATTGCGCGCGCGCCGGCGCGCTTCGGCGTCGTGCACGCAGACCCCCGCAACCAGCGAACGGGCGACATCGTCGCCGACCTCGCCGAGGAGCTCGACGGCTTCCTGGTCGGCGGGCTCTCGTCGTCGCGCGCGGTGCCCGCGCAGATTGCGGGCGGCGTGACCGAGGGCGGGGTTTCCGGCGTGCTCCTGTCGGAGACCGTCGCCGTCGCCACCGCGCTCAGCCAGAGCTGCATGCCCATCGGCCCAAGCCATGAGATCACCGACTGCCGGGCCAACATCCTGATCGAACTGGACGGGCGGCCGGCGCTGGAAGTCTTCAAGGAGGAAATCGGGGAAGAGCTCGCCAGCGACCTGCGCCGGGTCGGCGGCCTCATCTTCGCTGCGCTTCCCGTCGCAGCCAGCGACACGGGCGACTACCTAGTGCGCAACATCGTCGGCTTCGACGTCGATCGGGGACTGATCGGCATCGGCGAGCTGGTCGAGCGCGGCACTCAGCTCCAGTTCTGCCGCCGCGACGCGGCCGCCGCGGAGCACGATCTCGGCCGCATGGTGGAGTCAGTGAAGCGCCGAGCCGGCGCCGAGCCGCGCGGCGCTCTCTATTTCACCTGCCTCGCGCGCGGCCCCAACATGTTCGGCGAAGCCTCCGAGGAGCTCCGCCTGATCGAACGCACACTCGGCGACGTGCCCCTGGTGGGGTTCTTCTGCAACGGCGAGATTTCGCACAACCGGCTCTACGGTTACACCGGCGTCCTCACCCTCTTCCCGTAATCAGGCCGCCGCGCGGCGCAGGTAGTCCTCCGCGAGGGTACACGCGAGCTCAGCCACCTCGGGCGCGAGGGCCTCTGCGCTCGCGGTCTCCGAGCGCGTGTGGACCCAGCCCAGATAGCTGAACGCGCGCCCGAGCTCGAAGAGCGGCATGTGAGCGAGATCGGCGTCCGGCAACGCACGCTCTTGGCGGTAGCCCTCGATGACGCCCGCGCGGATCGCCTCGGCGATCTCACTTCCGTGATAGATCGTCCAGACCGTCGCCAGGTCGAAGAGGTGCCAGCCGAAGCCGCAGTCATCGAAGTCGAGCGGGATCACCCGGTCGCCGTCGAGTAGCATGTTGTCGAGGTTGAAATCGGCATGAATCAGTCCGTAACGGCGTGGCGCGCAGCCGTAGGCCGTGAACGCGTCGTGCGCGCTGGCGCGGGCACGCTCGATCAGGCGGCGCTCCTCCGCGCTCAGCACCGCCGCTTCCCAGAACCGACCCCAGAGGGGTTTGGCGCCAACCAGCCCGTCGCGATCCCAGGCATGGCGGGTGAAGCCGGCGGGCAGCGTCCAGGCTTCGGTCTGGTTATGAAGACGGCCACAGAGCCGGCCGACCCCGACGAAGACCGCGTGCACGTCCTGGATTGCCGGGTTCAGGCCGTCCTCGAGGGTGCCGATGGGGATGCCTGGCACCCAGGTGAACATGTCCACCTGGCGGGGCTCCGGCACGCCCGCGGCCTGCACCGTCTCGAACCGTTCTCCGGCGGCGCTCGGGATCACCGTCGGCACGTCGATATCGTCGGCGCGCAAAGCCTCGATCCATGCAAGCTCTGAGTGCAGCGCCGCGTCGCTGTGGTAGCCGTGGCGGTGCACGCGAAGCACGGCATCGCGGCCGTCCGCCGCCTTCACGCGGAAGACCGCGTTCTCGCGATACTTGACGATCTCGGGCTCACAATCGTGCACGCCCCAGCGCTCCAGCGCCTCGCGTCCGAGCGCACGCAGACGCTCAGCCCGCTCATCGAGCGGCAGGCGATAGAAGTCGGTCATGGGTGCCCGGTCACGCGAGCGAATCGAGGGTTTCGTCGAGGGCTGCGAGTAGCTGATCCGCGTCCGCCGCGGAGAACGGCATGGGTGGGCGGATCTTGAGCACATGGTCGTGGCGGCCGGTGCGGCTAATCAGCACGCCGCGCTCGCGCATGCCGTTCACGGCAGCCTTGGTCAGGTCCGGCGCCGGCGTATCGCCGTCTCCGTCGGCGAAGAACGGGACGCCCATGAAGAGACCGCACCCGCGCGGCGCGCCCATCGTGGCGTGCTTGTTGCCGAGAGCCAGCAGGCCCTCCTGCAGATGCCCGCCGACCTTGCGCGCGTTTTCCATTAGGCGTTCCTGCTCGACGACCTCCAGCACCGCGTGACCCACTGCGCAAGAGACCGGATTGCCGCCGAAGGTGTTGAAATACATTGCCTTGTCCGCGAAGTCGTCGATCAGATCCGGCCGGGCGACGACGGCTGCCAGCGGATGGCCGTTGCCGAGCGGCTTGCCGAGAGTCACGAGGTCCGGCACCGCATCGTAGAGCTGGTGCCCCCACATGCCTGCACCCGTGCGGCCGAGGCCCGGCTGCACCTCGTCGGCGATATAGAGGCCACCGGCTTCGCGGGTGAGCGCCACCGCCTTCTCCACGTAGCCGTTGGGCACTGCCGGCATGCCCTCGGTCGCGAAGATGGTGTCGAAGAAGATCGCGGCGGGCTTCATGCCGGCCTCGGCCATCGAGGCGATGGCCGCCTCCACCTCGGCCGCCGCCTCGGCCGGGTCGTCGTCGGCTTCGGGCACCCTGATCGTGCGTACCCTGGGGTCGATCCCCTCGGGCATCTCGAACGCGGTGCAGAGCCCGGCGACCACTGCGGAGTTCCCGTGGTAGCAGAAGTCGGTGACGATGACGCCCTCGTTACCCGTGCAGGCGCGCGCCATCCTCAGCGCGAGCTCGCTGGCTTCGGTGCCCGAGCAGACCAGCGAGACGCGGGAGAGTTCGTCCGCGAAGGTCGCCGTCAGGGCCTCGCCGTAGTCGAGGATGCGTTCGTCCAGATAGCGGGTGGAGAGATTGAGTCGCCCGGCCTGGTCCGCCAGCGCCTCCACCACGTGGGGATGGCAATGGCCGACGTGGGGCACGTTGTTGTAGGCGTCGAGGTAGACGCGCCCGTCGCTGTCCCAGACCCGGACCCCCTCCCCCTTCACCAGGTTCAGCGGCCGGTCGTAGAAGAGCGGCGCGCCGGCGCCCAGCAGCCGGTGCCGGCGTTCGAGCAGCGTATCGTCGGACATGGTCGGAAACCTCACGTGCAAGCCGGTGGAGCCTCGGCCGAATTTCAATGGGACGGTTCGCCTTTACCCGCGGGCACGGGCCGGGCTAGAGACGTGTCATGAGCATTACGGTCACGGCGCGCGGCGTGGTCAAGGCGTTCGACGGCAAGCCGGTGCTGCGCGGCGCCGATCTCGACGTGCCGGAGGGGCGCTCGACCGTCCTGGTCGGCCCGTCGTCGGGCGGCAAGTCGGTGTTGCTCAAATGCCTGCTCGGGCTGCTGCCGATGGATGGCGGCAGCGTCCGCTATGGCGACACCGCTCTCGCGACGCTGGACAAGAGCGGTTTGGAGCGCCTGATGCGCGACGTGGGCGTGCTGTTTCAGCAGAACGCGCTCTTCGACAGCCTCACCGTGTGGGAGAACGTGGCATTCACCCTGATTCACGGTCAAGGGATGGCCCGGCGCACCGCCAGGCAGCGGGCGCTGGACACCATCGCGTCGGTGGGCCTGAGGCCGGAAGTCGCCGATCTTTCGCCGGCCGAGCTTTCCGGCGGGATGCAGAAGCGCGTGGCACTGGGGCGGGCGATCGCCGCCGAGCCCCGGTTCCTCGTGCTCGACGACCCGACCGCCGGCCTCGACCCGATCCTGACCGGCACGATCGTCTCGCTCATTCGGGACGCCATCGAACGGAGCGGCGCGACGGCGCTCACCGTGACGAGCGACATGGCGATCGCGCGGCGCAGCTTCGACCGCCTCGCCATGCTGCACGAGGGCACGATCATGTGGCAGGGCACGCCCGACGAAATCGACGCGAGCGGCAACGCCTACCTGGATCAATTGATCAACCAGCGTGCCGAAGGGCCCATCCAGATGCGCAAATCCGCGTGAGCGCGCAGCACACGCGAACGCTCGACCGCGACGAAACGTCAGCGAATCAGCAGGAATAATGCGCCGTCGCCACGCCTGACGTTCAGCAGGATCGGAAGTCCGGTCTCCTCCACCACCAAGATGATCTCGTCGGGAGTCTCCACCGGGCGTCGGTTGGCTGAGACGATGACATCGCCCTCGCGGAGCCCTGCGTTCCAGGCAGGCGTATCGGTCTCGACCGTCACGACGAGCACGCCCTTCACCTTGCCGTGGAGCGGCGAGGACGAGTCGAGCGGACCGAATACCGCGCCTTCAAGCTGGGGAATTTGGCTCCCGGCACCGAGCGCAACCTCGCCGATTTCGCCGACCGCGAGATCGATCGCGATGGATTCTCCCTCGCGGACAATGGTGAGCCGGACCGCATCGCCCACCCTCAGCATTCCGACCATGTTGCGGAGATCGGAGGAGCCCATGACCGCCTCGCCGTTCATCTCGACGACCACGTCGCCGGGTTGCAGCCCCGCCGCCTCTGCCGGCGTACCCGAAATCACCTGGGCCACCACGGCGCCTTTCTGATGGGTGGTGCCGAGCGCCTCGGCGAGATCGGGCGTCAGGTCCTGAATCTGCACGCCGATACGGCCGCGCTGGATCTCGCCGTGGGTGAGGAGCTGGTCCATGATCTGGCGGGCCATGTTGATCGGGATCGCGAAGCCGATGCCGATGTTGCCGCCGGCGCGCGCGAAGATGGCGGTGTTGATGCCGACGAGCTCACCCCTGAGATTCATGAGCGCGCCGCCCGAATTGCCGAAGTTGATGGCGGCGTCGGTCTGAATGAAATCCTCGTAGGATTCGATGCCGAGCCCCGAACGGCCGACCGCGCTCACGATCCCGGCGGTGACGGTCTGACCGAGTCCGAACGGGTTGCCGATGGCAACGACGTAGTCGCCCACCTGCAACGCGTCCGAATCGGCAAGCGGCATGGCGGAAAGCGAGTCCGCGTCGATCTTGAGCAACGCCACGTCGGTCCCCGGGTCGGCGCCCACCACCTCGGCCTCGAATCTTCGGCCATCGGTGAGGGTCACGGCGATCTCGTGTGCGTCCGCGATCACATGCTGGTTTGTGAGCAGGTAGCCTCGCTCCGCGTCTACGATCACGCCCGAGCCGGCCGCCTGGCTGCGGCGCGGCTGGCGGCGGCGCGGACGTTCGCGCTCCCGCTCGCCGAAGAAGCGCTCAAAGAAGGGATTGTCGAAGAAGGGATGCTGTGGCGCCTCCTCCAGTTGGCCCACGGTCCTGATGTTGACCACTGCCGGCGCGCTCTCCTTCACGAGCGGTGCCAGCGAAGGCACTTCGTCCTCGGTCAGGTGCGCGTGCGCCGGGGCCGCAGCCAAGAGAGTGACCGCAAGCGCGATGGGGGTGAGCAGAAGCAGCGGGAAGCGCATCGATTCCTCCCTCGAATCGTTACACCCCAATGTGGCGATTATCCGGCGCAGGTCCAGCCCCAATGACCAAAGATTCCGCATCGGAAGGATATCGTCGACAAGGCCGTGCTAGGCTTTGAGCAATAGGAGGGCCAGCCGTGGCGAAGACGATCTATTTCAGCCATCCCGTATGCGCGGACCACGACCCCGGCGCGCGTCACCCGGAATCTGGCGCACGCCTCGGGGCAATCGACGATGCGCTCGCCGACGACGCGTTCGCGGCGCTCGATCGCCGTGAGGCGCCGGTGGGCGAGCCCGAGATCCTCGCCTGGGCACACGACCGGCAGCTGGTGGACGCCATCCTCGCGAACGTGCCCGATGAGGGGCGGGTCGCCATCGACGCCGACACGGTGGTGTCGCCGGCCTCGGGCGAGGCGGCGCGGCGCGCGGCAGGCGCGGTGGCGGCTGCGGTGGACGCCGTGTTCGCCGGTGAGGCGGACAACGCCTTCTGCGCCGTGCGCCCGCCGGGCCACCACGCCGAGCCGCGCCGGCCCATGGGGTTCTGCCTCTTCAACAACGTCGTGATCGGCGCCGAGCGGGCCCGTCGCGCCCACGGCATCACCCGCGTTGCCGTGGTCGACTTCGACGTCCACCACGGCAACGGCACGCAAGCCGCGTTCGAGCAGGACGGTGACCTCTTCTTCGGCTCCACTCACCAGTGGCCGCTCTATCCTGGCACGGGTGCCGCGAGCGAAACCGGCGTCGGCAACATCGTCAACGCGCCGCTCTCGCCAGGCACCGCCTCGGCCGGCTTCCGCGACGCGATGGAGAGCCGCATGCTACCCGCGCTCCGCGCCCACCGGCCCGAGCTGATCCTGATCTCCGCCGGCTTCGACGCGCACCGCGACGATCCACTGGCGAACCTGGAACTCGTCGAGGACGACTACCGCTGGATCACCACGGAATTGACCCGGCTCGCGGGCGAAGTGTGCGACGGCCGCGTCGTCTCGACCCTTGAAGGCGGCTACAACCTGCGCGCCCTTGGCTCCAGCGCCGCCACGCATGTCGAGGCGCTGATGGCGGCGGCATAAGCCGGCCTTAGTCCGCGGCGTCTTCTTTCGGTGTGAGCGTCTTCAACGCGAGCGCGTGCACGTCGGTGCGCAACTCTTCCGCGAGCACCTTGTGAACCAGGCGCTGACGGGCGACCCGCGAGAGGCCGGCAAACTGCGCCGAGGCGATCTCGACGATGAAGTGGCTCTCGCCCTCGGGCCGCGCGCCGACATGGCCGGCATGACGCGCCGAATCGTCCACGATGTCGAGGCGGCTGGGCGCGAGCGCCTCGCTCAGCTTGCGCCGGATCGCGGCCTGAACCCGGCCGCCTTCACTCTCGGTCGCCATATCTCGTTTCGACTGCGACCCGGCCGCACCTCCCGCCGTCATGCGCGGACCTGTTCCGCGCATCTATCTGGCAGACTTCCTTCCGAGTTTGAGCGGCTGTGTGGATAGCCGGAACGAGTCCGGCCATGACGGAGTGGGAGTACCGTGCGAGACAACGCGAACGTCTCGAGCGGGCCATTACAGCCGCTTCTCGAAGTAGAAGCGCATGGTGTCGTCGGTGGTCTCGATCCGGCCCGAGAACGAGCTGAGGTTGACCTCCAGCTCCGCAATCCGGAACGGGCGGCCGAGCACCTTCGCCACGGTCACGGCCCGCACCACGCATTCTCCCTCGGTCTCCGCCCTCACGTAGGCGACGCGATCCTCGACCGTGAACTCCTTGCCGGGATTGTCTTCCTCCAGCGCCTCGACCACGGCGTCGGCGACCTCGCCGGCACGCAGCACCGGGCCGACCATGTTGTTGCGGGCCACGCCGTCACCGCTCATCGCCGTCTCCTCCGCTCCGCCCGCCGCCCGCCGTCAGGGCTTGGCATGCTTGGGCTCGATGCCCTCGACGTCCACCAGCACATCCTCGCCCTCGATCTTGACCCGATACTGGGCGATCTCCGCGTGGGCGGGGTTCACTCCCTTGCCCGCCACCACGTCGAACTCCCAGAGGTGCATCATGCAGGTCAGCACCCGGCCCTCGAGATCGCCGTCCACGAGGTCCACCTCCTGATGCGGGCATTGCGCCTGGATCGCGTGAATGCCCTCACCCTCGACATGGACGAGCAGCACTTCGGTGCCGTCCACGTCGAAGGTCTCCATGTCGCCTTCCCAGATGTCGTCCAGCGTGCAGGCCTTTTTGAACGCCATGCGTCAGTCACTCCATCCCCGGTGCGCGCGGGCTACCGGGGTTCTTCGAAATAGATGTCGATGCAGTCGTAGTAGCGGATGCCCGCCTTCTCGACCGTGAGATCGCGCGGCCAGGGCGGCGCGGAGTCGTCCTCGGTGGTGGGCCGCACGCGCAGCGTCCGGCCGGGCTTGTCGGCCACGTGAAGGCCGATGGAGTGGAAGGCGCAGGTCGCCGCCACCTCGTCCATGGTCTGCGACGAATCGATCTCGACCGTCTTGATGTGCGCATCCTGCTGGAAGCGCGAGAGGATGGGGAACGCGCTCATGCCGCTCTCGACAACGCGATAGATGCCGCTGGGCTATTCTGCCGCCTGGGCCCGAAAGCCCTCGACCCAGCCGTAGTCGTGACCGTCGCGGCCGCCCTCGCTGATCACGCCGATGCCCATGTAGGTGAGCACGTTTTCCAGCGTCGGCGGGTCGATCTCGCCCGAATACATGCGATCCACGATGGTCTCGTGGTCCTTGTAACGCTCCGGGTCGGTATCGAAGATCCAGCGGCAGACCTCGGTGCAGAAGTTGTAGCGCCGCTCGCCGTACTCGCGCTGATAGGCGCGCGCACCCCACTCCGGGCCCGGCCGGTGCGAGATCGGGATCTGGCACATGTTGCAGATGATCGGGATGCACTGCGGGTGTGTCTTCTCTTCGTGCCCCTGCAGCAGGTTGTTGGTGATGACGTCCCAGTAGCTGCCGTAGCTCTCGTTCCAGCCGGGGTACTTCTCCTCCAGCCACTCTCGCTCCGCAGGCCCCACCGCGCCCGGCGGGTTCCACCACACCGTCGGCCGCCACGACCAGATGCCGCCCTGCTGGCAGTGATGGTGGTTGTCGATGTCCAGGAGGAAGATGTCCCAGTACCACGGCCGCTCCAGGCCGAGGTCCTGCACCTGCCGCTCCCACTGGTTGATCACCCACTCGTGCATGAACTCCTTGAAAGACATGTGCCGCTGCTCAAGCGGAATGTAGTAGTCCATCGGGATGCCGACGGTGATCGAGAACAGCCGCCAGACACGCCAGAGCGCGATGTCCATGGCCTGCTGCGCTTCCTTCTTGCGGCCATTGCGGATCATGATCTCGATGGTGGGCGTGCCGAGCTGGGCGTGCCGCGCCTCGTCCGACTGGATGCTCGTAATCAGGTTGGCGAAGGTGTGGTCGCCCATGTTCGCGGCATCGGTGGAAAGACCGATCATCTGCAGGTTGGTGAGCGCGGTCTCGAAGGCGAAGGAGACCATCACCGAGGACGTGATGGCGTCCCGCGTCATCATGATGTCGTCCATGGCGTGACGGCCGCCGAGCACCGCCCAGTTCTTGGAATGCTGCGCCTGATGGGCCCAGTCGTACTGGCGGTCGAGGTGGACCAGCTCGTGCGGGAAGAAGAGCTGCAGCTGGGTGTGCCGCAGCTCGTCGAGCATGCCGTAGACCGACATGTTGCGCATCGCGGGCGACGGTCCGAAGCGCGACATCCGCGCCTGGAACTGGCAGGCCTGGTACTCGGTGAGCGCCACGGCGCCATAGTGCAGCTTGAGCACGCTGGCCCAGCCCTCGTCGGCCTGGTCGTAGAACTTGGAGCGCGCCAGCGCCGCCTTCACCGAGTAGGCGGCCGAATCCTTCTCGCGCTGGATGTTCACGTACTCGCGGTAGGCGACCTTATACGGCTCGTCGAAGGTCTCCCACTCCTCGGTGGGAATGCCGTAGGGATCGCCCATCTCGGGCGGAAACAGCTCCTCCTGCGAGACGTAGGAGGGCGTCCAATTAGTATCCCGCGCGATATCGTACCACTCGGAGCGCTCGAGCATCGCCGACCTCCCGCACACTGACAATTCCGGGGCGCCGCGGCCTTCCGCCGCTGCCGCCGCAACGCCCGTCATTCTCTTGTCAAAGCAGGGCGGACGCAAGCAATGACCCCAGAGCGCTGCACGGTAAGTCGTCAGCAGATCTGCGGCGCTTCGCAGCGCCAGGGCGCCAGCGCCTCCACGGCGCGGTCCGGATAATCCGTCACGATGCCATCGACGCCAAGCCGGGCGAGCACCTCCATGCCGGGGATCTCGTTCACCGTCCAGACGATAACCTTGAGGCCGAGCATCCGGGCTTCGGCGAGCGCCTCTGCCGTCAGGTCGGCATGGAAGGGCATCCATACCGGGGCCCCGAAGCGATGGACCAGCCTCGGTAGGGAGCCGCCTTTTGCGTCGACACTCAGGCCCGCGGTCCACGGCGATAGCTCAGCCCGGCCGCGCAGCACGGTGTCGCGCCAGCCTCGTTCGGAGGTCAGGCAGGCGATGGAAATTGCCGGCGCACTCGTGCGCAACTCCCGAAGCACGCGCCAGTCGAAGGACTGGACGGTCGCCCGGCCGACCATTCCCTTCTCCCGCAGCACCGCCGCAACCGCCCGCGCGAGCGCCTCCGGCCCCGCCGATTCGTTCGGTTCGAGCGGAGACGATTTGATTTCGATATTGAAGCGGACCGCACCGGCTGCCGGCCGCCGCCCCAGCGCCAGAACGTCCGCCAGAGCGGGGATGCGCGCGCCGTCGCGCGGCTCCTGGTGCGGAAACCGCAAGGCTGTCCGGCTGCCCGGCCTGGCTCTGCCGACATCGAGGCCGGGCAGTTCCGCCGCTTCCAGATCCTTGAGCAACGGTCCCGGCGGTTCGAGCCACGCCCCACCGGCGTCGCGCGTATGGTCTGGGTTGAGCGCCGGGTCGTGATGCACGACGGGAACGCCGTCCCGGGTCATGCAGACATCGAACTCCAGGGCATCGACGCCGAGAGCGATTGCGCGCTCGAACCCGGGCAGCGTGTTTTCCGGCAGCAATCCGCGCGCGCCGCGATGGCCGTGTATCTCCAATGGTCGCGCGCTACCCGCGGCGCCGCCTATCTGTGCCTCCCGGTCATGGGCTCCTCCTCCTTCTCGTCATGCGCGCCAGCCTGCGCGGCATCGTACCGGAACGGCACGAGCGCGGAGGCAGCACCCGCCAACCGGGACGCGCAACGAATTTTTATCCGGGATTCGCCGGGACTCGGCGAGACCACCGGGACAAGTGAGACAGATGGGACAAGTGGGATGTCGCGCACGCGCCCAGCGCCGTGCGCGCGAAATGGAGAGTCCTGTCCCCGACACGAAGGCTCGCGGGCCTGCGCCACGCCCCGCTCTCCCCGAACGTCGACCCGACCCTGTTCCACATGGCGCGACCATGACGCGGACGCCGCGCGCCGTGCACCGCACCATGGTTCGGGGCACGGGGAGGACGCAGGTGGCGATGGCAGAATTACCTCCGCCGGCCGGCTATTCCGAGGAGCGCAGGGCGCCGAACACTCCCGTGAGGCCGTCGCGGGCGAAGGTGCCGGCGGCACCTTCATGGTCCGCGCCGTAGAACGAGCCTTCTACGCCCACGGTTTCGTCCCCGAACTCGCCGTTGGTAATGGCGAGCCCGGACCAGGACAGGTCTGGCTGATTGTTGTCGAGGTTGGTGAAATCGACATCGACGGTAACGGTCATGAAGTCGACTTCCAGCCGCGCGTCGGCTTCCACCGGTGCGTGGGTCATGAAGGACGTCCCACCGAAGGTCAAAACCTCTTCCGTCCCATAGGCGTGGACATCGCCGCTCCACACGGCGCTCCCGCTCATTGGCGCGGTTCCCGACCGCGTGCCGTCCACCGTCGCGGTGACAGTCCCGTCGGTCTCGCTGGTCAGGTGCGCCCAGAAGATTGTTTCGCCCGCTGGCGGACAACCGACGGCCTGACACGTGACATAGTCATCTCTGAGGACTCCTCCCCACACCCCCCACCGAAAGAATTCGGCGGTGAGGGCATCTCCAGCGCTATCGATCGGGACATCTCGAAACTCGCCGGTGGTGCTGAGCGTGGTTTCGCCGGCGGGCTCAGCCGGCCCCGTGGTCATCGTCTCCTTGACGCCACTACCGCCCCCGCCGCCACAACCGGCGACGAGCAACAGCGTGCAACCCAAGACTGCGATTCGTCTCATTTCCCATCTCCCCGGTGACGGAAACAGACGCAGCAATTCGGTTCGCTTCGCTCCTCGCCGCTGTCATCAATGTCGCAACGGCATGGCGCGCGTGGCTCAGCGCCCCTAGTTCACCAGTTCGAGGCAGGCGTCCACGATGTGCCGGGCGCTCATGCCGTAGCGCGCGCGGATGCGATCGGTTGGGCCGACGACGGCGAACTCGTCGGGCATGCCGATCATGCGCATGGGCGTGGGCCGTCTGACCGCCAGCAGCTCCGCCACCGCGCCGCCGAGCCCGCCGGTCAGATGGTGCTCCTCGGCGGTCACGATGCCGCGCGTCTCCTCGGCAACAGCCAGGATCGCATTCTCGTCGAGCGGCTTGATGGTGGACATGTTGAGGACCCGTGCGCCCACTCCCTGCCGGGCCAGCGCCGCAGCCGCCTCCACGGCCGGCGCCACCAGGGCCCCGCAGGCGATCACGGCGACGTCCGAGCCCTCGGCAAGACATGTGGCCTTGCCGAGCCTGAACGGCGCATCGACCGGCGTGACTGGGGGCTCCGGCACGCGCCCGCCGAGGCGAATGTAGGCGGGGCCGTCGATCTCGTCGGTGGCGAGCGTCGCGTGCCACGCCTCGTGGGCGTCCGCCGGCACCAGCACCGTCATGTTCGGGAAGCTCCGCATCAGCGCGAGGTCCTCCAGCGCATGATGCGTGCCGCCCGAGACGCCGAGGGAGATGCCGCTCGCCGCCGCCCCGATCACCACGCGCTGATTGGCATAGGCGACCTCGTTGCGGATCTGCTCCATGGAGCGTGCGGTGATGAAGGGCGCGTAGCCGCAGACGAAGGGTCGCAGGCCCGAGGTGGCAAGCCCGGCGCCGACCCCCATGGCATTCTGCTCGGCGATGCCGACGTCGATCACGCGCGCGGGCGCGTGATCGATGAAGCCCCTGAGCCCGATCAGATCGAGGGTATCGGCGGAGACCGCGACCACGCGCTCGTCGCGCCGGCCGAGCTCGGTCACGGCAAGCCCGAAGGCGAGCCGCGACTGATTGGCCGCCGCCTTGACCCAGGCCGGCTCGGCCCCGTCACCCTGCTGCGGCGCGTTCATGCCGGCTCTCCCAGCTCGGCCATCGCCTTCTCGTAGACCTCGTCGCTCACCGCGTTGTTGTGCCAGAGGTAGGTGTCCTCGGCGAAGCTCGCGCCCTTGCCCTTCACCGTGTGGGCGATGAGCAGCGAGGGCTTGTCGGGCCTCTCGGGCAGCGCGTCGAGGGCGTCGACGATCTCCGCCATGTCGTGCCCGTCGAGCTCGCTGACCTCCCAGCCAAACGCGCGCAACTTGTCGGCCAGGGGCTCCAGCCCCAGCATCTCGGCGACATGGCCGCTCTGCTGCACCTTGTTGTAGTCGAGGATGGCGGTGAGCCGGAGCGGCCCGAGGTGGGCTGCGGCCATCGCCGCCTCCCAGTTGGAGCCTTCCTGCAGCTCGCCGTCGCCCAGCATCACCACGGTGCGCCAGTCCTTGCCCTGCACCTTGGACCCGAGCGCCATGCCGAGCCCGACCGAGAGGCCGTGGCCGAGGGCGCCGGTGCACATCTCGATGCCGGGGACCTTGATGTCGGGGTGCATGCCGAACAGCGATCCGAAGCCGTAGAAGGTGTCGATGAAGCCGTCCTCGACGAAGCCGGCCTGCGCCAGCACCGCGCCGAGTGCCGTGTTGGCGTGCCCCTTGGAGAGCACGAAGTGGTCGCGCTCGGGCCAGTCGGGCTCGTCGGGTCTCAGCCTGAGGTAGTGGAAGTAGAGCGCGGCCAGCAGGTCGGCTGCGGAGAGCGAGCCCCCCATGTGGCCGGAGCCCGCCGCACGCAGCGCCCGCCAGGTGTTGCGCCGGATTTGCAGCGCCTGCGCGCGCAGTTCGCGCAGCAGCGCCTCTCTGTTGCTCACCGTCCCGGTCTCCCTCCGCCTGCATCCCCACGAAGCGGCGCAGTATAGCGCCCCGCACGATTTCTCTAAGGCCGCATACGCTTTAGGCTTGCCGCCATGAGCGGGCCGAAAACCCAGGCGCCGAGCGCGGCGGAAATTGAGTTGATCGCGGACCGGGAATACCGCCGCATTCCCGCCTTCATGCGCGAGAAGGTCGACCCGGTGATGATTCAGGTCGTGGACTTCCCGAGCGACGAGGTGCAGGAGGAGATGGAGCTGGAGAGCCCCTACGAGCTTCTGGGCCTCTATCAGGGCGTCTCCCTCGACCAGAGCGGGGTCCACGACATCCGTGAGGACGTGGACATGATTTTCCTCTACCGCCGCCCCCTCCTCGACTACTGGGTCGAGACCGGCAACAGCCTGGACGACGTGGTCCGCCACGTGCTGATCCACGAGATCGGCCACCACTTCGGCCTCTCGGATGAGGACATGGAACGGATCGAGGAAGCCGGATGACGCCGGGCGTGCCGATCCCTACCCGGACTCTTCATCCGCGAGCGGTGCCGGCGCCAGCGGGTAGCTGGCCTCCACCGCATAGTGCGCGCCGCCCGCGCCGAGATGGCTCGAGAAAAGCTCGAACGAGCGCACGTCGAACGGCCCGCTGCTGAACGGCCCGTGGTAGGAAACGAACTCCTGAAGCCGGTGCGCAGGTACCCGCGAAGCGAAGCGCGCGAGGGTCACGTGCGGAGCATAGTTGCGGCCGTCGGGCTCGAACCCGAGGCCGGTGATGGCGGCCTCGGTGCGCTCGCGCAGGTACGTGAGCGCGGGGTTGGGAGCGACTCCGGCCCACAGGATTCGCGCCTTTCCGCGCGGCGGGAAGTGGCCCACACCTTCGAGCGTGAGCGAGAACGCGTCCGCCTCGACGTGCGCGAGCGCGTCCCCGATCTCGCGGAAAGCACCGCCATCCACCTCGCCGATGAAGCGGAGCGTGAGGTGCATCTGCTCCGCGCTTTGCCAGCGCGCACCGGGCAGTCCGCCCCGCAGCCCCTCCATGCGGCGGCGCACGTCTTCCGGCAGGGCGAGCGCGACGAAGAGGCGGGTCATCAGCCGGCTGCCCCTGGCTCTTCAGCCGCCCTTGCGCCGGGCGATGACGGCCACCACATGCGGCACGATGCGCCGCACGATTTCGGCCACGCCCGCCGCATTGGGGTGGATGCCGTCCCCCTGGTTGAGCGCGGGCTCCATCGCCACTCCCTCGAGGAAGAACGGATAGAACGCCACCCCATGCTTGCCGGCGAGGCGCTCATAGACCGCGTGGAACGCTGCTTCGTATTCGGCCCCGAAGTTGGCCGGCGCGCGCATGCCGGCGAGCAGCGTCGCCGCGCCCGACTCGCCAATCCGAGTCAGGATCGCGTCGAGATTGGACTCCATCTGGTCGGTCGGCAGGCCCCGCAGGCCGTCATTGGCGCCGAGCTCGACGATCACGACCTCCGGCTCGTCGGCAAGCACCCAATCGAGGCGGGCGAGCCCGCCGGCGCTGGTGTCGCCCGAGATCCCGGCATCGATCACCTGCCAGGCGTGGCCTTCGGCCCTGAGCGCGGCTTCGAGGCGCGCCGGGAAGGCATCCTCGCGCGGCAAGCCGTAGCCCGCCGTCAGGCTGTCTCCCAGCACGATAATCCGGGGTTCCTCGGCAGCAGCCGGCGGGCCGAGAAGCAGGAGCCACGCACACAGGGCGGCTCCGATCCACGTTGCGGCGCGGCCGAGGGAGCGGCGGGATGACATGAGCGAACCGGCGGTGGTGCTGGATGACGTGCACCTCACCCTGACCAGCAAGGCCGGGCCCGTCAATATCCTGCGGGGCGTGTCGCTCACCGCCGAGCGAGGCGAGAGCATCGCCGTGCTCGGTCCGTCGGGCGCGGGCAAGTCGACCCTGCTCGCGATCATCGCGGGGCTGGAACGGGCGGATCAGGGCCGCGTCGTCGTGAGCGGCACCGATATCGGCGGGCTTGGGGAAAGCGACCTCGCCGCCTTCCGGCGCAGCGCCGTCGGTATCGTGTTCCAGGCCTTCCACCTGATCCCGACCATGACGGCGCTGGAGAACGTCGCGCTGCCCCTGGAGCTCGGCACCCACGGCAACCCCTTCGGCGCGGCGCGGGAGGCGCTGGAGAGCGTCGGTCTCGGCGAGCGCGTGCAGCACTATCCGAGCCAGCTTTCCGGCGGCGAGCAGCAGCGCGTGGCGCTCGCCAGGGCCTTCGTGCCGCAACCGCACGTGCTTCTCGCCGACGAGCCGACCGGCAATCTCGACGGCGAGACCGGCGGCGCGGTAATGGGCGAGCTCTTCCGCATGCGCGCCGTGGGGGGCTCGACGCTGATCCTGGTCACCCACGATCACGAGCTCGCGGCGCGGTGCGATCGCATGGTCCACATCGCAGACGGGCGGATCGTGGCGCCCGCCGAGGGCTGATCCCCGGTGACGATCCTCCATCGAGCACCGCCAGCGTGGCGCATCGCCCGGCGCGAGCTTCGAGGGGGCGTGCGCGGCTTCCGCGTCTTCCTCGCCTGCCTGATCCTGGGCGTTGCCACCACCGCCGCCGTCGGCTCGCTGGGCGAAGCGCTTAAGGCGGGTCTCGCCCGGGACGCGAAGATGATTCTGGGCGGCGACGTCGAGCTGGTGCAGTTCTCCCTGCCCCTCGCGGACGAGGCGATGGCCTGGCTCGACGCGAACACCACTGCCATCTCCCACGTTGTCACCATGCGCGGGATGGCCCACCTGGAAGACGGATCGAGCCGCTCGCTGGTGGAGCTCAAGGCGGTGGACGGCGCCTATCCACTGGTGGATAGCGCACGTCTGGAAGACGGCACGGCGCTTGCGGACGCGCTGGCCGATGGCGGCGCCGCGGTCGAGAGGAGCTTGCTGGACCGCCTCAGGATCGGGATCGGCGACAGGCTACGGGTGGGCTCGGCGCTGCTCACCGTGAGCGCCGTTCTTGAGCGCGAACCCGACAAGCTCACCTCGGGATTCGCGCTCGGCCCCCGCCTGATGATGAATCATGCGTCGCTGGAGGCGACCGACCTGATCCATCCCGGCACCCTGGTGCGGCACCGCTACCGCGTGCTGGTGCCCGACGGCACCGACATGGCGGGGTGGGTGGCCGGGTTGGAGGCGGCGTTCCCCGACGCCAACTGGCGGCTGCGCGACACCCGCGACGCCAACCCCTCGCTCAGGCGCCAGCTAGACCGCGTGGGTCTGTTCCTCACCCTCGCCGGCCTCGCCGCCCTTCTGGTCGGGGGCATCGGCGTCGCCAGCGCCGTGTCCAGCCATCTGCACGGCAAGCTGCACACTATCGCGACCCTCAAGTGCGTGGGCGCCACACGCGCGACCGTGCAGCGCGCCTTCCTGTTGCAGATCGGCGCGCTCGGACTCGGAGCCATCGCGGTAGGTCTCATCATCGGAGCGGCAGCACCCCGCGTCCTCGCCGCAATCATGGGCGATTCCCTGCCGGTGCCGCTCGCGGGCGTGATCCACGGCGCACCGCTCGCCCTGGCGGCAGCCTACGGCGCACTCACGATGCTCGCCTTCTCGCTCTGGCCCCTGGGCCGCGCCGCGCGGACCCGGCCTGGCGTGCT
>JAJEEP010000152.1 GCA_022820945.1 Alphaproteobacteria bacterium | reverse complement strand
TATGGCGCGACAATCTGGATGAGAGCCGCGCGTCAATCAGGGTGAGATTCCTGGCGGCGGCGGCGAGGTAGAGGATTGCCTCGCGCGACAGCGATTGCAAGCGGTTTTTTGGTTTTGATTGTCGCGGCGCGACAGGCTGCGTGTTGGCGGTTCCGCCTGATATCGGGGCTGGATATTTTTCCTGTTTGACGGCTGGTGTGGGCAGATGAAGGAGCGGCCCGCGGAGGCGATCGCCGCGGGCCGTGAGTGTCAGGGCTGTTTTGCCGCGCTGGCGGCGCTGGTTCAGTTCCTGGTGTTTTTTTCGGTAGCGAAGCTTGCCGGTCGGCCGGGCTTTCGTTTGCCTCTGTCGAGCGCGGCGCGTCGTCGATAGCTCTCGACGTTCATCTCGAGGATTGTGGCATGGTGGACGAGGCGGTCGACGGCGGCGACCGCCGTTGTTTCGTCGGGGAACACCTTGCCCCACTCCCCGAAGGGCTGGTTTGCGGTGATGAGGAGCGAGCGCCGTTCGTAGCGTGCGGAGATGAGTTCGAAGAGCACGCTGGTCTCGGCCTGATCCTTCCGGACATAGGCGATGTCGTCGAGGATGAGGAGGTGGTAGCGGTCGAGCCTGGCGATGAGGTTTTCCAGCGCAAGCTCGCGGCGCGCGACCTGCATGCGCTGGACCAGGTCGGTGGTCCTGGTGAACAGGACGCGGTATCCGTTCTCGACCAGTGCGAGGCCGACGGCGGAGGCGAGATGGCTTTTGCCGACGCCCGGCGGGCCGAAGATGAGGCAGTTGGCGCCCTGGTAGAGCCATGCGTCGCCGGCGGCCAGCGCGTTGACCTGGGCCTTCGAGATCATCGGCACGTTGGCGAAGTCGAAGGATGCGAGGCTTTTGCCGGGGAGCAGGCGCGCCTCCCTGAGATGGCGTTCGATGCGCCTGCGGTCGCGCTCGGCAAGCTCGTGTTCGGCGAGGGTTGCGAGGAAGCGCGCCGCGGTCCAGCCCTGGGCGTCGGCCCTTTTGGCGAAGTTCTCCCAGAGCTGGTTGATCGTCGGCAGGCGCAGCTCGGTGAGCATCAGCGAGAGCTTGATGGCATCGACCTTGTTGGGGTCGATCGCGCCCTTCTTGTGGTTGTCGGTCATGCTGCGCCTCCTGCGTCGAGCAGGGTAGCGTAGCCGGCAAGGGGCGGCGTGGCGATGCGGATGCTGGGCATGCGCCCCGGGTCCGGCGCAAAGCGCGCCTTGAGCGTGCCGGGGTCGGGGAGCCGGCCGGCGTTGAGCGCCTTGTCGATGGCGTCGGCAAGCTCGGCCTCGCAGTTTTCCTCATGTGCGAGCGCCAGCAGCGCGACGGCGAGGCGGCAGGCCTGACGCTCGCTGAGCCGCTCGAGGGCGGTCTCGAAGCAGCGCCGGTAGGGCTCGCGCGGGAACAGGGCGTCGCGGTAGACCAGGTTGAGGAGCGCCATCGGCTTCTTCTTCAGCGAGTGGATGATGTGGCGGTAGTTGACGACGTGGGCGTTGGGGCTGCCGCTGGCGCGGCCGCGCGGCAGGGTAAGCAGATGGGTGCCTGAGAGGAAGAGTTCGATCCGGTCGTCGTAGACGCGCCCGCCGAGCCGGTGTCCGATGAGGTTCGAGGGCACGGTGTAGAACACGCGGCGCAGCCCGAAGCCGGACGACGAGGTGATGTTGACGCTGATCGGCTCGTAATCGACGGTCCGGCCACGCGGCAGGTCCTGCAGCGTCGCCTGCTCGGCCTCGATCGCCCTGGAGCGGTGGGCGTTGGCCCGGCCCACCGTCTCGGCGACAAAGCGCCGATAGGCGTCGAGATCCTCGAA
This sequence comes from Alphaproteobacteria bacterium, assembly GCA_022820945.1. Lineage (GTDB taxonomy): Bacteria > Pseudomonadota > Alphaproteobacteria > UBA828 > UBA828 > WTGU01. The sequence goes on along the minus strand of JAJEEP010000152.1, from coordinate 1,319 downwards.
GTCGCGCGAGCCGCGCAGCGCCAGGGCATCCGCGAGCCGGCGCTTGAGGTGGCCGTGCGCCCCCTCGATCGAGCCGTTCTCGTGGGCGACGCCGCGATTGTTGCGGGTGGCCTCCATGCCGTAGTGCGCGCACAGCTCCCGGTAGCGCCCGGTCACGTCCTCGGCCGCGTCCTTGCCCAGGTTGCGGAACGCCGCCGACAGGCTGTCGGTGCGGTGCTCGCGGGGCGCGCCGCCGAGATGCCACAGCGCGTCCTGCAGCCCCTCGGCCAGCGCCGTGAAGCTCTCGCCGCCGAGCACCACCCGGGCATGGGCAAAGCCCGACCACGCAAGGCGGAAGTGATAGAGCATGTGGTCCAGCGGCTGGCCGGCCACGGTCACGCCGAGCGCGCCCATGCGGGTGAAGTCGGACAGCCCCTGCCGGCCCGGCTCATGCTTCTGGCGGAAGATCACCTCCTTCTCCGGGCCGTGCTCGGCGCGCCACACGCGGATCCGCCGCTCCAGCGTGCGCCGCACCCCCGGGTCGAGCTCGGGATGGCGGCGCATCAGCTCTTCGAACACGCCAACCGGGCGAATGCCCGGGCTGGCCTCGAGAAGCGGCACCACTTCCGCTTCGAAGATGCCGGCCAGCGGGTCCGAACGGCGCCGGCCCCGCGGCTTCTTCTCTTGCACCGGATCGGCGGCGATCCGGTAGCCGCTGGCCCGGCTGAATCCCGCCTTGGCGGCAGCCACCTTGATGGTGTCGGTCCTTTTGTGGATCATGAACAACCTCTTCTGACAATCGGTGATGTGACGTCCGGGCAACGCGCCGCTCCCCCACTGGAAAAGCAACACCGTCGGCCCGGACGACCGAATCCGCCAGAAGATTTTGGAAGTTCTTGCGGGCCGCCGGCCCGGAACTCCAGTCGGGCTACGCCCTCCCTCCGTTCCGGGCCGGCGCCTCCCCCCGTCTCACCCTGATTGACGCTGGGGTCTCAAGCTGATTGACGCGCCGCACCGACCGCCGAAGCATTGAAGTCTGCTGCGCGCTGCCGTACATGTCAGTGGGTTTCGGGCGCTGGTCTGCGCTCCGGGGAGGCTTTGGCCGTCCGCTGCGATTTGGATGGTCTTTTCTGGACCACGTAGCTTTTTACGCTATATTGAGTGAAAATCTGTGAGGTTTTGCCATGCAGTTTCAGGAATTCATTGCGGACGAGGCGTTTTCACCGACGCTCGTCGCCGATGCGTTGCGCACCACAAAGTCTGAGATCGCCAGCACGCTCGGCTTGGGCAAGGATGCGTTTGCACGGGCTTCGCGCATCCGCGCGCGCAAGACGCAGGTC
>JAJEEP010000022.1 GCA_022820945.1 Alphaproteobacteria bacterium | reverse complement strand
GCCGACCCCGCTGATCGTCCCTTCGTAAGCGCGCCACCAGCGCACTTTCCACATAGCAGCCAGCCGAACTCGGGGCCCGCGGCTTCGTTCAAACAGGTTGACCAGGCTCGCTCTCGCGAACCTGCTCAACCCTAAAGATTTCTATCGCCGAGAGTTTCGTGATTGTGTTCAACCACTTCCTGGTCGAAGCGGCGTTCTACACGACCCTCGCTTTCTGCATGAGCACGCAGGCGGTCTCGAAGCGCTACATGCAAGCCAAGGCCTACATCGACCGAGGCGCGGCCATAATTCTCGGCGCGCTCGGCATGCGACTCGTTCTCAGTCGAGGGGAAGCTCCTTAGCCGGCGAAGGACTCGCGCCCGAAACTAGAGGCCGGCGCCGCCGACGTTCGTTCAACCCGGCGCCGGCCGCGCCCGCTGGTTGTAGAGCAGGGTGCGCCGCCGCGCCTTCTCCTCGTCGGAGAGGGTAGCGGGGTCCTCCGGCAGGTCCTCGCCCACCGCCATGCCGCGCTGCACCGCCTCGCGCTCGGATAACGCTTCAAACCAGCGCTTGAAGTATTTGAATTCGTTGATGTCCTGCTCCTGCGATTCCCAGTAGACCGCCCAGGGATAGGAGATCATGTCGGCGATGGTGTACGCCTCGCCCGCGAGGTAAGTCCGGTCGTAGAGCCGGTTGTTCATGACGCCGTAGAGCCGGTTCACCTCGTTGCCGAAGCGGGTGATGGCGTAGGTCTGATCGCCCTCGTCGTCCCCCAGCCGGCGAAAATGACCGAACTCGCCGAACTTCGGCCCCTGGTTCGCCATCTGCCACATAATCCACTGGTTGACCTCGTAGCGGCCGTGCAGGTCCTGCGGGTAGAAGCGCCCGGCCTTCTCGGCGATGTACATCATCATCGCGCCCGACTCGAAGACGCTGACCGGCGCGCCGCCGCCGGCAGGATCGTCGTCCACCAGCGCCGGCATGCGGTTGTTGGGGCTGATGCCGAGGAAGGAATCCTCGAACTGGTCGCCCTTCCCGATGTGGCAGGGGACGACGCGATAGGGCATCCCGCATTCCTCCAGCAGGATGGTCACCTTCTTGCCGTTGGGCGTCGGCCAGTAGTGCAGGTCGATCATGGCTCTTCCTTCCCGCCGGGGTCAGTCCGTTGGCTGCGTCTCGGCGACGCTCGGCCGGCTCTGGATGTCCTCGTACCACGCTGTGAGCCTGGGGCAGACCGCCCGCCAAGAGGCATCGTGGCGGAACTCCAGGTGGCCGAGGCCGCAGAGCACCGCGATGTGGTCGATGCGGAACGGCGCAGCAGCAAGCGTGTCCGCCTCGCCGTCGAGCGCTGCGGCGATGCGCCGCGCCCGCTTCTCGAAGTGGGTCTTGAGGTTGACGCTCTGCTGGTCCGCCGGCTGGCGCTTCTGGAAGAGCCACTGGACGCTCGTCTCCGTGAGCGCCGTGCCGAGGGTCGCACGGCGCTGCCAGCCGAATCGATCGTCCTCGGGATAGAGCGTCTGCCCCCCGCCGATCTCGTCGAAATAGGCGCAGATCGCGTGGCTGTCGTAGAGCACGGTGCCGTCGTCCATCATCAGCACCGGAATGAGCCTGGCCGGATTGAGCCGCTCCAGCTCCTCCGACTCGAAAGGGTTCACATTCACGATGTCGAGCGCGATGCCGTGTTCCTTCGCGACGATTGTCGCCTTGCGGCCGAACGGCGTCGCCGGGCTGGAATAGAGCTTCATGGGGTGTCCTTTGCGCTGACGAAGGGGGTCTTAGACCGGCAGTCCGCAGATGTACAGCACGAGCGGCGAGTTCGGCTTCGGGCGAGGGTTTGCGATTGCGGGCATAGAACGGGGCGCCTAAGCTGTACGCAGCGGCGTGCGTCGCGCGAGGCGACGCGGCAAATCGATCCCTGCGGCGTGCGGCACAGGGAACCACAAGAGCGCACGCCCGAGGCGGAGGCTGAGACGATGGCAGAGACCCTCTTCAAGAACGTGATGATTTTCGACGGCAACGCCAAGCGCCCGTTTGCAGGCGAGGTGAAGCTGCAGGGCAACCTCATCAAGAAGGTCGCGCGCGGCAAGGGCAAGATCAGGGCCAATGGCGCAACAGTGATCGATGGCGCCGGCGCGACCCTGATGCCGGGGCTCGTAGAGCCCCACTCCCACGTCTGCTACATCGACTCGACGACCCTGCCGGAGATCGGGCGGCTTCCGCCCGAAGAGCACATGGTGCTCGCGCTCGACAATGCGCGGACGATGATCGACCACGGCTTCACGAGCCTCTTCTCGGCTGCCGGCGTCGGCTACAACAAGATCCGAATCGAGCCGGTGCTGCGCGACGTGATCAATGCCGGGCGCTATCCGGGTCCGCGCATCAAGGCGGCCTCGCCCGAGATCGTGTCGTCAGGCGGGCTCGGCGACGAGCGCATGTGGCACATGCACCAGGAGTCGGTGGGCTACGTCGCCGATGGGCCGGACGAGGTGCGCAAGGCCTGCCGGCTCTGCGTGCGGGAAGGCGTGGACAACCTGAAGATCAACATCTCGGGCGACGAGTTCTGCCAGCCAGGGCAGTCCGAGAAAATCACCTACTTCGATGCCGAGGTTGCCGCAGCGGCCGAAGTCGCCCGCGAGGCCGGCGTCAACATCCTCACTCACGCAAGAGCCGACAAGGCGGTGCGGCTCGCGCTCAAGCACGGCATCAACATCATCTACCACGCCGACTACGCGACCAATAAGACCCTAGACATGCTGGAAGCCAAGAAGAAGGACATCTTCATGGCCCCGGCCTTCGGCATCGTCTACACGTTCGCGCACGAGGCCGGCGAGTGGGGCATCACCCGCGAAGTCGCCGAGAGCTACAACATGTTCTACAAGATGGAGAACACGATCCGCACCTACAAGGAAGTGCGGAAGCGCGGCATCCGGGCCATGCCGGGGGGCGACTACGGCTTCGCCTGGAACCCGATCGGCGCCAATGCGCGGGACATGGAGCACTTCGTCAACCACTTCGGCTACTCGCCGGCCGAGGCGCTGATTGGCGCCACAAAATGGGGTGGCGAGCTGATGGGGCTCAACGTCGGCATGGTCAAGGAGGGTTACCTCGCCGACCTGCTGCTGGTGGACGGCGATCCAACCAAGGACGTCTCCATCATGCAGGACGCCGACAACCTGCTCATGATCATGAAGGACGGCGCCTATCACCGCGCGCCGAACGAGATCGCGCTGGCCAAGCGCCGCCGGGCCGTCACGCCCGCCGCCGCCGAGTAGGCTATCGCGATCCGCAACGGGGTTGGGGGCTTCTCCCTACCATTGGTGGGAGAGCCCCCGCATTTCCGCCGGCCGGGGCGGTGAACGATCGGCGAGGCCGGCCCGGTGAAGCTTAACGGCGAACAACTTGAGGTCTTCCGCCGGGACGGCCTGCTGATCCTCCCCGGCCTCTTCTCCGCGGCCGAGGTGGCGGCGATTCGCGCTGCCCTGCCGCCGCTCTTCGATGAGGAGAGCGAGGCCAACATCGGAGAGAAGGCGGGCACCGCACCCCGCACCATCATGGGGCTGCACCAGCGGAGCGACCTCATCGACCGCGTGGTGCGCCATCCGCGCCTGGTCGAGCCGGCGCGGCAGATCGCCGGCCCCGATCTCTACATTCAGCAGGTCAAGGTCAATGTGAAGGCGGCGTTCGAGGGCGATGTCTGGCAGTGGCACTACGACTTCGCCACCCATCACCGGGACGACGGCGTGCCGGCGCCGCAGGCGCTCAACCTGCACATCCTGCTGGACGAGGTGAGCCACTACAACGGGCCGCTCTACTTCATCCCCGGCTCCCACCGGCACGAGCCGCTGCCCACCTTCCACGACGTGACCAGCACGAGCTATCCGCTCTGGGTGGTGGATCGCGAGACCGTCACCAACCTCATTGCCGTGGGCGGCATCACGCCCGCGCTCGGCCCGCCCGGCACAGTGCTCATCTTTGGCGACCTGATGGTCCACGGCTCGCCGGGCAACATGTCCCCGTGGGACCGCGCGATCTTCTCGCTCATCCTCAACCCGGTCGCCAACGCACAGACCGCGTTCGCCCGGCCCGAGTTCAAGCACCACACCGATTTTTCTCCAGTGGTGCCGCTTGCCGACGACTGCCTGCTCGAACCGGCAGCCGCCCAATGAGCAATCACCCGGCGCGCGAGCCGGGCTACTTCCTCGATCGCCTGCAAACCGTCGACCCGGAGGTCCACGAAGCGCTTGCGGGCGAACTCGCGCGCCAGCAGGACGACATCGAGCTGATCGCGTCGGAGAACCTGGTCAGCCAGGCAAGCCTCGACGCCCTCGGCTCCGTTATCGTTAACAGGACAGTCGAAGGCCGGCCCGGCGCGCGCTACTACGGCGGCGCGGAATTCGCCGACCGCATCGAGTCCCTCGCCATCGAGCGCGCCAAGGCGCTGTTCGGCTGCGCCTTCGCGAACGTGCAGCCCCATTCCGGCAGCCAGGCCAACCAGGCGGTCTTCCTCGCGCTGCTCAAGCCGGGCGACACGGTGTTGAGCATGGCGCTCGATGCCGGCGGCCACCTCAGCCACGGCGCGGCGCCGAACCTCACCGGCAAGTGGTTCGACCCGGTCCGCTACGGCACCGATGCGGCGGGCTTCATCGACATGGACGAAGTTGCACATCTGGCGCGAGAGCACCGCCCCAAGCTCATCATCTGCGGCGGCTCGGCCTACCCGCGCGCGATCGACTTCGCCGGCTTCCGCGCGATTGCCGATTCGGTCGGCGCAACGCTGCTCGCCGACATGGCCCACTTCGCCGGTCTGGTCGCCGGCGGCGCGCACCCGAGCCCCCTGCCCCACGCCCACGTCACCACGGCGACCACCTACAAGAACCTGCGCGGCGCGCGCGGCGGCCTCATCCTCACCGACGATCCGGCGCTCGCGCGCAAGCTCGACAGCGCGGTCTTCCCCGGCGTCCAGGGTAGCGTGATCCTCAACGCTGTGGCGGCCAAGGCGGTCTGCCTGGGCGAAGCGCTCAAGCCCGCGTTCAAGGCATACGCCGCCCAAGTGCTGGCCAACGCCCGCGCCCTCGCCGATACCCTCATGCAACGCGACATCGCCGTCGTCGCCGGCGGCACCGACACGCCGCTGCTGGTCGCCGACCTGCGCCCGCTCGGGCTGACAGGGGCTGCAGCCTCCGACAGCCTGGAAGCCGCCGGCCTCACCTGCAACAAGAACGCGGTGCCCGGCGACACGCAGCCGCCCCGCGTGACCTCGGGCCTCCGGTTCGGCTCGGCAGCCGGGACCACGCGGGGCTTCGGCGAGGCCGAGTTCCGCCGCATCGGCGGCTGGATCGCCGACGTGTTGCACGCCATGGCGGCAGCGGGCGGGCGCGACGAGGCAGTCGAACAAGCCGTCCGCGCCGAGGTGCAGGCGCTCTGCCGCGCCTTCCCCATCTACCCCGGTCTTGGCGCGGAGCCCCTGGACGGGCAGTAAACGGGCTGCCTCCGCGGCAGCGATCCGTTAGAGTGCGCGGCCGTTTCGACCAACGCGGGAGCCGGTCGTGGAGTTACCCCTCGAGCCGAGACTGAGCATCGGCTACCAGAATGTGCTGGCGCCGACAGGATATGACGATGCGGAGGGGGCGGCGGCCGGCCGCGACCTACCGGAGACCGTGCGCCTGCTCGATGCACTCGGCTTCGATTCGATCTGGTCGGGCGATCACGTGGCCTTTGCGGGGCCGATCCTCGATCCGCTGATGCAGCTCGCGCAGGTCGCCGCGCTCAGCGACCGGCTCACCGTCGGCACGGCGGTCTATCTGCTGCCGCTCCGCCACCCGGCACCCGTGGCGAAGCAGGTGGCGACCCTCGATACGATCTCGAACGGCCGGGTGATCTTCGGCGTCGGCGTCGGCGGCGAGTTCCCCACCGAGTTCGAGCTTTGCGGCGTGCCGGTGCAGGAGCGCGGCGCCCGGCTCAGCGAGGGGATTCGCGTGCTGCGCAAGCTCTGGTCCGGCCAGGCAGTGAGCCACGACGGCCGCTTCTTTCCCTTTCCTGAGGTTTCCATCAATCCGCCGCCGGCACGGCGGGGCGGCCCGCCGATCTGGTGCGGTGGCCGCTCCGACCCCGCGCTGCGCCGCGCAGGCCGGCTCGCGGACGGCTGGATGTCCTACGTCGTCGATCCCAAGCGCTACCGCCGCTCGCTCGAGACCATCGCCGCCGCCGCAGCCGAGGCCGGGCGCACCCTGGAGCGCTTCGGCACGTCGCACCTGCTGTTCGTCCGGCTCGACAAGGACCGCGAGACCGCGCTGGCGTTCGCATCCAAGTTCCTGAGCGTCCGCTATGCGATGGATTTCAGCAGCGCGACCGAGCGTTACTGCGCGCTCGGAACGGCGGCGGAGGTCGCGGAGACGATCCGGGCGTTTCACGCGGCCGGCATGCGCCATCTCGTGGTGAACACGCTCTCGCCGGAGAGCGAGAAGGCGGCGCATTTGCAACGCTTCGCGGACGAGGTCATGCCTCTGCTGGCGGACCTGCGCTAAGTAGAACCAGGCAATGACCGTCCCCTTCCACCTCCACGTGAACCCGCGCTACGCCCCCGCGTCGGAAGGCGTGGACGGTTCCGACCCGGTGATCCTGCCGGAGCGCCGCGCCGCAGCGCGCACCGCGATCACGGGCTTCGAGGGCTACCGGCCCACTCCCCTGCACAGATTGGACGCACTCGCCGGCTCGCTCGGCATCGAGACCCTCTGGCTAAAGGACGAGAGCGGGCGCTTCGGCCTCGGCAGCTTCAAGGCGCTGGGCGGCGCCTATGCTGTGGTGCACCTCTTGCGCGAGCGGCTGGGAGCCGACCTCTCCATCGCGGATGTCGCCGCCGGCCGCGCCTCGGCTCGCGTCGAAGGCATGAGAGTGTGTTGCGCGACCGACGGCAATCACGGACTTGCAGTGGCATGGGGCGCGCGCCGCGCCGGCGCGTGCTGCACGGTGTACCTGCCGGGGCCGGTAAGCGAGGGCCGCGAGCGGACCATCGCCGCTCAGGGCGCCGACATCGTGCGCATCGCCGGCAGCTATGACGAGGCGGTGGAGGCCTGCGCCGACGAGGCCCGTGCCAGGGGCTGGCTGCTGGTCTCCGACACGTCCCATGCCGGCGGCGACGAGGCGCCCAGCCGGGTGATGCACGGCTACGCCATGCTGGTGGACGAGATCAGGGATGCGCTGGACGGTGCGGTGCCGACGCATCTCTTCGTCCAGGCCGGCGTCGGCGGGCTCGCTGCGGCGGTGATCGGCGCCTTCCGCCAGGACCTCGGTGCCGACAGCCCGAAGGGCGTGGTGGTCGAACCGACGAACGCCGACTGCCTCTACCAGAGCGCGGTCAACGGCAAGCCGAGCCCCGCCTCCGGCGACCTCGACACGGTGATGGCCTGCCTCGCCGCCGCCGAGGTCTCGCCGCTCGCCTGGCAGGTACTGGAGCGCAGCGCCTTCGCCTTCATGGCGCTCGACGATGCGGGCGCCACCGACGCCATGCGCTTCGCCGCCGCGCCCCTCGCCGCAGACCCACCGCTGGTTCTCGGCGAGTCCGGAGCCGCCTCGCTCGGCGGGCTGATCGCCGCGGCAGGCGATGCAGAGGCGCGCGACGCGCTCGAGCTCACCCAAGCCTCTCGAGTCCTGGTCATCGGTAGCGAGGGCGCGACCGACCCCGACATCTACCGCCGGATCGTCGGCCGCGACCCGGCCGCCGTCGCGGCGGGCTGAACGCGCCCGCAGCGCCGAGGCCGCGCCGGCCATGACCGAAGGCCTCGACCTCGAAACCAGGCGCCGGCGGCTGCGCTATCGCGCGGCGCGCACCGGCACCAGGGAGACCGACCTGTTGGTGGGCGATGTCATTGCCCGGCTCGGCCACCGTCTCCCGCCGGATGAGGTGGCACAGGCGGAACGTCTGCTGACCGCGAACGACGTGGACATCACCAACTGGATCAGCGGGCGGATCCCCGTGCCTGCCGAGCACGACACGCCGTTCCTCGAACGCCTCCGCCGCGAGGCCCTGAACCGGCACCCCCACCGTTGACCGTGCTCGTCCCGGACCGCTGCCTGCGCGCCCTCACGGCGCCCGGCCAAATCGGCCTCGGCGGGGTTCCCGAAGGCTTCGCCGCGGCGATCCTGCTCGGTCTCGCGGAGTCGCAACCGGCGCCGGTGCTCTTCATCGCCCGCGACGATGCCAGGCTCGCGCGCCTCTCGGCGATGCTCGCCTTCTTCGATCCCGGCTGTGCCCCGATCACCATCCCGGCCTGGGACTGCCTGCCCTACGACCGGGTCTCGCCGCGTGCCGACATCGCAAGCCGGCGGCTCGCCAGCCTCGTCAAGCTGCTCGGCAACGGAGAGACACGACCCCGGGTGGTACTCACTACAGTCAACGCGGCGGTCCAGCGAGTCCCGCCCCGGACGATGCTCGCCGACGCCACCCTTCCGCTTGCGGCCGGTGCGACGCTCGATACCGAGACCCTGCTGGCCTACCTGGAGCGCAACGGTTTCGTGCGCACCGGCACGGTCATGGAGGCCGGCGACTACGCAGTGCGCGGCGGTATCGTGGATATCTATCCCCCCAACGCCGAGCGCCCGGTGCGGCTCGACTTCTTCGGCGATGTCATCGAGACAATGCACTGGTTCGACCCGCTGTCCCAGCGCCGCGCGGAGGCTGCCGGCGCGTTGCACTTGGCGCCGGTCAGTGAGGTGCTGCTCAACCCCCAGTCGATCGCGCGCTTTCGCGGCGCCTATCGCAGGCAGTTCGGCGCCGTGTCCGGCGACGATCCGCTCTACGAGGCCGTCAGCGCCGGCCGGCGTTACCCCGGCATCGAGCACTGGTTGCCGATGTTTCACGACGGGCTGGAGACGCTCTTCGACTACATCTCCGAGGGCCCGGTGCTCCTGGATCACCGCGCGGCAGAAGTGCGCGACGACCGCTTCGAGACGATTGCGGACTTCTACGGCGCCCGTGCGAACCCGCCCACCTCCTCGGTCACGGACACGCCCTATCACCCGGTCCCGCCCGAGGCGCTCTTTCTCGATGCCGACGAATGGCAGCGGCAACTTGCCGGCAGACCGGTCGTGCAGTGCTCGCCTTTCGTCGAGACCGAAGGCGGGGCGGATGCCGGCGCCCGCGACGGGCGCGATTTCGTCGCCGAACGTGCGCAGCAGCACGGAGCGTTGTTCGAGACGGTAGGCGATCACATCGACCGGCTGCAGGAGAGCGGCCTCAGGGTCCTGATCGCGGGCGGCGGCGCCGGCAGCCGGGACCGGATGGTGCGCCTGTTGAGGGAGCACGGCGCGCACGCGATCGAGCCGGTCGCGGACTGGCAGGCGGCGTGCGCGCTGCCGCCCGAGATGGCGTCGGCGGTCGTGCTGCCGCTGGAGCGGGGCTTCGTGTCGGCTGGCCTCGCCGTGATCGCCGAGCAGGACATTCTCGGCGCCCGCGCGAGCCGGCCGGAGCGTCGCCGCCGCAAGCCCACCGACGAGTTCCTGGTCGATGTGGCGGCGCTCGCCGACGGCGATTTGGTCGTGCACGTCGACCACGGTATCGGCCGCTACGACGGACTGGTCACCCTGGAGGTCGATCACGCGCCCCACGATTGCCTCCGCATCCTCTACGAGGGCGACGACCGCCTGTTCCTGCCGGTGGAGAATATCGAGCTGCTCTCGCGCTACGGCTCGGCCGACCGCCCAGTCACGCTCGACCGGCTAGGCGGCGCGGGCTGGCAGGCGCGCAAGGCGAAGCTCAAGCAACGCATCCGCGACATGGCGAACCAACTCATCGGGCTGGCGGCCGAACGCGCGACCCGGCCCGCGCCGCAGCTGACGGCACCGGGCGCCCTCTACGACGCCTTCTGCGCGGGCTTCCCCTACGTCGAGACCGACGACCAGGCTCGCGCCATCGACGAAGCCATCGGCGATCTCGACGCCGGCCGCGCGATGGACCGCCTGATCTGCGGCGATGTCGGCTTCGGCAAGACCGAGGTTGCGCTGCGTGCCGCCTTCCACGCGGTTCAAACAGGCAAGCAGGTCGCGGTGCTGACGCCGACCACCCTACTCGCCCGGCAGCACATGCAGACCTTCAGCGAGCGCTTCACCCGCCTGCCGGTGGAGATCGTCCAGCTCTCGCGTCTCGTGCCCGCCAAGGAGCAGGCGGAGACCAGGCGCGGCATCGCGGCGGGCACCGTCGACATCGTCATCGGCACTCATGCGCTGCTCGGCAAGCAGATCGCCTTCAACGATCTCGGCCTCGTCGTCGTGGACGAGGAGCAGCACTTCGGCGTCGCCCACAAGGAGCGCCTGAAGCAGCTCAAGGCCGAGGCCCACGTGCTGACGCTCACCGCGACACCGATCCCCCGCACGCTGCAGATGGCGCTGAGCGGCGTACGCGACATGAGCGTGATCGCGACCCCGCCGGTGGATCGCCTCGCGGTGCGCACCTTCATCCTGCCCTTCGACCCCGTGGTCGTGCGCGAGGCGCTGATGCGCGAGCACCTGCGCGGCGGGCAGACCTTCTACGTGTGCCCGCGCATCGCCGATCTCGACGAGGTGGCCGAGCGCGTGCGCCGGCTGGTGCCCGAGGTGAAGGTCGCCGTGGCCCACGGCCGGCTCGCGGCACGCTCCCTCGATACCGTCATGGGCGACTTCTACGACGGCAAGTTCGACGTGCTGGTCTCCACCGCGATCATCGAATCGGGGCTCGACCTGCAGCGGGTCAACACCATGATCGTCCATCGCGCGGATCGCTTCGGGCTTGCCCAGCTCTATCAGCTGCGCGGGCGGATCGGTAGGGCGAAGCTGCGCGGCTACGCCTATCTCACGCTCCCCCCGGGCCACCGGCTCACGGACACCGCGCACAAGCGGCTCCAGGTCATCCACCGGCTCGATGGCCTCGGCGCCGGCTTCAGCCTCGCGAGCCACGACCTTGACATCAGAGGCGCGGGCAACCTGCTGGGCGCCGAGCAGTCGGGCCACATCCGCGAGGTCGGGATCGAGCTTTACCAGCACATGCTGGAGGAGGCCGTGGCCACCGCGCGCGCCGCTGCCGGCGGCGAGGCGCCGCCGGCCGAGCGCTGGTCGCCGACCATCAGCCTCGGCACCTCGGTGCTGATCCCGGAGAGCTACGTGCGCGATCTCGACGTGCGGCTCACCCTCTACCGCCGGGTCGCTGCGCTCGAAGACCAGGCCGGGATCGACGCCTTCGTTGACGAGCTGACCGACCGATTCGGCTCGCCGCCGGCGTCGGTGCACCACCTGCTCGAGATCATGGCGATCAAGCAGCTATGCCGGAAGAGCGGCATCGAGCGCGTCGAGGCCGGCCCGAAGGGCGCGGTGCTGAGCCTCCGCGACGGCGGCTTCGTCGAGCCCGCAGCGCTGGTCCGCTACGTCTCTACGCCTAAGAACGAGGTGCGCCTCCGGCCCGACAACCGCCTCGTCGCCACGCGCCGCTGGCCGGACACCGAGGCGCGGCTGGAAGGCGTCCAGCGAATCCTGCGCGACCTCTGCGCGCTCGCTGACGAAGGCAACTCGCCTAACCCCCCGCCAGCTCGTTGACCTTGGCCGCCATGATGAAATCGTTCTCGTGCAGGCCCTTGATCTTGTGCGTGTAGAACAGGACCGTGCAATAGCCCCAGCCGAAGGTGATGTCGGGGTGATGCCCCTCTTCCTCGGCAAGGTCGCCGACCTTGTTCACCAGCGCGATGGACTCCACAAAGTCGCCGAGCTTGAAGGTGCGGCGGATCTTGGTCGCGTCGTCGATCAACTCCCACCCCGGCGTCTGATCCAGAAACGCCCGGGCTTCGGCCTCTTCGAGCGGCGGAATGCCGCCCCGGCAGGGTTCGCAGGTCTTGCTGGTCAGGCTCATGTCGTCCTCCGGCGGCGCGGGTCTCTCGCGTGGCCTCCCGGCCTTTGCGGTTGCGGTGGCGGGAGAGGGCTGGAAAGATATTCCCCATACTACGCCAAGACTCCGGCTGACGAAGGAACTTCGTGAATGGCGCCGATGGATGCGGCCGTCGACGTCTCCGAGCCGCATATCCCTGCCGCCGGCGAGGGTGCGGCGCCCCGGCGCGTTACCATCCTGGGCTCCACCGGCTCGATCGGCTGCAACACCATCGACCTGATCGCCCGCCACCCGGCAGCCTTCGAGGTCGAGGCGCTCACCGCCCAGCGCAGCGTGGAGCGGCTCGCCGAACAGGCCCGCGCGGTCGGCGCGAAGCAGGCCGTCATCGGCGATCCAGCTCACTACGGCGCCCTCAAGGAGGCCCTCGCCGGCACGGAGACCGCAGCAGCGGCAGGCCCCGAGGCGTTGGTGGAAGCCGCCTCCGCACCCGCCGATTTCGTCATGGCCGGAATCGTCGGCGCGGCGGGTCTCAGGCCCACGCTTGCGGCCGCCGCGCGGGGTGCCGTCATCGGACTCGCCAACAAGGAATGCCTGGTCTGCGCCGGCTCGCTCATGCTCGCCGAGGTCGAGCGCGGCGGCGCAACGCTGCTCCCCGTCGATTCGGAGCACAACGCCATCTACCAGGTGTTCGACTTCGAGCGCGCAGACTGCGTCGAGAAGATCGTGCTGACCGCCTCGGGCGGGCCGTTCCGCGAAGCGTCGATGGAGACCATGGCGCAGGCCACGCCGGAGCAAGCGGTTGCCCACCCCAATTGGGACATGGGCGCCAAGATTTCGGTGGATTCGGCGACGATGATGAACAAGGGCCTCGAAATGATCGAGGCCTTTCATTTGTTCCCGGTGGACGCGGAGCAGATCGAGGTGCTGGTGCACCCGCAATCGGTGATCCACAGCATGGTGGCCTACGAGGACGGCTCCGTGCTGGCGCAGCTGGGCACGCCCGACATGCGCACGCCGATTGCCTACGCCCTCGCCTGGCCGGCTCGCATGGCGGCGCCCTCACCCCGGCTCGACCTCGCGGCGCTCAACCGTCTCACCTTCGAGCCGCCGGATGAGGTGCGCTTCCCGGCCCTGCGGCTCGCGCGGGAGGCCCTGACCCAGGGCGGCAGCGCGCCGATCGTGCTCAACGCCGCCAACGAGGTCGTCGTTGGCGGCTTCCTGGAGCGCCGCATCGGTTTCCTGGAGATCGCGCAAACGGTCGAGCGCTGCCTGGAGCAGACCAACCACCGTTCCGTGGGTGGGCTCGACGACGTGTACGAGATCGACAGCGCGGCGCGGGCGCATGCCGCCCAATTGCTCACCGGTGCCGACTAGAGGCCGATGACGGTTTCCGCATCCGCGGCGGTGGAAGCGACGGGCGGCCGGGCGCCAGCCGCACGCGAGGAAGACATCCGCGCCCTGATCCGCGCCAACACCGAGAATTTTCCGGTCGGCTCCTTTCTGATCCCGCCCGACTGCCGGCCCCACGTACACGCGTTCTACCTGTTCGCCCGCAAGGCCGATGACATCGCCGATTCGCCCACCATCCCGGCGGCCGAGAAGGTGGCCCGGCTGCAGGCCGCGAGCGACGCCCTCGGCAAGGACGAAGCCGCACTCCCCGACTGGGCGGTCCCCTACCACCGCAGCCTGATCGAGACCGGCTGCCCGGCCCAGAACGGGCGCGACCTGCTCTCCGCCTTCATCCAGGACGCGACCAAGCTGCGCTACGCCGACTGGGACGACTTGATGGATTACTGCCAGCGCTCGGCGGCGTCGGTCGGCCGGGTGATGATGGACATCCATGGCGAAAGCGGGCACGCCGACATCGAAGGCTCGGACGCGCTCTGCAACGCCCTGCAAGTGCTCAACCATTTGCAGGACGTCCGCGAGGATTACCTCGCGCTCGACCGCGTGTACGTGCCGGAACCCTGGCTGCAGGAAGCGGGCGGCAGCGTCGAGCTGCTCGCCGAGCGGCGCGCGGCGCCGCCGGTGCGCCGCGCCATCGACCGTTGTCTCGGGGGAACGGCGACGCTGCTCAAGCGCGCCGAGGCGATGCCGCCTTCGGTTCGTCGCCGGCGCTTCCGTTGGGAGTGCGCGGTCATCGTCAAGCTGGCATGGGCGCTCCACAGACGTCTGAGCCGTGGCGACCCTCTTGCCGGCCGAGTCAGGGTGCCCAAGGCGAGCCGCGCCGGCCTCGCGCTGAGCGGCATCGTCCAGGCATGGTGAGCACGGCCGCTACCCTGCCGATTCCGGAGGCGCCCGATCCGAAGCGCTATGTCGCCGAGGTGACCCGGGCGTCGGGAAGCTCGTTCTTCCTGCCCATGATGCTGCTGCCCCGCGAGAAACGCGAGGCGATGCTGGCGCTCTACGCCTTCTGCCGGGAGACCGACGACGTCGCCGACGAGATCGAGGACCCGGCGGAGTCGCGCGCGCTGATCGAAGCCTGGCGGGGCGAGGTCCGCGCGCTCTACCAGGGCGTGCCACGCCACCCGGTGACCCGCGCGCTCGCTGTCCCGATAGAGCGCTTCGGCCTCGCCGAGAAGCACTTCATGGAAATCCTCGAAGGATTCGAGATGGACGGCGGCGGCGCCATGCTGCGGCCGACGCTGGCCGAGTTGGAGCGCTACTGCCACTGCGTCGCCGGCTGCGTCGGACTGCTCTCAGTCGAAATCTTCGAGTACCGCGCGCGAACCATCCCCACCTTTGCGCGCCATCTGGGCCAGGCCTTCCAGCTCACCAACATCCTTCGCGACGTGGCGGAGGACGCGAAGCGCGGCCGCATCTACCTGCCGCAGGAGTTGCTTGAGAAGCAGGGCCTCGCGGACATCAAGCCGGAGGCGATTGGCCGCACGCCGGGAGTGGAGAAGGTCTGCCGCTCCCTCGGCGGCATGGCGCGGCGGCACTTCGGCGCCGCGAGCGAGGCGCTGCCACGCTCGGAACGCCGCTCCATGCGCCCCGCCATCCTCATGCGCAGCGTCTACGAGGCCTATCTCGATCGCATCGAGCGGGCGGGTTTCCCGGTCGCAGGCCGGCGCATCAGGTTCACCGCGACCCAGAAGCTGCGTCTGGTCACGGGCGGGCTGCTGCGGACCATCTGACCGAATTGTCCGCCCCGGCTTCGGGGCAGCGGCGTCGCTTGGTGCTTGCCGGCCCCGACGAAGCGACCCTATAACCTGCCGCGCCGAGTCGAACGGCATGGCGACAGGCAACGGCATGATCATTGTCACGGGCGGTGCGGGCTTCATTGGCTCGAACCTGATCGCCGCCCTGGAAGAGCGAGGCGAAAGGTCCTTGGTGGTCTGCGACACGCCGGGCGCGGGCGGCGACGGCCGGACCCTCGCCAAGCGAAAGCTCGACGCGATCGTCGAGCCGGCTTCCCTTCCCGCCTATCTCGCGGCCCATGCGGGTCAGGTGCGCACTGTCTTTCACTTGGGCGCCATCTCGTCCACGACCGAATCCGATGCGAGCCTGCTCGCGCGGAACAACTATCGCTTCAGCCTGAATCTGTGGCACTGGTGCGCGGCCGAGGGTGTTCCAATGATCTATGCCTCGTCGGCCGCCACCTATGGAGACGGTACATGCGGGTTCGACGATGACGGCTCGATCGCGGCGCTCGACCGGCTGAAGCCGCTCAGTGACTACGGCCGCAGCAAGCATCTCTTCGACCGCCGCGTGGCCCATGAGCTGTCAGCGGGCGCGCCAAGGCCGCCGCAGTGGGCCGGCCTCAAGTTCTTCAACGTCTATGGTCCCAACGAGTATCACAAGAACGGCCAGCGCAGCGTCGTGACGACCGCCTACCCGGACGCTGCCGAAGGCCGGCCGATCCAGCTGTTCAGGTCCTGCGACCCGCGATACCCCGACGGCGGCCAGTGCCGCGACTTCGTGTGGGTCGGCGACTGTATCGCCGTAATGCTATGGCTGCTGGATAATCCGCAGGTAAGCGGTTTGTTCAACGTCGGAACCGGCACAGCACGCAGCTTTACGGCACTTGCGAATGCACTCTTCGCGGCGCTTGGCCGCGCACCGTCTATCGACTACATCGAGATGCCGCAAGCCATACGCGCGCATTACCAGTACTTTACGAAAGCGCGCATGGAGCGCCTCCGGCGCGCGGGCTACACGGCGCCCTTCGCACCCATTGAGGAGGGTGTGGCCCGTTACGTGCGGGACTACTTGAGCCAGGACGACCCCTATCGATGACCTTCGCCCTCGCCTTTCCCACCATCGACCCGGTCGCCGTCGAGATCGGCCCCGTTGCGATCCGCTGGTATGCGTTGTCCTACGTCGTCGGCCTGCTGCTTGGCTGGCAGTACGTCCGCTATCTCGCCGGGAATTGCGTCGACGGAATGACCAAGCGCCACGCAGACGACCTGCTGGTGATGGGCACCCTCGGTGTGGTGGTGGGCGGCAGGCTGGGCTACGTGCTGTTCTACCAGCCGGGGTACTACTTCGAGAATCCCGGCGAGATTTTCGTGGTCTGGCAGGGCGGGATGTCCTTTCACGGTGGGGCCCTGGGCGTGCTGGTCGTGGTGGTCCTCTACACCCGCATCATGAAGATCAGTCTGCTCTCCGTCGCCGATGCGGTTTGCGCGCAGGTGCCGATCGGCCTCTTCCTGGGCCGTATGGCGAATTTCGTTAACGGCGAGCTGTACGGTCGTGCCAGCGATGTTTCGTGGGCGATGGTGTTCCCTGCCGGTGGACCCGAGCCCCGCCACCCGAGCCAGCTCTACGAGGCGGTCCTAGAGGGAATCGTCCTGTTTGCGATCCTGGCTGTCGCGGTACACACGAAGCGGATCGTGCAACGTCCGGGCACCATCGCCGGCATCTTCTTTGTCGGTTACGGCGTCGCCCGAATCATTGCCGAGCTATTCCGCGAGCCCGATGCATTCCTCGGGTTCATCCTGCCCGGTCTCACCATGGGTCAACTGTTGTCGCTCCCGATGATCGTGCTCGGGCTCTTCCTCATCCTTCGCATCCCGCCGGTGCCGCGGCTGGGCGGACGGGCCGGGTGATGAGCGCACTCGCGGACGAGATTCGGGAGCGAATTCGGCGCGACGGGCCGATCAACGTCGCCACCTACATGGAGCTTTGCCTCCATCATCCCAGGCACGGCTATTACTGCAGGGGCAGGCCGATCGGCGCCGACGGCGACTTCGTCACCGCACCCGAGATAAGCCAGATGTTCGGCGAGCTGATTGGGCTCTGGTGCGCGGCGGTTTGGCAGAGCATGGGCCAGCCGCAGCGCGTACAACTCGTTGAGCTCGGGCCGGGACGCGGCACTCTGCTTGCCGATGCGCTGCGCGCCGTGCGGATCGTGCCGGACTTTCGGGCCGCCATCGACCTGCATCTCGTCGAGTCGAGCGAAAGCCTGCGCGCGGAACAGGCCACCCTGCTCGCCAACGCCCACCCAACGTGGCACGAGCAGTTCGAGACCGTGCCCCCCGGCCCGGTGCTGGTCATCGCCAACGAGTTCTTCGACGCGTTGCCGATCCGGCAATTCGAGCGGGTGGGCAGCGCGTGGCAAGAGCGCGTCGTCGCGCTCGCGCCTACATCCCAGACACTTCGCTTCGCCGCAGCCGATTCGGTTCCCGCCGAGGCCGGCTTCGGCTGCGCACCGTCCGGCGCCATTGTCGAACGAGCACCGGCACGAGAGGCAGTTGCGTCGGCGCTTGCCGGGAGAATCGCGGCGGAGGGCGGCGCGGCGCTGATCACCGACTACGGCCACACGCAGCCGGGCTTCGGCGACACCTTGCAAGCACTGAAGCGGCACCGACGCCACGACGCGCTGGATGAGCCCGGTACCGCCGACCTAACCGCGCACGTCGACTTCTCCGCTTTGGTGTCGGCGGCGCGGCGTGAGGGCGCCCGCGTCTTCGGCCCGGTACCCCAAGGCCGCTTTCTCAAGACATTGGGAATCGATGCTCGCGCAGCGCGGCTGCGGCAGGACGCGAGCGCAGATCGGTTCGCGGAAGTCGACGCCGCGCTTCGCCGCCTCACAGGCGCGCACGGCATGGGCGAATTGTTCAAGGCCCTGGCACTCGCACACCCGGCGCTGGATACGCCGCCGGGCTTCGAAGCCAAGGAACCGGCAGCGGCGTGATGGAGCCCATCTCTCACGCGCTGCTGGACGATCCCGACGGCCGAATCCGCCACGGCTTCTTCGGCCGCGATGGCGGCGTCAGCGAGGGACTCTACCGCTCCCTCAACTGCGGCTACGGCTCGGGCGACGACCCCGAGGCGGTGCGCGAGAACCGCGCGCGCGTCACCGCTGCTTGCGGGCTTTCGCCGGACGCACTCTGCACCGCATACCAGATCCACAGCGCCGAAGCGCTTGCGGTGACCACGCCCTGGGCGCGGGAGGACGCGCCTCGGGTCGATGCGATGGCGACGGCGACTCGGGGACTGGCACTTGCGATCCTCACCGCCGATTGCGTGCCGGTGCTAATGGCGGATCGCGAGGCCGGCGTGATCGGCGCGGCTCACGCCGGCTGGCGCGGCGCGCTGAACGGGATCCTGGAGGCGGCGGTCGAGGCCATGCTGGGCCTCGGCGCGCGGACGGGCGGGACAAAGGCAGTGATCGGCCCCGCGATCGGCGCGGCCTCCTACGAGGTCGGGCCCGAATTCCCGGCACCATTTCTGGCTGCCCGAGCGCAGGACGAAGACCTGTTCGCACCGGCAAGACGCGACGGGTACTTCTTCTTCGACATCGTGGGCTATGTCTCCCGTCGCCTGGGCACCCTCGGCCTCGCGGCAGTGGAAGCGACCGGCGGCGACACCTGCGCCGAGTCCGACCGCTACTTCAGCTACCGCCGCAGCGTCCACCGGGGCGAGCCCGACTACGGCCGCAACATTTCCATCGTCGCACTCGGCACCTGACATGCCCTACGTGATCATCTTCGGCGTTCTCCTGTTCGTCGGCATGGTGGCGAGCTGCGTTCTGGCGGTGTCGAGCTCGTGATGCGTCGCGCCAGCGCGGCCCGTCGCGCAAGGCGAAGAACGATGCCGCTCGCGCTGGGCCTCATCCTGTGCGTGGCGCTCGCGGCCTGCGGCGACCTTCCCCGCCCCTTCCAGCCAGCAGACAAGAGCACGCAAGCATGGTTGGGCCCCGGAGACATCGCCTGGGGCAGCATCCTGGTGCCACCCATCGGCGGGCTACCAGCGGATCGGTCGAGGGCGCTTGCGGATGAAGTGGTGAAGGCGCTGCAAGTGCGCGACGTGCCGGCCAGCACCGACGTCGGCGGCCGAGGCAGCATCGTGTTGGCCGGCCAGGTCGCGGTCGCCGCGGGCAAGTTGAGATGGGTGCTGATCACGCCCGACGGCGCGACCGCGCTCCGTTTCGACGAACCGAACCTTGATGCGTCATCTATCGGAAAGGCGGCGCCCGATCTGACCGCCGTCGCTGAGCGGGCCGCCGTGCGGGTCGCAGCCGTGCTGAAACCGCCGGCAGTCGCAGTTCCGGACCGTCCCTCCCGGGTGCCTGTGGCAATCGAACCGGTTCGCGGCGCCCCGGGGGAGGGAGGCATGGCGCTCGCACGCGCCATGCGGCATTCGCTCGCCAGCGTCGGCGTCACCGTCGCCGATGGCATCGAAGACGGGATCCTGACGATCCAGGGCTGGGTCTCGGTCTCACGAGACGACCCCGGCACGGACAACGCGGCTGTCACGATTGTCTGGGATGTGCTGCATCCCGACGGCACAAGGCTCGGCACCGTCTCCCAAAGCAACCGCGTCGGCGCCGATCAGTTGACCGGCACGTGGGGCGTGCTGCCACGGTTGATCGCACGCGCCGGGGCTCCAGGCATCGCGCAACTACTCGATCGACCGGACGTACGCCGAGTCGCTCAGTTGCCCCGACGGAAGGCGCCCGCGAGACCGCTCCCGAGGACTCCGATCGAAGCGCCTCTTTCGCTGGCGATTCGGGCGTCCGCCGCATCGCCCACCGCGTTGAGCGAAGTACAGCCCAGGCCGCCGGTCGAGGCGCCACTCGTCGTGCAGATCGAAGCGTCTGCCACGCCGCCTACGCCTGTCGCGCCATTCGTAGTGCTGAGCGATGCTCCGCCCCTGCCCTTATCCGGACCAATTGTCTTTCCGCGCGTCAAGCCGCGGCCCGAGGTGCCGCGTGCCCATGCGGTGCTGGTCGAGGCGCCGATCGCCGTCTCCGTCACGGTTCGGTAACGTCGTTTACAGGGCAGGGGCAGATTGATACAGTCCGCGCGCCTTCGGGGCCTGTGGCGCGGCCCGGCAGGACTTATCCCACACCACGCTCCAGGGAACCGTCATCGATGAAGCTCGTTGCCGGGAACAGCAACCGGCCGCTGGCTGAGGCGATCTCGTCGGCGCTCGGCATCGGTTTGACCCGAACCTCGATCCGCCGCTTCTCCGATTCCGAGATCTTCGTGGAGATCCTCGAGAACGTGCGCGGCGAGGATGTGTTCCTGATTCAATCGACGTCGACACCGACCAACGACAACCTGATGGAGTTGCTGATCTGCCTCGATGCCCTGAAGCGGGCCTCGGCGCAGCGGGTGACCGCGGTGATGCCCTATTTCGGCTACGCGCGGCAGGACCGAAAATCGTCGCCGCGCACGCCGATCTCCGCCAAGCTGGTCGCCAACCTGATCGAGGCGAGCGGTGCCAACCGGGTCCTCACCCTCGACCTTCACGCCGGCCAAATTCAGGGCTTCTTCGACATTCCGGTGGACAATCTCTACGCAGCGCCGGTGATGGTCGATGACATCAGGCTAAACTACAACAACGAGCCCCTGATGTTCGTCTCACCCGATGTGGGCGGGGTGCTGCGGGCGCGGGCCATGGCCAAGCGCTTCGAGGCCGATCTCTCGATCGTCGACAAGCGGCGCGAGCGTGCGGGCCAATCGGAAGTCATGAACATCATCGGCGATGTCGAGGGTCGGCGTTGCATGATCGTGGACGATATCGTGGACTCGGCCGGGACCCTCTGCAACGCAGCAGCGGCGCTCAAGGAAGCGGGCGCGAAGGCGGTCCACGGCTATGTCTCGCACGCAGTGCTTTCGGGCGAGGCAGTGGCGCGAGTCTCGTCGTCGGAGCTCGACTCGCTGGTCGTGACGGACACCATTCAGACGACCGAAGCTGTAAAGGGCGCGGACAATATCCGCGTTCTCCCAATCGCACCGTTGATGGCGGAATCGATCCTCCGTATCAGCTCGGAGACCTCGGTTTCGAGCCTCTTCGATTGACGCGCGACCAGAAGACCGGAGATGCATGATCATGGGTGACCAAGTGACGATTGAGGCATTACCCCGCGAGGCGCGCGGCAAGGGAGGCGCGCGGGCGCTCAGGCGGGAAGGCCGCACGCCGGCCATCGTCTACGGTGGCGGCGCCGATCCGCTCTCCGTTTCACTCGACTACAACGTGGTGGAGCGCGAGCTCGGCCGCCGGGGCTTCTTCGCCCGCCTTTACGACCTCAAGGTCAACGGCGACGTGATTCGCGTTCTGCCCCGCGATGTTCAGGTGGATCCGGTCACCGATGCACCGCTTCACATCGACTTCATCCGTTACGTGGCTGGCACGGCGCTCGCGGTCTCGGTGGAGGTCCGCTTCGAGGGACAGGAAGAGTGCGAAGGCCTGAAGCGCGGAGGCGTGCTCAACATCGTCCGCCACGAGGTCGAGCTCATGTGCCCGCTCGAAGCGATCCCCGAATTTCTCGTGGCGGATGTGTCCGGATATGAGATCGGCGACAGCATCCACATCAGCAACATCGAGCTGCCGGAGGGCGTCACGCCCACCATCACCGACCGCGACTTCACCGTCGCCACCATCGCCGCGCCCACGGTCATCGTCGAGCCGGTCGAGGAGGAGGAAGGCGAAGAGGGCGAGGAGGAGGAAGGCGCCGAGGAAGGGGCCGAGGACGCCGAAGCGGCACCGGCCGAGGAAAGCGAGGAGTCGTAGCACGGCCCTCTTTCGCCGCTCCCGCGCCGCTGAGGGCGGCGCCCCCGCCCGCCTGCTGGTCGGCCTCGGCAACCCCGGCGCCGATGCGGCCCGGCATCGTCACAACGTGGGATTCATGGCGCTCGATGCGCTGGCAATGGCGCACGGCTTCGGTTCGTACAAACGGCGCACGCGATTCCACGGCGAGATCGCCGAGGGACGCCTGGGTGACGAAGCGGTGCTCGCGCTCAAGCCCCAGACCTACATGAACGAATCAGGTCGCGCTGTCGGTGCCGCCATGCGCTTCCACCGACTCGAGCCCGACGGCGTTATCGTCCTGCACGATGAAGTCGATCTGGCCGCCGGCAAGGTGCGGGCCAAGTGCGGTGGCGGAGTCGCCGGCCACAACGGGCTCAGGAGCATTCGCGCCCATATCGGCGCCGATTTCTGGCGAGTGCGGATCGGCATCGGCCACCCCGGCGATCGCGACCGGATGACCGGCCACGTGCTCTCCAGCTTCGGCGCGACGGACAGGGAATGGCTCGACCCGACCCTCGACGCCATCGTCGATGCCTTCCCGCTGCTCATGGCGGGCGACGCCAGCGCCTTCATGAGCCGGGTCGCAATGCTCGCCCCGCCGCCCGGATCGACCCAGGCAGAGCCAGTCGGCAAGACGCCTCCGGGATCGTCGGGTGGGGTTTAGGTGCGGCATCGTGGGCCTGCCCAACGTGGGCAAGTCCACGCTCTTCAACGCACTGGTCGCGAGCGGAGCGGCCGAGGTCGGCAACTATCCCTTCTGCACCGTAGACCCCAACGTGGGGCGCGCGCCGGTGCCGGACCCTGCGCTCCACGAGGTCGCGCGCCTCGCGCGCTCGCGCAAGGTGGTGCCGAGCGTGCTGGAGGTGGTGGACATCGCCGGCCTCGTCGTCGGCGCCAGCAAGGGCGAGGGGCTAGGCAATCGCTTCCTGGGCCACGTGCGCGAGGTCGACGCCTTGCTCCACCTGGTCCGCTGCTTCGAGGACGACCAGGTGGCGCACGCCCCCGGCGCCGTCGATCCCTTGCACGACATCGCTCTGATCGAGACCGAGCTCATGCTGGCCGACCTGGAGAGCCTGGAGCGCCAGCGCGAGGCCGCCATCAAGCGCGCCCGCGGTGGCGACAAGGAGGCGAAGGATCGGCTCGCGGCCATCGAACCTGCGCTGGCCCTGCTCGAGAAGGGCTGCCCGGCGCGCGCGCCCGACCTGCCCGATGAGAATGCGAAGCGGGAGTTCTTGGCCCTCAACCTGCTCAGCGCGAAGCCGGTGCTCTATGTCGGCAACGTCGATGAGGCAAGCGCAGCGGCGGGAAACGCGATGAGCCAGGCCGTCGCCGTCCATGCCGCCGCCGGCGACGCGGAGCAGGTCGTGATCTCGGCCGCCATCGAAGCCGAGATCGCCCTGCTGGACGATCCGGCGGAAAAGGGCGAGTTCCTCGAAGCGCTCGGGCTGGAGGCGCCCGGACTCGACCGGGTGATCCACGCCGGCCATCGCCTGCTCGGCCTGATCCGCTTTCTCACCGCCACCGAGACCGAAGCGCGCGCCTGGCCGATCCCCGCCGGCAGCACTGCGGTCGAGGCGGCGGGCCGCATCCATACCGATTTCGCGCGCGGCTTCATCTGCGCCGAGACCATCCCGGCGGACGAGTTGATCGCGCTCGGCGGCGAGCAGGCTGCCCGCACCGCCGGGCGCATGCGCCAGGAGGGGCGCGCTTACGTGGTGCGCGACGGCGACGTGATGCTGTTCCGATTCAACGTCTAATCCCCCGGATGGTTGGCGCGCCTATGCTCCTTCTGCTATGTGAGGTTCCAGCGCGTGGATAGGCGCGAAACAACGGAGTATCAGGGAGGTACCCCCGATGGGTGCGGTTGTTCAGCTGACTGCGGACGATGGTCACGTTCTCAACGCTTACCGTGCCGCGCCCGATGGCGAGCCGCGCGCGGGCCTCGTGCTCGTGCAGGAGATTTTCGGGGTCAACGGTCACATCAGAGGCGTCTGCGACGACTACGCAGATCAGGGATATCTCGTCCTTGCGCCATGCCTGTTCGACCGCAAGGAGCCGGGGATCGAGCTCGGCTACTCCGCCGAGACTGTCGACGAGGGGCGCGGGCTCAAGGGCGACATCGGCTGGGACGGCCCGGTCATGGACATCAAGGCCGGGGTCGATGCGCTCGAAGGCGCGCCGAAGGTGGTCGTTGTGGGCTATTGCTGGGGCGGCTCGCTGGCCTGGCTTGCCGCCTGCCGGCTGGAGATCGACGCGGCGGTCGGCTACTACGGCGGCCAGATCATCGAGTTCGTGGGCGAGACGCCGGCCTGCCCGACCATGCTCCACTTCGGCACCGAGGACGCGGGCATCCCGATGGCGGACGTGGACGAAATCAAGACGACCCACCCCGACGTCACGGTTCACGTCTATCAGGGCGCCGGCCACGGCTTCAACTGCGACCAGCGGGCAGATTACCACCCGGAAGCCGCCGCGCTCGCGCGCGACCGATCCCTCGCCCACCTCGCGCGCCATCTCGGCTAGCAGGCGTCCGTGGCCGACCAGACCACGCCGGTCCGCCTCGGCGTCATCGGCGGCAGCGGCCTCTACGAGATTGAAGGACTGAGCGAGGTCGAGCGGATCGAGGTCCGCTCTCCCTTCGGGACGCCGTCCGACTCCCTCCTCCTCGGCCGCCTCGCGGACACCGAGATGGTGTTCCTGCCGCGCCACGGCCGCGGCCACCCGCTGCCGCCAAGCGCGGTCGACTACCGCGCCAACATCGACGCGCTCAAGCGCGCGGGCGTGACCGACATCGTCTCGCTGAGCGCGGTGGGCAGCCTGCGGGACGACATCGCGCCCGGCGATTTCGTCATCGTCGACCAGTTCATCGACCGCACTTTCGCGCGTGAGAAGAGTTTTTTCGGCGCCGGTCTCGCCGCCCATGTCTCAATGGCGGAGCCCGTCTGCCCTCGCCTCGGCCACCACCTGCTGGAAGCAGGACAGAGCCTCGGGCTCACCATCGTCCGGGGCGGCACCTACCTCGCGATGGAGGGGCCGCAGTTCTCCACGGTCGCCGAGTCGGAGCTTTACCGGCAGTGGGGCTGCGCGGTCATCGGCATGACCAACATGCCCGAGGCCAAGCTCGCCCGCGAGGCAGAGATTTGCTACGCGACCGTCGCCATGGTCACGGACTACGACTGCTGGCACCCGGACCACGCCGCCGTCACGGTGGACGCCATCGTGCGTACCCTGCAGGAGAACGCGGCCGCCGCCCGCCGACTCGTGGTAGCGCTGGCACAAGCGCTCGCCGCCCGACGCCCGCCCTGTCCCGCCGGCTGCGACCGGGCGCTGGAGAACGCACTGATCACCGCACCCGAAGCCCGCAACCCGGCGCTGGTGAAGCGCCTCGACGCCGTCGCCGGCCGCGTGCTGGGTTAGCGGCTCCGCTCCACCTCGACGCCCACACCCGCGGCATCCGGGTAGAGGTCGAGTTTTTCTACCCGCACCCACACGCCGCGCACGCGGCGGTTGGCGAAGCAGAGTTCGACAATGCGGTCGGCCAGGGTCTCCACAAGGTTGATGTGGCCGCGGGCGATGATGGCGCAAATGCCGTCAACGATGGTCTCGTAAGAGACGACGTTCGCGATGCTGTCCTCGATCGGTCCCTCGTCGTCGGCAACGCGCACGCGGACGTTGATTCGCACCCGCTGCGTGCCGTGGCGCTCGTGCTCGTGGACACCGATCGCGCAGGGCACCACGAGATCGCGGATCAGCAGGTGGCGCTGCGTCGCCGAGCCGCCGGCCGGCTCCGAGGGGGTCTCGCTCATTCCAGGATCCGCTCCCCCTGCGGCATCGCCCAGCCGAGATGCTGGCCGCTGTCGAGCGCAATCATCTGCCCGGTGAGCGCGGGCGCGGCGAGGATGAAGCGGATGCCGTCCGCGATGCTGCCGGGTGCCACGGGGCGTTTCAGCGGCGTGGCTTCGTATTGCGCGGCAAAGTGCTCGGGGCTCTGACGGGCGCTCGGCATGGTCGGGCCGGGGCCGATGCCGTTGACCCGGATGCGGGGCGCAAGCGCAAGCGCCGCCGTCTGCGTGAGCGTCCAGAGACCCGCCTTGCTGAGCGTGTAGGACATGAAGTGCGGCGTCAGGCTCCACACGCGCTGGTCCAGCATGTTGACGATGCAGCCTTCCGCGTCTTCCGGCAGCGCCGCCGCGAACGTCTGCATCAGCACGAAGGGCGCGCGCAGATTGACCGCCATGTGCAGATCCCAGCTCGCGCGGCTCGCGCTATGCAGGTCGTCGTACTCGAACGGAGAGGCGTTGTTGACGAGGCAGCCGAGCGGCCCGAGCGCCTCCGTCGCGCCCGTCACCAGGGTCTCGACCTCGGCCTCCTCGGCGAGATCGGCCCTCAGCGCCACGGCGCGGCCGCCGGCGCTCTCGATCCCTGCGACGACATCCCTGGCGGCATCGCCGGACTCGCGATGGTGCACCGCGACCGCCCAGCCGTCCTGCGCCAGCGCCTCGGCAATGGTTCGACCGATGCGCGCCCCGGCGCCGGTGACCAGCGCCGCCCGTGGAATCGCGTCAGACACGGTCATCCCTTGCCGCCGCCCTACCCGCTCGCCTCCTGCCGCCTCGCCTCCTGCTCGTAGAAGCGAAAGACCATGTCGGTCAGCGTGACGAAGCCGACCGCCTCGTTGCCGTCGACCACCACGCTGCGCGACAGGCCGAATCGGCCGAGCAGGCGGATCGCGTACTTGATCTCCATGTCTGCGCTGATGGTGAGCACCGGCTTCGACATGATCTCGTAGACATTCACCCGGTCGGGCGAGCGGTTATCCGCGATCACCTTGTTGGCGATGTCGGAGACCACGACCATGCCGTACTCGTCGCCGGGCCGGCGGCGCTCGACCACGAGCGAGTACACGTTGTTCTCGCGCATCACCTCGAGAGCCTCGTGCACCGTGGCCACGCCGTTGATCGGCGCCGGCATCGGCGACATCACCGCGCGCACCGTGTTGAGCTGCGCACCCTGCGCTCTTGCCGTGGCCGTGTTTGCCTTCCTGCTCATATCTGGTCCTCGATCTCGTGCTTGATCTCGGCGATCTGGTGGGAAAGGCCGATCGCGTCTTCGATGGCGATCTGGAACGCGATCCCCGTCCCCGACTTCTCCTCGAAGGCCCCTGCCGTCGCAATCTCCTCGAGGACATTGCGGCTCATATGCTCTTCCACGAGGAACATCACGATGTCGCGCTGGCCAGTCAGTCTCAAACCGAGAAAGGTCTGCTGCGGCTCGAGCCCCTCGCCGCGGCAGCCGGTGATGATTGTAGCACCGGTCGCCCCGGTGCGGCGGCCGGCAGCGAGCACGGCCTCGGTCTCGCCCGAATCCACGAGCGCCATGATCAGCTTGAAACGCATCGTTCAGGTTCCTTTCCCGGATGACCGGCGCTTGCGCAAGATAGCGAGCGCCGACGATAGCTGGGTAAACCCCAGCACGGCGATAACGGCAAAGACGCACGCAAACGCGATGAGGCCGAAGCCGTCGAGCATCGGTGTGCGCCCCGGAACGTTGGCGGCGAGGCCGAGACCGAGCGCGGCGACCAGCGGCACGGTCACGGTCGACGATGTGACGCCGCCCGAATCGTAGGCAAGCGCAATGATGCTGCGCGAGGCGAAGATCGTCAGCACGATCACGATCGCGTAGGCGCCCATGAACAGGTAGTGGAGCGGCAGCCCGGTAACGATGCGGACGGTTCCCAACCCGACACCGACGGCAACGCCCACGGCAACCGCGATCCGCAAGCCCCAGGGTCTGATCGTCCCGCCCGAGACGGCGCCGGCCTTGCGCGCGACCGCCATGAGCGAGGGCTCGGCAATGGTGGTGCCGAAGCCGATCGCCGCCGCGAAGGCGTAGATCCAGCCATAATCGAGCCAATGGGCCTTGGCTCCCTCCGCGAGGCCGAGGAATCTTTAGGGTTGAGCAGGTTCGCGAGAGCGAGCCTGGTCAACCTGTTTGAACGAAGCCGCGGGCCCCGAGTTCGGCTGGCTGCTATGTGGAAAGTGCGCTGGTGGCGCGCTTACGAAGGGACGATCAGCGGGGTC
>JAJEEP010000085.1 GCA_022820945.1 Alphaproteobacteria bacterium | reverse complement strand
CTACTTGACCTCGACGGTCGCGCCTGCAGCTTCGAGCTGCTCCTTTATCTTGGCCGCGTCGTCCTTGGACACGTCTTCCTTGACCGGGTTCGGCACACCCTCGACCAGCGCCTTGGCCTCCTTGAGGCCGAGGCTGGTGATCGCGCGGACCTCCTTGATCACGTTGATCTTCTTCTCGCCGAAGGATGTCAGCACCACGGTGAACTCGGTCTGCTCTTCGGCCTCCTCGGCCGCCGGCGCGGCACCGGGCGCGGCGGCGACGGCGACGGGGGCGGCCGCAGAGACCCCCCACTTCTCTTCGAGCATCTTGCTGAGCTCGGAGGCCTCGATCACCGTCAGGGTCGAAAGCTCGTCTGCAATTTTGGCCAGATCAGCCATATCGTTGGTCTCCTGGGGGCTTGGGCTATTCCTGATGTGTGTTGGCGGTTCAATCGCCAGTCGGTGCGCTCTTGCTAGCGGTGTCTCCTTGTTCCGAATAGGCGTTGAGGACGCGGGCGAGCTGGCCCGCAGGCGCGCTCAGCACGGCGGCGATCTTGGTCGCCGGCGCGTTCAGCACACCGATCAGCTGGGCGCGTAGTGCATCGAGCGAGGGCAGCTCGGCGAGCGAGCGCACTTCACCCCGATCGAGCGCGGTGCCGCCGAGGGCACCACCCACGACGATCAGCTTTTCGTTCTCCCTGGCATAGGCGACCGCGACCTTCGCTGCCGCCACCGGATCGTCCGAGTAGGCGATCGCGCTGGAGCCCGTGAAGAGGTCCGCCAGCGGGGCGAAGGTCGTGCCTTCGACCGCCCGCTTCGCGAGCCGGTTTTTGGTCACACGGAAGGTCGCGCCGGCCGCACGCATCTGGCGCCGCAGGTCGGAGGCCTCCGCCACCGAGAGCCCGCTGAACTGCGTGACAACGACGAGATTCGTGTTCTCGAAGATGCCGCGCAGGGCTCCGACGATCTCTTCCTTCTTAAGTCGTTCCACAACGTCCTCCGGCTCTTCCGGCGGCGATCGGGCGCGGATGCGCGCCGATCACCCCGCGCGTCACGATGCCGCCAGCTCCGCCTGCAGGGCGGCGACATCGAGCTTCACGCCCGGCCCCTGGGAGGAGCTGAGCGCCGCCCGTTTCATGTAGGTGCCCTTGGCGCCGCTCGGCTTGGCCCGATTGAGGGCGTCCACCAGCGCGCGCGCATTCTCGGCCAGCGCCTTGTCCTCGAAGCTCGCCTTGCCGATGCCGGCGTGGACGATGCCGGCCTTCTCCACCCGGAACTCGACCTGACCGCCCTTGGCCGCCTGCACGGCCTCGGTCACATCGGGCGTCACCGTGCCGAGCTTGGGATTGGGCATGAGCCCGCGCGGGCCCAGGATGCGGCCGAGCTTGCCGACCACCGGCATCATGTCGGGCGTCGCGATACAGCGGTCGAATTCGATCTTGCCGCCCTGGACCTCGGCCGCGAGGTCATCGTCGCCCACCACGTCGGCACCCGCCTCACGCGCGGCGTCGGCCTTGTCGCCCTTGGCGAAGACCGCGACACGCACGGATTTGCCGGTGCCGTGGGGGAGCGCCACGACGCCCCGCACCATCTGGTCCGCGTGGCGCGGGTCGACGCCGAGGCCGACGCTCATTTCGACGGTCTCGTCGAACTTCGCCTTCGCCCCGTTCTTCACCAGCGCGATCGCCTCGCCCAGCGCATAGGTCCTGTCGCGGTCGACCTGCTCCTTGGCCTGCCGCAGCCTCTTTCCGATCTTCGCCATCGCCGCTAGCCCACCACCTGGATGCCGATGGAGCGCGCCGAGCCTTCGATGATGCGGCAGGCGGCGTCCATGTCGTCGGCGTTGAGATCCACCATCTTCTTCTCCGCGATCTCGCGAACTTGCGCGCGCGTCACCTGGCCCACCGGGTCGATCCGGCCGACGGTCTCGGAGCCCTTGTCGATGCCCGCCGCCTTCTTGAGGAAGAAGCTCGCCGGCGGGCTCTTGGTCACGAACGAGAAGGTCCGATCATGATAGACCGAAATCACGGTCGGAATCGGCATCCCCTGCTCGAGGTTCTGGGTCTGCGCGTTGAAGGTCTTGCAGAACTCCATGATGTTGAGCCCCGCCTGACCCAGTGCCGGGCCGATCGGCGGCGACGGGTTGGCTTGCCCCGCCGGCACCTGCAGCTTGATCGTCCCCGTGACTCTCTTGGCCATGTTGCTCCCGCCCTGTCCTCAGGCCTTCTCGACCTGCGCATATTCCAGCTCGACCGGGGTTGCCCGGCCGAAAATCGATACCGCGACCTTGAGGCGCGCCCGCTCCTCGTCGATCTCCTCCACCAGTCCGCTGAACGAGGTGAAGGGGCCGTCGCAGACCCGCACGGTCTCGCCGATCTCGAAGATGACCGAGGGCTTCGGCCGCTCGACACCTTCCTTGACCTGCTTCAGCACGCGGTCGGCCTCGTCGTCGCTGATCGGCACCGGCTTGCCGCCGCTGCCGAGAAATCCTGTTACCTTCGGCGTGTTGTTGATCAGGTGCCAGGTTTCGTCGGTCATGCTGAGGTGCGCCAGCACGTATCCGGGGAAGAACTTGCGCTCCGACTTGACCTTGGCGCCGCGTCGCATCTCCACGACCTCTTCCGAAGGCACCATGACGTCCGCGATCAGGTCATCGAGGCCCTGTTGCCTGGCCTGCTCACGGATCGACTGCGCCACCTTCTTCTCGAAGCCGGAATAGACGTGCACGATGTACCAGCGCAGCGCCGGCCCGTGTCCGTCTGTCATCTGCGTCTCTGCCGCCGGCATGTCCGTCATCCGCCGAGCCCCAGAATTGCCCGCACTCCGATCGAGAGCACCTGATCCACCAGGAAGAAGAAGACGGCCATGATGATCACCATGATCAGCACCATGATGGTGCTGATGGTGGTTTCCTTGCGCGTGGGCCACGTGACCTTGCCAATCTCCTGGCGTGCCTGGCGCAGAAACTCGAGAGGCGGCGTGCGAGCCATGGTCAGCACGCGCCCCTACCCGCGCGGATGGCAGGAGTGGAGGGTCTCGAACCCCCAACCTCCGGTTTTGGAGACCGGCGCTCTACCAATTGAGCTACACTCCTAATCCGTTTGCGTGTCGCGGCGGGATGCCGCGCCTTACTCGACGATTTTGGCGACGACGCCGGCGCCGACGGTGCGCCCGCCCTCGCGGATGGCGAAGCGCAAGCCCTCGTCCATCGCAATCGGCGCAATCAGATCGACCTGCATCGTCACGTTGTCGCCCGGCATCACCATCTCCGTCCCTTCCGGCAAACCGATCGTCCCCGTCACGTCCGTCGTCCGGAAGTAAAACTGGGGACGGTAGTTCGAGAAAAACGGCGTGTGACGACCGCCCTCGTCCTTCGTCAGGATGTACGTCTCAGCCTCGAAACGCGTGTGCGGCGTGATCGTCCCAGGCTCCGCCAAGACCTGACCCCGCTCAACCTCGTCCCGCTTCGTGCCACGAAGCAGGACGCCAACATTGTCGCCGGCCTCGCCCTGGTCCAGCAGCTTCCGGAACATCTCGACGCCCGTGCACACCGTCTTCGTCGTCTCGCGGATCCCGATGATCCCGACGTCGTCCCCGACCTTCACAACGCCGCGCTCGATCCGGCCCGTCACGACCGTCCCACGGCCAGAAATCGAGAACACGTCCTCGATCGGCATCAGAAACGGCTGGTCCTTCGGGCGCTCGGGCTGCGGCAAGTAGTCGTCCACCGCCGCCATCAGCTCAAGAACCGAGTTGCGGCCCGTCTCCTCGTCGCCGCCATCCAGCCCCGCAAGCGCAGAGCCCCGGATCACCGGGATGTCGTCCCCGGGAAACTCGTACTCCGACAGAAGCTCCCGAACCTCAAGCTCCACAAGGTCCAGAATCTCCTCGTCGTCCACCATGTCCACCTTGTTCATGTAGACGACCAGCGCAG
>JAJEEP010000150.1 GCA_022820945.1 Alphaproteobacteria bacterium | reverse complement strand
TCTCGAAGCGCATGGTGGAGGCGCTGGAGGTGGACAGGGACACGATCTTCTGGGACCGGGAGCTTTCGGGCTTCGGGGTGCGCGCCTATGCATCGGGCAAGAAGGTCTACATCGTGCAGGCCCGCGCGAAGGGGAAGTCGAGGCGGGTCACGGTGGGCCGGCACGGGGTGCTGACGGCCGAGCAGGCGCGCCGGCGGGCGGCGCAGACGATTACGCGCATCAAGGCGGGAGAGGAGGTGAGCCCCAAGAGTCCCGAGGCGCCCAGGCCGGAGGGTCCGACGGTTGCAGAGCTGGCGGATCGCTACCTGACGGAGCATGTGGCTGTCAGGTGCAAGCCGAGGACTGTGGAGCTGTGCCGCCTGATGCTGAAGAACCATATCCTTCCCGCGCTGGGCGACGTTCCCATCGAGGCCGTCGAGCGCAAGCAGGTGGCCGATCTTCACTTCCGGCTGCGCGACCGGCCGGCCACGGCGAACCACGTGGTTGCGGTTCTCTCCCGCATGTTCAATCGGGCGGAGGCGTGGGAGCTGGTGCCGGAGGGGACCAATCCGTGCCGCTCGTTTCCGAAGTACAGGACCCGCAAGCACGAGCGGTTTCTGACGGAGGAGGAGTTCCGGCGTCTTGGCCGCGTGCTGGCCGAGGCCGCCGATGAGGGGGGCGCGTCGAAGTACGCGGTGGCGGCGCTGCGCCTGCTGATGCTGACGGGGTGCCGGCGCGGCGAGGTTCTGGGCCTGCGCTGGAGCGACGTGGACCTCGAGGCGAAGGTCTTGCACCTCGCGGACACGAAGACGGGTCCGCGGGCGGTTCCGCTGTCGCCGGCGGCGGCAAGGCTTCTGTCCGATCTGCCGCGCGTTGCAGACAATCCCTGGGTGATCGTGGGCAAGAAGCGCGGCACGCACCTCCGCAACCTCAACCAGTCCTGGGATGTCATCCGCCGCCGCGCCGGACTTGAGGACGTGCGGCTTCATGACCTGCGTCACAGCTGGGCCAGCAGGGCGCTTGCGCTGGGCGAGAGCCTGCCGATGATCGGCAGGCTGCTCGGCCAC
This sequence comes from Alphaproteobacteria bacterium, assembly GCA_022820945.1. GTDB lineage: Bacteria > Pseudomonadota > Alphaproteobacteria > UBA828 > UBA828 > WTGU01. The sequence goes on along the minus strand of JAJEEP010000150.1, from coordinate 5,677 downwards.
ACCCAAGTCGAGACCACCGCGCGGTATGCGCACCTTGCGCGGGATTCCGTCAAGGAGTCGGCGGCCAAGGTCGCGGCCAGCATCGGGGAGGACCTATACAGATGCCGCGAGGCGGTTGAGGCTGCCCGGCATCGGGCGGGGCCCTGAGCGGTGAGCATCGACACGGCCTGCGCCGCGACCGCAGCCGGCAGGACGGATGCGACGTGGTGACGCCGATGACGCGCGCAACCGGGAGGCAGGCCCGGCGAGCCCCGTTGAGCACGTCGCGGCCTTCAAATCCACCCTTAGCCCGCAGGAGCACGGGTACGCGGGCTTCTACACTCCCGTTCGAGCGGAATCGAACCCGCCGCAGCCGCAGAGCGGAGCCGTCCGAGACGGCGTCCGGAAGAGCTCATGGGACGTAACCGCACCACCGGGACCCTGATCGATCACGGCCCCTACCGGGTTCCGCCTACCAGTGTCCTGATCGCCTTCGAGAGTGCCGCGCGGCATGGCAACTTCTCGCAGGCGGCGCGGGAGTTGCACACTTCGCAGTCCGCGATCAGCCGCCACATCGCGAGTCTCGAGAAGCATCTGTCCGAACGGCTGTTCGACCGCTCCCGCATTGGAGTGAGCCTGACGGATGCGGGGCAGCGCTATCACGAGGCCGTCCTGATCGGGCTCGGGGCGCTCCGTGACGGGGCGGCGGAAGTTGCGGCCCTCTCGGGGACCGGCCCGCCGGAGGTGACGGTTGCCTGCCCGGATGAGGCATCGCAGCTGTTCATGATGCAGCGCTTCGATGCGCTGTGGGCGGCGCTCGGCGAGGACGTCCGGGTTCGCATTCTGCCCGGCGCCGATGCCCTCGCTCCCCCGCCGTCCGGCCCCTCCGCCGACATGATCCTGACCTGGGAGGCGCAGGGCGGCGCGCCAAGGCACCGCGTCGTCGTTGCCACGGAGGCCATCGGCGTCTTTTGCTCTCCCGGCTATGCTGCGGCTCATGCCGATGTCCTGAACGGGCCCGTCGCGGACTGGGGCGGCCTGACCTTTCTCGCTCTTCCGGATTGCGAGGAGGGTGGACCGTCCTGGGAGCGGTGGTTCGAGGTCGCCGGCCGCCCGGCCGCCGCCCCTCGGTACGCAGTTGCCGCCAGCCACGCCCATGCATTGGAAGAGGCCGTTGCCGGCCGCGGCCTTGTCCTCGGCTGGCGCCATCTGATCGGGCGTCATGTGGAGGCCGGGACCCTGGTCATGCAGGGCGGCGCGTTCGTGGCGACCGGCAGGTGCCTCCATGCCGTGCTGACGGCGAAGGGACGCGATCAGCCGCCGGTCCGAGCGTGCATGGCGTTCCTCGCCGTGGCGTCGAGGCAGCGGGCGGGCGGCTGGGACGAGCCGTGAGCGTTCGGCGATCCTGGCACAGGCGGAGAGGCTTCGATGATCCTGTCGGACATCGGGTGCGGACTTGATAGCGATGACGGATGACGAGGCGCTGAGAGAGAAGCTCGCCAAGGTGGAGGCGCTGTTCCGCCGGGCCGCCAGTCCGGGAGAGAAGGCGGCGGCGGGTGCCGCGATGGACCGGCTGCATGACCGATTGGGCAGCCGGGACAGGACCCCCGACCCGAAGGAGGAATATCAGTACTCGCTGCCGGATACTTGGTCGGTGAGGCTGTTCATCGCGATCTGCCGCAAGCACGGGGTACATCCCTACCGCTATGCCAGGCAGCGGCGGACGACGGTCATGGTGCGCGTCCGCAAGCGGGAGTTCGACCGCGTGGTGTGGGAGGAGTTCAGCCGGCTTCACACGGAATTGGAGGATTATTTCGAGGGCGTCACGGACCACCTGATCACCCGTGCCATGGGCTCCGACGGCGACGACAGCGCCATCGATCAGCGGCGGGGGCCGGGTTAGGCAAGCGGATGGTCGGATAGGCGTCCCGGCTCCGACTGCCCGGGATCGCGCCCGGGTTTACGTGCTGCCTGCCGCCGCCGGAGGCGCCGCGCTCGAGTTAGATCGACGCATGCCGCGCACCGGTGGACGAATCCGGCCGGCGTCACAACAGTTGGATATCCGTAGCCTGGGGGCCGCGCCTGCCCTGCGCCACCATCACGCTCACCTGCTGGCCTGCCTCCAGCGCATCCAGACCCGCCCGGTCAAGAACACTCGCGTGCAGGAACACGTCCGCGCCGCCGTCGTCGGGGACGACGAAGCCGAAGCCCTTGCCGGCGTCGTAGAACTTGACCACGCCGTGCCGCTCCTGCGCCGCAGCGTCGTGGTGCCGCCCGTACTGCGGCGCGCCGTGCCTGCGTACGTTGTGCTCCACCGGGGCGGACGTCGCGGTCGAGGTATCGACGGCGATGATGGAGGACACCACCGGACCTTGCTTGCCCTCCACCACCTCGCAGGTGACGCTCGCGCCCTTGGCAAGCGTCTCCCACCCCGCACGGCCCAGTGCGGACGCATGGCAAAAGATGTCGCCCGAGCCGTCTGCAGGAGTGAGGAAGCCGAAGCCCTTCGCCGGGTTGTACCACTTGACGGATGCGATCACCGCCGCGCCGGGGATCGCCCCTGAATCGCTCTCATACATGCTGATCAATCTGCCTTCGTTGAACTGACGAACCGGCCCGCGGCGACATCTGCGCCGTTCCCGGGCCGCCGGCTGCGACTGCTGCCGGGCGCCGATCATAACGACGGCCGGCCCGGCGCGACAGACGCCGCATACCCAGGCGCGGCATCCCGCCGGCTGCACCCCTCGTCGTGCCCGCGCCCATACGCCCGAAGGAGGAAGGGGCTGGCCGGGACCGGGGCGGCGGGGGCGGCGCTGCGAAGCGTGTCCGCGCCGTCGGCAACCACCAGCGGGGGAGAAGACACAATGCGGACCGGCCGGATGTTCCATCGCGACGCGCAGACGTTTCTGGTGCACCTGTTCGGCAGAGGCCTCGACGACGAGCGCTACGTGGTCGAGAAGTACCGCTCCCGTCCCGACGGCCAGATCGAGCCCATCCAGGCGGAGCAGCCCGGGACAAAGGGCCGACGCAAGCAACGGCGCGCGATCGCGAGCCTGGCCGCCGTCAGGAAGATGCGGCCCGAGCGCGATGAGATCATCGTCTGCACGGGGGTCAAGCTGGCCCGCTCCGGGGTGCAGATGTGGGGGATTGGCGCCTCGGGCTTGGGCGCCATGCGCAACGCGCGCTGATCGATGACCCCGGTCATGCCGCCGGAGACGACCGCCGCGGCGGGGACCTGCGGCCGCAGCCGCCAGCAGCGGCTCCGTGCCGAGCGTACCGCGAACGGCCGCTGCCCGCGCTGCGGCAAGTGTCCTCCCGCACCCGGCCTCAAGCTGTGCCGTCGCTGTGGCGAGAAGCGCCGCGCCGCCGAGCGGGCCCGCCGCGAGAAGGCGCGGGCCAAAGCTCTCCCCTACGCCGGCCGCGATCCGGAGCGCTGCCGCCGCGCCGCCCGCGCCGGGGACAGGCAGCGGAGGAAAGCGTGGCGCGACGCCGGACTTTGCACATCCTGCGGGCGCGGGAGGCCCGCCGACCGCCGCTCCGTCTGCGAGCCATGCGCCGACGCCGCCCGTGCCGCTGCCCGCGCCCGCTACGCCGCGCGCAGAGCGGCCCGTATCTGTGTGCGCTGCAAGCAGCCCACGGTTGGCGGTTCATCCAGATGCGGCCGGTGCTCGGCGCTGGAGGCGGAACGCGCGTCTGCCGAACGCCGCAGCGCCGCGCGCAAGAAGCGATACGTCAGAAGGCGTACGAGAGGGCTTTGCGTGGATTGTGCGGCACCGTCAGCCAGATCGGCCCGCTGCCGGCGCTGCGCATATCGTTCCAACTCTCGCGCGCCCATGCGCCACGACGTGGCGATTTCGCCCTTCTACACCGTGATCGAAATTGCCGACGGTGCCGATCACGGCACCTACGAAAGCGAGAGCGAGGTGGCGGCCTGCCTCGTCTTCGCCGGGCTGCGGCCCGACCAAGTGGAAGTGCGGACCAACGTGCCCCTCCTCGCAATTTGCGTACAGTGACCGTCCACACCCCGTCGGGCAAGCACCGGCGGGGTGTGGGTGCCCAGGTCCGCCGGGACCGTCCGCAATCTGCGGCCGTCGGGGGTGTGCCGGCGGTCAAGGCGCTCTTGCGGACAAATCGCCTTGACGCAGGTCGTGACGATCCATGAATGTACTATCTACTAGCATGAGGGAAAGAGCCATGCGCACCGTCTCCCTGATGACCGCCAACCAGGAGTTCTCGAAGCTCGTCCGCGAGGTCGAGCGCGGCGAGGGCTTCCTCATCACACGGCGGGGGCGGCCCGTCGCCAAGCTCGTGCCCCACAGCGCCGACAAGGACGCCGACCCCGAGTGGGCGGCGGCCCACCGGCGCATGATGGCGCGGCTGAAAGAGGGAGCGTCGCTCGGCGGCCTCAGGATCGAACGGGCCGCGCTTTATGACCGTGGTTAGGGGGCGCTTCTCTCTGGATACCAACATTCTGGTCTATGCGGTCGACCGGGACGGCAGCGAGCGGCACTGGCTCTCCATGGAGCTGGTGGGGCGGGCGGCCCGTCGCGACTGCGTCCTGACGGTTCAGGCGCTGGCCGAGTTCTTTCATGCCACCACCCGGAAGGGCCTGCTCGAACCGTCCGAGGCCGGCCGGTTCGTGCGCGACTGGCTGGAGGTGTTCGAGGTCGCATCGGCCGACGGCGCGGCTCTCGCCGAGGCGATGGCAGCGGTGGACGAGCACCGGTTCTCGTTCTGGGACGCGATGCTCTGGGCGACCGCGAGGCAGGCGGGCTGCTCTGTTCTGGTTAGCGAGGACATGCAGCATGGACGCCGTCTCGGCGGCGTGGAGTTCGTCAACCCGTTTGCGCCCGACGGCCCCTCGGCGATAGCGACGATGTTCGATCTGTGAGCTCCGCCGGCTAACCCGAGCTCTGCGCCTCCCGACCCTGCAGGCCGTCCCGCCCCTGGCGCTCCCGCCGACGCGGCACCGAGCCGCCGCACCCCTCAAGCAGGGCCGCATCCCGTTCTACCGATCCTCCTGGCGCCGTGCGTAGCGCCACCATCGGGGTGGCAGGAAGTGAGGGCTGCGATGTCCTCGAGAACCCGGCAGGCGTCGGGGCAGGCCGCGGCCGGGAGTTGGAGAGGGACCTGGACGAGGGTGAACGGAGGAGGTCAAGAGAGAGATCGCCCCGTTCGACACCCATCGTCAGAACTCGCACGTGAAGGAGCACGATCATGAGTTTCGGACTGAACCGCGCAGAAGTCATTGGCCGCCTGGGTGCGGACGTCACCATCAACAGCCTCGCCTCCGGCGGGCGCGTCGCCAATATGAGCATTGCGACCGACGAGAGCTACGTCGAGAAGCAGACAGGGAATCGGATCGACAAGACAGAGTGGCATCGGGCGGTCACATTCCAGGACGGGCTGATCGACATGCTGGCTAAGCACGCGAAGAAGGGTCGCTTGGTCTACGTCGCCGGCAAGATGCAGACCAGGAAGTGGCGCAAGGACGGCGAGGACAGCGACCGGTTCTCGACCGAGATCCTGCTGGTCCCCGGCTCGCGCGTCCAATTCCTGGACGTGCGACATGAAGCTGCGTGAGTGACTGTTTTGCTTGAGGTCCTACAACCTCACGACAGAACCCGCCGTTCCTTCGGCGGTAGCCTAGGGGTGCGTGCATTGCTGGCAACGGCGATGTTCGAAGCCATCCCGACAA
>JAJEEP010000157.1 GCA_022820945.1 Alphaproteobacteria bacterium | reverse complement strand
CTCGATGACCCACGGCTGCGCCTTCTGCAACAAGGGCAACGTGGAGGCGGCGCGGCGCGCAGGCGTCACCGACGTCCAGCTCGACATCATCATGAACGACGCGAGCGACGTCTTCGACGAGCGCGAGCGCGCGGTGCTGCGCCTCGGCGCCGAGATGGCGCTCCCCAACATGGAGGGGCAGCTGACGCCCGCCCTCTACGCCGATCTCTCGGCGCACTTCGACGACGGCGAGATCTTCGAGCTCGGCATGGTAGCGGCGGTGCTCACCGGCATCGCCAAGTTCCTCTTCGTCTACGACCTGGTCGAGCGCGAGGCGCATTGCCCGGTGGGTCCGCGGGCAGCGGCATAACGACCGCCTACAACCCCAAGGCGCCGGGGCTCATCAGGTTCTTCGGGTCGAGTGTCCGCTTGACCGCCTCCACGAGCGCCCGCTGGCCCGGATCGATGCGCTCCAGATAGGGATAATAGGTGCCGATCTGGTGGTGGGTCGCCCCGTGCGCCGCCAGCACAGGGACCAGGCTCGAGCGCAACGCGTGGACGCGTTCACGCACGGCTACGTTCGGCGCCCGGTCCGCGTATTGCGTGCGCTGCGCCTCGGTCACCGCGCGGAGATGAAAGGGCGAGAGCGTGTCCGACCAGAAGAATTGCGGCTCCAGCAGCAGACGATTCCCGACCGCCGTGGTCAGCCGGACGACACGAATGTCGTGCGCCCTGATCTCGCCCTGGTGGGCCGCGAGGTGAGCCTCCGCCGCCCGCGCGGCCTCCCGCGCGCGGGAGAGTGGCAGCAGGCCGTGCATCGGCAGCCAGGCTTCGCCCTCCGGGCCGAGTAGCGCCTTGAGGGGGCGGAAGGGCTTCGAGCGGGTGATGCGGGGGATCGTGTCGGGGATTTCGACGCCGCCGTGGCGGGCTGCGCAGGCCGCAACAGCTTCTGAGGTCGCATCCGCTGCCGCCTCACCCGCGCCTTCGATCACGACGTGGAGCGAGTTGCGCGTCTCGCCCACGGCACGCCGGACGCCTGCCGCCGTTCGCACTGCCGCCGCGACGCCCCGGGCGATGCCGCCTTCGGCCCGTGCGACGCTCTGCAGCGCGGTCGCGCCCTCACCGATGGTGAAGCCCGCGCGGCGCAGGTTGTCGTGGGTACCGTCGTCGAAACCGAAGCACTCCGACACTCCTTCCACGTCCGTCAGTGCAACCTGGGCATCTATTACGGCGTCGAAATTCTCGAACGCAAATGACGCGAAACGGACCACCGCTGGCGCAGGTACGATCCTCAGGGTGATACGCAGCTTGACGCCGAAGGCGCCGCAATCGCCGAGAAAGAGCCCGAGCGCATCGGGCCCGAAATCCCGCGCGAAGCCCCCCTCCTCCACCGCACCGAGGCGCATCAGCGTGCCGTCCGCCGTCACCACGTCGAGACCGAGCACGCTTTCGGACATGGGCCCGTACCGCGCCGAGCCGAAGAAGGCCGCATTCTGCGATGCGGCACCACCGACCGTTGCCACGATGCCCGAAAGCGGGCCGAAAAAGGGGCTCCGGCGCCCCACCGCCGCAAGCGCATCGTGGAGCGTGCGCCAGGTGCAGCCGGCCTCCGCGATCACCCAGCTGTCGGCCTCGTTGATCTCGACCACCCGGTCGAGCGCGCTCATGTCGAGGATGACCGTGCCCGGCCGCGTCGGCCCGTAGCCGCCGGTGTAGGAATGCCCGCCGCCCCGCGTGGTGATCGCGTGGTCCCCGCCGGTGATCGCCGCAACACAGGCGACGGCGGCTTCGGCGCTCGGCGGGCGCACGACGAGGTGGGCCGGGTGCGGCGCCGGTCCCGCGATATCGTGAGCGTAGTAGGCGCGCTCTGCCGCGTCGTCGATGACGTTCGAGGCGCCGACCAGATCGGCGAGGCGCGCCGCGAGGCGGTCGTTCACTTTCGCTCCGCTGCCGCCAAGATCGCGGACGCATAGCCCCGCGCGTCGGGCACGGCACGCGTGACCGGGGCCGGGGCGGATGCGGCGAGTGCTGCCTGTTCCTGCGCGTCCGGCATGCCCTCGCCGGTGACGATCGCGACCCTGCCTGCCAGTGGCCCGAGCAAGGCCGGCCACGGCTGCGCGCACACCGCGCGAAGTGCTTCGGGGAGGGCCGCACCGGCGATGACCGTATCGACGAAGCGCTGGTGCAGGAGGTCGACGTCGAGGCCGATCTCGACCGGCATCCGGGTTGCAGTCGTGGGCACGAACCAGGGCCGGCACAGCAGGGACTCGCGCGCCAGATGCCAGGCGGTGAGCAGATGAGAGCCGCTCCAGACGGGCGCGAGCGCAGTCGCCGGCAGGCACTCGGCATGGGCTGCAGGATCGGGCGGCGGGTCGATTAACACCAGGTGGGCGCAATCCGCCCCGAGCCGCCCGGCGACGTGTGCGGCCCAGCATGCACCCACGTTGATGCCGGCGACATCGAATTGCTCCAACCCCAGCGCCGCCGCAGAACGGGCGACGAGGTCGATACCACCGTCGGCCGTACCCGGCGGTGCGGGAGACGAGAGACCGTGACCGGGAGGATCGATGGCGATGACCCGGCGCTCCCTCGCCAGTTGGGTGGCCATGGGTCCGAGTCCCTGTGTGGAACCCGGCAGATCGGCCACAAGCAGCAGTGGCCGCCCGCCATCATCGCCCCACTGGCGAACCATGAGCGATGCGCCGCCAATCTGGACGAAGCGGCGCGCGCCCGTGTCCTCCGGCGGCGCCGGCGCCGGCGTCAACCCATCGGCGCAGGCACCCAGCAGGTCGCCGACGGTGGCCACGCGCTCCGCGTCGGTTACTCGATGGATCCGCGCGTTGGCCGGCAGGTTGGGCAGCCGGTCCAAATGCGAGAGCAGAACGTCGGTCTCGGTTGCCATGTAGTGAGCCGGTACGCGCGCGGCCGCAGCAGCCGAAGCGCCGTCGTAGCGGAACGCCGCCTTGTAGGCGACGCTGTAGCCATCGCCCGCCAGCAGGAGGTCCGTCGCGATCCTGTTCAGGACCGAGGGCCGGGGCATGTCGATTGCCAGTCGCGACGCCGGACCCTGGCGGTTCCAGGGGAAGAAGGTCAACTGATCGCGGACGCGGGACCAGAGCCAGGCGACATGGCTGCCGTCCCAGACCGGGCGGAAGGGTGGCAGGTAGCTCGCCACCAGCTCTTCCATCTCTTCCGGCGTGAAGGCGGGGCAGCCGTCAAGCACAAAACCGCTGACGCGTTCGGGATAAAGGTTCGCGAACTCGATCGCGATGGCGGCTCCGGTGTGGCGGCCGAAGAGAGCGATACGCTCCAGGCCGAGGGCGTCCACCACCTCCTTGAGCGCGTCGGCGTAGTCGGCGATCTGCGGCCGGTGCAACGGCAGCGGATCGGAGCCGCCGTAGCCCGGCGTGTCGGGCGCGATGACGGTGAAGCGCGCGGCCAGCGCCTCGATCATGGGGATGAACGCCGCCGACGAGCGGGGCGATTCGTGAAGCAGCACGACCGGCGGGCCGCTGCCGGCGCAGCGCACCATGACCCGGCGCTCGCCGCATGAGACGAAGCGGTGTTCGATCATGCCGACCCCGCGCTCTGCTCCCTGAGCACCCGCTTCAGCACCTTGCCGCCGGGGTTGCGCGGCAGCGCGTCGATGAAATCGACCTCCTTGGGCACTTTGAAGCCGGCGAGGTTCTCCTTCCCGTAGGCGATCAGTTCCTCCTGCGTAGCCAGCGCGTCCGGCTGGGGCACGACGAACGCCTTGATCCGCTCGCCCCAGTAGTCGTCCGGCACACCGACCACAGCCACCTCGCGCACCGCAGGATGCCGGGAGAGCGCATCCTCCACCTCGCGCGGATAGACGTTGACCCCGCCGGAGATGATCATGTCCCTCCTGCGGTCGACGATGTAGACGTAGCCCTCTTCGTCGCGCCGCGCGATGTCGCCGGCCGAGACCAAGCCCTCTCGTATCGTCGCCGCGGTCTCCTCGGGCTTGTTCCAGTAGCCGTTGAAGAGATAGGGCGAGGTGCTGAAGAGCTCGCCCGCTTCGCCGGGCGCGGCCTCGCTGCCCTCGTCATCGAGCAGGCGGATGCGGTTGCCGACGAAGGGGAGGCCCACGCAGCTCTTCTTGCGGAGCTGATCGGGCGGACGCAGGTTGGTGACGATGCCGGCCTCGGTCGAGCCGTAAGTCTCGTGCAGCACGTTCTCGCCGAACTGGGCGACGATCTTCTCCTTGGTGACTTGCGGCAGTGGCGCCGCGTTGGAGACCAGCGCCGTGAGCCCGTGGTCGCGGTAGCGCGAAAGGGCGCCTTGGCCCAGGTCGAGGATGGCGTGGAAATGGGTCGGCACCATGAAGGTGCCGGTGAAGCGGCCGTCGCAGAGCCGTTTCATCACCCCCTCCGGGTCGAAGCGGGGCATGAGCTCGCAGAAGCCGCCGAAGAACACGGCAGCCAGCGCGAAGACGAAGCCGCCGCCGTGGAACAGCGGCGCGAAGGCAAGGTGGGTGTCGTCAGGCCCGTAGCAGCCGTATTCCGCCGCCATGCCGAAACAGGAGAGAACCCGTGAGCGGTGGGAGAGCACAATGCCCTTCGCCGTGCCCGTGGTGCCCGAGGTGTATGAGATGGCGAAGGGCTGCCACTCCTCCGGCGTCTCGTCCGGCTCTTGCGGCGCCGCGCGGGCGAGCCATTCGTCGTAGCTCGCGCCCAACACCAGCACGCGCTCGATTCCCTCCAGCGTTGCGCTGCGGGCAAGCTCTTCGCAAGCGTGATCGACCATCAGAACGCGAGGCCCGCAGTCCTGACAGATCGCTTCCAGTTCCTTCGCGGAGAGCCGGGTGTTGATCGTGGCAACCGCCGCTCCCATGGCCGAGAACCCGGCCACAACCTCAATGTATTCGAGGCGGTTCAGCGCGAGCAGCATCACCCGGTCGCCGGGGACGAGGCCGAGATCGTGCCGGGCGCCGGCGCTCACCCGGTCGATCCGCTCGACCAGTTGCCGGTAGGTGAGCGCGCGCTCCCCTTCGCGCAGCGCCGTCTTGTCGGGCGTGCGCTGCGCTGCCGTGCGTATTCCCGCCGCGATGGTCGCGGAGCGGTATGTCGCGGGCCGACCGCCGTCACGCTCGGTCATGGTGTGGCCTCAGCCGCCGGCCGCCGCCAGTTGCGGCAGCCTGAAGACACGGAGCGCGTTCTCCCGCATCAGTGCCTTGTAGGCCTCCGGGCGAAGGTCTAGCTCGGCGATCTCGGCTACTGCGCGCTCCGGGTCGATCACCGGCCAGTCAGTGCCGAACAGCACCTTCCGGCGGCCGTAGGTGTTCAGATAGTGGACGAGCTGCGGCGGCCAGTAGCGCGGCGCGTAGGCATCGACGCCGATGTAGACGTGCTCGTGCTTCCACGCCATCGAGATCATCTCATCGGTCCAGGGAATGCCGATGTGGATGCCGAGCAGCTTGAGCTCGGGGAAGTCGCAGGCCACCTGATCGAGACAGATGGGGCGCCCCACGCTCCGCATGCGGCGCTCGCGCTGGTACACGAGGCTGTGGCCCACCTGCATCATGATGGGCACGTCGAGCTCGCAGCACTTGGCGTAGTAGGGGTAATACTTGGCGTCGTCAGGCGCGAGCTCGAACCAGTGCGGATAGAGGTGGGCGCCGACGAAGCCGTAGTCCCGCACCGCCGATTCCAGGTCGCGCAGACCCTGCATGCCGCGATAGGGATCCACGCCCGCGAGGCCGGCGAAGCGGGTGGGTTGGCTCCGGCAGATCTCGTGGACCCGCTCGTAGGAAATCTCGAACGAGCCGGCAAGTCGCATGTCGCCGGCGCGCACCGCGATCATCAGCGACAGCTCGATATCGGCGCGGTTCATCTTCTCGACGTAGTCGTCGACAGTGACGCCGCCCCGCATCTCCGCCGGCATCCTGATCTGGTCCTGGAAGACCGCGTCGATGCCGGTCTGGCCCTGTTCCACCTCCTGTGGCGTGTACGGGTTGACGACGATATCGATTGCCTTCATCGCATTGGCCCCTGCTCTTGTTGACCCTTCCCGATCCTAGCCCGGAAGCTCTCCGGTCACCGCACGCCAACAGCGCACCGAGCGGCCTGTCGACACCTCTTCGAGTTCCTGCGGCATGGCGCGGCAGCGCTCCACCTGATTCGGGCAACGACCATACAGGTAGCAGCCCTCCGGCAGCGAGACCGGGCTCGGGATTTCGCCCTTGAGCGTCACGCGCTCGGTCCTGTCGACTCGCCGGTCGGCGATGTCGGGAAAGAGGTGGGAGGCCAGCAACACCCGCGAATAAGGGTGGAGCGGCGTCTGGAACACCTCCGCACGTGTGCCGGTCTCGACCACCTGCCCGAGGTACATCACCACGACCCGGTCACAGACACGCTCGATCGTGGTCAGATCGTGGGAAATGAAGAGATAGGCGATGTCGAGCTCGCGCGAGAGCCGGATCAGGAGCTCGATGATCTCCGCCCGCGTCTCCGGGCTCAGCGCCGAGGTCGGCTCATCGAGCACGATGAAGGCCGGTTCAGTCGCAAGTGCACGGGCGATGGCGATGCGCTGCTGGCGACCGGCGCCGAGCTGACGCGGCTTCACTTCGCGCACGGCAGGATCGATACCCACCATCTTCATCAGCGCCGTCACGCGCTTGTGCTTCTCGGCCGCAGAGAGAGTCGTGTGGAGGTCCAGCGGTTCCGTCAGGACCTGCTCGACGGACCAGCGCGGGTTCATCGAATCCGTCGGATCCTGGAAGACGATCTGCATCGCGTTGCGGTACGGCGTGAATTCCCGCTGCGTGAGGTCACTGACGATCTCGTCGCGGTATTGGACCGTGCCGCGGGTGGGCTCCTCCAGGCGCACGATGCAGCGGCCGACAGTGGTCTTGCCCGAGCCGCTCTCGCCGACGAGACCGATCGCTTCGCCGCGATGTACCAGGAAGGAAACATCGGCGGCGGCGTGGACCTTGTCCTTGGAGCCCCGAATGTCGAAGTCCTTGCCGAGGCCCTCCACCGAGATCAGCGGTTCGGCGCCCGCGCGCTCCGCCTCGGGCGCGTCGGCAACGCTGGCCGCGCTCTCCCGCTGAAGGGAAAGGATTCGCCGGCTGTAATCGTGTGCGGGTGCGGCGAAGAACTCCCGCACGGCGCTGGCCTCGACGATCTCTCCGTGTTCCATGATGACCACGCGGTCGCAGTAGTTGGCAACGATGCCGAGGTCCTGCGTCACCACCAGCACCGCAGAGCCGGTGCCGTTTGCCGTCTCCCACATCTGGTCGAGGAACTGCGCCTGAATCGTGACATCGAGGCCGCTGGTAGGCTCGTCCGCGATCAGGAGCTTCGGGCCGGAGCTCATGGCCATGGCGATCAGCACGCGCTGGGTCATGCCGGTGGAAAGCTCATGGGGGTATGACTTCACCCGCCGCTCGGGGTCGTTGATACCCACAAGCTGCAGCATCTCGATGGCGCGCGCACGGGCGGCCTTGCGGCTCACGCGGTTGTGCACGCGGTAGACGTTCTCGATCTGCCGGCCGACCGTGAGCATGGGGTGGAGCGAGGTGCGCGGGCTCTGCACGATGAGGCCGATGTCCTTGCCGCGGATGGCATCGAGCTCCGCATCGCTCATCGCCAGCAGGTCGCGCCCGAGATAGTGCACCTCCCCGGCCACGATGCGGCCGGGCGGGCGCACCAGGCCCATCATCGCAATCGCCGCCGTCGACTTGCCGCAGCCGGGCTCGCCCATGACGCCGACGAACTCGCCGGAGCCGATGGTGAGCGAGAAATCCTTCACCGCGACATGCTGGGCGCCGTTGCTCCCGGCGAACGCCACGGTAAGGCCGCGCACCGCGAGGATTTCCTCGCCGTCGTGGGTGGCGACGTGCTGAGCCTCGGCGCTCATTCCTCGCGGAACTCGGCTTCGATGGTGTGGCCGACGAAGGCGTAGCCCAGCACCGTGAGGGAGATGGCGACGCCTGGAAACACCGATGGCCACCATTCGCCCAGGATGAGTTGCTGGGCGCCGATCGAGATCATGCTGCCCCATTCGGGCGTCGGCGGGCGGACGCCTGCACCAACGAAGCTCAGCCCGGCCGTGAGGATGATGGCGAAGCCGATTGTCACCGACATCTGCACCAGCGAGGGCACGAGCGAGTTGGGCAGCACGTGCTTGATCGCGATGGTCCAGCGCGAGTTGCCGACCGCGAGCGCGGCCTGCACGTAGCCGCGCGAGCTCTGCGCCATTACCTCGGCACGGGTGAGGCGCACGAAGATCGGCGTGTAGACCAATGCCAGAGCGAGCACCAGGTTGCCCGTCTGGCGCCCCGAGAGGGCGACCAGGATCATCGCGGTGATGAAGACCGGGAAGGACTGCAACACGTCCGAAATTCGCATCATGAACTCGGTCGCCCAGTTCCGGTAGAAGCCCGCGATCAGCCCGAGGAAGGTGCCGATCACCAGCGAGATCAGTGCACCGCCGAGCGCAATGGTCATGTCCGCGCGCGGCGCCGAGATGACCCGCGAGAAGACGTCGAGACCCGACTGGTCGGTGCCGAACCAGTGCGGCGGCGCCTCGCGCTGCCCGCTCACCGTCTCGTAGAACAGGCGCGGCCAGGTCTCGATGGGCGGTGGCGGCGTCGAGATTTCGCCGGTGGAGCGCAGGGGGTCGTAGGGGCTGATGAGCGGGCCGAAGGCCGCGAGAAAGAGCGAGAGCGCGACGATCACGGCGCCGACGAGGAAAAAGCGGTCGCTCCGCAGCCGGGCAAGGAGGCCGCGACGGTCCACCGCCGGCAGGGCCGAATTCGGTGTGCTCGTAAGATCGGTCATCCTGCGCCCGCCCCGCTCAGTACTTCACTCGCGGATCGAGGTAGGCGTGGATGATGTCGAGCAGGAGGTAGATCAGGAGAGATACCAGCGCGACGATCAGCACCACGCCCTGAATCGCCGGATAGTCGAAGGAGAGGATCGAGCGGATCGCGTACTCGCCGATGCCGCCGAGCGAGAAGACCAGCTCCACGGTGACCGCCGCGCTCAGCAGCACGCCGTAGAAGATACCGACCAGCGTGACGGCCGGCGTCAGCGCGGCGCGGAGCGCGTAACGCCCGACCTGCCGCTTGGAGAGGCCGCAGCAGCGGGCGTAGAGGATGTAGTCCGACTGCAGCGCGCGGACCATGTTCTGGCGCACCATCTTGGTGATGGCGCCGGAGACCACGAACACCTGGGTCAGGATCGGCAGCATCAGGTGGTGGAGGGCAGAGACGAACGTGTCGAGCCGCCCCTGCAGCAGCGAATCGACGGTGAGGAACCCCGTGATGACGCTCGGCTCGATGAGCAGCGGGTCGATGCGGCCGAGCGGCGGCGGTGCAATGCCGAGGATGAAGAAGAAGAGGAAGACGAACAGAAGGCCCCACCAGTAGTCCGGCTGGGCGCCTGCGAAGAGCCCCCAAACGAAGGCGATGCGGTCCGCGATGCCGCCCGGCTTGGTCGCACTTGCCATGCCGAGCGGGATGGCAATGAGGAACGAGATCAAGAGCGCCAGCGTGACCAGTTCCAGGGTCACCGGCAGGAAGCGCCCGATCTCGAGGAACACCGGATCGCTGGTCACCCACGAGAGGCCGAGGCTGCCGTCGGCCAGTCCCTCGGCGCCCCTGTCGGAGGAGAGGCCGAGAAAGCTCAGCAGCTGATCGATGACGGGCCGGTCGAGGCCCAGGCTACGCTCGGCCTGGGTATACGCCTCCTCGCTGGCATTGAGTCCCACCAGCCGGGCGACGGGGTCGGCCGGCAGCAGTCTGATGAGGAAGAACACCGCCAGCGCCACGCCCAGAAGTTGGAGGACGGCGATCCCGAGGCGGCGGAGGACGAAGCGGCCGATCATGGCGCGAGAGCAGCGGCCTCGTCAGTGGGTGGCCGCCGGCCGCCGCCGGGCCGCCGGCCGTTCGCTCACTGGTTGCCCTGGCCCCAGACGCTGATCACGTCGTCCGTCTCGACGATCTTGGCGAATACCCAGGCCATGCCTGCGAGCGCGCCGTCGTAGCGAAGCTGCTCGAGCTCGCCGGTCGCATCCTTCGGCACGAAGACCTTGTAGTCGCGCTGGCTGGCATCGCGCACCGTGGTCTCGACGCAGATATTCGTGGTGACGCCGCAGACGACGAGGCTGTCGACGCCAAGGCCGTTCAGCAGCGGCTCTATGTTGGTGGCGTAGAAGGCGCTCGGCCGGTTCTTGTCGATCACCGTCTCGCCGTCCACCGGCGCGAGATCGTCCACGATCTCGATGTCCGGCGTCCCGGCGGCGAGCGAGTCCACCTCCCGTAGCTGCGGCATGATGTAGTTCACCAGGATGCCGCCGTCGGCGTAGTCCGACCGATAGACGTAACGGGTATGGATCACCGGCACCCCGGCCTGGCGGGCAGATGCGAGCAGCCGTTTGCAGCCCTCGAGCGCCGCCTTCAGCCCGGTTATGTCGATCCCCGCCTGCGCCAGCGAGCCCTCGTCCTCGAGAAAGGCCCGCTGCATGTCGATGACGACGAGCGCTGTGCGCTCCTTGCTGAGCTCCATCTCCACGGTCAGTGCCTCCCGCTCGGCGACCTACTCTGCGGGGCGGAAATCGTAATAGTGAAGCGCGTTGTCGGGGTGCCACACGACCCCGGTGACGTCCGAAGACGTCGCCCAGTGGGTCTTGTATTCGAGCATCGGCACCATCGCGAGCTCCGCCATCAGCGTCTCCTGGATGTCCACGAGAGTCGCCGTGCGCTTGGCGTCGTCGGCCTCGTTAAGGGTGGAGAAGAGCGCGTTGTCCACCGCCTCGTTGCTGTAGTTCATGGCGTTCATGATCCCGCCCTTGGCCGCCGTCACGTAACTGAGCAGGATGCCGTAAGCGGCGTCGACGCCGATGGGCTTCACGTGGTCGGTGAGCCCGAGCGGCATGTCCTTCTTGACCAGCTCGCGCTCGCCGTACTGGGTCTGTGGGATGGGATCGAGCTCCATCGGGATGCCCACGTCGCGGAGCGCCGTCTGCAGTACGGTCGCCGTAGGGCCGAGGGCCGATTCCTTCTCGGCGATGTAGGTGATCCTGAGTGCATCGGGGAACGCCTCCAGGCCCTGGCCGTCCGGATAGCCCGCCTCGGCGAGATAGGCGCGTGCCTTCTCCGGGTCCTCGGCGTACTGCACCGACGCCTCGTGGTAGCCCGGATAGGTCGTCGGGATCATCCCCGGCCACTTGCGCGCCTTGCCGAAATAGCTGGTCGAGATGATCTTGTCGTAGGGCACCGCATGAGCCAGCGCCTTGCGCATCGCCACATTGTCGTAGGGCGGCACCTGGTAGTTGACGTAGAGAAACAGGTTCTCGTTGCCGTAGGCACTGACGACCTTGACGCCGTCGATCTTGCTCAGGCTGTCGTATTCCTTGGGCGTGAGCCGTTCCGCGATCTGCGCCCGGCCCGACTGCAGGATGGCGACGCGGTTCGCGCTCTGCGGCACCTTTCTCAGCACGACACGGTCGTAGGCCGGCGCGCCGCGGTAGTAGTCCGGGTTCGCCCTTACGGTGAAGCCCGCGCCCTTGTCCCAGTTATCGAGGCACCAGGGCCCGAAGCCCGGCGCATTGATGTTGTTGTTGTAGGTGTGGCTCCAGGGGTCCTCCTCTGTCGCGTTGGCCTCCATGGTCTCCTTGTCGTAGATGTAGAGGCCGAAGATCGTGAGGACGCGGAGGAAGAGCTGGTTCGGCCCCGATTGGCGGATCTGGACCGTGTAGTCGTCGATCTTCTTGACCTCGTCGCCGAGAGTCCGCGCCGCAGCACCCGACTCGTCCTGCGCGAAGACGGCGGGTGTGAAGCCCGCAATCGAGCCGACGTTGGAGAGGAACCAGCCGATCGGCGCGGCCCCGCTCACCGACTTCGCGCGGGCGAAGGTGTAGACCACGTCATCGGCGTTGAAGGTGGCGCCGCTGCAGCCCTTGACGCCCTGGCGCAGCTTGAAGATCCAGGTGAAGGTTTCGGGGTCGTAGGTCCAGGATTCCGCGAGCCGGCCCTCGAACCTGTTGAAGTCGAGCAGCTGAACGCCTTCCTCGTTCACCTCGCCGTGAGCGTAGTAGACCAGCGGCTCCAGCAGATTCGCGATGCCGCCGTATGTCGGGATCAGAGAGGCCGTCGGCCCGTCGTAGTCGAGACCGGCGGGAATGTCGTCCGCCAGGACCAGCAGATCCTTGGCCTGCGCCGCGCCGGCCATGCCGACGGCAGCCACGAACGCAACGAGCAGGCGATGCAGCCAAGAAATGTGCATTGTCGATCCCTCCCTGTGCGACAGCTCTCCACCCTAGTCTGCAGAACGCCGCTTCCGACGCTCCTCCCCTGACTGCCGCATGGGAAGCTTGCCGTCAGCGGGCGTGACGGCGCAAGGGTGTTTCGCCGCCGGACAAGGCCGCGCGGATCATGACCATGGTGAGGAATGCAGGTTAATGTCTTGATTGCCAGGGGCACAGGCGTGGTCGTGGCGACGACCTGCCGCTTCGTTGAAAGCCGATGAGAGGAGGAGGGCACGTGGCCGCTGAACGCCGGATCAAGTGGGGCATCCTCTTCAACGGCGACAACCTGTCGCTGGACGAGATTCTCCGCTACGCCCACATGGCCGAGGAAGCCGGCGCGGACAGCCTCTGGTCGAGCGATCTAGGACGCGATGCCTTTACGCCGCTCGCTGCCATGGGCGGTGTGGTCAAGTCGGTACGATTGGGGACGGCCGTCGCCACGTTCGCGCGCCCGCCGATGCACACCGAGACCGCCGCCATGACCATGGCCGAGCTGACCGGCCAAAAATTCGTCCTGGGACTCGGCACCGCACCTTGGGAGTGGAACAGGGACTGGCACGGGCTTGCCGACTACAAGCCAGTGATTCGTATGCGAGAGTATGTGGGGTGTATCCGCAAGATGTGGTCGTCAAGTCCTGCGCACGCAATCGAGTATGACGGCGCGTTCGTCAATGTTCGCGGTTACCGCCGCTTCATTCCGGCGCCCTGCCCGGCGGTGCCGATTTACCTCGCGGCCGTACGGGAACGGATGCTGGAACTGGCCGGAGAGGTCGGCGACGGGTTGCTCGCGAACACGTTGAACACGCCGGCCTATTTCCGCGACATTGTTCGCCCCAGGATCGCCGCAGGCATGGCAAAGGCCGGGCGCTCAGGCGCGCCCTTCGAGTTCGTGACGCTCAAGTCCTGCGCCGTAAACGAGGACCGAGCACGGGCCCTCGCCCTCGCCAAGCGCGCGATCGCCTTCTACGCGACGCTGGATTACTTCGACATCGTCCTCGATCCAGCGGGCTTTGCCGAGCAGAAGGAGCGCATTCGCGCGGCGCATACGCGAAACGACCTCCCCGCCATGCTCGACGCTGTGACGGAGGACATGATCGACGCGCTGGTGTTGGCGGGAACGGCGGACGAGGTGCGCGCGCAGCTCGAACCGTTCGAAGGTCTCGTCGATACCGTGATTTTGTCCTGTCCGATCTTGGCGGAAGATCCCGAGGAGACGCGTGCCAACCACGAAGCGATGATCCGCGCCTTTGCCCGATGACCGTCGCATCGGGCGGCGCAATCGCATATATAGGCGCGGATCGAGGGGCCTCCGGCTCCGCACGGTTCATCTAGGGAGATCGACATGACGACATCGACGGGCAATCGCTGGTCATTGGACCGGCGCACATTCCTCAAGGGTACGACCGCAGCAGCCGCCGCGGCGGCGGTGCCGGGTGTGGTGGCGGGTCGCGACGCCATGGCGCAGGATCGGGCATCGACGCTGGTGATCGCAGCACCGGCGACACCGCAGAGTCTCGACAGCGAATACGACGTCAGCCTCGGCACCTTCGAATCGGTAGCCGCGTGTTACGACTCGCTCGTCGAATTCGAGAAGATCCCCGACCCTGACGACTCGGACGCGCTGCGCGAGGACATCAAGGATTATCCGGATCGCCCCGGCCGCGTGAATATGAAGGGCAAGCTCGCTGAGAGTTGGGAGATCGATCCCAACAGCCAGTGGATCCGCTTCAAGCTGCGCGAAGGCGTCAAGAGCAATTGGGGCAACGAGCTCACCGCAGAAGACGTGGTCTGGACCTGGCACCGCAAGCTGGAACTGGGCGCGATCGGTGGCTTCTTTGCGAACACGATCAGCCTCAAGCGCAAGGAGCAGATCAAGGCCGAGGACAAGTACGTCGTCTCCTTCAATCTCGACCATCCGAACCCGCTGCTGCTGAAGCTGCAGCCGAATCTTTACAACCCGATCTACGATTCGACGAAGTGCAGTGAGGCCGGGGGCTCCGACGACCCCTGGGCCAAGGAGTTCCTCAAGAACGAGACGGCCGGTTTCGGTCCCTATCGCATCGAGCAGCTCACGCGCGGCGCCCAGGCGGTCTACAAGGCCCGCGACGACTACTACGGCGGCAAGGCGGCGATGGACACGGTGATTCTGCGCGAGGTCCCTACCTCGGCCAACCGGGCCCAGTTGCTGCAGGGCGGCGCGGTGGATATCGCGCAATACCTGCAACCGCTGGAGCTGGTGCAGCTCGCCAACGCGCCGGGCGTGAGCGTCGATACGGTCCGCGCGACCTTCAAGCTGCTCATTGAGCTCAATGCCAAGATCCCGCCCTTCGACAACATCGACGTGCGCCGCGCGATGAACTTTGCATTCCCGCAGGAGCAGGTTATCTCGACCGTGTTCCAGAATCTGGCGAGCCCGCTCACCGGGTGCATGCCCGACATCTATCCGGGTTTCAACGGGGACTATTCGGAATACGAAACCCAGAATCTCGACCTGGCGCGGGAGCTTCTCAAGGGGGCCGGCTACGGCGACGGTTTCGACACGACGCTCGGCTACAACGCCGCGGTGACGACGCAAGAGACCACCGCGATCCTCTTCCAGAGCGCTCTCAAGGAGATCGGGGTCAACCTTCAGCTCAAGAAGATTCCGGCATCGACGTTCTACAACAACGTCTCCGAGCGCAAGCAGCCGATGATCTTCTACTATGACTCACCGTGGTGTCCCGACCCCGGATACTCGATGAATCTCTACTTCCACTCCAAGTCGTTCATCAATTACTCGAATTACGAAAACGCCCGAGTTGATGAGCTCATCGACAATGCGGCGAAGACGAGCGACATGGATGCGCGCCTCGAGATGATGGACGAGGTGCAGAAAATCGTGATGCGGGAGGCGCCGTGGGTGTTCGTCGCCTTCACAAACTACTCGATGGCGCGCCGCTCCGACATCAAGGGATGGACCTACTACACGTCCAACAACATCCGCTTCCAGGACTTCCGTCGGGAAGCGTAGGGGGTGTTTTTCGGGCCGCGCCGCTCTGCGGAGCAGCGCGGCCCGCCCGCATCCCAAATTTTAACCGAAACCTCTCCCGCGCCATGAGCGCGTCGCGCGAGCGATGACGGATATCACCGCCGGCTCTTCCGAGCGCAGCCGTTGGGAAGCCTTCCTCCACGCACTCCGATTCCTGTTCGCGGTGCTGCGGGCGCGACCGCTCTTCGCGCTCGGCTATTTCATCGTTCTTCTCGTCATCGTTCTCGCTATCTTTGCGCCGCTGATCGCACCCTACGAACCCGAGGTCGCGAACCCCGTCGATTTCCTGCAAGGCCCGAGCTGGCGACACCTCTTCGGCACCGATGCGACGGGCATGGATATTTTCAGCCGCATCGTCTACGCGCCGCGCATCGACCTCACCATCGCGCTCGCGGGCACGATGATTTCGGCCGTGGTCGGCTCCTTCATCGGTGCAGTCGTCGGCTATTACCAGGAAAGCGGCGGCTTCGGCTCCTTCGGTGCGGGCTTCGTCATGCGCGCCGCCGACGTGCTGCAGGCCTTCCCCGTCTTCGTCTTCGCCATCGCCCTGGTCGCGATCTTCGGCCAGAGCCTGGAAAGCATCATCGCCGCCATCGCCTTTGTGAACGCGCCGATCTACTTGCGCCTCATGCGGAGCCAGGTGCTGGCGATCCGCAACATGCGCTACGTCGAGGCTTCCTACGTTTCGGGCGCCTCCGACCTGATGATCATGCTGCGCCACATCATCCCCAACTCTATGGCGCCGATTCTGGCCCAGCTTTCGGTCAACATCGGGTGGTCAATTCTGCTGACGGCAGCCTTGAGCTTTGTCGGCGCCGGCGTGGTCGCGCCCACGCCCGAGTGGGGCAGCATGATCGCCATGGGTTTCCAAAACATCATCACCGGCCAGTGGTGGCCTTCGGTGTTTCCCGGTATCGCGCTGGCGGTCACCGTCTTCGGCTTCGCGCTGGTCGGTGCGAGCGTCGAGGTGCTGGCGGACCCGGCGCGCAGACGCGCCCTCGCCGGCACGCTGCGCGAGCGGAAGAAGCCCGTGTAGGCCCGGACGATGCGCATTCTCCGCTACATCGGACGCCGCTTTCTCTTCATCGGGCCGCAGCTTTTCGGCATCATCCTGGTGAGTTTCCTGCTGGTGAAGCTGATCCCCGGCGATCCCGCCGTGATGATGCTGGGCCCCTTTGCGACCGAAGAGCAGCTCGCCATGCTCAACGCCGAGATGGGGCTCGACGGCACGATCATCGACCAGTTCTGGATCTATTTGCAGAACCTGGTGCAGGGCGACCTCGGCACCTCGTGGCAGACCACGAAGCCCGTCTTCGACGACCTCGCGATCCGCTTCCCCGCGACACTGGAGCTCATCACGCTCTCGCTCCTGCTCGCGCTGCTGATCGGCATCCCGCTCGGCGTCGCCGCCGCCTACTTCAAGCGCTCCATCGTCAAGAAGTTCTCCGACTACTACGGCCTGCTCGCAGGCTCGTTGCCGGACTTCTGGCTGGGGCTGATCCTGATCTACCTCTTCTACACGATCCTGCAGGTGGCGCCGGCGCCGCTGGGACGCATCGACTTCGCGGTGCTGCCGCCCGCTCCGGTTACCAACTTCCTGATCATCGACAGCCTGATCGCCGGCAACTGGCAGGCGCTCTGGTCGACTCTCGGCCATCTGGTGCTGCCGGTCGTGACGCTGGCCGTCATCAACGCCGGGCCGATCCTCAAGATGACCCAGGCGACCATGGAACGGATGCTGGAGTCCGACCTCATTCGCTACGCCGAGATGTGCGGGCTTCCGAAGCAGGTCGTCATCCGCAAGGCCTTCCGCAACTCGCTGCCCTCGGTGGTCACCATCGTCAGCGTGCTCTACGGCTTCCTCATCGGCGGCGCGGTGCTGGTGGAGATCGTGTTCAGCTGGGGCGGCGCAGGCCAGTACGCGGTGCAGGGCGTGCTCAACGCCGACATCAACCCGGTGCTCGGCTTCGTGCTCTTCTCGGCCATTCTCTCCCTCGTCATCTATCTGGTGGTCGACTTGATCTACTTCGCCATCGACCCGCGGATCAGGGGCTGAGGATGGCCGCCAGCGAGACGACCATGGCACCGCAGGCGGGCGCGCCTGGCGTGACGATGCTCGATATCGCCGGACTCAACGTCTCCTACCCGGTCTACGAGGAGGAGCCAGTGCGCGCGGTGCGCGACCTCGACCTCAGCGTCCGCGCCGGCGAAATCGTGGGACTAGTGGGCGAGTCCGGCTCGGGCAAGACGACCCTCGCCCGCGCCGTGATGGGGCTCCTGACTCAGCCCGGACGCATCGACAGTGGCGGGATTCAATTCGACGGCAAGGACATGCGGGCGCTCTCTGAGAACCAGCTGCGCGCCATACGCGGCAGGGACATCGCCATGGTGATTCCGAACCCGCGCAGCGAGCTCGACCCGCTGATCCCGGTCGGCAAGCAGATCGCCGCCGTCGCCCGCGCTCATCTCGACATCGGCCGCGCCGAGGCTGACGAGATGGCGCTCGACATGCTGAAGGCGGTGCACATCCCCGACCCGACGCGGCGTTTTCGCGCCTTCCCTCACGAGCTCAGCGGCGGCATGGCGCAGCGGGTGGTGATGGCGATCTCCCTCGTTTGCTCACCCAGGTTCGTGATCTCGGACGATGCGACCAGCGGGCTCGACGTGACGGTGCAGGCACAGGTGCTCGACCTGCTGCGCACGCTGGTTCGCGATCACGATACGTCAATGCTGTTCATCACGCGCGACATTGGCATCACCGCCCACTTTTGCGACCGGGTGGCCGTGATCTATCGCGGCGAAATTGTGGAATTCGCAGAGACCGCCGATTTCTTCGACAACCCGCAGCATCCTTACAGCGTGATGCTGCTCGCCGCCTTCGCTCACAATCCGGCGCTCAGGAACAAGTGGCACAAGCCGCTCGCCTCGACCGAGGCAGTGGCAGGCAGGGCATGTCTCTATGCGCCCCGCTGCGTCCACCGCGAGGAAGAGTGCGACGAACGCCACCCCGACCTGCGAGAGCTTGACGCCCGCCACCGCGTGCGCTGTCACTTCCCGGTGGAGCGGGTGGAATGAGCGCCGTTCTCACCGTCGAAGGGCTGGTGAAGCACTTCCCCATCGCGGGCTCGCGCTCCGTGGTGCAGGCGGTGAACGGTGTGAGCTTCTCCGTTGCCAAGGGCGAGACGCTCTCGCTGGTGGGTGAGTCCGGCTCAGGCAAGACCACGGTCGGCCGCTGCGTCCTCGGCCTCATCAAGTCGACGGACGGCTCCATCGGCTTCCACGGCAGGCCGATCGACCGGCGGCGCAACATCCGCTCGCGCGAGCTGCGGGGCAAGCTGCAGCTTGTCTTTCAGGAGCCGGCGGAATCCCTTGACCCGCAGGTGCGGATCGGAAACACCATTGCCGAGCCGCTGCGCTCCATGGGCGTCTCGCGCCACGACCGGCGCCGGCGTGTGCGAGAGGTGGCGCGCCGGGTCGGCCTGCGCGATTCGACCCTGGAGCAGTTCCCGGCCGAGCTCAGCGCCGGCCAGCAGCAGCGGGTCGGCATTGCGCGTGCCATCGTCACCGATCCAGAACTGATCGTGCTTGACGAGCCCACCTCGGCCCTCGACCCGACCGCGCGAGCTGAAATCATCGACTTGCTGATCCGTCTTCAACAAGAATTGGAGACCGCCTACCTCTTCATCAGCCACGACTTGAGCACGGTGCGCTATCTTAGCCACAGGGTCGCGGTGATGTACCTCGGCATGATTGTGGAGCTCGGCACGGCCAAGGAGCTCTTCAGCCATCCGCGCCACCCCTACAGCGTCGGCCTTCTCTCCTCCGTCCTGCTGCCCAACCCCAAGCTCAAGCGCGAGAGCGCCGTCGATCTGGCGGGCGAAATTCCGAGCCCGATCGACTTGCCGACCGGCTGTTACCTGGCCGGGCGCTGCCCCTTCGCCGACGATCGGTGCCGCAGCGAGATGCCGCCGGTCGACACGGTGGTGGAGGGGCACACCGTCAACTGCTTCAAGCACCGCGACGCGCTGCGCGGCCACGAGGCGCTCGACTACTTCGACGACTTCCAGATAGAGGCGGAAAAGCTGCTCGGCGCCGGCCGCCGCTGAGCGGCCGCTACGGCGTTTCCCGACCTTCGGATTGTTGTTCGGCGTCCTCGTTTGACCCCTCGGAAGCAACGGAGTTCAAGGCCTTACCACGCCGATCGACGTCCAATTTGCGCGCCGAACCACAATCGCATCACCGATGAGCTTGTCTGCCGCATGTCGTTCTGACTCCTCTTGCCCCTCTATCAGCCACGAAAACTGTTTTACATTTCGATGATAAGTCAGTGATACTCAGTGGGGATAAAATGGCTCCAATGTGGAAAAACCCCTTGATCCAAAACGAAAATATTGAGTCTTTTAATCAGAGGGTCCCTGGTTCGAGTCCAGGCGGGCGTACCATATTTTCAAGGGCTTAGGACGTTTCGCCTAAGCCTTTTTTCTTCGGGTAAGCATGACCAAATTCACAATCAGACGCAGCGGGGAGGCCTATGGAACAGGCCTGGCGGCTGCTGACCCGGAGCCACATGGACAAGCTCGCTAGGGGCTGCGACATGGTGGTGCCCGAGGGCTGCGATGACACCTGCCAGTCCATACACAGGTGCATCAGGACGTTCTCGGGTAACGTGTCGAACACCTCCGCCATCTGCGGCTGGGTCAGTCAGACCGTCTCGCGCTCAACATTGACGTCGATCTGAACCTCATCGTCGCCGCTTTCGTAGTTGGCGGCGTCTGACCAACACCAACTTAGCCCGACCACCTCGCAATGATCCAAATCGCCACAATCCTCGTCTGGTTACGAGCTAATGAGTCCGCACGCTAATAGTCGCGCAGCTCGGAGGCCTCGGTGGCGGCCTTGGCGCCGCCGCGCATCCGGCCGCTGATCCAGACGCCGAGGATCGTCGCCAGATAGGGCAGCGAGAGCAGCACGTCGTGCGGGATGCTTGCGCCGAACAGGAGCTGCAGCCTGATACCCGCA
>JAJEEP010000021.1 GCA_022820945.1 Alphaproteobacteria bacterium | reverse complement strand
CGTGTCATCATGTTCCCGTAGTGTTCCGATCTCACGCCAAATCGCTGCATTCTGCTCACCCGACGGGGGTCAGGCAGTCGATATCCGGCCGCCAAAGATCAGCGGCGCGCCGTCGAAAAGCGCCACAACGCACATTCCTCTTCATCTGTCCTTGACATCGATTCTAACCCATTGTATCGTAAGCTCGATACAGGAGGAACAAGCGACCCTACATCACAGTATTTTTGCCTCGTGACCGTCACTAGTAGTGCACACCTTGTCGATGAAGCGGGGCTCGAGCCCGATGGAAGGCTCGTCCACCAGCAGCACGTCAGGCTCCATGATCAGCGCGCGGGAGATTTCGAGCAGCCGCCGCTCGCCGCCGGAGAGCACGCCGGCTCTCCGGTGCCGCCGGTTGGCCAGCCTCTCGTAACGGTCGAACACGCGCTCGGCCGCCTGCTTGGCGGCGCTCCGCCGGTCGAGCAGGAAGCCGCCCATCAGCAGATTCTCCTCCACCGTCATGTCGGGGAAGACGGAGTTGTCCTGCAGAACGTAGGCCACGCCGGCGTCGGAGAGGCGGCGGCTGGAGGCGAGACGGGTGACGTCCTTCGCGCCCACCTGGATGCTGCCGGCCATCACGTCGGAGAAGCCGAAGACGGCGTGGAGCACGGTGGACTTGCCGGCGCCGTTGGGGCCGATGAGGCAGAGCGACTGGCCCCGGCCCGCGACGAGATCGATGCCGTGGAGGATCTCCATGCGGCCGTAGCCCGCGCGCAAGCCCCGGACATCGACGGCGGGCTCGCCCTGGCAGAGCGCCTCCAGGTCCTGCCGCGACGGCCCTTCGCCGGCGAGCTCGCGCGCGGCCTCCTCAACCGCGTCCACCGAGAGGGCGGTCTCGAAATCCATCGGCACGCCGGTGCTGGGCGGCGTCGCGGCCATCAGCGCGCCCCCAGGTAGGCGTCGATCACGCGCTGATCGTTGCGCAGCGCCTCGGGCGGGCCGCTGGCGAGCAGCTGGCCGTGGGCCAGGCAATGGATGTGCTCGGCCAGGCTCATGATGACGCGCATGTTGTGCTCGATGACGAAGAGCGTGACGCCGAACTCCCGGTTGGCGCGCTGCAGGCGCTCGATCACGCCGTTGATCAGCGTCGGGTTGATGCCCGCCGTCGGCTCGTCTAGCAGGAGCATGCGCGGGCGCACCATCAGCGCCATCGCGAGCTCCAGTAGCTTGCGCTGGCCGAAGGAGAGCTCGCCCGCCATCAGGTGGCGCTTGCCGTAGAGGCCGCAGAAGGCGAGCAGCGCCTCCGCCCGCTCGCGCGTCTCGGCGGAGACCGGCCGCATCAGTCGGAACAGCCCGTGCCCCGCCTCGGCATCGCTGATCGCCATGTTCTGCAGGCCGGTCATCCGCACGAAGACATGGGTCTGCTGGAAGGTGCGGATCAGCCCGAGGCGGGCGATCTCGGCCGTGCGCAGGCGCGTGATCTCGCGCCCCTCGAAGCGGATCGAGCCGCCGTCCACCGGGTGATAGCCGACGATGGAGTTGAACAGCGTCGACTTGCCCGAGCCGTTCGGTCCGATCAGGCCGATCACCCGACCCTCCGGCACCTCCAGCGAGATGTCCTCGTTGGCGGTGATGCCGCCGAAGCGCTTGGTGGCGCCCTGAATCGCGAGCTGCGCGCTCATGCCCGCTCGCTCTCGCGCGCTCGATCGCCGTGGCGCTCGGGCCAACGGGTCCGCGCCCAACCCAGGATCCCTTGCGGGAAGAACACCACGATAGCGACGATGATTACGCCGAGCGCCACGCGCTGCCAGCCGAGCAGGTGGGTCCAGAGCAGCTCCTGGGTGATGTGGAAGATGACGGCGCCGAGCACCGGGCCCCAGAGCGTGCCCTTGCCGCCCAGGATCGCCATCAGCACCATCCAGACGCCGAAGGTGGCGCCGGCGAAAGCGGTATCGCGCGGGTCCACGAAGCCCAGCATGTTGCCCATGGCGCCGCCCACCAGCCCCAGCACGAAGGCCGCCATGGTCCAGGCCGTGACCTTGTAGACCCCGGTGTGGAGCCCCATGGCCTCGGCCTTGTCCTCGTTGTCGCGGATGGCGTTGAGGGCGAGGGCGAAGCGGGTCCGGTAGAGCACGGCAAGCGCCGCGAACACGACCGCCGCCAGACCGAAATAGAGATAGGCGAAGAAGAGGTTGGCGGTCGCCGGCGGCGCCGGGAAGAGCGGCGGCGAGAGCCCGGAGCCCGCGCCCAGGTACTCCCATCCGCCTGCGATCTCACCGGCGGCGATGCCGAGCCCCAGCGTCGCGATGGCGAAGTAGTGCCCCCGCATGCGCAGGATCATCGAGCCCAGCAGCACGGCGAGTGCGGCGGCGATGCCTGCGCCCGTGACCATGCCGAGCACGAGGCCGGGGAAGTAGTCGAGGCCTGCGTCCCGCTGCACCACGACCGAGGCGTACATGCCGACGCCGAAGAAGAGGATGTTGCCGAAGCTGTTGTAGCCGGTCTGGCCGCCGGTGATGTCCCAGGTCTGGGCCATGATGACCAGCGCCCAGAGCATCGCGATCTGCGCCCGGTAGTCGGGAATCACGAAGGGGAGTGCCACGCCCGCCGCGGCGACGCCCAGCATGAGCAGCGGCTGGCGGCGCAGCGTCACTTGAGGAACTGCCTGCGCCGCTGCAGCAGCGTGCTGCGGATGACCAGGATCACCACCAGGAGGATGAAGACGAAGGCCACCTGGTACTGCACGCCGAGGATGAAGCCGGCGAAGTTCTCCGCCGCGCCGAGGCCGAGGCCCGCCACGATCACGCCGGGCAGATTGCCGAGCCCGGCCACGATCACGATCATGAAGGAGCGCACGGTGTAGGGCAGCCCGATGTAGGGGTGCACCGAGTAGGCCATCACCACGAGCGCGCCGGCGGCGCCGCAGAGCGCGGCGTTGATGCCGTAAGTGGCGGCGAAGACGCGGTTGGTGTCGATGCCGAGGATGCGCGCGGCCCGCGGGTTCTGGGCGGTCGCGCGGATCGCCTGGCCCAGCCTGCTCCGCTTGAGGAAGAAGATCAGCACGCCGCCGATGGCGATGGCGCCGCCGAAGGCCGCGACCTTCATTTGCGAGACGGTCACCGTGTAGTCGAGCAGGAACCAGGTGCCGAGGCCGGACTGGGCCGTCCTCACGTCGCCGCCCCAAATCTGATTCATCAGCTGCTGCAGCAGGATGGAGAGCCCGAAGGTCGCCAGCAGCGAGATGAACATGTCGCGACCCGCCACCCGCCGGATCACGACGTGATGCAGGCCGGCACCGATGAAATAGAGGACGATGGCGGCCACCGGCACGCCCCAGAGCGGGCTCAAGCCCCAGAGGGTGAGCTGGTACGTGATGAAGCCGCCCAGCATGACGAACTCGCCCTGGACGACGTTGATGACGTTCATCACGCCCCAGACCAGCGCCATGCCGTAGGCGGCGACCGCGAAGATGGCGCCGATCATCAACCCGTCCAGCAGGAGCTGGAGGATGAGGAACGGCGCCTCGCCTAGAAGTGCGACGTTGGCCGCCATGTCTCTCCGGCCGGGGCGCGGCGCGCGGCCGCTACCGCGCGCCGGCTACGCTTCCGGGTGCGCGGGGTACGCGCGGAGAACGCCTACCGCTCGGACCAGGGCGGAGTCGGGTGGCGGACCTCCGAGGCGGCCCACCTGGTCGGCGCGACCACGACGTAGGCGCCGTCCTGAATCTGGTAGAGCACCATGGGCTTCGCGATGTTCTTGCCGGTCTCGTCGAACTTGATGTTGCCATAGAAGGTCTGCATTTCGGTCGCCGCCAGCGCATCGCGCACCGCGTCCTTGTCGAAGCCGCCGGCGCGCTCGAAGGCGTCCGCGAACACCAGCACCGCGGCAGAGGATTCCGCCGCCTGGTAGGGCGGAGCATAGCCGTACTCGGCCTCGAAGGTCGCGGCGAAATCGGCCGCCGAGCCGAACACGTCGTCCTGGTAGGAGAGCGTCGGCGCCCACTGGCTCGCGCAGAGAGTGTACTCGGACGCGGCGCCGAACTTGCCGATCACGTCGGCGCTGTCGCAGTGCGTGATGGCGAGCATGGGCACGTCGACCCGCATCTCCTCGACCTGCCGGATCGCGAGGGCCGCACCCTTGGAATGACCGGAGACCACGAGGATGTCGGGCTTCACCGCCTTGGCCTTGGCGAGCGTCGCGGCCATGTCGTTGAGCTCGGGCGGCAGCTGGTCGTCGATCACGACCTGAATGCCGAGCTTCGCCGCATCGTCGAGCACGCCCGCGCGGATGTCCTGGCTGAAGGGGTCGTTCTCGAAGGCGCCCGCGAGCTTCAGGGTGGCCGGGTCGCGGCCCTCGCGCTCGGCAAGCTCGGCGGCCAGCGCGACCGCGCTCGCGAGGTACTGCTCGGTGGTGGAGAGCACCGCGAAGAGGTAGCGGTAACCCTTGTTGAAGAGCTGGAGCGAGGCGCCGTTGGCCTCCACCATGGGCACGCCGTACTGCTCGGTGACCGGCGCGATGGCCTTGGTGAGGCCCGAGCTGTACGGGCCCAGCATGAACTCGACGCCGTCCTGATTGATCAGGCGCTCGGCGAGCTGCGCGCCGCGCGCGGGCGTCGATTCATCGTCGTAATAGATGACCTCGAGGCGATAGGTCTTGCCGCCGACCGCGATGCCGCCGGCTTCGTTGATGGTCTTGACGGCGAGGTCGTAGCCACGCTGGGTGTGCTCGCCGGCTGTGGTGTACTTGCCCGTCAGCGACACGGCGGCGCCCAGATAGACGGTATCGCCCTCCACCTTCGCCTGCGCCTCGCCGGCGGCGAGAATGCTCAGGCCCAGGGCTGCGGACCCGAAGGCAACGATCCATCCTTTCAGCATGACGATCTCCCGATAGAAGTTGATTCGCGGTTTCTCCAATGGTGGCGGCCGGCGGGCCTGTCCACCGTTGCCGCCATGCCCTATTAGGACAAGCGGTGCCGGGCGAGGCGATGTATTAGAAAACATAGCGCAGGGATAGGCGAAGTCCGTGGCTGCGCAACTGCGCCTCAGTTGCCGCCAGATCGAGCGGGAGCGGATCCCTGCTCCCGTCGCGCCAAACTACCCGGCCGTCGCCCGCGCCGGTCTCGGCGGTGCCGAGATCGCTGTACCTCCACGCCACGTCCAGCATCGTGTTCTCGCCCAGCGCCGTCGTGAGGCCAGCCGTCACCATCCAGGCAAGCCCGGTCCGGTGCCCGCCCGGCACGTGTGTCGTCGTCGCCGGGAACATCATCTGCGTCTCGCCCGTCCTGATCCGGGCCACGCCGATACCGGCGCCGAGGAATGGATCGAATGGGCCGAGCTTCGGCAATCCCAATTCCGGGAGGTCCGCGTAGGCCGCGACCATTGCGGACAGAGCGGAGAGTTCGGCCGAAACCGACTGTTGCTCGGTCGTCTGTACGAAGTTGGCGCGGCCCGAGAAGGCGAGGCTCGGGCGGAATTCGACGAAAGCCTCCATCCTCACGGCCGGCGCGACGGTGCCGCCAATTCCGACCTCGAAGCCGGTCGAAGTGCCGAAATCTCCCACCGAGCGCAACGGCGCCCCATCGACGCCAAGGCCGCAACCATAGAGTGCAGCCGGCTCCGTGCTCTCACAATTCCCGTCGCGGAACTCCGTCTCTGTTTGCAGGTCGAAACCGATTCCAGCCCGCAGATAGAAGTCCTCAGCCGCTGCAGCTCCCGCGCTCAGTGCCACGGAGAGTGCGATCGAGGCGGTGAAGAGGAGGTGCCGCACGGTTCGCGCTCCCTTCCGTTGCGAGACGCTGGCCTCAGGCGGGTGCGGCCTGGTCGGGCCGCTCCCTACCACTGGGAGCGCGCCTCGATCGGCCAGATGTCCACCAGCGTGTCGCCGCGCACACAGTGATAGACGTCGTAGAGCAAGAGCGTCTGGTAGCAGTGCGGGGCGATACACTCCAGCGCGTCTCCCACCTGCGGCAGGTGCGCGCCCTCCGGCACGGTGAGGCGGCCCATGTCGTCGCCGACCAGCTCGTAGAGCGAGTCCGGGTGCGCGCCCTGGGCGATGCGGGGCGGGAACTCCTCGCGCTGGAGCTCCTTGATGCCGGCGTCGGTGACCGCGAACTCCTCCCGCGCGCTGATCACCGTGGTGCGGACGAAGAGCGAGGTCTCGAAGGGGTGCGGGTTGTCGGGCTCGAAGGGGGTGTCGGCGTAGTTCACGTCCATGAAGATGTAGCTGCCGGCCTGGCATTCGGTGAAGAGACCGACGGCCGCGTCGATGGCGTAGGTGCCGGTACCGCCGCCGGAGACGATCTCCGGGGCCAAGCCTTCCGTGCCGAGGCGCTCGCAAAGCTCCGCGAGCGGCGCGGTGCAGCGCTCCTGTTCGGCGCGGCGGGCGTCGAAGTCGGGCTCGCGCTGGAACGAGCCGTTGTAGCCCTGGACGCCGGCATAGTCCGCGCCTTCTGTTCCGGCGATGTGTCGCGCGAGCGCCAGCGCATCGTCCACCGCGACGAGGCCGGTGCGCCGGCCGCCCACCTCGAAGTCCACCAGCATGCGGAGCGGCTTGCCGGCATCGCGCGCGGCGGCGGCGAGCCGGTCCACCACGGCTGCATCGTCCACGGCGACGAGCAGCCCGTCCGCGCGTGCGTTGAGCCGGGCGAGGCGGACAATCTTGGGCTCGGTCACGACCTGGGAGAACAGCAGCACGCCCGGTATCCCGGCATCGGCCATGACTTCGGCCTCGGCGAGCGTTGCGCAGCACTGGCCGAGCGCGCCGGCCTCGATCTGGCGCCTGGCGACCTCGACCGACTTGTGGATCTTGGCGACCGGCCGGACGCCGTGTCCGGTCTTGCCAAGATAGTCGGCGAGATAGGCGATATTGCGCTCCAGCCGGTCGAGGTCTAGCAACAGCGCCGGCGTTGACAGCGCTTCGCGCGAGCCCTGTTGGCCGATGAGCGGTTCGTTAGGGCCGAGCTCTCCAGTAGCGCCCATGTGTTCTCCTCGCGACTCGTTGACCGCCGGCCATCGAATATCAGCGGGCGCACGGGGTCAAATCGTGCCGGGTGCCGCAGGCGCCGCCGGTTGTACCAGTGACGACGGCCCGATAGGGTCCGCCGACTTGGAAGAGGGGATATGACGGAGGGCAAGGTCATGGCGGACGGGCAACAGGACCCGACGGCTCCGGCGCAGGCGCGGGCGCTCGATCATGTGGGCATCTCGGTGCCCGACATCGACGCAGCCGTCGCCTGGTATCGCGACATCCTCGGCTGCTACGTGCTGATGGAGCCCGTCGAAGGCTACGCCGACGGCAGCTATTTCGGGCAGATCGTCGCCGATATCTACGGCGCCGACTTCAAGGGCATGAAGATCGCCCATCTGGCGACCGCTGACGGCGTCGGCATCGAGCTCTTCCAGTTCGTCGCCAACGAGAGGCAGGAGAATAACTTCGCCTACTGGAAGGACGGCATCTATCACATCTGTATTCTCGACCCCGACATCGAGGGCCTGGTGAAGCGGATCGACGAGAGCGGCGGGCGCCAGCGCAGCAAGGTGTGGAAACTCTGGCCCGACAAGCCCTACAGGATCTGCTATTGCGAAGACCCTTGGGGCACCATCGTCGAAGTCAGCTCTCACCCCTACGTCATGGCCTGGAGCAACTTCATTCCACGCCATGCGGAGTGAGCGCGCCGGGCGGGCGTCCCGCGCGACGGAACGTAGACGATGACGGTCTCTCGACTGCGCGATATCCCCGGCATCGGGGTCGACCGGATGGGCGACGCGGCGGACGCCGCGTGCGATCCCGACATGCTCCGGCTGGAGAATCTGGATACCGACATTCCGCCGCCCCGGGCCGCCATCGAGGCCACCCGCGCCGCGGCGGAACGCAACGATGCCAACAGCTACCTGCCATTCCTGGGCACGGACGAACTCAGGCAGGCGGTGGTCGCGCGGCTCGAGGCCGACACGGACATCGCCTACGACTGGCGCGCGCAATGCGTGATCTCGGCAGGCGGGCTTTCCGGCATCCTCAACGCACTCCTCGCCATGCTGGAGCCCGGCGACGAAGTGATCATCAGCGACCCCGCCTATGCCGGCCTCATCAACCGCATTCGCCTCGCCGGCGGGGTGACCCGCCTGGTGCCGCTCAGAGTGGTGGAGGGCGGCTGGCGGCTCGACCTGGAGGCGCTGGCCGAGGCCGCGAGCGCAAAGACCAGGGTCGTGCTGACCATGAGCCCGTCGATGCCGAGCGGCATCGTCCACACGGCCGAAGAATGGCAGGCGATCGCCGCTGTCGTGCGGCAAACCGGCGCCTGGCTCCTGCACGACGCGGCGATGGAGAGGCTTCTGTTCGTCTCGGCGCCGGCCCTGCACCCGGCCCGGATATCGGGCCTTGCCGAGAGGACCGTGACCGTCGGCAGCGTCTCCAAGGAATACCGGATGATCGGCTGGCGGGTGGGCTGGATCGCAGGCCCCGCAGAGATCATGCGGGACATCGGGCTGGTCAGCCTCACCAACGTGGTCTGCCAGGTCGGCATCGGCATGCCGGGGGCCGCGGCGGCGCTCACCGCAGAGGACGACGGCATCGCCGCGGCGGTCGCCGAATTGCAGGCGAGGCGGGACCTCATCCTCGCGGAGCTGTCGGACCTGCCCGTGGTCCGCCCCGACGGCGGCTGGTCGCTCCTGATCGATACGGTCGCCCTTGGCATGAGCCCGGCGGACGCGTCGCAGCGCCTGTTCGAAGAGGGCAAGGTCGCCGCGACGCCGATGACCGGCTGGGGCAGCGAGAAGAATGCCGGCCGCTACCTGCGCTTCGTCTTCGCCAACGAGCCGTGCGCGCGCCTTGCCGGCCTGCGCGAGCGTGTCCGCGCCGCCTGGTCGCTCTGAGGCCGAAGCAGCTCTCCGACTTCGGCCCGCACGCATAACGGACTCGCACCCGCCGGGCCCTGCGATATACTCCGGCCCCGGATTCCGCCTCCCGCCCCGCAATCACCGAGACGTGCCCGGCGATGAACGCGTTGGCCGAACTCATCCACGCCGTCTTCTCGATCTACATCTATCTGCTGATCGCGTCGGCGGTGTTCAGCTGGCTGGTGGCGTTCAACGTCATCAACACGAGCAACCGCTTCGTGTTCACGTTGCTGAGCTTCCTGCACCGCCTCACCGAGCCCGCGCTCCGGCCGATCCGGCGCATCATCCCCAACCTCGGCGGCATCGACATATCGCCGGTGATCCTGATCCTGATCCTCTACTTCGTCCGCGATCTCATCGTGGACAACATCGTGCAGTGAGTCGTCCGGGGCCGGCGCGCCCGTGCGCCTGCCGGCACGGACAGCGTTCAGCCCCAAGCGAGGAGCATCCATGAGCGAAGCGGTCATTATCGACGGCAAGGCATTCGCGGCCGATATCCGGGCCGAGGTCGGGCGCAAGGCGACGATCCTGAAGGAGAGCCACGGCCTCGTGCCGGGGCTCTCGGTGGTGCTCGTGGGCGACGATCCGGCGAGCCACGTCTACGTCCGCAACAAGGGCAAGGCGACCGTAGCCGCCGGCATGGACTCGCAGGAGTACCGGCTGCCAGATACCGCGAGCCATCAGGAGGTGCTGGAGACGGTCGAGAGGTTGAACGCCGACGATTCCGTGCACGGCATCCTGGTGCAGCTGCCCCTGCCGGATCAGGTGGACTCGAACGCGATCATCAATGCCATCGACCCCGACAAGGACGTGGACGGCTTCCACACGACCAACGTGGGTCGGCTCACCACCGGGCAGGACAGCCTGGTGCCCTGCACGCCCTTGGGCTGCATGCTCATGCTGCGCCACTTCGTTGGCGAGCTGAAGGGCAAGCGGGCGATGATCGTGGGGCGCTCCAACATCGTCGGCAAGCCGATGGCGTCGCTGCTGCTGCGCGAGCACTGCACCGTGACCGTCGGCCACTCGCGCACCCAGGACCTGCCCGGCGAGTGCCGCCGGGCCGACGTGCTGATCGCCGCCGTGGGGCGGGCGGAGATGATCCGGGGCCACTGGGTCAAGCCGGGTGCTGCGGTCATCGACGTCGGCATCAACCGTGTGCCGGCGGGCGAGAAAACCCGATTGGTGGGCGACGTCTGCTTCGAGGAGGCGGTGGAGAACGCGGGCTGGATCACGCCCGTGCCCGGCGGCGTCGGGCCGATGACCATCGCGTGTTTGCTCAAGAACACGCTCACCGCTGCCTGCCGCCGCCACGGGATCGCCGAGCCGGAGTAAGGCGTCGCCAGCAGAGCAACGTTGAGAGCGACCGATCAAGCGCACCGAGCTGGGGGTGTGGGCGGAGTTGCCAGTAACAAGTCAGTACGACGAACCACTGGTTGCATCCGCACCATCTAGAGGCGCTTAATCTATCGCGCGTAGCTGCCGACGGACTTAATTTTGCTAGATTTTTCCTTCCATGGAGCCGACACCAATGAATGACGAGAATCAAGATTTCATCTTGTATATGTGTTTTGAAACGGATCAGCAGGATGAAGTCTGCCGGTCGTTAGTTGTGCGTTCGAGCCGGCTTGAGATAGAGAAATGGAAGAATGAAAATAGGGATGCGGAATAAGAGGACGCTAAATCTACTTCCGATGTAGATGAATCTAAGCTCAATGAAACAGATGAAGAAAGCGAAGACTTTCTAGACGTACCCTCTGTTGAATTGTCGAAACTAATGAGTCGACTTCAAGAAATGATGTCCAGTTACAGACCCCTGGTGAGATTTGGCATGATTCTCGTGCCGGCTTTGCGCTCGCACTTCATTTACAATGAAATGTACAAGAACGCGGAACGGCACTTAGAGGTCGTAGACAAGGACCATCAATTTGAAACATACGGGATCGCTGAGGATCAATATCCGTCAGTAAAGACGCAATTTCGTCGTTTGCGTGAATTTGATAGAGGTGTAACGGTTCTTCCAGGAGCGATTCTATTGAGCTTGGTCGCGACGTTCGACTCCTTCATTGCAGACACGCTCAGAATAATGCTTAGACGCAAGCCCGAGCGTGTAATCGATTCTTCCAAGACTATTAGAGTGAAAGATGTTCTGCATATGTCGTCGTTTGATGAGGTGAGGGGAAAGATAATCGAAGACGAAGTAGAGGCGCTGATGCGCGGCAGTCACGATGAACAGATAAAATACATTGAAGATAAGTTGGATATCAGTATTCGATCACACTATGATGAGTGGGGTGAATTTGTTGAAATCTTTGAGCGTAGAAACCTAATTGCACATGGTAATTATGTCATCAATGCGCACTATAGGAAGAACTGCAACAAGCATGGCTTCGATGTAGGCGCGGAAGAAGTTGGCGAAACCCTTTCTTTGGATGAACGCTATCTGAGGAGATCATCTGATCGCCTGTTGGAGTTTGGTTTGTCCTTGATGTTCGTACTGTGGCTTAAGCACTTCAAAGATAGTAAAGAAACAGCTTACGAGCGCCTCAACGAACTGACTTATGAACTGATCAAAGATCGACAATCTCGCGTCGCTGCGAAGCTCTTAGATTTGGCATTATTTAAGCAGGCACCCAGCGCTTCGGACCAAATCAGGAAAATGATGACAGTCAACTTGGCAAACGCGTACAAGAAGTCGAAAAATGATGAAAAGGCCGAAGAGGTAATTCAGCAAGTTGATTGGTCCGCAGCCAGAGATGATTTTCAGATTTGCGTCGCAGCCTTACAGGGTAATGTGAAACGATTCGTATAGCTCCTGACTTCGACGGTTGATTCGCGTAAGTAGCTGATATTCCCCAGTTCTCATTTCTGGCTAGGCACTACATCCGGCATTTCTTCGAGCCCCGGCCGGGCTTCGCCGGCGATCAGGCGAGCTGGTACGGGGTGATCGTC
>JAJEEP010000161.1 GCA_022820945.1 Alphaproteobacteria bacterium | reverse complement strand
TATGGGGTGGAAATCCTCGAACCGCCCTATCCGCACATCGCAGATCCGCAGAAATCTGCGATGCTTCTGGGGTAAGAAAAGTCTCGGGTCAGCTGGAGCCCTTGATCACCAAGGGATTCACGACAGCGCACACGCCTCAGCCACCCGTCGCCAGGGAAGGTGGGGCGGAATTTTGGACATGTCACTCACGGTGAAGATTGAGGAATCAGGCCGGGCGGAGGAATGGGCGCCATATCAATGTTCTAACGGCTGCCAGCGACAATGGACAAAGGCCGCGATTCCTCAAATTTGGAATCACGCCAATTCAGGCGGTTAGTGCCAGCACCCCCCACTCCGCATCCGTCAGATCGCCTGCGTAGCGAAGCCCGCTCCGCTCATACTTCTCGCGAGTGGTGTCATTCCACATCTTGTGGTTCCCCTCGCTGTGGAACACAAGAAATGAACCACAGGGGACTGATTCCACTCAATTCTCTTCAGAAAAGGCTCCGAGCGGCCTAGCGCCGACTTAGTGTTCCCGAGCAGCGGTTCTCACCTGCCGCCGCCGTCTGCAACCTTGCGATTTCGTCCTTAACCTTGAGTTTCCGACGTTTCAAATGGGTCAGAGACAGCCCGTCGGGTGCCGGCCGTTCGGCTTCTTCCTGGATCGCCCGTTCGAGCCCGGCATGTCTTGCGGCAAGCGTGGCAAGATAGTCGTCGACCCCGATCTCGAAGGCCAGCGCGACAGGGTCGATCCGCGAGTACATCAGTTAGTGGAACTCACTGGGGCGGTCTCGGCGAAGATGCTCGGCAAGGCATACCGGGAAGTGTCTACGAGTCTGTCAACAGTATGTCATATCGCATTCGCCGCCGCCACGTCGTATCGCGCCCCGTGCCCGTTCGATATCTATTCTGACGTTCCTCCCTACTATAATTGGCATAATCCGTGGATAACGCCCGGTTACCAAGGCTGCGGCCGCAGCGACGCGCCGAGCCGGGGACCGACGCGGGATTAAGGAACGAAAGGCGGGTGGTCGCGGTATGAGGGGTGGCGGTCGCGCGGCAGACACAGCGTCACGCCGGTCGCGGTGAGCCTGACGGCGTCTCTCGCCGCCGGCGGCGCGGGCTTCGCAACTGCGGCGGCGTTGACCGGCATCGTGCGGGCGGTGTTGCACCGTCACGGTGTGTTGGACCGGCCCAATCGGCGCTCCAGCCATCGGACCGCGGTGCCGCGCGGCGGCGGCATCGCCGTCGTCAGCGTCTTGCTCGCGACCTGGTTGGGGCTTTGGCTCACGGACGTCTCCGCAGGCGGCGGGACGCTCTTCTGGATCGGGCTTGCAGGGGCACTTGGGCTGGCTGCGGTCTCCTGGCTCGACGACCGACGCGACGGCGTCTCCATCTTCCTGCGCCTGGCGGTGCAGGTCGTGGCGGTCGGCGCCGGAATCGCCTCGCTCCCCGGCGACGGTCTGGTTTTCCAAGGCACGATTCCGGCTTTCGTCGATCACGCGTTGGCGGCAGCAGTCTGGCTCTGGTTCGTGAACCTGTTCAATTTCATGGACGGAATCGACGGACTCAGCGGCACCGAGGGCGCGAGCATCGGGCTCGGCACGTTTCTTCTGGCGCTGCTGGGCGCCGCGCCGGCTTGGCTCGGGCCGCTCGGGCTCGCGCTCGCCGGTGTCTCGCTCGGCTTTCTGCTCTGGAACTGGCATCCCGCCAGGATCTTCCTCGGCGACGTGGGGAGCATCCCGCTCGGCTACCTGGCCGGCTGGCTCCTGCTGACGCTGGCGGCGGGCGCGTGGCAGGCGGCGCTGCTGCTGCCCGCCTACTATCTCGGGGACGCGACGCTCACCCTGGCGCGCCGTCTGCTGCGCGGCCGGCGCGTGTGGTGGGCGCACCGTGAGCACTTTTATCAGCGTGTGGTGGCAGCCGGCTGGAGCCACAGCTGCACGACCGCACTGATCGCCGGCCACAATTTGCTGCTGGTGGGGCTTGCGATCGCATCCCGGCAGAGCTCGGCCGCGGCCGCAGCGGCGCTTGCGGCGGGAGCGATGCTCGTCGCGGCGCTGCTATGGTATCTTCACGCCGCCGCCCGGGCATCACGCGACACATCGGGGCAGAGTTGATCGTCAAACGCGCGTACATGGTGGCGGCCCGTGACATGGCCATGGCAAGTGTATCGTTCGCGCCCTCCCTGCTGCTCCGTTGCGTACTCGGCAGCGTGACGCGGCGGGGCGCCGGTGTGGACCGCGACTTCGACGCGCGGCCGATCCGCCCCGAGGACCTGCTCGATCGCCCGGAGGCCGCGCCCGACCGTGCCGCCATGCGTGCCTTGGTCAACGGCCGGCGGGTCTGCATCACCGGCGCGGGCGGCACCATAGGCGCCGAGCTCGCACGGCAAATTGCCGATTACGGGCCCACGCACCTCACCCTGATCGACAACGCCGAGTTCAACCTCTACCGGATCGACCTGGAACTTGCGGAGACGCATCCGAAAGTTCGGCGCAGCGCCGTGCTCGGCGATGTGCGGGACCCGGACAGCCTGGCTTGCACGTTCGCGTACGCCCGTCCGGAGCTGGTCTTCCACGCGGCGGCGCTCAAGCACGTGCACTTGGTCGAGGCCAATCCTGACGAGGGCGTGCTCACCAATGCCGTGGGCACCCGCAATGTCGCCGACGCCTGCATCTTGATCGGAGCCCAGGCGATGGTTCTGGTATCGACCGACAAGTCGGTCGATCCCATGAGTATCATGGGCGCGACGAAGCGCATCGCCGAGGGCTATTGCCAGGCGCTCGCCCACTCGTCGGCGGCCGGGGACCTGCGGCTGGTGACGGTGCGCTTCGGCAACGTGATTGGCTCCTCCGGCTCGGTCGTGCCGCTCTTCCAGCGCCAGATCGCCGCAGGCGGACCGGTGACCGTCACCGACCCCGACGTCGAACGCTATTTCATGACGACGCGGGAGGCGGTGCAGCTCCTGCTCCAGGCATCGGCACTCGGCGCGGCCGAGGAGGGCGGCGGCATCTACGTGCTCGATATGGGCAAGCCCATCAAGATCGTCGATCTCGCGCGGCGGATGATCCGCCTCGCCGGGCTTGTGCCCGATAAGGATATCGAGATCGTGTACACCGGGCTTCGCCCAGGCGAGAAGAAGGGCGAGAGCCTGTTCCATCGGGCCGAACCCATGGTCGTGACCGAAGCACCGGGTGTTCTCAAAGCGCGGTCGCGCCACGCCGACATCGCTTCCATGCGGCGGCGGCTCGATCAGCTCGCGGCCGCCGCGCGGGACCGGCGCACGCGCGACACACTGGCGCTGGTGGCGGCGATGGTGCCCGAATACCAGCCGAGCGACAGCGCTCTCTCGGCGACGCCGGCGGACTGCGGGCTCGCCCTTTAACCGGCCGTAACGTCCCAGCAGGAGTCACTCGATGCCCGATACCCCAGGCCGGCCCATTGCCCGTGCGCTCATCTCGGTATCGGACAAGACTGGCCTGGAGCCGTTCGCCGCCGCGCTCGCACGCCATGGCGTCGCCATCCTTTCCACCGGCGGCACCGCACGGGCCCTGCGCGACGCCGGCGTCGCCGTCACCGACGTCTCGAATCACACCGGTTTTCCCGAGATCATGGATGGCCGGGTCAAGACCCTGCATCCGGCGATCCACGGCGGAATCCTCGCCCGTAGGGATGACGCCGGCCATCGTAAGGCACTGGAAGCGCACGGCATTGCCGGTATCGACCTGGTCACGGTCAACCTCTATCCCTTCGAGGAAGCGGTGCGGGAGGGCGCCGCGCTCGACCGGTGCATCGAGACCATCGATATCGGCGGCCCGGCGATGATCCGGGCGGCGGCCAAGAACCATGAGGACGTGACCGTGGTGGTTCAGCCTTCGGACTACACGGCGATCGTGGAGGAGATGGAGGCGATGGGCGGCGCCACCAGCCTCGGCTTGCGCCGCCGGCTGGCGGCGACGGCATTCGCGCGCACGGCCGCCTACGACGCTGCCATCGCGCGCCGGCTCGCAGCTGAGAGCGACGGCGACCCGCTGTCGCACCGCTTCGTGTTGGGTGGCTCGCGGAGCAGGCTGCTGCGCTACGGCGAGAACCCCCATCAGGCCGCAGCTCTTTACGTCGACCCCACCGCGCCGCCCGGTGTCGCCCAGGCCGCGCTGATCCAGGGCAAGGCGCCGAGCTACAACAACCTTGCCGATGCCGACGCGGCTTATGGGTTGGTGCGCGAGTTCGGCTCGCCCGCCATCGCCATCATCAAGCATAACAACCCCTGCGGCGTCGCAGTCTGCGACACTCTCGCCGAGGCGTACGAGAGGGCGCGGGCGTGCGATCCGGTGAGCGCCTTTGGCGGTGTGGTTGCGGCCAATCGGCCGCTCGACGGTGCGACCGCGCAGGCCATCGCCAGTCTCTTCACCGAGGTCGTGGTGGCGCCCGACGCGGACGACGAAGCGTGCGCCGTTCTTGCGGCGAAGGGCGATCTGCGCCTTCTTTTGACGGGTGCCGGAGCGGCAGAACGCGGTGAGCGGCTGATGGTCCGCACCCTGGACGACGGTTTCCTGGTGCAGACCGAAGACGCCGCGCGGGTAACGGCAGAGGCGCTCAAGACCGTGACCGAGCGTGCGCCGACGGAGCAGGAGCGCGCCGACCTGCTGTTCGCGTTCACGGTCGCCAAGCACGTGAAATCGAACGCCATCGTGTACGCCAAGGACGGTGCCACGGTCGGCATCGGCGCAGGGCAGATGAGCCGCGTGGATTCGTCCCGGATCGCGGCGCAGAAAGCTGCGGACGCGTCAGCCGCCGCTGGCGAGACCCGGTCGCGCGCAGAAGGCTGCGTGGTTGCCTCCGATGCGTTCTTTCCCTTTGCGGACGGGCTCTTGGCGGCCTCCGCGGCCGGCGCCACCGCCGTCATCCAGCCAGGCGGCTCAAGGCGCGACGCAGAGGTCATCGCTGCGGCCGACGAGCAGGGCCTCGCCATGGTCTTCACCGGCCTCCGTCACTTCCGCCACTAGAGGGGCGCGCCGATGATCGTCGTCTTCGGCTCGATCAACGCCGATCTCGTGTTCGCGGTCGATGCGCTGCCGCGCGCGGGTGAGACGGTGCTCTGCCCCGGCCATCGGGCCGTGGCCGGCGGCAAGGGCCTCAATCAGGCGGTCGCCGCAGCGAAGGCGGCCACGGACCCGGCGTCCTCGGTGCAGATGGTGGGCCGCGTTGGCCCCGACGGCTTTGCCCCGCTCGCGCTCCGGGCTCTGACGGACGCAGGCGTCGGGACCGAGGCGATCACGGAGAGTGCGCTGCCCACGGGCTGCGCCGCGGTGATCGTGGACCGTGCGGGCGAGAACCAGATCACTGTGGCAAGCGGCGCCAACACGGACCTGTCGCCAGAGGTGCTGCCGGAAGACTGGCTCGGGCCCGAGACGGTGCTCGTGCTGCAGATGGAGGTCCCGCTGGAATCGAACTGGGCGGTCGTGGAGCGGGCCAAGGCGCGGGGCGCACGGGTGGTGCTCAATTTGGCCCCGGCCAAGCCCGTGCCGGCCGAGCTCATTCCGTCGTTCGACCTCGTGGTGTTCAACGAGATCGAGGCAGAGATGCTCGCCCGCACGCGCGGACTCGATGCCGCCGGCGAGGACGCGGCCCGTGCCATCGCCACACGTTATGGCGTGACCGCGGTGGTGAGCCTCGGTAGTGCCGGAGCCGCCGCCTTCACGCCCGACGAAGCCTGGCGCTGCGGTGCGCTCGCAATCGAGCCCGTGGACACGGTGGGCGCAGGCGATGCCTTCGTCGCGGGCCTCGCCCTTGGGCTCGAGGCAGGGACGACGCTGCCCGCGATGCTGCACCGAGCGAGCGTCGTCGGCGGCCTCGCCTGCTTGCGTGAGGGCGCAGCACCTGCGATGCCATCTGCAGCAGAGATTGAGGCGCGGCTCGGTGATCTCCCGCCAGCGCGTCCTATGGAATTATGAGGAGGCTGCTCCGGCAGCGTGGTCCGGAAACAGGGTCTGCAGGCCCTTCTCGGAGGCTTCGCACACGCCGCGGTCGGTAATGAGCGCGGTCACGAGCCGCGCAGGGGTCACGTCGAAGGCATAGTTCGCGGCGCTGGTGCCATCGGGCGTGAGCGCCACCCTGGTCTCCTGCCCGCTCTCGTCGCGCCCGGTAATCGTCAGCACCTCGTCTTCGTCCCGCTGCTCGATGGGAGTATCGGCGCCATCGGCCAGGGACCAGTCGATGGTCGGATGGGGCAGCGCGACATAGAAGGGGACGTCGTTGTCGCTTGCGGCGAGCGCCTTCAGATAGGTGCCGATCTTGTTACAGACATCGCCGCGGGCGGTCGTGCGGTCGGTGCCGGTGATGCATAGATCGACCATACCCTGTTGCATCAGGTGGCCGCCGGCGTTGTCCACGATCACCGTG
Source organism: Alphaproteobacteria bacterium (assembly GCA_022820945.1). Taxonomy (GTDB): domain Bacteria; phylum Pseudomonadota; class Alphaproteobacteria; order UBA828; family UBA828; genus WTGU01. Next base: position 23,538 of record JAJEEP010000161.1, on the reverse strand, counting down.
TGCGGCACCCCGTGGCTGGCGAGCTCCCACGCGGTGAGCGCGGCGCCCTGGTTGCGTGGTCTGGTTTCGTCGACCCAGACGTGAACCGGGATGTCCTTGTCGTGGGCCATGTAGAGTGGCGCCAGCGCCGTGCCCCAGTCGACCGTCGCGAGCCAGCCGGCATTGCAGTGGGTGAGCACGTTGAGTGGGCCTTCCTTGCCCTCGGCCGCCTGCTCCAACAGCGTGAGTCCGTACTCGCCGATTGCCCGGTTGATGGCGACGTCCTCGTCGCAGATCTCCGCCGCCCGCCGGTAGGCGGCGACGGCCCGGTCTTCGGCAGGCAAGGGCCGGAGCCGGCGGCCGAGATCCTCCAACGCCCAGCGCAGGTTGGCCGCTGTCGGCCGGGTTCCGGCCAGCAGCACGATGGCGTTCTCGAGGTTCGGATCGCTCGGATCCTCTGCGAGCGCGAGGGCCACACCGTAGGCCGCCGTCGCGCCGATCAGCGGCGCGCCGCGCACCACCATCGCGCTGATGGCGTGCGCCGCTTCCTCGACCGTGCGCAGCTTGCGAGTGTCGAAGCTGTGAGGAAGGCGCGTCTGATCGATGACGACGACCGTGCGGCCATCGTCGTCCACCCAGATGCTTCGGTACGGTTCTCCGTTGACCTTCATCCGCCAGCGCCCGCCTTCGTCATCATATCGTAGCGCACCCGGTCGTGGGCCTCCACCGGGTCTACGCCCTGGCGCACCGCTTCGATGATGCCTTCCTCGATGTTCTTGAAGAGCGTCGCGTGCTCCAGCACCTCTGCCGCGCTGGCTTGCGGGACGACGCAAACCCCGTTCTCGTCGGCGACGATGATGTCGCCGGGATCCACCGGGACACCGCCCAGTCGCACACCGATGCCGTAGCCGGCGCAGGCGCAGCGGTTGCGGATCGATTGCTGAATGAAGCCCCGGCCGTAGACCGGCAGGTTCAGCTCCTTGTACTCATCGATGTCACGGGTAACGCCGTCGATCACCGTGCCGATCAGGCCGAAATGCCGGGTCGTAAAGCCAGCGACGCCGCCGTAGCTGTTGACGTCCATCCGCCCGCCCTGGTCGATCACCAGCACGTCGCCGGGGTTGCCCAGCTTGACCGCCTCCAGGGTGCCGAGCACCGGCGATTCGTCGGCCTCGTCCACCGGCACCAGCTTCAGCGTCGCGGCGGGACCCACGATCTTGCCGCAGCTGTCCCACAGCGGGCCGATGCCGTGCGGCGCGCCGGCAATTCCGGCCCGGTCGAGGCCGTCCGAGACGTTGGCGGTGGAGAGCCGGCGGAAACCCTCGACCAGGTCCTTGAGATCGGCGGCGCTCATGCGTGCTCCCGTCGTTATGGCGTGTCGAAGGCGGTTTCCTTGGCCCGGACCAGCGCCGAGACGAGGCTGTTGTAGGGTGCTTCCAAGCCGAGCGCCAGAGCCTCCAGCGGGATCGCGCCGTTGATCGCGTCGATCTCGGAACGGCGGCCGGCGAGGTGGTCCAGAAGCATCGAGGGGCGGGCCCCGGGGATCTTGGCGCCGAAGTCGTGCACGTAGGCGACCGGGTCGTCGAAATCGAGGCGGATGCCCTTGGCGCGCGCTACCCGATAGGCCTCGGCGGCGCAACCGGAGGCGATGGGCCAGGCGTCCGCGTCCGCCATGATCTCGCCCACGGTGAGCCCCGTGAGCGTCGCCGTGCCGCTGTAGCAGACGTTGCAAATGAGCTTCTCCCAGACGAGCTGGTCGATGTCGTCGAAGCACTTGACCGTGAAGCCTGAATCCCGCCAGAGCGCGGCGATGCGCTCCAGCCGGGGTGTCACCGCGCCGTGCGCTTCACCAAGCCGCACCAGCTCCATTCCGTTGTGGTGAGCGTGGCCCGGCGCCTTGATCGAGGCGCCGAAGCCGCCGACCACGCCGACGATCACACGCTCCTGACCCAGAATGCGGGCAACCTTGGCAGCGCTGCCGAGGCCGTTCTGGATTGTCAGCACCGCGGTCTCGGGGCCGAGCAGGGCGCGGGCGGCGGCGGCGGCGGCCTCCACCTGCGGCGCCTTGGTCGCGACGATGACAAGGTCGCAGGGGCCGACGGCAGCGGGATCCGTCGTGGCGCCGAGCGCCACTGTGCGATCGCCGCTCGCGCCCTCGAGCCGGAGCCCGTTGGCGGCGATGGCATCGACATGCGCCTGCCAGGTGTCGATCGCCCAGACTTCGTTGCCGGCATCGGCCATGAGCGCCGCGTAGACGCAGCCCATGGCCCCGGCGCCGACGATTCCGATCTTCATGGCTCGATGCTCCGTTGGTTTCAGGTGCCGGCGAAAGCGCCCGAGGCCGGGCCGATGCGCACGCCGTGCTCGGTAGACGACGCTTCGGCCAGCGCGACGAATGGCTCGGTCACCGCATCCGGCGCGGGCAGCTTGCTCGGGTCCTCGCCGGGGTAGGCGCGGCGGCGCAGCTCGGTCGCCACCGGGCCGGGGTCGAGCAGGTTAACCCGGAGCGCGCTGCGGCGGGTTTCTGCCGCATAGCAGCGGGCCAGTGCTTCCAGACCCGCCTTGCTCGCCGCATAGGGCCCCCAGAAGGCAGGCGCGGCCTCTGCGGCGGCGGCGGTGACGAAGATTGCCCGGCCCGCAGGCGAGGCCCGCAGCAGAGGGTCGAGGCTGCGGATCAGGCGCCAGTTGGCGCCCAGGTTGAGCCCGAGCGTCTGCTCCCAGTCATCGGGGGCGTAGTGCCCCACCGGGCTCAGCTGCCCCAGTGTGCCGGCGTTGGCGACGAGGATGTCGAGGCGGCCGAAGCGCTCGGCCAGGGCGCCGCCCAGCCGGTCGATCTGCTCGCCGTCGCTCAGGTCCATCGGCACCAGCGTTGCGGGCTCGCCCGATGCGCGCTGCACCGCGTCGTCCACCTCCTCCAGCCCGCCGGTGGTGCGGGCGACGAGGATGAGGCGCGCGCCTTCCGCAGCGAAGCGGCGGGCGACGGCCGCGCCGATGCCGCGCGAGGCACCGGTCACAAGTGCGATCCGGCCTTCGAGACGCGGTGGCGCCACGACGGCGGCTAGCCCGAATCCGCGAGCAGGGAGAGCTGCGCCGGTGGCTCGCCAACCTGTCGATCGGACAGCGGGATCGGATAGTCGCCGGAGAAGCAGGCGTCGCAATAGCGCGGGCGCGCCGGATCGCGGCCCGACTCGCCCATGGCCCGGTAGAGCCCGTCGATGGTGAGGAAGGCGAGGCTGTCGACCCCGATGGAGCGCGCCATGGCGTCCACGTCGTGGCGGGCGGCGAGGAGCTTCTCGCGCGCCGGCGTATCGACGCCGTAGAAGCAGGAGTGGGCGGTCGGCGGGCTCGCGATGCGCATGTGGACCGCCGCAGCGCCTGCCGAGCGCACCATCTCCACGATCTTGGTGGAGGTGGTGCCGCGCACGATGCTGTCGTCGACGAGCACCACCCGCCTGCCTTCGAGGACGTGGCGGTTCGCATTGTGCTTGAGCTTGACGCCAAGGTGCCTGATCCGGTCGGTCGGCTCGATGAAGGTGCGCCCGACATAGTGGTTGCGGATGATGCCGAGTTCGAAGGGAAGATCGGCCTGCGCCGCGTAGCCGATCGCCGCCGGCACGCCGGAATCGGGCACCGGCACCACCACGTCCGCCGGCGCCAGCGCCTCGCGGGCGAGCTCGGCGCCGATGCGCTGCCTGGCCTCGTAGACGCCGATCCCTTCGGAGACGCTGTCGGGCCGCGCGAAGTAGATGTATTCGAAGATGCAGAAGCGCTGCGCGGTAGAGCGGAAGGGCTTGATGCTCTCCACCCCGGCCTCCGAGACGATGACCAGCTCGCCCGGCTCGATGTCGCGCACGAACTGGGCGCCGATGATGTCGAAGGCCACCGTCTCCGACGCCAGAATCATCGCGCCGTCGAGCTGGCCCAGCACCAGCGGACGCACACCGTGGGGGTCGCGGACGCCGATCATGGCGTCCCCGGTGAGCGCCACCAGGGAGTAGGCGCCGCGCACCCGGCCCAGCGCCTCGATCATGCGCTCCACCACGCGCGCGAGGCGGCTGATGGCGATCAGGTGGACGATGACCTCGGTGTCGGACGTGGACTGGAAGATGCAGCCGTGGGTGACGAGATCGGCGCGCAGCGAGAGCGCGTTGGTGAGGTTGCCGTTGTGCGCGATGCTGAGCCCGCCGAAGGCGAGGTCGGCGAAGAGCGGCTGGATGTTGCGCACCTCGGGCGCGCCCTGGGTGGAATAGCGGTTGTGGCCGATCGCGGCGTGGCCCTCCAGTGCGTCGATCACCTCGCCCGAGGAGAAGATGTCGCCGACCCGACCGAGCGCCCGGTGCGAGTGGAAGAGCGTGCCGTCGGTGCTGACGATGCCGGCCGATTCCTGGCCCCGGTGCTGCAGCGCGTGAAGGCCGAGCGCGGTATGGGCGGCGGCGTCGGGGTGCCCGAGGATGCCGAAGACCCCGCACTCCTCCCGCAATTTGTCGTCATCCGGCGCAATGCCCGTGGACACGGTAAGTGGATCCCCTGCCACCATCACTCGACGCTTTCACTCAAGCCGTCGAGCTGGTTCCTCTCGCGGTCGCTGTAGCCGGTCTCGCCGTCCTCTTCGCTTCGCTCGGCAGGCACGGGCTCGGTCAGCTCCTTCACGCTTCGCTCGCGGCCATCCTCGAAGGTCTCCTCGATGTGCCGGGTGCCTTCATCGGCGACCTCCTCGGGGACCACCTCGCGCAGCGCGGCTACGCCCTGTTTGATATACGGCAAGGTCCTGGCCTCGTCGACCCAGGGCGGCCAGTCGCTTTGCTGCACTACCGAGCCGAACAGCATGTAGGCGATGCAGACCAGCGCAGCACCGCGCAGGATGCCGAAGATGAACCCGAGAGTGCGGTCCAGCGCTCCGCCTCGGCTGCGCTGGATGCGTCCGGAGATGATCTGGTTGACGATCGTCAGGATCACCAGCACGACGACGAAGACCGCGACGCCTGCGACCACGTCGGCGATCAGCATGGAATCCGGGATCAGGTCGCGGGCGATGGGCCTGGCGTAGGGGAAGGCGAAGAAGGTCGCGATACCCGCGCCGACCCAGGCGCCGATGCCGAGAATCTCCCGCGTGGCGCCCCGGCCGAAGGCGAGCAGCGCCGAGACGATGATGATCAGCGCCACAAGGATGTCGATCAGATTGACCGGCAGGTCTTCCATCGTGCCCCGATCGTCAGCGCGCGCGCCCCGCTGCCGGGGGGAAGAGCGCTACCAGGTCGCGCACGTGGGTGAGCCGTGTCACCGTAATTCCCTGGCCCTCCCCATTGCCTCCCTGGCCGCGGTCCGGCACCGGCGCGAGTGCATGGCTGAAGCCAAGCTTCGCGGCCTCCTTGAGCCGGGCCTCGCCCTGGCTCACCGGACGGACCTCGCCTGCGAGGCCGACCTCGCCGAAGATGACGGCGCCGTGGTCGAGCGCGCGGTCGGCCGCCGATGAGGCGAGCGCGGCGGCGACCGCGAGGTCGGCCGCGGGCTCCGTGACGCGCAAGCCGCCTGCGACGTTGAGATAGACGTCGCAGACGCTGAGCCGAAGCCCGGCGCGGGCCTCCAGCACCGCGAGCACCATGGCGAGGCGCCCCGCATCCCAGCCGACCACGGTACGCCGCGGCGAGCCTGCAGGCCCCGGTGCCACCAGGGCCTGAATTTCGACCAGGACCGGGCGCGAGCCCTCAACACCGGCGAAGACCGCAGCACCCGGTACGGGTCCGCGCTCGGGATCGACGAACAGGCTGGAGGGGTTGGGGATTTCCACGAGGCCGCGATCGGTCATCTCGAAGACGCCGATCTCGTCGGTCGGCCCGAACCGGTTCTTGATGGCGCGGACGATGCGAAACTGATGGCCGCGCTCACCCTCGAAGTAGAGCACGCAGTCCACCATGTGCTCGAGCACGCGGGGGCCCGCGATCTGCCCCTCCTTGGTGACGTGGCCGACGAGCACCAGGACCGTGCCGGTGCGCTTGGCCAGCCGTATCAGCTCCTGGGCGGAGCCCCGCACCTGGGCGACCGTCCCCGGCGCCGAATCCAGGGTGTCGAGGTACATGGTCTGAATCGAATCGATTACCACCATGTCGGGCGGCGTCTCGTCCTCGACGCTCGTTGCGATATCGCGCACGTCGATGGCGGCAGCGAGGCCTACCGGCGCACCAGCGAGGCCGAGCCTGGCGGCGCGCATGCGAATCTGCTCCAGGCCCTCTTCGCCCGAGATGTAGGCGATCCGCCCGCCGCGGCCCGCCAGGGCGGCCGCCGCCTGTAGCAAGAGGGTCGACTTGCCGATGCCGGGATCGCCCGCGAGCAGGACCGCCGAGCCCGGCACGAAGCCGCCGCCCACGACCCGGTCGATTTCGCCGATGCCGCAGGGCCGGCGGGCGAGCACGCCGCCCGGCCCATCGAGGGGTATGAAATCGATGACCCGGCCCTTGCCGCTGCCGAGGCCACGAGGCGTGGCGGTGCGCGGCGCCTCTTCTGTGATGCTGTTCCAGGCGCCGCAGGCGTCGCAGCGGCCGGCCCAGCGGGGCCTGGCGGCACCGCAGTCGCTGCAGACGAAGCGCTTCTCTGCCTTTGCCACGGGTTCTCTCAGCGGGATCGCGGCGCGGGCGCCGCACGCCGCTCAGCCGGCCGCGGCATGAGCGAACGCGAGCTGAATCGGGCCCTCCGACCGTCCGTTGACGAACTGCTGCACATGCGCATTTCCGCTGCTGTCGATCTCGTCCGCCGGCCCCTGCCAGATGATCCTGCCGTCGTGGATCATGGCGATGCGGTCGGCGATTTTGCGTGCGCTCGCCATGTCATGGGTGATGGTGAGCGCGGTCGCACCAAGCTCATGCGTGCAGGCGACGATCAGGTCGTTGATGACGTCGGCCATGATCGGGTCGAGGCCCGTCGTCGGCTCATCGAAGAGGATGATCTCGGGCTTGGTGGCGATGGCGCGGGCGAGCCCGACCCGCTTGCGCATGCCGCCCGAAAGCGAGGCCGGATAGAGATCGGCGGTATCAGCATCGAGGCCCACCTGGGCGAGCGTCTCTATGGCGATTCCCCGGGCCTCGCGCCGTGCCGTGCCGTGCGCCTGAATCAGGCCAAAGGCGACGTTCTCCCACACCGGCAGGCTGTCGAAGAGCGCCGAGTTCTGGAACAGCATGCCGATCTTGCGCATGGCGGCTTCGCGCGTCGCGCGGCTCCGGGAAATCTCCTCGCCGTCGACGGTCACGCTGCCGGAGTCGGGTCGGAGCAGGCCGAGCAGGCACTTGAGCATAACCGACTTGCCGACGCCGGAGCAGCCGATCACCACCACCGATTCCCCGGTGCCGACCTCAAGGTCGAGGCCGTCGAGCACCACCATGCCGCCGAAGGTCTTGTGCAGGCCGCGCAGGGCGATCTTGGGCCGGTTCGCGCCCGGGCCGGTGCGGGCGTTCTCAGGCGCGTTCATTGGGCGAAGAACGCCTCGGTGATGATGTAGTTGAAGATCAGCACCAGGATGGCGCCGGTCACCACGGCGTTGGTGGTGGCCTTGCCCACCCCTTGGGCGCCGCCCTTGGAGTGGAAGCCGTGGTAGCAGCCCATCAGCGCGATCAGGTAGCCGAAGACGGCGGCCTTCACGATGCCGGAGGCCACGTCCATGGTCTCCAGGTATTCGAGGGTGTTGTTGATGTAGGCGTCCGGGTTGAAACCCAGCTTGAAGACGCTGACCAGATAACCGCCGCCGACGCCGATGATGTCGGTGACGAGGACCAGGAACGGCAGCATGAGAAAGCCCGCGACGAGTCGCGGCACGATCAGGTACTTGTGCGGGTTGGTGGAGAGCGTGGTGAGCGCGTCGATCTGCTCGGTGACCCGCATGGTGCCGATTTCCGCCGCCATCGCGGCGCCGACCCGGCCGGCGACCATGAGGCCCGCCAGCACAGGCCCGAGCTCGCGGGTGATCGAGAGCACCACGACGGTGGGGATCGTGCTCTCGGCCGAGAAGCGGGAGAAGCCGGTGTAGCTCTGCAGCGCCAGCACCATGCCGGCGAAGAGCCCGGTCAGCCCCACCACCGGCAGGGAATAGAAGCCGATCTCCACCATCTGGCGCAGAAGCAGGCGCGGGTAGAAGGGCGGCCTGACGCAGTGCGAGGTCGCTTCGAGCGCAAAGAGGGAGAGGCGCCCGACGGCCTCGAACAGCGCCAGAACGCCATGGCCGATCGCCTGTAGCGGAGGTCTCTTCACGCAGCGTTCCCGTCGATGACGCCTCCGGGCCGACCCGCCCAGGCCCCGACTCGGCGCCAAGCGCGCGGGACTCTAGCCCGGATGCCTCGCAATGGTCACGGTCTGCCCGACCTATGTCTAAAACCCAAGATGTTGCGGTTCGCCGAAGGGCCGCCTCAGCGGTCCGCGAGGAAGGCCAGAATCTCCCGCGCCGTCTCCTCCGGCGCCTCCTCGGGCAGGAAGTGGCCACAGTCAAGTGCCCGGCCCTTCACGTCCTCCGCTCGCTCCCGCCAGCTCCCCAGCACGTCGAGCGATCCGCCCGTCTGCCAGCCGGGGCGCCGGGCCATGTCGCCAGCCCACAGCACCAGCGTCGGGCAGGCGATCTTTCGGCCGCGGTCCGCCTCGTCGTGGACGAGGTCGAGCGCGATGGAGCGGTAGTCCAGGCACATGCAGCGCAGCGTCTCGGGATCGCTGAAACAGCGGAGATAGTCGGCATAGGCCTCGGCCGTGATCGCGCCTTCGACGCCGGTCCATTGTTCCAGTAGGAAGTCGAGGAAGAGCTTGGGACTGTTGCCTATCAGCGTTTCGGGGAACGGCGCCGGCTGGCGCATCAGGTGCCAATGGAAGAACGAGAACGCGAGGTCACGGTCCATGTTCTCGAAGATCGCCTGGGAGGCCACCACGTCGAGTGACGTGAAGGTGCGCACCTGCGCGGGGTGGTCGAGCGCCATGCGATGGCCGACGCGGGCGCCGCGATCGTGCCCCACCACGTGGAAGCGATCGAAGCCGAGAGCAGCCATCGCTTCGACCTGATCCCGCGCCGAGGCGCGCTTGCAGTGTTCGTCAAAATCGTCCGACGCCGGCTTGCCGCTGTCGCCGTAGCCACGCAGATCGGGCGCCACCACCGTGTAGTGCTCGGCGAATATCGGTGCAACCTTGTGCCACATCAGGCGATTCTGCGGATAGCCGTGGAGCAGCAGGAGCGGAGGACCCTCGCCCCCTTTCACGAGATTGATCGTGATGGACGAAGTCTCGATCTGTGTCCTGGTGAAGCCGTCGAACATGGCTGGCTCTCGCGTCGTGGATCGGTGCATCCAGTCCCAAGATAGGTATTCCTCCCGCTCGACGCGAGCATCGAAGGCCACGTGTCACATGGCGCATGTCGCAGCCCGGCAGCGAGGACTGCCGTGCCGGCATAGCAGTTATGTCAAGCCAGGGGGTTCGACCGCACCGCGACCGGACACATATCGGAATCAGGAATGGTGTGCGGCGGGGCCAGCACGGGCGGCCGCAACACCTGTGACACTCCGAAACAGGAGGTAAGGACATGGACTTCACACCCATCACCCGAGCGGTCCGGAAATGGCGGGAGCGCAACCGTGCGCGGAACGAGCTCCACCGCCTGACCGATCTCGAGCTCGCCGATATCGGCTTGAACCGGGGCGACATCGACGCGGCGCTGCGCGGCGATATCGTGCGCTCGCGGCCGTCAGGCCTCTATGAGGCTCGGTAACGAGGAAGCGGGGCCGGCCCTGGGTCGGCCTCGCTACCCTGCCTGACCCGGGTGTGATCCGACCACGTTCAGGGAGGCATGAGACGAGTCACTGCAGGGTCGAAGCCTGCGCCGACGGGTTCGACGCCGCCAGACCTCATCAGGCCCTTTGCCGAAAATCCCCTGCCGAATAGCTTGCTCCTCTCACGGACCGGGAAACCCTGCCGTCTCCGGTGTCCGGGATGTCCTGAGCCGGGACACGCCGTTGCCGGTGGGCCTGCGCTGTGGCAATGTCGCGCCCGCGCCGCCGTAGCTCAGGGGTAGAGCACTCCCTTGGTAAGGGAGGGGTCGGAAGTTCAATTCTTCCCGGCGGCACCATTTCATCTCAAGCACTTAGCGGCAATCGGCTAACCCCGGAATGCGGCGATAACTGTGCGAATGCACCGAAACGCCCTTCATCCGTTCGCGGAACATCCCCTCCTGAGCAGCTAGAGCTGCCCCTGGCACCCGGCCAACGATCACGCGCATGTCTGTTGGACCCTCGCCGAGCCAGTACAACGATGTTCTGCCGCCCGATCCCAGCCGCTGCGCTACCTTGCCGGCATCGCCGACTACTACGCGCAGGCTGCAGGTGCCGATCCCGGCTACGCAGGCATGCTCGCCCATAACCCCACATCGATAGGCGGCTCGCCTTATCGAACCACATGGGGAAGCGAAGACCCGTACACGCTCGATCAGTTGGCAAGCGTCATCCCCTTCGGGTGGGAGCCGCCCACCGTTCGACAGACAGGCGTGGGCCGCTGAGCGCGCTCGTCGTGGTGCTCGTGATCGTGGACATCGCACCAAAGCTGGGGGGGGCGACGTTGCCATCCAATGAGTCTCGTGGCGCCGACCGCGCGCGCACCGAAAAGCGGGAAGCGTCCTCGATGGCGGATATTCGAGCCTCTTACGATGCCGTCCTGCCGCGCCCGGAAGAGGCGATCCGCTACCTGGGAGTTCACCGCGGCGGCGACATGCCGACACCCGCGCGACGCCTGTACTAGATCTCGCTCTCGCTGGTGGAGGTTGCCAACCTGGTGGAGCTCTACAGGCGGCGCGAAGCCGTCGAGGCCTGCGATCCGCTGCGCTACGAGCCGCTGCTCTGAGACGGTAGCCTGTAAGCCAGCGCGGTGGCGAAGCGCGGCTCGCCCAGATCGTGAAGCCGCCACGTGTTCGCAGGCGCATGCGGGAATCGAAACTCGCCCGACCTGTCGCCATGCAGCATCGGTGTGGGGATTTCGAAGCGGGACGGGCCGAGCGAAAAGCCGGCGCCGATGGCCTTGATCAGCGCTTCCTTCAGACTCCACAGGCGATAGAAAAGATAGACTTTTTCCCAGCCCGCGGCGGCCGCGAGCAATCGCCGCTCCGCCGGGCCGTAAACCAGGCTGCCGATGCCTTCCAGATCGCGCTGCGCAACACGCTCCTCCACATCGACGCCGAGGCAGTCGTGCGCGGCAATCGCGATCAAGCCGTGCCGGCCGCTGTGGCTGACGTTGAAGCCGACTTTTGCACACGCGCCATCGATCCTGGCGAAGGGCTTGCCGTGTTCGCCATAGCCGAAGGCAAGCGCACGCCGTTCGCAGCCCAGCCGATCGCAGAGAGTGACGCGCAGCGCCGCTCGGCAGAGAGCGAACTCCCGCCGCGCACGCTCCGAGAGGAAGTGGCGCCAGCGTGTCCGCTCTTCATCGTCCAGAAGCGAGAGCGCGCGCGTCTCGCGCTCCCTATCCGGTGTGAGGTCCACTTGGAGGATCGTCGCACCATCGACCTCGCGCCAAGGGCTCCACCAGGGGTTGGTGAATTGGGTCATCGCCAGGGGCGATGTCTGGTAATCACAGTGGCCTCCGCCGCCATCTGCGGCCGAGGCGTGGCTCGGAACGCTCGCGTCAGGCCGCGGAGTCGGGGTGCTCGCCGCCGTAAAGCCACGGCTGGGCGGCCCTCTGCGTCGCCTCGAAGGCGTCGATCTCGGCGGCCTTGGTCATGGTGATGCCGATGTCGTCGAGTCCGTTGAGCAGCCGGTGCTTGCGGAAGGGCTCGATCTCGAAGCCGACGGTCTCGCCGTTCGAGCGCGTGACGGTCTGCGCCTCCAGGTCGACCGTCATCCGGCAGGTCTGGGAGTTGCTGGCGTCGTCCATCAGCAGGTTCGCGTCGTCCTCCGGCAGTGGGATCAGCAGGATCCCGTTCTTGACGCAGTTGTTGAAGAAGATGTCGGCGAAGCTCGGCGCGATCACGCAGCGGATGCCGAAGTCCTCGAGCGCCCAGGGAGCGTGCTCGCGGCTGGAGCCGCAGCCGAAGTTCTCGCCCGCGATGAGGATGCGGGCCTCGCGCCAGGGCTCGCGGTTGAGGACGAAGTCCGCAAGTTCCTTGTCCTCCATGTCGTAGCGGAAGTCGTGGAAGAGGCCCTTGCCGAGCCCGGCACGGCTGATCGCGGTGAGATACTGCTTGGGAATCAGCTGGTCGGTGTCGACGTTGATCATCGGCAGTGCCGCCGCCGGGCCGGAGAGGGTCGTGAATGTCCGCATGACGGGCCCTCCTCAGGACACGAGCTCGCGGACGTCGACGAAACGCCCGCTGACGGCGGCAGCGGCGGCCATCGCCGGGCTCACCAGGTGGGTGCGCCCGCCGCGGCCCTGGCGGCCTTTGAAGTTGCGGTTGGAGGTGGACGCGCAGCGCTCGTCCGGCGCGAGCTTGTCGTCGTTCATGGCGATGCACATGGAGCAGCCCGCATCGCGCCACTCGAAGCCGGCTTCGAGGAAGATGCGGTCGAGCCCTTCCTCCTCGGCCTGCTGCTTCACGAGGCCCGAGCCCGGCACCACCATGGCGCCCACGCCCGCCGGGACCTTGCGCCCCTTGGCGACGGCGGCGGCGGCACGCAGGTCCTCGATCCGGCCGTTGGTGCAGGAGCCGATGAAGACCCGGTCCACGGCCACGCCCTCGATGGGCGTGTCGGCCTCGAGCGCCATGTAGTCCAAAGCCTGGGCGATCGCCTCGCGGTGCTTTTCGTCCGGCGCCTGGGCCGGGTCGGGGGTGCGCCCCGTCACCGGGATCACGTCCTCGGGGCTGGTGCCCCAGGTGATCTGCGGCGCGATGTCGGCAGCCTGGATCGTGGCTTCCTTGTCGTACGCGGCGCCCTCGTCGGAGGCGAGCGTGCGCCAATGGGCCAAGGCCTGGTCCCAGGCGGCGCCGGAGGGCGCCATGGGCCGTCCCTTGAGATAGGCGAAGGTGGTCTCGTCCGGCGCGATCAGGCCTGCGCGCGCGCCGCCTTCGATGGTCATGTTGCAGACCGTCATGCGCCCTTCCATGGAGAGCGCGCGGATCGCGGGGCCGGCGTATTCCACCACGTGGCCGGTGCCGCCGGCCGTGCCGATCTCGCCGATGATGGCGAGGATCATGTCCTTGCCGGTGATGCCAGCGGGCAGGTCGCCGGCCACCGTGATGCGCATGTTGCGCGGGCGCTTCTGGTTGAGCGTCTGGGTCGCCAGCACGTGCTCGACCTCGCTGGAGCCGATGCCGAAGGCGAGGCAGCCGAAGGCGCCGTGCGTCGCGGTGTGGCTGTCGCCGCAGACCAGTGTCGCGCCCGGCAGGGTCAGGCCCTGCTCGGGCCCGATGATGTGGACGATGCCCTGGCGCACGTCGGTCAGCGGGATCAGGGGGACGCCGAACTTCTCGCAGTTCTCGATCAGCGCCTCAACCTGGCCGCGGCCGAGCGGGTCGCCGATGCCGTCCACGCCGGCGGCGCGGTTCCTGGTGGGGATCGAGTGGTCGGGCACGCCGAGGGTGGCGTCGGGCCGGCGCACCGGGCGCCCGTCCTCGGCCATCTTCTCGAAGCCGGTCCAGCTCGTGACCTCGTGGATCAGGTGCTTGTCGATGTAGAGGAGCGTGGTGCCGTCGTCGTTCTCGGCCACCACGTGGCTCTCCCAGATCTTGTCGAACAGGGTCTTGGGGGCGCTCATCGGTGTCCTCCCGCGGCGATGGCCGGCGTGCTCAATCGTCGGACGCGGCGGTCTCCTTCGCCTTGGCCGCGGCCTTCTTCGCGCCGCGGTCGTCCCGCTTCTCGCGGATGCGCGCCGACTTGCCGCGCCGGCCGCGCAGGTAATAGAGCTTAGCGCGGCGCACCGCACCCCGCTTCACCACCTCGATCCTGGCGATGCGCGGCGAATGCAGCGGGAAGACCCGCTCCACCCCCTCGCCATAGGAGATCTTGCGGACGGTGAAGGAGGAGTTGAGGCTGCGATTGCGCCGGGCGATGCAGACGCCCTCGAACACCTGCACCCGCTCGCGCGAGCCCTCCACCACCTTGACGTGCACGCGGAGGGTGTCGCCGGGGCCGAAGGTCGGAACCTCCCGCTCCTCCACGAGCTTGTCCACGGCCTCGGCATTCAACTGCTCGATCATGTTCACGGCACTATCCTCGCGGTCTCGGGCGCGCCCCTTATCGACGCGCCTGGTGGCGCGCCCACAGGTCGGCGCGCCGCGTTCTGGTCACATGCTCCGCCTGGGCACGGCGCCAGGCGTCGATGGCGGCGTGATCGCCGGAAAGCAGGACATCCGGCACCGCGCGGCCTTCGAAGAGGCGCGGGCGGGTGTACTGCGGGTATTCCAGCAGGTCGTCCTCGAAGCTCTCCTCGACCAGCGACGAGGGCCGGCCGACCACGCCGGGCAGCAGGCGCACGCAGGCGTCGATCACCGCCATGGCCGCGATCTCCCCGCCCGAGAGGACGTAGTCGCCGACGCTGAGCTCGGCAACGCCTCGGCCTTCCAACACACGCTCGTCGACTCCTTCGAAGCGGCCGCAAATCAGCATCACGCCGGGGCCGTCCGCCAATTCCTTCACCTGCTCCTGGGTCAGCGGGGCACCGCGCGGCGAGAGCAGGAAGCGCGGTGCGCCACCCTCCGCCGGCTCAACCGAATCGATGGCCGCTGCCAGGACATCGGGGCGCATGACCATACCCGCCCCGCCGCCGAACGGGTGATCGTCGACGGTGCCGTGTTTATCGCGCGCAAAGCGGCGGATGTCCACCGTTTCCAGCCGCCAGAGGCCGGAATCGAGGCTCCGGCCAGCGAGCGCCGCACCGAGCGGCCCGGGAAACACTTCCGGGTAGAGGGTGAGCACGTGGGCGCTCCAGGGCGGCGCGCCCGCTTGCGCGCTCTCGCGTCCGGCGGCCGTCACGCGTCGTCCTCCGGGGCGGCGATAACCATGCGTCCGGCTTCGATGTCGATGGTCGGCACGTGCTCCCGCGTGAAGGGGACGAGTGTGGAGGGGCCGTCCGGTGGCTGAATTTCGACGAAGGGCCCTGCGCCGTGGTCGTGGAAGGCGCTGACCCGGCCCAGGGCGGTGCCGTCCTCGCTCTCCGCGCTCAGTCCAAGGAGGTCCACGTGGTAGTACTCCTCGCCCTCGGTCGGCGGTAGCGCCGCGCGCGGGACGTGGAGGTCGGTGCCGCGCAGCGCCTCCGCCGTGTCACGGTCATCCACGCCCTCGATACGGGCGAGCACGAGGCCCCTGACGTGCCCGGTGACCGTGACAGTGAAGCGCCGGGTGCCCGATGCGTCGCTGAGTGCGCCGTAGGCGGTGAGGTCGTCCCGGTTCGCCGTGTGGCTCTGCACGCGCACGATGCCGCGCACACCGTGAGCACCCACGATCCGCCCGAGGCAGACCGTCTCCGTCCGCGACGGCGCGGTGTCCGCCGTCTCCGCTGGTGCAGCAGACCCGTCAGGCGCGCTGAATGCGGCCTGAGTCGGCGGCTTTCTCTTCACCCTCGCCATCGCCTGTACCGGCCTCCTCGGAAGCGGCCTCGTCGGCGGCAGCCTCTTCAGCCGGCGCCTCTTCGGCGGGCACCTCTGCGGGTGCGTTGGCCTTGGCCTCGGCTGCTGCAGCTGCCTTCTCGGCCCGCGCGGCCTGGCGTTCCACGGCCTTGGCCTTGGGCTGCCCCTTCTGGGGATTGTTGCGCTGTGCCGGCATCGGGATGATTTCGGCGGCGCCGAGGAAGCGCGCGACGCGATCCGACGGCTTGGCGCCGACGCCGAGCCAGTGGCGAATGCGCTCCTCGTTGAGTCGCACGCGCTCCGGATGGTCCTTGGGAAGCATCGGATCGTAGGTCCCGAGACGCTCCAGGAAGCGGCCGTCCCGCGGCTTGCGGGTGTCGGCCACGACCACGCGGTAGAACGGGCGCTTCTTGGCCCCGGCGCGGGACAGGCGAATTTTCAGTGACATGCTTTCTCCATTCTCCTGGTCAGAGTCGTTCCATCAGCGGGGCGGCATGATGCCGGGCATTCCGGCCCGCATCAGGCCCTTCTCGCCCAGCTTGCCGGCCCGCTTCATCATGACGTTCATCTGCTTAACCTGCTTCAGCAGGCGGTTGATGTCCTGCACGGTGGTGCCCGAGCCACCGGCGATGCGCCGCTTGCGCGAGCTGTTGAGCAGCTTGGGGTTGCTCCGCTCGGCCGGCGTCATGGAATCGATGATCGCCTGCTGGCGGTCGAGCATCTTGATGTCGACATTGGCGTCTGCGAGCTGGCGCTTGACCTTGCCCACCCCCGGCAGCATGCCGAGCAGGCCCTCCATGCCGCCCATCTTGCGGACCTGCTGAATCTGCTTGGAGAGGTCGTTGAGGTCGAAGCCGCCCTTCCTGGCCTTGCGGACGAGGGCTTCGGCCTCGTCCCGCTCGATGGTCTCCTGCGCCCTCTCGACCAGGGAGACCACGTCGCCCATGCCGAGGATGCGCGAGGCGATTCGGTCCGGGTGGAAAGGCTCGATGGCGTCGAGCTTTTCGCCGACGCCGATCAGCTTGATCGGGCAGCCGGTGACCGCGCGCATACTGAGCGCGGCGCCGCCCCGTCCGTCGCCATCGACACGGGTGAGCGCGATCCCCGTGAGGCCGATCTGCTCGTGGAAGGCGCTCGCGACGTTGACCGCGTCCTGACCGGTCAGCGCATCGGCGACCAGCAGGGTCTCCGCCGGCATGGCGGCATCGCGCACCGCCGCGCACTCGGCCATCAGCTCCTCGTCCACGTGGAGCCGGCCGGCGGTATCCAGCAGGACCACGTCGTGGCCCTCCTGCGCGCCGGTCTTCATGGCGCGCCGGGCGATCCCGACCGCGCGCTCGCCGGGGATCACCGGCAGCACCTCGACCTCGGCCTGGACGCCGAGCGTCGCGAGCTGCTCCATGGCCGCAGGCCGGCTGGTGTCGAGCGAGGCCATCAGCACGTGCTTCTTGTGGCTCACGCGGAGGAAGCGGCCGAGCTTCGCGGTGGTGGTGGTCTTGCCGGAGCCCTGCAGGCCCACCATGAGGACCGCCGCCGGTGGGGTGGCCGCGGCGATGCCGATCTCGGCGGTCTCGCCGCCCAGCATCTCGATCAGGTGATCGTTCACGATCTTGATCACCTGCTGGCCCGGCGCCACGCTCTTCAGCACGTCGGCGCCGACCGCCTTCTCGCGCACGCCCGTGACGAAGTCCTTGACCACCGGGAGCGCGACATCGGCCTCGAGCAGGGCGATGCGCACGTCGCGGAGCGCGGCGTTCACGTCCGCCTCGCTCAGCGCGCCGCGGCGCGTCAGCGTCTCGAAGACCCCGTTGAGCCTGCCGGACAGACTATCGAACACGCTCGTCTCCCGCCCCAACAGTCGACGCGCCGGCGCGCGACACTCGCGGACCGGCGTCCCTCCTCGAAGGGTGGCCTGTTACAACCTCTCGAAACGCGCGGACCCTAAACCCGCGCTCGCACCGGGTCAAGGCGCTACGCTGGCCCGGACCAACCGCGAACCTCAGCGTTCTCATTGTCGGTCGCGCTCGGATTCCATGCCACCGGCGCGCTCAACGGCGAGTCAGCGGAGTCCGCTCGCCCTCGCGTTACGCGATCGAAGACCTCGCGGTAGTTCGGATGCTCCGTGCCGCCAAGGCGATCCCACCAGGTGAAATAGAGGCCGTAATTGTAGCCTCTGGAACTGTGATGAAGGTCGTGATGTGTGTTCGTAGTCAAGACACCGAGCACCGCATGCGCCGGCGTGCCCCGCGGAAACAGCTCGAAGCCGCTGTGGCCGATGACGTTGCGGACGATCATGTGAAGCATGAACAGGTATATGACCGCGACGTGGAGCGGCAGGACAAATATAAGGATTGTCAGGAACATCGCCTGAATCACGGCTTCCAGAGGCGCAAAGGCGTAGGCCGCCCAGGGCGACGGGCTGTGCGATTCGTGATGCAGCCGGTGGAACCGCTCGAACAGGAGCGGATGATGCATCAGGCGATGTGTCCAGTAGAAATAGGCATCGTGAAGCACGATTGTCACCGCCAGACTGAAGACGGCGTAGAGCCAGCCGTAATCCGCGAAGTCGGTGTAAATTAGCGTCCAGCCGTTCGCCATCGAGAGGTAGATGAAAACGCCGTTGAGCGCGAAGATGAACGCCGTGAACAGCGAATAGATTACCTCGCGCCGGATCGTGTGGGACGGTGCGAAGCCGGGCTGGATCTTGCGCCTGCGGAAGGGATTGCCCTTCCAAACATAGAGACCGAGAAACGCGGCACTCGCCGGAACGACGATGAGCAGAACGTGCACACCGAGAATCGTGGGCCACACCGGCCAGGCCGCGATCAGGTCGTCGAGAGCGGCCATGGCTGTCCTGCTTCTCGGGGTCTGGAAACCGCATCCTGGGCGGTGCGGGCGGCGGACGTGCCTTCCCCGACGACGAGGTTGGCCGGCGAGACCTTAGCTCACGCGGCGACGGTTAGCCATGCGCCGACGACGAGGGCGGCGCTCCAGGTTGCCTCACGCGCCCAGGAAGAGGCGGCCGACCTCCGGGTCTTCGAGCAGGGCGTCGCCGGGGCCGGCCATGGCGAGCCGGCCGGAGACGAGCACGTAGCCGATATCGGCGAACTCCAGCCCCTTCTTGGCGTTCTGCTCGACCATCACGATGGTCTTGCCGTCGCGGCGCTGCAGGTCCTCCAGGATCTCGAACACCATGTCGCGCACCTTCGGTTCTAACAGACTGATAAGACGTTGCTTTTTTCCTCCTGATCCGGCCGGGAACCAAGGAATCGGTCCCCGATTTTGCCCCGGCTGCAACACGAAGCACGGGAGGAATATCGATGGCCACGGTTCGCCTCGACGAACGCCGCGTCCGCAAGCTCAAGCCCCGCAAGTCCGCCTACGACGTGCGCGACCGAATACTCAAGGGCTTCGGCGTCAGGGTCATGCCCTCGGGCGCCAAGCGCTACTTCATCCATAGCCAGCATCAGGGTCGGCGGGTCTGGAAGATCGTCGGCGAAGCAGGCTCCATCGGCACGGACGAGGCCCGCAATAGGGCGAAGACCGTGATGGCAGCCATCCGGGAAGGCGGCGACGTGCAGTCCGCAGCATCGCCCGACATCGCCTTCGAGACGGTCGCCGACGAAGTCTTCCGCCGGTACGCCAGAAACTGGAAACCGTCTACGCTCAACGTGAACCGGGGTTACTACCGCAACCAGATCTTGCCCTGGTTCGAGGGACGCCCCATCGCCGGCATCACCGCCCAAGACGTGAAGCAATGGTTCGCATCCCTGCACGAGACCCCGGTGGCCGCCGACCGCTCGGCCCCCATCCTCTCGGTCATCATGCGCCAAGCCGAGGTCTACGGCTATCGGCCGGAAGGGACCAACCCGTGTGCGGGCATCAAGCGCTACCGCCGCCAGGGGCGGGAGCGCTTCCTGTCGACAGCGGAGCTCCGTCGACTGGGCCAAGTGCTGGCGTGCCATGAGGCCGATCACCCGCAGTTCGTGGCGATCATACGCCTGCTGCTGCTCACCGGATGCCGCAGGAGCGAGATCGTTACCCTCGAATGGCGCGACTATCGAGAGGGCAAGCTCTTCCTGCGCGATAGCAAGGTCGGGCCGCGCACGGTCTGGCTCTCGTCCGCCGCGCGCGAGGTTCTCGACAGCCTGCCCCGCAGAACGGTCTGGGTCTTCCCCTCCCCGCAGTCCGGCAACTGTGTGAGCGTGGGGACCCTCGACCAGGCTTGGCGATGCATGAGGGCTGAAGCGGGTCTGCCTGATGTCCGCCTTCACGACTGCCGACATACGTACGCCAGCACGGCCCTGGCACACGGCGAGACGGTGCTGACCATCGGCCGCCTGCTCGGGCACCTCAACCCGGCAACGACACTGAAATACACGCACATGTCGGATCTCACAGTGCGCGAGGCTGCCGACGTTGTCGGCGCCGTGCTGGAGGGCTGACCTATGGCCGTGAAGAGGCGGCGTCTGACCGACGCGAATGTCGCGAAGCTGGCGCCGGCGGCCCGCGAGTGTACCGTCTGGGACACGCGTCACGCGGGTCTCGGCGTGCGCGTTCGACCGTCGGGGCACCGGAGCTTCGTGTACCTGCGAAAGGGCGAGGGAGGCGCGCGCAAGATCACGCTCGGCCCTGCTGCGTTGATGAGCGTCGAGGAGGCGCGCGCCAAGTGTCTCGCCATCGAGACTGGAGAGCGGTCGGACCCGACGGAGCGCCGTTCGGGCATCACGTTCGCGGACTTCGTCACAGGTCCGGGGCGTGCGTGCATCGAGCGATGCAAACCTTCGACGCAACAGAGTATGCGCTGGCTGTTGAGGGCGCGCCTGTTCCCGATCTTCGGCCCGGTTCCGCTGGCCCGGATCACCCATGCCGACGTGAGCCGATGGTTCGACGAGTACAGTCGAACGGCCCCCGGCGGGGCAAATCACGCCTTGAACGTGCTTCTCCGGATTCTCAACCATGCGGTCGTTTGCGGGCAACTCGACACGAACCCCGCGCGTGGCATCAAGCGCAACCCCCGTCCCAAGCTCACGCGCTTCCTGTCGCGCGAGGAGATACGCCGCCTTCATCGCGCGCTGGACCGGCACGCCTCCGCGCGGCCGTCGCACGCGCGCCAGGCGGACATCATCCGCCTTCTGCTTCTGACCGGCTGCCGGAGGGGCGAGATCGTCACCCTGCGATGGCAGGACGTGGACGGAGACACGCTCAATCTCGCCGACGCCAAGGCCGGACCGAGACGGGTGTTCCTCAATGCGCCGGCATGCTCCATTCTTGCCCGCCAGCCGCGAACGGGAAGCGCCTGGGTCTTTCCCTCGCCGCTCGATCCGGGGAGGCCGCTTTCGCCTCACTTGCCGCTCTGGTACCTGGTGCGCAAGGAAGTCGGCATCGGGGACGTACGCCTGCATGACCTTCGACATACCGTCGCCAGCCACGCCGTTCTGCAAGGCGTGCCCCTGCCGGTGGTCTCCCGCCTCTTGGGCCACAAGCAGGCGAGCATGACGCTGCGCTACGCTCATGTCGGAGACCGCGAGACCGAGGCGGCGGCGGAACGCATCGGTGCAGCCATCGCGGAGGCACTGGACGGCGGCATTCGATCTTGAGCACAAGGCCGCCCGAGATGTCGACCGCAACCCTTCGACTCGCACGCCATCGCCCGCTTCCATCGTGGCGCCGTCACCACCGCACCCGGACCTCGAACCCGGCGGCGTGCTCCGGTTGTGCAACGTTGCTCTCCCTGCGTGTTGCCTTCACCCCGAAGGAGACGTCGGGCGCGTTGGCATTGGCCGCCGGCGAGAGCCGCCAGCCGAGCGTGTAGTCTCGCGTGCCGGTGGCAAGCCCCAGCCCGACATGCGGGCTGCCGGTGAAGGCCCCGCCGAAGGCCGGGAGGCCATAGGCGGCCTCCGCCGCCCAACGGCTGGTGGTCTCGCCGAAGCCGCTCCGATCCGACAGCGGGTCGGTCGCGAACAGCGCATCGAGACCGCCCTCGGCCGATCCGCCCCAGTCCTGGCGGAGCGTCAGCGACAGGCCCCGCTCTCTCGACGGATCGGGATCGAAGGCCAGCGAGGCCGCGAAGCCCCGGTCCTCCAGGTCGTCGTTGCCGTGCGCGATCAGCGTGCGGCCCGAGACATCGAGGCTGAGACCCATCGCGGGATCGACCCAGGCGATACCGCCGCCGAGCTCCATACCGAAGCCGGTCTCGGCATCGCCGCCGTCATGGCGTGCGCCGATCTCAAGCCTGGGCACGATCTGGCCGTCGCCCTCCGTAGCGATGGCGTAGCTGCCCTCCAGGCCGACCCGGAGCCGGGTCACGTCGGAGTCCGACGCCGCAAGCTCGTGCGTCTTCTCCGACGAGGTCCGCGCCCACAAGGCGTCCGCGGTCAGCGCGAGTGTGGGACCGCTCCCGCCCTCCGGCGGAAGCAGCAGCTCGCTCCGCGCGCCCGCCGCCGCCATCGTCCAGGAGATGTCCGACTTGAGCGAGCCGCCCACGGAGGGCTTCAGCGTCACCTCGCCCGTGCCGTAGCCCAGCGAGCCCCACAGCTTGAGACTCTCCGAGGCCTGGATGGCCGCATAGGGAACCGCCGCCGTCAGCGACGCCTCCACATCGCCGTCGCCCTGCCGCACCGCGCCGGCGCAGAGGACGCTGCGCATCTCCGCATCCAGGTCCTGGGGACAGCGCACGGACCCGGTTCCGGCATCGGCATAGCCGCCCTCGCCGGAACTCTGCATGAGCGCGAGCCCGGCCAGCCAGTTGCCGCGCGCATAGTCCGCGCCCAGCATGGCCGTGGTCGTCTCGCCGTCGAGCGAGAAGGTCCCCTCCCTTCCGTCGAAGGAGGACTGCGCCGCGCGGCCCCAGAAGGCGAGGCTGCCGCCCGTGCCGTCCGTCTCCCCCGTCGCGGTGAAGCTGGAGCCCAGCAGCGCCTCAAGCCCCGTCATGGTGCGGGACTGGCCCAGATTGAGCCCGCTGTCCGGTCCGGGGCCGCCAGCGGAGAGGTGGGCGTCGTGGCCGAAGCCGGTCATGCCGAAGCCGTTGGCGGAGGCGCCGAATCCGCTATTGCCCAGGCCGCCGAAGCCGCCGGCGGCGGAGAAGCTTCCCGTCGCGACGTTATCGTTCGCCGCGCCGTCAGACCCCGTTCCGAAGCTCAGCGCCTGCCCGGCAATCGTGCCTTGGGCGCCGGCCTCGCGCGGCGCCGCGATGCGGTTCGCGATGCCGTCGAGCGCCTGCTCCGCAACCGTGCGCCCGAAGCGCGCCAGCCACGCCGCCGGCATCGGATCGTCATTGACGATCGTCATCACGCCCACCCCGTCGGCGATCTTCGCGCCGCCCATCGGGGCCAGCAGTTCCACCTCGAAGGTCTCCGGATCCTCGTCATGGCTGTCGTTGATCAGCCTGATCCCGAGCTCCCGCTCGGTCACGCCCGCGGGGAAGACGATCCGCGTGCCCCAGCCCATGCCAACGTAGTCCTCGCCGTCGCGCGCCGATACCGGGTCCGACTCCCGGGTATGCACCCACACCGACACCCGGCGGTCCGAGGCCGGGCTCAGCCGGATCGTGTAGCGAAGCCTCCATTCGTTCTCGTTCCCCTCGGCATCTTCCACCGAGAAGGACGGCACGCCCGCCGCGGCATCGTCGTCCGCCACCGCGACCGAGGCCGCGTCGTCCGGAGACGCCGCCACCGCGTAGCCGCTGCCCGCGGCAAGGGTGGCGGTGACCGAGCCGTCGGGCTCGTCCGCCGTGTCGTTCACCGTCGCCACCTCGAAGGCCGCGCTGCCTCCGGTCGGGATCGTGACCTGCCGCGTGCCGGTCTGGCCGGAGGCCGCGTAGTCCCCGCTCTGGGTCACCGCGAGGCTCACCGTCAGCGCCGTGTGCGGCGCCGGGTTCGCCGTCAGGGTGAACGCGGCCGGGGCTCCCTCCGTCACCCCGGTCCCGGCGGCGATGCTCACCACCGGCTCGTCATTGTCGCGCACCGCGACCGTGCCGGCCGCCTGGCCCGCCGCCACCGTGTAGCCGGTGCCGGCCTCGACCGTCGCGCTCACCGAGCCGTCCGGCTCGTCCA
>JAJEEP010000122.1 GCA_022820945.1 Alphaproteobacteria bacterium | reverse complement strand
CTTGCCGGTGGCGCGGGTGTAGCCGTCGCACATAAAGCCCGCGTTGCTCTCGTGGGCCACGTCCCAGAAAGTGATGCCGGCCTTGGGGAAGAGGTCGGATATCGGCATGAAGGCCGAGCCGATGATCCCGAACACGTGCTCAATCCCGTGCTGCTGCAGCACCTTCACGAAGGCCTCTTCAGTCGTCATTCTCATGGCGTTACGTTCCTGTTCCTTTCATTGCCGCGCCGCGGCCGCACAAAGTGGGACGAGTTCCGGGCCATCAACCCTTCCCCTTCCAAGGGATGAGCCATCGCTCGAGCAGGCGCATGAACATCTCGATGGCGAACCCGATCGCCCCGATGATGATGATGCCGATCACCACCACGTCGGTCTGAAGGAAGTTCTTCGCGATCATCATCATCGAGCCGACGCCTTGATCTGCCGCCACCAGCTCGGCGGCGACCAGCGTTCCCCAGCAGACGCCCATGGAGGTCCGGAGGCCCGTGAAGATCTCCGGCAAGGCGTTCGGCAGGATGACGTGGCGCAGCACCTGGAACTTGGAGGCGCCGAGCGAATAGGCCGCGTGAACCTTGGAAATCTGCACCGAGCTGACACCTGCGCGGGCCGCGATCAGCATGATGAAGAGCGCCGCCAGGAAGAGCAGGAAGATCTTCGCGACCTCGTCGATCCCCAGCCAGAGGATGACCAGCGGGATGAGCGCCAGCGGCGGGATCGGCCGGATGAATTCGACGATGGGATCGAACAGCCCGCGCGCCATCGAGTTCAGGCCCATCGCGAAGCCGAGCGGAATTCCGACGGCAGCACCGATGATGACGCCGAGGAGCACGCGCTTGACCGAGGTCCCGACGTGCTCCCAGAGCGAGATGTTGCGGTAGCCGTCGACGAAGAGGCTGACGAAGCGGTCGACCACGCCGGGCCGGGCGCGGTCGGGGTTGTCCCAAGGATAGAGGCTGCCCTCGAGCGGCGGCCAGAAGAGGGGATCGATGATCCCGCCGATGGTCGCGAGCCACCAGGCCAGGATCAGCAGGATCAGGGTGAGAACCGACCACAGGCGGCCCGAGTTCACCGCCGACGCATCGCCGAACTTGATCGTCTTCTGCCGGGTGAACGAGGTGTCCGCGATGCCGAGCCACATGCCCCAGCGCGAGGGTTGGCTGCCTTGCTTGCGCTTCGCCACGGCCCCCTCGTCAGTGCGTATCCACGCCGCCCATGATCTCCTCCTCCATCTCCCAGATCATGGAGAGGATTTCCTCGCGGGCGGCGATGAAGTCTGGCTGGGCCTTGATTGCGCGCGCGTCCCCCTCGACCCCCTGCTCGGCGAAGGGCAGCGTATATTCCTTGTGTATGCGGCCGGGGCGCGGCGCCATCACCACCAGGCGCTCACCGAGGAAGAGCGCTTCTTCGACCGAGTGGGTGATCAGGATGATGGTCTTGCCGGTCTCCTTCCAGAGCTTGAGCACGAGACCCTGCATCTTCTCGCGGGTGAGCGCGTCCAGCGCGCCCAGCGGCTCGTCCATCAAAATCACGTCCGGATCGTTCGCGAGACACCGCGCCAGCGCCACGCGCTGCTGCATGCCGCCCGAGAGCTGATAGACCGGCTTGTCGGCAAAGCCCTTCAGCGCGACGGTGTCGAGCAGGCGCTTCACGATCTTTTTGATCTCGGCGCGGGGCACGCCGCACATGCGCGGGCCGAAGCTCACGTTCTGGGCGACCGTCATCCATTCGAACAGCGCGCCCTGCTGGAACACCACGCCGCGTTCCTTATGCGGGCCGGTCACCTGGTGGCCGTTGAGCAGCGCCTGGCCTGCGGTCGGCGCCAGGAAGCCGCCGACGATATTGAGCAGCGTGGTCTTGCCGCACCCGGAGGGGCCTAGCACGGCCATCAGCTCGCCCGGCTTCAGGTGCAGCGAAATGTCTTCGAGCGCATGGACCTCGCCGCCGTTCGGCAAGGTGAAGACCATCGAGACGTTGTCGATGACCAACCCGTCCATCGCGTTCTTCAATCCAGGTTCGAGAGGACCGCGACCCTAACAGCCGGTGGCGGCCCACGCCACGAACGTGCCAGACCGTCCCGCGCGGTGCGCGAGGACCGGTTGCCGGCAACACGGTGCTCCCTGCCCCCCGGCGGTCCGGGCAGGCAGGGAGCAAACGCGCTGTCGCGGCGCTGAGATCGAAGTCCCCTGGACTTACAGGTAGCTGTCGTCGATGGCGAAGTCGTAGCTGTCGAGCGCGCTGTCGAGCTGGCCCTGCTGGACGAAGAAGTCCGCCACTTCCTTGGTGAAGGCCTGCACGGTGCCGCCCATCCAGGCCTCGGACTTCTGGTCCGCCGCCGACGGGAACGAGAACATGCCCAGCATGTCTTCCGTCGCCGCGAGGTCCATGCCGGCGGCTTGGGAGATGGTCTCCACGAACGGTGCCGAATCCGCGTTGTAGGCCGCGTTAGCCTGGTCGGTAACTTCCATGAACTTACGCAGCAGGTCAGGGTGATCGTTGGCGAAGCTCTCTGTCACCGAGATCACGTCGAAAACGCGAATGCCGATCGCTTCCTGCTCGGCCGGAGTCATCAGCTCGTCGCCGTACTCCTTCATCCGCTGGAGCGGGCCGCCGAAGGCGCAGGCCGCGGCAACGTCTCCGCGCGCGAGCGCGACCGACGCATCGGCGCCGTTCATCTGCACCATGTTGACCTTCGAGGCGTCGACACCGAGATGATCCAGCGTGCGCAGCAGCTTGTAGTGGGTCACGTTGCCGATCGGGGTCGCGATCTGCTTGCCTTCCAGCTCGGACGCATTCGCCTGCGTGATGCCGGTATCGGCATGGACGACGCAATTGTCGGCCTCGGCGTAGCTCACCGCAACGCCCACGAGCTTGAGCGGGAGTCCGTTGGTGACGGCGACCACCCACGGAACCAGCCCCTGGGAGTAGGCGATCTGCACGTCGCCAGAGACCATCGCCTGGCTCATCTCGTTGCCGTTGCCGAAGGCGCGCCATTCCACCTCGACGCCCATCGCCTCGTCGTAGGTCTTTTCAAGCTGTGCCACCTGGTTCGCGGTCGGCCATTCGAGGAAGTAAGCCACCGTGATCTTGTCGAGGGCGGATGCCGACGAAGCGAACAGCATCGCCACACCCGCCGCGACGACCGCCATGAAGCCTGTACGTTTCATGTCGAGCACTCCTTTCGATGTTGGGTAGTTGCGAATCCAGTCTCGGCAATGGGCTCGTGAATATCCGGTCGTGCATTCACGTCGACATTTCGCCACCAAACGGTGGCCTCGTGGTGGAGCGCACGTGGACATCCTCCCCATTGACCCATGGTACCGGTTTATGTTCTGTAACCGGTTACGTAGCCCGATCATAGCGCATGTGACCGGTTACAGGGAAGCCTGCTTTGAGTTTACACGGCGCGGAAGGCTGATGCGGTGCGCCCCGCAGGGTAAGAGATTCTTGCCGGCCTTTCGATCCTGCTCTGCGCCATAAGCGTGACCACTTGAGAGGCGTGTGCGCTGTCGTGAATCCCTTGGTGATCAAGGGCTCCAGCTGACCCGAGACTTTTCTTACCCCAGAAGCATCGCAGATTTCTGCGGATCTGCGATGTGCGGATAGGGCGGTTCGAGGATTTCCACCCCATA
>JAJEEP010000158.1 GCA_022820945.1 Alphaproteobacteria bacterium | reverse complement strand
GTCAACGCCAACCCGCGACCCTTCCGATGGACCAAGTCCGCAGACGACATCCTTGCAACCATCAGACGCTTCTGTCTGCGAACCCTCGATACCGCCGAACGGCAAAAGCAAATCATCAAAACTTCGGAATCAGGACACTAGAGTCACGGCCTGCGTCGCGTCCAGGCGTTCGATCCGCAAGGAGCGGGCCGAAAAGCGTATCGGGGATTACGGTTGAGGTCCGCGTCGCGCGCTCCCGCGCGCGTGGAACGCGCGACGCGGACGGGCGCCTGGGCGCGACCCGAAGGGCGGCGCCCTCAGGCCGAAAAAGTGCGTCAAACCGCTCTGCCCGATGTCCCGGCATCGCGCTGCGTGCCGCTCCTACCCTGTCGGCCGGACAGCGCCGCGCAGACCATAACCTTGGTGAGAAATGCGGGTTAATCCGGCACGGACTGGCCGGAACGGGGGGCCGAGAGGAAATCCAGATCGCAGCCGCGGTCCGCCTGCTCCACGTGGGCGAGGTGCAGCGCGAGATAGCCGCGCTCCGCGCCTTCCGGCGGGGGCGGGGCTTGCCATGCCGCCCGGCGCGCATCCAGCGTCGCCTGCGGCACGTCCAGCGTGAGCGTGCGCCCCTCCACGTCCAGCGTGATCGAATCGCCGTTCTCCACCAGCGCGAGCGGCCCGCCGATGGCGGCCTCCGGCGTCGCGTGAAGCACGATGGTGCCGAAGGCGGTGCCGCTCATCCGCGCGTCCGAAAGCCGCACCATGTCGGTCACGCCCTGGGTCGCGAGCTTGCGCGGGATCGGAATGTAGCCGGCCTCGGGCATGCCCGGTGCGCCCTTGGGGCCCGCGTTGCGCAGCACCAGCACGTCCTCGGGCGCGACATCCAGGGCGGGATCGTCGACCCGTGCCGTGAGGTCGGCGACCGAGTCGAACACCACCGCGCGCCCGGTGTGCTGGCAGAGCGCGGGCGTCGCCGCCGATTGCTTGATGATGGCACCGTCCGGCGCGAGGTTGCCGCGCAGCACCGCGATGCCGCCCTCCCGGTAGATCGGATCGTCCCGCTCGCGCACCACGTCCTGCGGCCAGGGCGCGGGGGCCGCGGCGATCTCCTCGCCGAGCGTGCGTCCGGTCACGGTCAGGCAGTCGAGGTCCAGCCGGTCCGCCAGCGCGCGCAGCACGGGCATGAGCCCGCCGGCCTTGTTCAGGTCCTCCATGTAGTGCTGGCCCGAAGGCTTGAGGTCGACCAGCACCGGGGTCTCGCGGCTGAGCCGGTCGAGCCGGCCGAGGTCGAGGTCGAAGCCGCAGCGCCCGGCGATGGCGGCGAGGTGGATCACCGCGTTGGTCGAGCCGCCCACCGCGAGCAGCACCGTAAGCGCGTTGGTGAAGGCGCCGGGCGTGAGGATGCGCTTTGGCGTCAGCCCTTCGGTCGCGAGCGCCACGGCGCGCGCGCCGCTCTCCCTCGCGACCCGCTGGCGATCGGCGAGCACCGCCGGGATCGCGGCGCTCCCCGGCAGCATCATGCCGAGCGCTTCCGCGGCGCAGGCCATGGTGCTGGCCGTCCCCATCACCATGCAGGTGCCGGCAGACGGCATGAGTCGCCCGCCGACCTCGGCGATCTCGTCCTCGTCCACGCGCCCGCCCCGGTGCGCGCCCCAGTAGCGCCGGCAATCGGTGCAGGCGCCAAGCCGCTCGCCCTTGTGGCTGCCGGTCAGCATCGGCCCCGTGACCAGCTGGATCGCCGGCACGCCCGCGCTCGCCGCCGCCATGAGCTGGGCCGGCACGGTCTTGTCGCAGCCGCCGATCAAGACCACCGCGTCGATGGGATGGGCGCGGATCATCTCCTCCGTGTCCATCGCCATGAGGTTGCGGAAGAGCATCGTCGTCGGGTGCATGAAGGGCTCGCCGAGCGAGATCGTGGGGAAGGTCAGGGGCAGCCCGCCGGCGGCCGTCACCCCGCGCTCCACCGCCTCGATCAGGACCGGCACCGTGCCGTGGCAGCTCACGAGGCCGCTGCCCGTGTTCGCGATGCCGATCACCGGGCGGTCCAGCTCCGCCTCGGTGTAGCCCATGGACTTGGCGAAGGCCTTGCGCAGGAAGAGCGAGAAGCCGGGGTCGCCGTAGTCCGTGAGCTTGCGGCGGAGCCCGGTGGGCTTCTCCGTCATCCCTGCCTCCGTTGGTGGGCGGGCGTAATGCCGGCCGTCACTCGGACACGAGCCCGCAGCTCACGCCGCCGTCGATGGTAAGCGCGATGCCGGTGACCCAGCGCGCCTCGTCCGAGGCGAGGTAGACGAAGCCGCCCGCGATGTCCGCCGGGTCGCCCACGCCGAGCGGATGCAGCCGCGCGAGCCGTTCCTTGAACCCCTCCGGGTCGTCGAGCTGGGAGAGGTGATAGTCCACCATCGGCGTTTGCACCCAGCCGGGGCAGACGCAGTTGACCCTGATCTGGTCCTTGGCGCCGTCCAGCGCCAGGCACTTGGTCAGCGTGACCACCGCGCCCTTGGAGGTGGCGTAGGCCACCTGTCCCGGCGTGCCGATGAGCCCGGCGACCGACGCGGTGTTGAGGATCGCGCCGCCGCCGCGCTCGCGCATGTGGCCCCAGACCGCCTTGGCGCCCCGGTAGATGCTGGTGACGTTGACGTCCATCTGGCGGTCCCAATCGGCGCGTTCGACCTCTTCCACGCTGCCGATCACGGCCTGGCCCGCGTTGTTGACCAGGACATCGACATGGCCGAGGGCCTCGATGGCGGCGGCCGCCATGCCCGCCACGTCGTCGTCCCGCATCACGTCGGCCTCGATGGCGACGGCGTTGCCGCCCGTCGCCTCGATCGCGCGCACGGTGGCGACGTTGTCGTCGGCGCTGAGGCCCGCGCAGGCCACCGCCGCGCCTTCCTTTGCGAAACGCAGCGCCGTGGCCCGGCCGATGCCCGAGCCTGCGCCCGTGACGATCGCGGTCTTGCCCGCAAGCCTCATGTGTCCCCGCCCGCCTTCATGGCCGCCGCAGGATAGCCCGGTGCCCCGGAGCCTGCGAGGGTTGACTCCGCGCCCCGCCAGCCGATAGGCCGGGCCGTGAACGGGACAGGTTGGAGGCGATGAGGCTGGAAGGAAAGACGGCCATCGTGACCGGTGGCGGGCGCGGCATCGGCCGCGAGATCGGCCGCCGCTTCGCCGCCGAGGGCGCGCGGGTGCTGCTCGCCGATATCGACGGCGACCGGGCGGAGGCCGCGGCCGCGGAGATCGTCGAGGCCGGCGGGAAGACGGCATCCTGCACCGCCGATGTCGGCACGCCGGAGGGCGTCGGGCACATGTACGAGGCCGCCCAGGACTGCTTCGGCGCGCGCCTCGACATCCTCATCAACAACGCCGGCATCGCTCATCACGGCGCCTTCCTCGAGCTCTCGTTCGAGGACTGGGAGCGCGTGCTGCGCAACAACCTGACCAGCGCCTTCCTCTGCGCGCAGGGCGCCGCGCGAATCATGGCTGCGCACGGCGGCGGGCGGATAGTCAACATCTGCTCGATCTCGGGCCAGCGAGGCAGCTACGGGCGCACCGCCTACGGCGTCACCAAGGCGGGCATCCACCAGATGACGCGGATCATGGCGGTGGAGCTCGGCCCGCGCGGCATCACGGTCAACGCCATCGCGCCCGGCCCCATCGACACCGGCATCACCAGCATGGGGCCGGACCAGGAGCGCCGCTACCTGGAGCGGATCCCGCTGGAGCGCTTCGGCCACGCCCGCGACATCGCCGGCACGGCGCTCTTCCTCGCGAGCGACGAGGCAGCCTACCTCACCGGCAGTGTCGTCAATGTGGATGGCGGCTTCGATGCCGCCGGCCTCATCTTCAGTTACAAGGAACTCACCACGGTGAAGAGCGATGTCCGCGACCAAACCAAGAGCGACTGAGCCCATGAAGATCAACGGATGCGAGGCCTTCGTCACCGGCGGCGCCGGTGGTATCGGCACACCCCTGGTGGCGGCGCTGGCCGCACGCGGCGCCCGGCGAATTTACGCCGCGGACCTGCCATCGCCGCTCACAAACGCAGCCTTCCCGGAGGGTGTGGAGCCGCTCGCCCTCGACGTGACCGACGAAGCGGCGGTCCAACGCGCCGCGGAGCAATGCACGGGCGTGACGCTGGTGATCAATAACGCCGCCATCGTCGCCTGGGAGGGCGTGATGAGCGCGCCTACCCTCGCGACCGCACGCACCGTGTTCGAGATAAACTACTGGGGCTGTCTCCACGTGGCCCGCGCCTTTGCCCCGGTGCTGGCGCGGAACGGCGGCGGCGCGATAGCCAACGTGCTGTCCGAGGTGGCGCGGGTCAACGCGCCCTTCTGCGGGTCCTACTCCGCGAGCAAGGCGGCGGTCTGGTCCGCGACCCAGTGCATGCGGGCCGAGCTGGCAGCCCAGGGCACCCACGTGCTCGCGGTCTTCCCCAGCTCGACCGACACCCCGATGGTCGCAGGTTTCGGCGGCGAGAAGCAGCCGCCCGAGGCGGTTGCGGAGGGCATTTGCGACGCGCTGGAGGAAGGCGTGGAGGATGTCTGCATCGGCGCCCATTCGCTCTATACCGAGGCGCTAATGCGGAACGATCCCAAGGCTGGGGAGCACGAGTTCGGCGCCATGTTGCCCGGCGCCGACGCGATCCCCGACTAGATTCGGCGTGTCGCGGGCGAGCGCCGGTTCCTTATTCGAATTTGCGGCCTAAAATTGAATAACGCGGCGCGCCATTGAGAAAACTTGAATAAGGTAGGAGCGCCAAGATGCGAACGGTCAGACTGCCGGGCGGCGACGAGGTGGTGGCCCTCGGCCAGGGCACGTGGCGCATGGGCGAGCGCCGGGCCGCGCGCAAGGACGAGGTGGCGGCGCTCCGGCACGGCATCGCCTGCGGCATGACGCTCATCGACACGGCGGAGATGTACGGCTCCGGCGGCTCGGAGCGGGTGGTCGGCGAGGCGATCCGCGGGCGGCGCGACAAGGTCTACGTGGTGAGCAAGGTCCTGCCGTCGAACGCCGGGCGCAAGCGCATGGTGCGCGCCTGCGAGAAGAGCCTGAAATGCCTCGGCACCGACTACCTCGACCTCTACCTGCTGCACTGGCGCAGCGGCACCTCCCTCGACGAGACCGTCGAAGGCTTTCTCGCGCTGCAGGAGGCCGGAAAGATCCGCCGCTTCGGGGTCAGCAACTTCGACATCGACGACATGGAGGAGCTGTGGGAGACCCCGGGCGGCCAAGGCTGCCAGACCAACCAGATCCTCTACAACCTGTCGCGGCGCTGGCCGGAGGGAGCGCTGATGGATTGGTCCCACCGCCACCGCCAGCCGCTGATGATCTATTCGCCGCTGGAGCAGGGCCGGCTCCCCGATGGCGGTGCGCTCGGCGCCATTGCGGCCGACCGCGGCGTGACTGCGATGCAGGTAGCGCTCGCCTGGGTGCTCCGGCACGAGGACCTGTTCGTCGTGCCCAAGGCGAGCCGCATTGCCCATGTCGACGCGAACCTGGGCGCGCTCGACATCGCCCTCACCGACGACGAGCTTGCCGCCCTGGATGAGGCGTTTCCGCCGCCCGCCGGCACCGCGCCCCTCGAAATCCTGTAGCCCGAACGCCCCATCGCGGTTGGCCGCGCGCGACGAGAGCAAGGGCCCGATCTCTTTGGCGGGATTCGCCGGGATTCGGTGGGATTAAGTAGGATGAGTGGGATGCCGCCGGCGATTGCGAGGGCGCGGGCGCGGGACAAGGAGTGGCGCAATCTTGGAGGGTCGTCTGCGTGGCAGCGGAGCGGCACATGGCGCGAGATTGACGCGGCCGCCGCGGACCGTGCACCGCACCATGGTCCGGTGAGCCGGGCGGCGTTCTCGCTGGGTGCCGCCCCCTACGAATCGAGTCCGTAGGCGCCGACGTCGGAATCGTACTTGCGCGGGTCGATCTTCTCGCCGTCGCCGAAAGCGGCCACAGCCGCACTGGCTTCGTCGCGGCCCATCGCGCCGAGTGCGTAACGCGCGGCGGCCTCGATGCTCTGGACGGTCCTCTCGACATGCGCATCGTCGTGCCGGGGATCGGTCGGGATCATCACCGTGCGGGCGAGGATCTCCAGAGAGCGCGGGAGCATGTCCCTGGTGACCTCTCGGCGGCACGCCTCGTTCGCCGGCATGGCATAGGGGTTCATGGCCGGATGGCCCGCGCCTTCGCCCATCAGCACCTGGTCCCACTCGGTGTAGGTATGCCGTCCGGTCTTGCCGGCGATCACGGCGGGCACGATCTCGACGAACCTCTCCGCGGCGTCGGCCGTCGGCATGGTGTACATGACGTGCGTCCCGCACTCGTGGTCTGGGCTGTTCATCGGGGTCGCCCTGAGCCCGAGGTTGTCGAGATGGCGGGTGGCCTGGAGGATCCGTTTCTTCTCGGCGCGCATCGCGGTCATCATCGCCGGCAGCCGGCCGAGCTGGACGTTGAGCACGGCGCCCAGAAGCTCGGAGGCGCGCCCGCCGTTGGAGGCGAACGGCACGAAATCCCCCGTCCGGCCGGTCCAGTAGTAGTGGCAGGGATCGATGGCGCAGGCGACGCGCTTGTCGATCTCGGCGTCGCCGGTCACGACGCCGCCGCCTTCGCCGCTGCTGATGTTCTTGTAGTAGTTGAAGCTGTAAGCGCCGGCGTGACCGATGGTGCCCAGCATCCGGCCTTCGTAGCCGCCGCCGATGCCCTGGCAGGTATCCTCCAGCACCAGCAGGCCGTGCTTTGCGGCGACCGCCATGATCGCGTCCATGTTGCATGCCGCCCCCCAGATGTGAACCGGGATGACCGCCCTGGTCCGCGTCCCGACGGCGTCGTCCAGGGCATTCGGATCCATGGTGATCGATTCGTCGACATCGACGACCACGGGAATGGCGCCGACGCTCAGTACGGAGGTTGCCGTCGCCATGTAGGTATGCGCCGGAACGATGACCTCGTCGCCCGGCCCCACCCCCAGGCCGACCAGCGCGGCGTGCAGCGCGAAGGAGCCGCTGCAGGTCAGGCGGAAGTGCGGGGCGTTCAGATACGCGGCATAGTCCTTCTCGAAGGTGGCGCATGCGTCGCCCTGGCCATAGCGGAACAGCGCCTCGGAACGGATGGCGCTGGCGATGGCCTCGATCTCTTCCTCTCCGATGATGTACATGTCCTCACTCTCCCTCCCGCGCGGCGCACCGTGTGCTCGAGCCGACGGAGAATGCCCCGTCGCCGTTGGCCGTCTCCAACAGTACCATGTCCGCCCGCACCGGCTCGCTCATCGTGCCCGAGAAGCCGGGGGTGACGACCTCGACAAGAATTTTGCGGGAATAGGCGGGATGAGGCGGGACCTACGCCCGAAGGGTGGCGGGCGCAGAGACGTCAGTCGCCCTGGCCGATCATCTTCATGATACCGGAGAAATCGTCTGCCCCGTTGCCGGCGTTACAGAAGAGCGTGTAGAGGGCCGCAGCCTCCGCGCCGAGCGGCGAGGCCGCACCCGCCGAGGCGGCGGCGGTCTGAGCGAGGCGCAAGTCCTTCAGCATCATCGCTGCGGTGAAGCCCGGCGCGTAATCGCGGTTCGACGGCGCGTTCGGCACCGGCCCCGGCACCGGACAGTACGAGGTGAGCGCCCAGCACTGGCCGGTCGCCTTGGAGACGATGTCGAAGAGGGTCTGGCGCTCCAGCCCGAGCCGGTCCGCCATCCCGAAGGCCTCGCACACCCCGATCATCGAGACCGCGAGGATCAGGTTGTTGCAGACCTTGGCAGTCTGGCCCGCACCCGAGGCGCCCGCGTGGATCACGGCCTTGCCCATGTCGCCCAGCACCGGCCGGGCGCGCTCCACCGCGTCCGCCTCGCCGCCCACCATGAAGGTGAGCGTGCCCGCCGCAGCGCCGGCGACACCGCCCGAGACCGGTGCGTCCAGCAGCGGCCAGCCGCCCTCTGCCGCCGTCGCGGCGACGTCCCGCGCGGTATCCACGTCGATGGTCGAGCAATCGATGAAGAGCGCGCCAGGCGCGGCAGCCGAGAGGATTCCGCCCTCGCCGCGATAGACCTCGGACACCTCGGCGCCGGCCGGCAGCATGGTGATGACCACCTCGCGCCCGGCCGCAGCCTCGGCTACTGTACCAGCCGTCGCAGCGCCCGCCTCGCGCGCCCGCTCGACCGCGTCGGTGCTGATATCGAAGGCGGTGAGGGCGTTGCCGGCCTTCGCCAGGTTTGTGGCCATGGGCCCTCCCATATTGCCGAGCCCGATGAATCCGATGTCAGCCATGTCGGAGTCTCCCTCGCGTATCGCTCACGGTCAGCGGTGCCGTTCCCGGCCGCTCACCACGTCATGTCGCCCCTGGGCGGCACCTCGAAATAGGCGTCGACCGCGGCCGCCGTCACTTCTTCCAGCCGCGCCGGGCGCCATGCCGGATTGCGGTCCTTGTCGACGATCTGGGCACGGATGCCCTCGAAAAAGTCGTCGCCCAGGTTGCAGTGCATGGCGAGGCGGTATTCCAGCGCCATTGCCTCCTCGAAGTCCCGCTCGCCGTACTCCGTGAGCTGCTTGAACGAGACCTTGAGGCTGGTCGGCGATTTCTGGTGTAGCGTCTTCAGCGTCTCTGCCGCCCAGTCCGAGCCCTCGGCCTCCAGCCTGGTGACGATCTCCTCCACCGAGCCGGCATCGAAGCAGCGGTCGATCGCCGCCTGGTGGGCAGCGAGCGGGGCAGGGCCGAGGTCCGCGGCGCTCTCGGCGAGCAGCCGGTCGATGGCCGCGTGTGCGTTGCCGCCGAGGTCCGCTGCCAGCAGGGTCTCGTCCAGCGCCTGCAGGGCATCGCTCGCCACCACGTGGGTCGCGAGCCCGAGATAGAGCGAGTCCGCCGCGCCGATGCGCGCGCCGGTGAGCCCGAGGTAGAGCCCCGCCTTGCCGGTGAGCCTGGGCAGGAAGTAGGTCGCGCCGACGTCGGGGAAGAGCCCGATCCCGGTCTCCGGCATGGCGAAGAGCGCGCGCTCGGTCATCACGCGGTGCGAGCCGTGGATCGAGATGCCGACGCCGCCCCCCATGACCACGCCGTCGATCAGCGCGACATAGGGCTTGGGGTAGCGGAAGATAAAGGTGTTGAGCCGGTATTCCTGAGCGTAGAAGACCGTCGCGAAGTGGCGCTCCGGATCGTCCCGCTCGCCGTAGAGCAGGCGGATGTCGCCGCCGGCGCAGAAGGGCACGCGCCCGTCCTCCCGCGCCGCGCCGCGCACGACCACGGCAGCGATCGCGGGGTCCTCCGCCCATTCCTCGAGCCTCGCGTGCAGGTCCACGACCATGGGCTGGGTCAGCGCGTTCAGCGCCTTCGCCCGGTTCAGCGTGACGCTGCCGACCCGGCCTTTCCGCTCCAGGATGATCTCGTCGCTCACGGTCGCTCCGCCCCGCTCAAATGCGGGCGCATCCTACGGATAAGCTCTCAGTGGGGAAATAGGCGCTTGGCGGTGTCCCGCCTCACTCCGCCAGCAGGCGACGGGCGATGATGAGGCGCATGATCTCGTTGGTGCCTTCGAGGATCTGGTGCACGCGCAGGTCGCGCAAATGGCGCTCCACGGGGAAGTCCATCAGGTAGCCGTAGCCGCCCAGCAGCTGCAGCGCCTGGTTGCAGACCTCGAAGCCCGTGTCCGTGGCCAGGCGCTTGGCCATGGCGATGGTGGCGGTGGCGCCGTCCTCCCGCGCGTCGAGCGCCGCCGCGGCCCGGTGGATCATCAGGCGCGCGGCCTCGAGGTTCGTCGCCATGTCGGCGAGCGTGAACTGCAGCGCCTGGAAGTCGGCGAGCCTGCGGCCGAACTGCTGGCGCTGGAGCAGGTGATCGCGGGCGATCTCCAGGCTCGCCTGCGCCGCGCCGATCGAGCACGCGCCGATGTTGATGCGCCCGCCGTCGAGGCCCGCCATGGCGATCCTGAAGCCCTGGCCTTCGGCGCCGATGAGGTTCTCAACCGGCACGCGGCAGTCCTCGAAGATCACCATCGCCGTCGGCTGACTGTGCCAGCCGAGCTTCTTTTCCTGCGCACCGAAGCCGAGGCCGGGCGTGTCGCGCTCAACCGCGATGCAGGAGATGCCGGCCGGTCCCGGCCCACCGGTCCGCACCATGCAGACGTAGACATCAGCGTGGCCGCCACCCGAGATGAAGGCCTTGGTGCCGTTGAGCACGTAGTGCTCGCCGTCCAGGCGCGCGCCGGTCTTGAGCGACGCGGCATCGGAGCCCGCGCCCGGCTCGGTCAGGCAGTAGCTCGCGAAGTGCTCCATGCTGGCAAGGCGCGGCAGGAAGCGCCTGCGCTGGGCCTCGCCGCCGAAGCGGTCGATCATCCAGGACGCCATGTTGTGGATCGAGATGTAGGCGGCGGTCGAGGCGCAGCCGCGCGCCAGGCCCTCGAAGATCAGCGCGGCGTCGAGGCGGGTGAGGTTCGATCCGCCAACGTTGTCGCCCACGTAGATGCCGCCGAAGCCGAGCGCTGCGGCCTTGCGCAGGGTCTCCACCGGGAAGGTGCAGTCCCGGTCCCACTGGGGGGCGTGAGGGGCAAGCTCGTTCTCTGCGAAGCTCTGGGCAAGCTCGCGGAACGCCTCTTGTTCTTCGGAGAGAGTGAAGTCCATGGGCCTAACTTAGCGAGCGCCGGCGCACCTGGGCGAGACGAAATATCAGGGGAGCCACCATCACGATCAGAATGATTCGCGCGATGTGGTGGGTCGAGACGAAGGCGGCGGCGCTCCCCATGGTGAGCGCGATGAGGCTCATCTCGGCAAGCCCGCCGGGGGCGAACGCGAGGAACAGAACGGGACCCGATTGGCCCGCTATGGCGGCAAGGCCGTATGCCGCGCCGGCCGTGACCGCCACCATCAGCACCGCCACGAACGCAGCCAGCAGCATGATGCGCCGGAGCTCGCTGAACGCCATACCCACGAAGCGCGCCCCGATGGCGCCGCCGAGCACCACCTGGGCGGCCGCGATCAGCTCGCCCGGCGGCTGGGCGGAGACCAGCCCGCTCAGGTGCAGGGCGGCGCTCAGCACCATCGGCCCCACCAGCTGCGCCGCCGGCACCCGCAGCGCCTTCGCCGCCGGGTAGCCGACCAGCGCGCAGCCGATCAGCGCGAGGATATCGAGCCAGCTCGCCGGGTCGCCGGCCGGCACCGGCAGGCCCACCGGAGCGACGCCTTCGACCAGCCGGAAATAGAAGGCGATCAGGAACACGGCGACCAGGATGCGCGTGGCGTGGGTGAGCGAGATCGTGCGCCCGTCGCCGCCCATGCTCTCGCCCAGCACCATCATCTCGCTGAGCCCGCCCGGCATCGACGAGAAGTAGGCGGAGACCCGGTCGTAGCCGCCCAGCTTGCGGAAAACGACATAGGCCAGGCCTGCGGCCGCCGCCGTCGACAGCACCACACCCGAGAGGCCCACGTACCACTCCGCGATGCGGTCGAAGAGGTCGATGGTGAACTGGCTGCCCAGCAGTACGCCCAAGATCGCGATCATGACGTTGCGGACCTGGGCAGGGACCATGATCGGCGCGCCGGCGAGCGCTGCGCCGGTCGCGACGGTCATGGCGCCCAGCATCCAGGGTAGCGGCAGCGCGAGCGCGAAGAAGATCGCCCCGCCGACGGTGCCGAGGCCGACGGCGAGCGCAAAGCGGAAGCCCGCGATGCGCAGGCGCGCGGCCTGCCAGCGTGGGCCGAAAGGGATGTCGAACGGTTTCACGGGCCGCCCCGGCTCGCAGCGCGGCATCCCTTAGGGGGTGAACTGTTCGGAGAGGATGCGCTCGGTGAGACTGTGCTCGGGGTCGAACAGGAGGTGGATCGCCGTCGCGTGATCGACCGCGACCTCGACCGACGACACGTCGCGCACCTCGGTGTAATCGGCTACGGCGCTGACCGGGCGCTTGTCGTGCTCGATGACGTCCAGCCGCACGGTCGCCTCGTGCAACAACAAAGCACCCCGCCAACGGCGCGGACGGAAGGCGCTGATCGGCGTGAGCGCCAGGATGTTGGCGCCGAGCGGGATGATCGGGCCGTGGGCCGAGAGGTTGTAGGCGGTGCTGCCGGCGGGCGTCGCCACGATCACCCCGTCGCAGATCAGCTCGTCCACGCGCACGACGCCATCCACGCTAATCCTGATCTTGGCGGCCTGGCGGGTCTCCCGCAGCATCGAGACCTCGTTGATGGCGAGCGCCTCGCGCGTGTCGCCGTGGATCGTCCTGGCCCGCATGCGGAGCGGGTGCAGGACCGTGCTGTGCGCCTGCTCCAGCCGTGCAGGCAAATCGTCGATGGAGAACTCGTTCATCAGGAAGCCGACCGTGCCCCGGCTCATGCCGTAGATCGGCTTGTCCTGGCTCAGCAGGCCGTGCTGCGTCTCCAGCATGAAGCCGTCGCCGCCAAGGGCGACGATGACATCGGCATCGGCTGGGTCGGTCAGGGGATAGCGCGCGGCGATCTCGGCCAGCGCCGCCTGGGCATCGGCGGCGGTCGAGGCGACGGCGGCCATCCTCCGGTAGCGCATGGGGTCCCCCGATGGGCGGCGCCGGCGTGGCGCGGAGCGCGGGCTGGGCGGCGGCCGATCAGCCGCCGGTCACACTCATGTGGCGGCCGACCGCCGGGCCGGTGTGACGACGGTCGATGATGAAGTCGTGGCCCTTGGGCTTGCGCCCGATCGCCTCGTGGATCGCCTCGACCAGCGCCTCGTCGCTCTCGCTCCGGCGCAGCGGCGTGCGCAGGTCGGCCGCGTCCTCCTGGCCCAGGCACATGTAGAGGGTGCCGGTGCAGGTGAGTCGGACCCGGTTGCAGGATTCGCAGAAGTTGTGGGTGAGCGGCGTGATGAAGCCGATCCGCTGGCCGGTCTCGCGCACCGTGACGTAGCGCGCGGGCCCGCCGGTGCGGTGATCGCTCTCGTCCAGGGTCCAGCGCTTGCGCAGCCGCCCGCGAACCAGCGAGAGAGGCAGGTAGTGCTCGGTGCGGTCGCCGTCGATGTCGCCGAGCGGCATGGTCTCGATGAAGGTGATGTCCTGACCCGCGGCCGCGCACCACTCGATCAGGTCCTCGATCTCGTCCTCGTTGATGCCGCGCAGCGCCACGGTGTTGATCTTGACCTTGAGGCCCGCCGCATGCGCCGCCTCGATCCCTTCCAGCACCTGGTCGAGTCGGCCCCAGCGGGTGATCTCGGCGAACTTGTCCGGATCGCGCGTGTCGAGGGAGATGTTGATGCGGCGCACGCCTGCCGCGTAAAGGCCTTCCGCATGGCGCGGCAGCTGGCTGCCGTTGGTGGTGAGCGTGAGCTCATCGAGGGCGCCGGTCCGCAAGTGGCGGCCCAGGCTCTCGAACAGCCCCATGACGCCCTTCCGCACCAGCGGCTCGCCGCCGGTGATGCGGAGCTTGCGCACGCCGAGGCCGACGAACGCGCTGCACAGCCGATCCAGCTCCTCCAGCGTCAGCAGTTCGGCCTTCGGCAGGAAGCTCATATGCTCCGACATGCAATAGAAGCAGCGGAAGTCGCACCGGTCCGTGACCGAGACCCGCAGGTAGGTGACGTGGCGCTCGAATGGGTCGATCAGCATGCTTCCGCTCCGCCGGCGCGCGGCGTTTCCTCCGCCGCTCGCCGCCCTGCATATTACGCGAGGGTATCGAATTTCTCCCGGAGAATCTGGGCATAATCGGCGTGACGTCAACCGGCCCGCTCGCGCAGCCCTGTAGGCTGCTGGTAGGATCGGCCGACGCGGCCGGCACGGCGGGGACGGAGGATGACGAAATCGGTGGTCCCGGTAATCGATATCGCGCCGTTTCTCGCCGGTGGGCGCGAGGACAAGGCGCGCGTCGCCGCGCAAGTGGACGACGCTTGCCGCGAGATCGGCTTCCTCGTCATCGCGGGCCATGGCGTGGCCCAAGCGCAGATCGACGAGATGCGCCAGGTCACCCGCGCCTTCTTCGACCTGCCGTACTGGGAGAAGCTCAGGGTCAAGATGCCGCCCGACCGCTACCGCGGGCTGATGACCGTCGGCAGCGAGGACGTGGCGTATAGCATGGACGCGGACGAAGGCGCGCCCGACTGGCGCGAGAGCTTCGTCACCGGGCCCTTCGATCACGCCTACGACGAGTATCACTACGGGCCCAAGGGCTGGCGCTTCTTCGCCGCCAATCTCTGGCCCGACCGGCCGGCGGAAATGCGGCCGCTGTGGGAGGCCTACTATCGGGAGATGGAGCGCCTGGCCGGCGACCTGATGCGGATCTTCGCCTGCGCGCTCGGCCTGCCCGAGGCGTTCTTCGCCGACAAGATCGACCGGCACATCACGAACTTCATCGCCTCCTACTACCCGCCGCAGCCGACCCCGCCGTTGCCGGGGCAGCTCCGCTGCGGCGCCCATGCGGATTACGGCAGCCTCACCATCGTCTCCTCCGACACCCCTGTGGGCGGCCTGCAGGTGCTGGGCAAGGACGGCGCCTGGTCCGACGTGCCCTGCATCCCCGGCACCTTCGTCATCAATCTCGGCGACCTGATGGCGGAATGGACCAACGACCGCTGGCGCTCCACGCTGCACCGGGTGGTGAACCCGCCGCGAGAGGAGGCCGACAGCAGCCGCCTCTCGCTGCTGTTCTTCCACCAGCCCAACTACGATGCCGTCATCGAGTGCCTGCCGAGCTGCACCGATGAGGCCAACCCGCCCCGCTACACGCCCATCACGTCCGGCGCCCATGTCGCGTACAAGATCGACAAGAGCCGCCGGCCGCTGCTCGAGGACGCCGAGGCGGCGGCGGGGTAGCCGCCGCACCATCCGCCCTTGACTCCCAGCGCCCGAGACCGCGAATTCGGGCCGCCCACATGGCGGGTAGATGAGGCGTTACGGAGAGGAGGCGGCCGTGGCCGACAACGGAGGGCAAGGCGCCCGCGATCAGGTAGAGGACGCACTGGCGCAGCTCGAGCGCGACGGCATCCAGCACGTCCGCTTCGAGTTGCCGGACATGCACGGCTCGGCGCGCTCCAAGCAGGTGCCGATCGAGCGCTTCGCCGCCTCCGCCCACGAGGGTGTGAACATGTATGGCGGCATCGTGGCCCTCGACTCGGCCTCCCACGTGATCCCCGGCACCCTCTACAACGAGGAGGTCAAGTACAAGGACCAGACCCTCCGTCCCGACCTCTCCACCCTGGCGACCGTGCCGTGGCTCGACGGCATGGCAAAGGTCATCTGCGATACCGAGTGGGAGGACGGCACGCCGCTCCACGCCGCACCCCGCGGCGTCGCCCGCCGGATGCTGGAGAGGGCGGCCGAGCTCGGCTTCGGCATCGAGAGCGCCCACGAGTACGAGTTCTACGTGCTCGACCGCGAGACGCACCAGCCGCTCTTCGGCGGCGTCCACATCTTCAACAATCTGCGCAACGACCACCTGCCGGCGATCCGCGCGGTGGTCGACGGCCTGCGCGCGGCCGGCATTCCGATGCTGACCGCGAATGCCGAATACGCGCCCTCCCAGTACGAGCTGGTCTACCGACATGCCGCGGGGCTGGCCGGCATCGACAACGCGTTCACCTTCAAGAACGGGGTGAAGGAGATCGTCCAGCACGCGGGCCTCACCGCGACCTTCATGGGCAAGCCCTCGGCGGACTCGGCGGGCTCCGGCTGCCACTACCACATCAGCCTGCTGGAGGCGGAGACCGGGCGGAGCGCCTTCTACGACGCCGAGAACCCGGGCGAGCTGACGCCGACGCTCAGGCACTTCGTCCAGGGCATCATCGACCACGGCGCGGCCGCCATGGCGCTCTTCAACCCGACGCCCAACTGCTATCGCCGGCTCACGCCCCACACCTTCGCGCCGTCGAACGTGAGCTGGGGCGAGGAGGACCGGAGCGCGATGGTGCGCATCAAGCAGCCGGGCTCGCCGGGGATGCACGTGGAGATGCGGGCGTCGTCCGCCATCAGCAACCCCTACCTTTGCGCTGCGGGCACGCTGGCTTGCGGGCTGCTGGGCCTCGCCGAGAAGCGCTCGCTGGTCACGCAGTCCGACGGGCCGAGCGAGGACGACCCCAGCCTTCCGCCCTTCCCGGCCAATCTCGAAGCCGCGCTCGCCGCGCTCGAAGCCGACGCGGCGATGGTCGATCTCTTAGGCGAGGAGTTCGTGACCGTCTTCACCACGATGAAGCGCGCAGAGCTCGGCCGCTTCAACGCCCACGTCACCCAGTGGGAGCGCGACGAGTACATCGAGCTTTATTGAGGCGCGGGCTGCATTTCGTCTGAGTCTGATAATCCGTCTCTGCCCACCTCTTCTTGTCCCTCTCCCCTCTGAAAGGGCGGAGAG
This sequence comes from Alphaproteobacteria bacterium, assembly GCA_022820945.1. Taxonomy (GTDB): domain Bacteria; phylum Pseudomonadota; class Alphaproteobacteria; order UBA828; family UBA828; genus WTGU01. The sequence continues at coordinate 15,172 of JAJEEP010000158.1, read as the reverse complement.
GGCCGGAGTGAGGCGGGGGACGCTTTCGATTCGAAGCGGCGGTGCATTTCCTAGCGGAAGTGCGGGAGCACGTGGTCGGCGTAGGCCGCGACGATCTGCTCCTCGCCGCCGTTGGTGAGATAGATGTTGAACTGGGTGACGCCGGCCGCTTCCAGCGCCCGAATCTTCTCGACATGGGCCTCGGCCGGGCCGATCACGCAGAAATCCTCGGTGATCTCGGGCGTGACGTAGGCGCTGTTGTCTGATTCCAGCGCGGTGTGCTGGCGATAGTCGTAGCCTTCGTCGGCGCCGACGCCCTCGCGCTGCGCGATATAAGCGGTGAGGCTCTTCGGCACGAGGTCGGTGCCGGCGCCGTGGTGCTTGACGATGTCGGCCACGTGGTTGCCGACCAGCGCCGGGAACCACTTGGTCTGCGCGATCCCGGCCTCGCGGTCGCCGACCCAGACGGGCGCACAGGCCATGACGCGATAGTCCGCCATGTCGCGGCCGTGCGTCCGGCCGGCGGCGCGCGCCTGGTTCCCCATCCACTGGCAGAGGCCGACATCGCCGAGCTGCACGATCAGCCCGTCACCGACCCGGCCCGCCGCCGCCAGCGCCCGGGGCCCGTATGCCGCGACCCAGACCGGCATCTCGTAGCCGCCGGTCCAGTCGAACTGCACCGGCTCCGGCACGCCCTCGTAGCTCACCGCCTCGCCCCGCACGAGCGCCTTCATGGCGTGGCAGAACTCCTCCAGGCGCGCCACGGTCGCGGGCCGCTTGCCGATCGCGCGCACGGCGCTGTCGCCGCGCCCCACGCCCATGTCGAAGCGGCCGTCCGACTGCACCGCCAGCGCGCCGAACAGGCTGGCGGCCACCGACCATTCGCGGGTCATCGGGTTGGTGACGCAGGGGCCGAAGCGCAGCCGCCGCGTGTGGTCGATGGCGACCGCCATCTGCGGGTAGAGGTCGCGCCAGAGCGCGTGGCTGTCGAAGAACCAGGCGTAGTCGAAGCCCGCCGCCTCGGCCTGCCGGCAGATGGCGACGACGCGGTCCTTTTCGAGGTCGCCGCGAAAGGTGATCGCGAATTCCATGGTCGCCTCCGTTATTTGACCTCCGGCCAGATCTTCACGCCTGCATGCTTGAAGCCCGTCGCCTTCGACATATTGAGGCGGATCAGCAGCGGAGTCAGCGCTTCAATGCAGCGCGCGCTCTCGGCCGGGCCGCAGTTGTAGGCGCGGGCGCCGATGGTCTCGATCAGTTCCATCACCGCGCGCTTCGCCTCCAGGTCGTCGCCGCAGACGAGAATGTCGCAGTTGATCGGCTGATCGAGGGCGGCAAGCACGTGGGCGGAGACATTGTGGAGTGCGCCCACCACGGCGACGCCATCGCCCAGCATGGCCTGCGCCGCCTCGGTCGCCGAGCCCTCGGGCGGCATCGCGGTGCGCCGGGGATTGCCGTCGGCGAGCGGCACCGCCATGTCGACCAGGATCTTGCCTTGCAACGCCTCGGTGAGCCCCGCAAGCGTCGCCTGATGCGCACCCCACGGCACCGCCAGCACGACCGTTCGCTCGGCCCGTGCGACTGCATCGGCGTTGGCGGCGCCTTCGATCGTCCCCGGAGCGTCAGGCACACCGGCGCGGAGGTCGGCGGCGATTTCCGCCGCGCGGGCTTCGCTCCGCGATCCCACCACGACATCGATGCCGGCGAGCGCGCAGCGTTGCGCCAGCCCGCGGCCCTGGGGCCCGGTGCCTCCGATCACGGCGATGGCCATGGAATGGATCTCCTGAGTGCTCCCGGCCGCAGCTACGCGTCATAGGCGACGAGGGAAGTGGTCGGCAGGTCGAGGCGCTGACGCCCGCCGAGGAAGCTCAGCTCGATGATGAAGGCCGCCGCCACCACCTCGGCACCCAGCTGGCGCAGCAGCGTATGCGACGCGGCTGCGGTGCCTCCGGTCGCCAACAAGTCGTCGACCAGGACGACCCGCTGACCGGGCGCCACGGCGTCGGCCTGCACTTCGACGTGATCGGTGCCGTATTCGAGCGCGTACTCATAGGCCACGGTCTCGCCCGGCAGCTTGCCCTTCTTGCGCACCATGACGAAGCCGCAGCCGAGCGCGTGCGCTACCGGCGCCGCCACCAGAAATCCGCGGGACTCGATGCCCGCGAGCAGATCGGGCTTGTGGCTGCCCACCACGTCGGCGAGTTGTCGCACGGTTTCGCCCCAGGCTTGCGCGTGGGCGAGCAGGGTCGAGATGTCGTAGAAGAGGATACCGGGCTTGGGAAAGTCGGGAATCGTGCGAATGTGGTCGCGCAGATCGAATTCGGGCATGGTTGCCCCCGATCAACGCGCGCTTGTCGTTTCCCCTTGGATCACTCGGCCCCGGTCGCTTCCTTGAGGTAGGCGATCAGGTTCACGCGGTCCTTTTCCTTCCGGACTCCGTTGAAGGCCATCTTGTTCTTCGGAATGTAGCCCTTGGGATCGGTGATGTAGGCGAGGATGGTCTCCTCATTCCAGACGATCCCTGCTTCCTTCATCGCCTTCGAGTATTTCTTGAAGCCTTCGGCGGTGCCGGAGGTGCGGCCGAAGACGCCGTGGAGGTTCGGGCCCTGCTTGTGCTTGCCGCCTTCCTTGACGGTGTGGCACACCTTGCACTTCTTGAAGACCTTTTTGCCCTTCTTCACGTCGGCGGCAATGGCGGATGCGCTCGCCGCCATCATGAAGGTGGCGAGGGCAACGGCGAGAACGTGTCGTGCGCGCACGGGAGTCTCCTCGGTTATGGTCCCGCTGATTGGCTTAAGGGCGAACATAGGCCGGGTTCGCCCCCCTGATCAAGAAATCCGTTCGGCTAGCAGCGCATCGCCTGCAGGCGGCGCGCGGCGGCCGAGTGACTACTGGACCCTGTACTCCTCGTCGAGGAAGAAGCGGCTGTCCGTGTCCTCGTCGAGGTGACAATCGGCGCAGAAGACGACGTTCTTGGCGCCCTTTCCGCCGGTCGTGCCGATCGTTCGGCCGTTCGGCATGATCAGCGTGTAGCGCCAGTCGCCCGAGTCCGCGTCGAAGCCCGCCTCCATCTTTTCCATCAGGAAGAGCGGGCCGGCGGCGACCTTACCGTTGCCCTTGACGACGAAGCTGTCCTTGGCGAGCACGGTGCCGACGGGCGAAGGGCCCGCCTCTTCGAAGAGGCTGTAGTTATCGGCGCCGATGTCGTTGGCGTAGTTGTTGACGTAGCGTGCCCCGTGGGTGTCGGAGACGTAGGGCTGGGCCGCGACGTTCCTCCAGTTCCGGTACACCGCCGCCCACTGGCTGCCGGACTTGGCATAGCCCTCGGCCAGGGTGGCGCTGATGCAGGCATAGGCGTCCCTGGCCTCGTCTGCGGTCAACTCGATCTCCTCGCCGGCGCCGCAGGGATTGCAAGGCCCGCACGGCCCGCATGGGTTCGCCGCACACGGATTGCAGGGGCTGCACGGTCCACAGGGGCCGCACGGGTTGGCCGCGGCACACGGATCGCAGGGGTTGCAAGGGCCGCAGGGGCCACACGGGTTTGCCGCAGCGCAGGGATTGCACGGTGCACAGGCCATAGCGCACGGGTTGCACGGCTCGCACGGGCTGCAGGGACCGCACGGCGCGCAGGCAGCGACGCAGGGATTACACGGATTGCAGGGAGCGCACGGTCCACAGGGACTGCAGGCCGCAGCACAGGGGTCGCAGGGGCTGCACGGGCCACATGGATTGCACGGGCTGCTCGCTGCAGCGAGGCGCGGCACCACACAGTCCGAACTGACCGCTCCGCCCGCAGCGCATGGGTCGCAGGGATTGCAGGCGCCGCACGGTCCGCAGGCGCCAGCGCAGGGATTGCAAGGGCTACACGGGCCACAGGGATTACAAGCACCTGCACATGGGTTGCACGGATTACAGGGATTACACGGCCCGCAAGCACCGCATGCGGCGGCACAGGGGTCACAGGGGTTGCACGGCCCGCAAGGGCTGCAAGCCGCCGCGCACGGGTTGCACGGCCCGCACGGATTGCAGGAGGCGAGCTGGAATGCGTCCGCGCCGTGATGTCGCGGCTCCGCCTCGAGGGTCTCGCCACCGGTCGTGCCGGCCTGCGCCTGGCTGCTGCCGGCGGCGACCGCGAGCCCGATGACCACGGGGACCACCGTTCCGGCAAGCAGGTTGTTCGAGCGTGGCATGTCGGGCCTCCCTTGATGACCGTGTTGCAATCGAATTGTCGGCGAGCGCATGGTGCGGGGCAAACCCGTTCGGCTCAAATTTTTGTGATTCCCGTGCGGGGTGTGCGGCGGCTAGGCTCACCCGATGGCTCTATCCCGCGTCCTGCTTGCGGTCTGTTTCGCGGCCTGCGGCCTGCTCCTCGGGGGCGCTGCACATGCCGATGAGGTGCCGGTACCGGCCCTGGTCGAGGTTCCCGCCGGCCCCTTCATCGCGGGCTCCGACGATGCCGAGCGGGAGTACGCTTACCAGCTCGACGAGGCGGCCTACGGCCACTCCCGAACCCGCGAGCGCGGCTGGTACGACCGCGAGCGACCTCGCGGCCTCAAGTCGCTGGACGGTTTCTCCATCACGCGAACGCCGATCACCAACGCCCAGTACGCGGCGTTCGTGAATGCCACGGGCCATCGCGTGCCCGACGTGGACCCGGAGACCTGGCGCGGCTACCGGCTGATCCACCCCTACGAGCGCACCCGCCGCCACGCATGGACGGAGGGAAAACCGCCGCCGGGGCGCGAGGACCATCCGGTGGTGATGGTCTCGCACGACGACGCGGATGCCTACGCGGCCTGGCTCTCGGCCGAGACCGGGCGCAACTGGCGGCTCCCGAGCGAACTCGAATGGGAGAAAGCCGCGCGTGGGTCCGGTGGCCGAATCTTTCCCTGGGGAGACACGTACGACCCCGCCCTGCTGAACAGCCACGATTCCGGGCCCTTCGACACGCTGCCGGTCGGCAGTTTTCCCTCCGGTGCGAGCCCTTACGGTCTTCTCGATGCAGCGGGCATGGTCTTCGAATGGACCGCCTCGCCCGGCAATCCGGGGCGCTTCCTCGTCAAGGGCGGATCGTGGGACGACAGCGGCTGCGGCGTTTGCCGCCCTGCGGCGCGTCACGGTCGGCCGACGGACATCAAGCACATCCTCGTCGGCTTTCGCCTCGTCGTAAATCCGGGCTCGGGGGAGTAGCCGGCGGGCGGAGACGGAGCGGCCGCGCTCTAGCAAGGAAGAGTCCGCAACACTATCTTTCCCTGGCAGAACGGCCGGCGAACGAGGGGTGGAACGGCAGCATGGCTCAGGCCAAGGCCACACGGGGCGAGCGGCAGGAGGAAACCCGCCATGTCGACATGGCGACGCAGCCCGCGAAGCGGCTGCGCATGATGCTTGCCGCCGGCGAGGAGGTGCAGGAGATCGAGCGGGTGCTCGGCAGGACCGGCGACAATGTGGTGAGCGAACTGCTGCGTGGGTACGGGACGTTCTACGAGTGGGACCATTACCCGAAAGGGGACGTCTTCGACGGTCAGAGCCACTCCCAATACTTCTACCACGCCCATCCCGGTGGCTTCAGAGACACGGAGCACGGGCACTTTCACACCTTCGTCCGCGCCAAGGGAATGCCACGCGGCATGAAGCCCATGCGCCGCAAGAAGCGCGACAAGTGGCCCATGGGGGACAAAGCGCTTACCCACGTCGTCGCCATCTCGATGGGGTCGAAGGGCGAGCCGCTCAGGCTCTTCACCACCAACCGCTGGGTCACCGGCGAGACCTGGTACCGCGCCGATGACGTGACAAAGGTGATCGGCCGCTTCGAGATCGACCACGCCCGCCCGTCATGGCCGACCAACCGCTGGGTCGGCGCCATGGTGCGGCTGTTCTGGCCTCAAATCATCCTTCTGCTCAAGGCGCGGGATCAGGTGATCGAGAACTGGGCTACCCAGAATCCGAAGCAGGACACCCTCGAGGACCGCCGGCTCGAGGTCGTCTCGCAGGCCGACGTGGACATCGAGACCCAGATCGCTGCAGTCAGGGCCGCTTTGGACGCGCGGGGCTAAGAGCGGCGCCTTCCGTGAGAAACGCCGCCTCTGGTGAGGCGGCGTCCTCGAAAAAACTCAGATGTACGCCTCGGTTTAGCTCGAAGCACACGGGTTGCAAGCTTCGCACGGGTTGCAAGCCTCGCAAGGATTGCAGGCATCCGCGACGATCATGCCATCGTCCAGGGAAGATTCGCACGGATTGCAAGCCTCGCAGGGGTTGCAGGCCTCGCAAGGATTGCAGGCATCCGCGACGACGATCGGTTGCTCCCCGGCAGACACGGCCGACGGCGCAAGGGCGGCGCCGGCCGCCATGGTAACGATACTCACGGCGACCACGGTTTCCTTAATCATTCTTGGTGTCTCCTCCTCGCAGACGCGATTTTGATTGGTTTGAATTGGGGCTTCGCTCCGCCTCGGCGGATCATCGTATCGTGCGAAGCCCACGCCATTGTGGTGTATATCGGCGGCGCGCGAAAGTGCATTCGCTCGGATGACGTGAATTTTACCGCCGGGGACGGCCGATGCCGGTCGCAAGCAGCGAGAATTGCGTGAGATTGGCCGCCGCCGCGCGGCAATTGGCACTGGAGGCCGGGCGCACCATCATGACCTTCTACCACGAAGGGACTGCGGTCGAGACGAAGGCCGACCGCTCGCCGGTGACCGAGGCGGACCGCGCCGCAGACCGCCTCATCGTCATGGGCCTGCAGGCCGCAGACCCCGGCATCCCCGTGATTTCCGAGGAGAGCACGAGCACAGGCCCGCCACCCCCCGACGGGCGTTTCTGGCTCGTCGATCCTCTCGACGGCACCAGGGAGTTCATCGCGCGGACCGGCGAGTTCACGGTCAATATCGCCTTGATCGAGGATGGCCGGCCGGTACTCGGCGTGCTCCACGCCCCGGTACAGGGCGAGACCTTTATCGCCGACGGGCTGGGGCAGGCAGTTCGCATCGTAGGCAACGGGGCGCCCCGCCCGATCAGCGCGCGTCGGGCGCCTGCCGAGGGCCCTGCGGTGATCGCCAGCCGCTCGCACCGCGATGCCGAGACCGATGCGTTCATCGCGGGTCTGGGGCCTGCGCGGATCGAGAGCGCGGGGAGCGCACTCAAGTTCGGACTTCTGGCGCGGGGTGAAGCCGACGTCTACCCACGCTTCGGCCGCACCATGGAATGGGACACCGCCGCCGGCCACGCGATCCTCAAAGCAGCAGGCGGCCATGTCCGCGATCTGAACGGGCGTGAGCTGCGCTACGGCAAGGCTGGGTTCGTCAACCCGCCCTTTGTCGCATGCGGCGTGGATGCGTCCCGATGACACCCCCCGACGCCCCAGTGGGTCCTCGGTGCCTCGCACCGACTCCCGATGTTATTGCGCAGGCCGCACGGATAATCAGGGACGGCGGGCTGGTCGGGCTGCCGACCGACACGGTCTACGGTCTCGCCGCCGACGCCACGTCCGATGCGGCCGTGGAAGGCGTCTTTCGCGCCAAGGGCCGGCCGGCCGACAAGCCACTCATCGCGCTGATCGCCACGATGGCGATGGCCGAGGCGTGCGGCGAATTCTCGGCGCCGGCTCTGGCGCTCGCCGAGGAATTCTGGCCCGGTCCGCTGACCCTGGTACTGCCGCGCGCTGTGGGCTCGCCCCTCTCTCCGCTGGTTCACCAACGGGCGCGCGGCGTCTCGCTTCGCATTCCCGGCAACGAGACCACGCGCGCCGTGGTCGAGGCCGCCGGGCTGCCGGTGACGGCGCCGAGCGCCAACCCCTCGGGCGCGCCAAGCCCGCTCACCGCACAAGAGGTGGCGACCGGCCTCGGGCGAGCGGTCACGTTGGTGATCGACGGCGGCCGGGCCGCGGATAGCCTCGGCTCGACCTTGCTCGACCTCACTGGCGACGTTCCCCGCCTGCTCCGCGCCGGCGTCGTCACCGCCGAAGCGATCGAGGACGTGATCGGCCCTATCGCTCGCACGGTCTAAGCGCCTCCCCCAGACCGACGATGCCGCTGCCGCGGCGCGCCGGCTGCTGCTGGGACTCGTGCGGGCGCCAGCCGGTGAGGTAGAGCACCTGGAAGGTGGCCGGGATGCGCCCGTCCGCACCGCCGAACGTCTCCCCGTAACGGTCGGCGGCGGCACGGAACGTAGCCCGACGGGCAAAGTGCCGCGCCCGCCCCGTGGCCGCATTGGCCTCGCCCATGGCACGGAGATCGTGCATCAGCGCCTCCGCGCTCTCGTAGGTGACCGTGATCCGGTCGCTGTCCACCACTGGCAGCGCAAAACCGGTCCGCTGCAGCAGCGCGCCCAGGGTCTGAACGTCCGGGAAGGGCGAAACATGGGGCCGCACGCCCCCTTCCTGCCCCGCTTCCGCCTGCAGAAACGCCTCGCGCAGCTCGAACAGGGTCTCGCCGCCCAGCATCGCCGCGAGCAGCAGGCCGTCCGGCTTGAGCGCCTGCCTGATCTGGACCAGCGCACCCGGCAGATCGTTCACCCAATGCAGGCTGAGGGCGCTCACCACGAGATCGAGCGAGTCCGCGCGGATCGGCAGCCACTCCTCGTCGGCGACAAGGCGCGCGGGGCCCGAAGCGCGCGCAACCATGGCTGGCGAGAGGTCAGCCTCGATGACCAAGTCCGGCGCGGCCTGCCTGCGCAGCACCGGGCCGAGCTGCCCGCTGTGGCAGCCGAGGTCGAGCACCCGGGCGAAGCGGCGCTTCACGTCCTCCAGCCGGCCCACCAGCCGCTCGCCCACCTCGCGCACCAGAAAGTCGCCGTGCCCCGCCAAGCCGGCGGCGGCCCGGTCGCGATGGGCGCGCACGGCGACACGGTCGAAGACCGCGGCGCCGGCGGGCTGGGCCGCGCGCTGGGTCATGCCGCCGGTTATGGCATGATGGATAGAAGGCGGGAAGCGCAGGCGGGAGTCGGGGAGATGCTGAGCGGCGCGTACGGGGGGCCATTGGCGGCGCTGGCGCGGGTGGCCGCGACGGTCGCCGTCGACATGGTGCTGCCGCCTTCGTGCCTCGCCTGCCATGCGCCGGTAAGCGAGGCCGGCGGGCTCTGCCCCGACTGCTGGAACCGCATCAGCTTCATCGGCCGGCCCTGCTGCGCGCGCTGCGGCCTGCCCTTCACGATCGAGGCGGCCCAGGACGCGATCTGCGGCGATTGCGCCCGCATGCCGCCGGTCTTCGACCGGGCGCGCGCGGCGTTCCTCTACGAAGGCGCAGGCCGCGAGCTGATCCTCGCCTTCAAGATGGCCGATCGCTCGTGGCTCGCGCCCAGGCTGGCCACGTGGCTGCAGCGCGCGGCGGCGCCGCTCCTGCCCGAGGCGGGCGTGGTGGTGCCGGTGCCGCTGCACCGCTGGCGGCTGCTGGCGCGGCGGTTCAACCAGGCGGCGGTGCTCGCCCGGCTCATGGCGCGCGAGGCCGATGTTGCGATGGTCCCGGACCTCCTGGTGCGGACTCGGCGGACCGCAACCCAGACCCGGCTCTCGCGCGTCGAGCGGCGGCGCAACGTGCGGGGCGCGTTCGCGGTGCGGCGCTCGCGCGCGCCGCTGGTTGCCGGGTGTAACGTCCTCCTGGTAGATGACGTCATGACCACCGGAGCGACCGTCTCCGCCTGCGCCCGTGCGCTGCGCAAGGCGGGCGCCGCGCGGGTCGATGTTGCGACTCTTGCGCGCGCCTTGCCGAGCCGTCCATGATGCCGGCCAGCACCGAGACTTGGGGGATACGATGACCGAAACCCTTCGGGTCGCCTGCGTCCAGCCCTCCAGCGGCCAGGACCTGCAGGCCAATCTCGAGACGGCGGGCACCTTGGTACGCGAAGCCCGCGCCGCCGGCGCAGAGCTGATCGCGCTGCCCGAGAACGTCGCCCTCATGGAGCACCGGACGGAGCTGGTGCAGGCAAGCGCGGCGCCGCTCGACGCCCATCCGGCGGCGCAGTTCTTCAGCGCACTCGCAGGGGAGCTGAACGTTTGGCTGCTCGCGGGCTCGATGGGGGCGAAGACCGGCGACGGCCGGATCGCCAACCGCTCGGTCCTGATCGACCCCGCAGGCACGATCGTCGCGACCTACGACAAGATCCACATGTTCGACGTGGACCTGCCCAACGGCGAGGTCTACCGCGAGAGCGACGCCTTCCGCCCCGGCGGGCAGGCGGTGGTGGCGGAGACCCCCTGGGGCGGCCTCGGCATGACCGTCTGCTACGACCTGCGCTTCCCGCAGCTCTATCGGGCGCTGGCGCACGCCGGTGCGCGCCTCATCACCGTGCCGGCAGCCTTCACCAAGCACACGGGCGAAGCGCACTGGCACATCCTGATGCGGGCGCGCGCCATCGAGAGCGGCTGCTTCGTGATCGCTCCCTGCATGTGGGGCAACCACTCCGGTGACCGCAAGACCTACGGCCACTCGCTGATCGTCGATCCCTGGGGCGAGGTGCTGGCCGATGCCGGGGAGGGCGTCGGCATTATCACGGCCGATCTCGAGCTTGCGCGCGTGGAGAAGGTGCGCGCCGCGATCCCAGCGCTGGCGCACGACCGCGACTTCCTGCCGCCCGCCAGTTCTGAACAGGAACCCCGCCGCGCCGCCGGCTAAAGCCGGCGAATTCTTTGCCTATCGCTCAAGCGGCGGGGGCTCGCTCCGCCCGCAGAGGTGCTGCACGATCTTCGGATTGGGCGACGGGACCGCGCGGTGCTCGTAGGCGACGACCGTGAGACGGCCTGCGGCGAGCGCAAGCAACTCGCCGCGCTGCAGCAGGTAATCCGGGTTGCGCGGGCGGCCGAAGCGCTCGTTGCCCACGGCGAAGGTCTCGTAGAGGAAGACCCCGCCCGGCTTCAGGCTATCCGCGAGTGGGACCATTAGCGGGCGGAACAGATAATCCGTCACCACCACGGCATCGAACCGGCGACGGCCAAGCGGTTCGGCGCCGGGGCGCTCCAGGTCCATCTCGACGATCTCGACCAGGGGATCGTCGGCGAGGTCGGCGAGGCCCGAGGTGTCGATGTCGATGGCCGTGACCCGCAGGCCGCGCTCGCGCAGATAGCGCGTGTGCCGGCCGCCGCCGCAGGCGAGATCGAGGACGTGGTTGCCTTCGGCGATCAGGCCCGCATGGCGGACGACCCAGGGGGAGGGGACGCGTGAGCGGTGGCTGTGCATGGCGGTACTGGCTGCGGGCCCAATTGGATTTTCGTGTGGATTCGGGGTTTTATGGTACGTTGCAATGACCGCGGCAGCGAGCCGGGCGCAGCCCATGATCGTGTTCGACCTCAAGTGCAGCAAGGACCACGTGTTCGAGGCCTACTTCGCCGACTCCGCGACCTACGAGCAGCAGGCGGAGGCGGGCGAGATCGCGTGCCCCTATTGCGGCGACGTAGAGATCGCCAAGGCGCCGATGGCCCCCAACATCGCGGTCAACAACAGGGCGCGGGGCGAGCCCGAGCCTGCGCCGGCGCAGACGCCCGCTCCCAAGCCGACGCCGCCGGAGATGGCCCGCGCGATCGGGACGCTGCGGCGTATGCGCTCCTACATCGAGCAGAATTTCGACCATGTGGGCGAGAGTTTCCCCGAGGAGGCGCGCAAGATTCACTACGGTGAGGTCGAGCGCCGCAACATCTACGGCGATGCGACCAAGGAGGAGGTCGGCGAGCTCGCCGAAGAGGGGATCGAGATCGGCGAGGTCCCCTGGGTCCCCCGCCACGACGCGTAGAGCGTTTCCGCCTTACTGGGTCAAGCCGGCCCCAACAATTCTCACCTCCCCCTGTCCCCCCTCCAATTTGCTCATTACCCTCAGCCGCCGGGCTTCCTGGCGTGGACGATGTAGTTCACCGAGAGGTTAGGGCTCGTGGTCCAGCCGCCGGCGAGCGGGCTGTAGACCATGCCCCGCATGTCGGCGACGGTGAGGCCCTGGCGGCGCAGCAGGCGCACCATCTCGGCCGGGCGCACGAAGCGCGACCAGTCGTGCGTGCCGGGCGGCAGCCAGCCGAGGATCCGCTCGCCCGCCACGATGGCCAGCGCATAGGCCGCGAGCGTCCGGTTGAGCGTCGCCACGACGAACGTTCCGCCGGGCTCGACCAGGCTCGCGCAGGCCTCGGCGAAGACGTCGAGATCGGCCACGTGCTCGACGATTTCCAGCGCCAGCACGCCGTCGAAACGCTCGCCGTCCGCCGCTAGCGCTTCCGCCGTGGCGTGGCGGTAGTCGATGGCGAGCCCCTGTTCCTCGGCGTGATGACGCGCGGCGCGGACGTTGGCCTTCGCCGCGTCGATGGCGACCACGTCGGCGCCGAGCCGGCATAGGGGCTCGGCCATCAGGCCGCCGCCGCAGCCGACATCGAGGAGCTTGAGGCCGGCCAGAGGCTTGAGCGATGCTGCCGCGCCGTTACGGGCGCCGGGCTTTCTTTCGGCCACCAGCGCATCACGCACGTAGGCGATGCGCACCGGGTTCAGCGCGTGGAGCGCGCGGAAGGCGCCGTGGCGGTCCCACCAGCGCTCGGCGAGCGCGGCGAATCGCTCGATCTCCGCCGGGTCGACGCTGGGGTCGGCCGCGGGCTCCGCGCCCGGCTCCGACGCTTCCGGCCGGCACCCCTCTTGGGCCATCATCGCGTTCCTCTCCGGCCCGGCCGCCGTCTTGCGCGGCCACGGCTGAGCCAGTATGTAGGGGCGTCTCCACGACCGGCAAGCGTCGCCTCTCCGGCGCGGACGCGTCCCATCCGATGGCACTCACCGTTCACAAATACGGCGGCACGTCGCTGGCCGACCTCGACCGCATCAACGCCGTCGCCGATCGGGTCAAGGCGGCGTTCGATGCCGGCGACGAGATCGCGGTCGTGGTCTCGGCCATGGCCGGCACCACCGATCAGCTGGTCTCCTGGGTCCGGGCGGCGGCGCCGCTCCACGATGCGCGGGAATACGACACGGTCGCCGCCGCGGGCGAGCAGATCACGGCAGGCCTGCTGGCGCTCGCGCTGCAGCACCGCGGCGTCACGGCGCGCTCCTGGCTCGGCTGGCAGATCCCGCTCCGCACCGACGGCGGCCACGGCCGCGCCAGGATCGAGGGGATCGAGACGGAGGAGCTGCACCGGCGCATCGGGCGGCGCGAGGTGCCGGTGGTCGCGGGCTTCCAGGGCCTGGGCCCGCTCGGGCGGATCACGACGCTGGGCCGGGGCGGCACCGATACCTCGGCGGTCGCCCTCGCCGCGGCGCTGGGCGCCGACCGCTGCGACATCTTCACCGACGTGGAGGGCGTCTTCACTGCCGACCCCCGCGTCGTTGCGACGGCGCGCAAGCTGACTAAGATCACCTACGAGGAGATGCTGGAGCTCGCCTCGCTCGGCGCCAAGGTCTTGCAGATTCGCGCCGTCGAGATGGCGATGAAGCACCAGGTGCCGCTTCAGGTTGCCTCCAGCTTCGCCGATACCCCCGGAACATTCGTGGTCGATGAGGACGACATCGTGGAACAGGAGCGGGTCAGCGGGATCGCCTACAGCAGAGACGAGGCCAAGATCACGGTGATGGGGGTCGCCGACCGGCCCGGCGTCGCGGCGGCCATCTTCGGGCCGCTGGCGGACGGCAACGTCAACGTCGACATGATCGTGCAGAACATCTCCGCCGACGGCACCACGGACATGACCTTCACGGTCGCTGAGGCCGATCTGGACCGTTCGATCGCGATCCTCGAGGAGGTGAGGAGTGTCGTCGCCTACGAGCGGTTGGTGGCGGATCAGAGCGTGGTCAAGGTCTCGGTGATCGGCGTCGGCATGCGCAGCCACGCCGGGGTGGCGCAGACGATGTTCGCGGCGCTTGCCCAGAAGGGCATCAACATTCAGGTGATCTCGACCTCGGAGATCAAGATCAGCGTGCTTGTTTCCGAGGACTACACCGAGCTCGCCGTCCGCGCCCTGCACGCGGCCTACGGGCTGGACGACCGTGAGCCCTGAGGCGCGCTCCAGCGCGCTCCAGCGGCTCGATGCCTACTGGGCGCGGGGGCGGGCGTTCCTCGGCACCCGCTATGCGATCATGGGCGGGGCGATGTCGTGGGTTTCCGAGCGGAACCTGGTGGCCGCGATCTCCAACGCCGGCGGCTTCGGCGTGGTGGCCTGCGGCTCGCTCGCTCCGGATCAGCTCGCGGCGGAGATCGACGGCGTCTACGAGCGCTGCGACAAGCCCTTCGGGGTCAACATCATCGTCATGCACCCGGAGCTCGATGCACTCGTCGCGACCTGCGTCGAGCGGCGTGTGGGCCACGTGGTGCTGGCCGGCGGCATACCGCCAAAGCGGACCGTCGAGACGCTGAAGCAGGCCGGCACCCGCGTCGTCGCCTTCGCCCCGACGCTGCCGCTTGCCCGCAGGCTCGCCAAGCAGGGCATCGACGCGCTCATTGTCGAAGGCATGGAGGCGGGCGGGCACATCGGCCCGGTCTCCACCAACGTGCTGGCCCAGGAGGTACTCCCCCACTTCGACCAGGTGCCGATCTTCGTCGGCGGTGGCATCGGGCGCGGCGATGCGGTCGCGCTCTATCTGGCGATGGGCGCCGCCGGTTGTCAGCTCGGCACGCGCTTTGTCTGCGCAACTGAATCGATTGCTCATCCCCGCTTCAAGCAGGCGATGATCCGGGCCAATGCGCGCGATGCGCGGCTCTCGGTGCAGATCGACCCCGATTTTCCGGTAATCCCGGTGCGCGCCGTCGCCAACAAGGCGACCGAGCGGTTCGAGGCGTTTCAGCGGGAGACCATCGCGCGCTATCGCCAGGGCGAGCTGGAACTCGGCGCCGCACGGCTTGCCATCGAGCACTTTTGGGCCGGTGCGCTGCGCCGGGCCGCGATCGAGGGCGATGTCGAGAGCGGCTCCCTCATGGCCGGCCAAAGTGTCGGAATGGTAACGTCGGAACAATCGACGAGCGAGATAATCTCGGAACTGGTGGATCAAGCAGTAAACGCGCTCGCATTCAGCGCCGAACGCGGTGCTGCGGGCGTAGCTGACGGTAATTGACCGACCCATCGTCCTCTGCCCGCCAACGCATGACAGCGGTTTTACAGTGCGTAAGTCTATGAGAGGCGTGTGCGCTGTCGTGAATCCCTTGGTGATCAAGGGCTCCAGCTGACCCGAGACTTTTCTTACCCCAGAAGCATCGCAGATTTCTGCGGATCTGCGATGTGCGGATAGGGCGGTTCGAGGATTTCCACCCCATA
>JAJEEP010000173.1 GCA_022820945.1 Alphaproteobacteria bacterium | reverse complement strand
CCAGGCTCGCTCTCGCGAACCTGCTCAACCCTAAAGATTCCTGTTGCTGGGCCTGGCGGTATTTGCTGTCGGCTCGTTCCTTCTGGGCTTCAGCGAATCGATGACACAGGTCGTGATTTACCGCGCGGTGCAGGGCGTCGGCGGCGGCGCAATCATGACCTGCTGCTACGTGTCTGTCGCCGATCTCTTTCCGCCGACAGAACGGGGCAAGTCTCATGGGCTTCTGAGCGCCGTTTACGGCGCGTCCTTCGTGGTCGGGCCAATGCTCGGCGGCTTTTTTGCCGATGCCCTGTCGTGGCAATGGGTATTCCTGGTGCTCGGTCTGGCCGCCATTCCTGTGCTTCTGTTGACGGCGAAGGTATTTCCGAAGCCGGTCTCCCTTCCCGAGAATCGCGATCTCGATCTCATCGGCATGATCGCGCTCGCCCTCGCCGTCCCGCCCCTGCTGATCGCCCTGTCTTCAGGGGGAGTGCAGTACGAATGGGGATCACCGCTCGTCCTCGGCATGCTGCTGTTCTCACTGGCGATGAGCGGAGTTTTCATTGCAGTCGAAGCACGGGCCAGGTCGCCGCTCGTGCCCCTCTCACTCTATGCAGATCCTGTATTCAGTCTTTCCGTCGTCATCATGTTGCTGCTCAGCTTCGGTCTGTATGGAAGCGTCTTGTTCCTACCCCTGTTATTCCAGGTGGCATTTGGATTCTCGGCTGCGCAAAGCGGCGCCCTGCTCGCCCCGATGTTGCTGGGCATGGTTGTGGGCGGGATCGTAGCGGGACAAGTCCTTTCCAGAACCACCGGCTTGTACCGGATCCAGGCAGTGATCTGTGCGGCGCTCATGACAGTGGGACTGTTCCTTCTTTCCACGCTGGACGCCACGACCGGCGTTGTGCTGAGCCTGATTTATATTGTGACCGCAGGGATCGGGATCGGCGGCATCGTGGTGACGCTGTCCATCGGCGTGCAGAATCACGTTCCGTTCGCCATCGTGGGCGTGGCGACGTCGGCCTTGCAGTTCTACCGGTCGGTCGGCGGGGTGGTGGGCTTGGCAGTGCTTGGCGTCGTGCTGGCAACACGATTCTCTTCGAGCCTGGAGGAGGTCGTGCCTGAAGCTGTGAAAGCCGCGCTTGCCGTCGGCCAGTTCGAAGAATTGCAGAACGACCCCCGGGCCCTGGTCGATTCCGCCACGGCGGACCGGCTGAGGTCTGACCTGGCGACGTCCGGCGCCGACGGCGCGGCGCTGGCGCAGGAGTTGCTGGACTCCCTCGGCGTCGCGCTATGGGAAGCGCTCGACATCGTTTTCGTGGCTGCTTCCATCACGGCAGCCCTGTCTCTGGGTTTCGCCTTCTTCTTCTGCGTTCCTGTTCGCTCGGAGCCTGCATCCGGCGACACGATCGACACCGACGAGGAACAGCGGCCGTAGTCGGACAGGCGGATTGAATTGATTTGACCGGTGTGCCGGGCATTCGAAGGATCGACGCCCATGGCCAAGCACCGCACCCACCGCACCCACCGCATCGCCTTCAAGCGCCAGGTCGGGCAGGAGTATCTCGCCGGCGAGACGCTCCACGGCCTGGCGCGCCGCCACGACCTGTCCCGCACCCTGATCAGGATCTGGGTGGACAAGTACGAGGCCGGCGCCTTCGACGAGGACGCCGAGGCGGCCAGCACAATCCAGGAGTACGAGGCCCGGATCGCGGCACTTGAGCGCCTGGTCGACAGGCTTGCCAGTACGAATTCGTGACCCTCGTCCCGGATAGTGCCGCCGTTGATGTCGAGGGACACGAACCCCAGCCCGTCCGGGTCGTTGTCGCCCTTGGCCACCGACCAGGTGAAGGTGAGCTGCGACGTGCCCGAGCCATTGCTGCCAGACGGACTCTTGAATGGAGTCGATTGGAAAATGTTATGCGCGGACGGCAGAGGACCTGCCGAAAGCGGCAGAACGGCATGGCAACGACCTGGCCACAGGCCAGCGCAGGAGCGGGTCTCACGGCGATGGCAAGACCGTGCCGGCGCTCTGCAACCTGCGCGAATTGATATACCGGCTCGCGAATTGCCGTTCTTTTGCGACCTCATAAAATTGTAGACAATCACTGGTTGTCTTGAACAAACGATATAGCGGCTTCGGCAGCCGAGGAGTGGAGACCCATCGGGCGGTTGACGACACATGTGCTTGACTTGACGCTGGGCACGCCGGCGCGGGGACTGACGCTGGAGCTCTGGCGCGTGGACGGCGTGGCGGAAGAACGGATCAAGACAGTCGTGACGAACGACGACGGCCGGATCGAGGGCCCCTTGCTGGAAGGCGACGCGTTTGCCGCCGGCACCTACGAGCTGCGCTTCATGGCGGGCGACTATCGGAAGCACGCTGGGGGGCCGCTTCCCGAACCGCCGTTTCTCGATGTCGTGCCGGTGCGCTTCGGTGTCGCGGATCCGCAAGGCCACTACCACGTCCCGCTGCTACTTTCCGCCTATGGCTATTCCACATATCGCGGCAGCTGACGCATGACGCGCTCGTCGGTCCGGTTTCTCCACCGCGGCGAGGTCGTCTCGCTGACCGAGGTGGGGCCTAACGAGACCCTCCTCGACTTTCTGCGGCTGCGCCGCCAAGCCTGCGGCACCAAGGAGGGCTGCGCCGAAGGCGACTGCGGCGCCTGCACCGTGGCGCTCGGCACCCTGCGGGACGGCAGGCTGGAGTACGCGCCGGTGAATGCCTGCATATGCCTGCTGGGCATGATCGACGGCAAGGAGCTGGTCGTGGTGGAGGACCTGGCCGGCCCGGACGGTGCGTTGCACCCGGTGCAGGACGCGGTGCTCAGGCATCACGGCAACCAGTGCGGCTTCTGCACGCCGGGCATCGTGATGAGCTTGTTCACGCTCTACCACGCCGGCGGGCGCCCGGACCGGCAGGCGGTGAACGACACGCTCGCCGGCAATCTGTGCCGCTGTACCGGCTACCGGCCGATCGTCGATGCCGCGCTGGAGGTTTGCACCGGAGCGCCGCGCGACACTTTTGCGGCGCGGAGTGCGGCCACCGCCGAGAGTCTGGCGGCGCTCGACGATGGCGAGGACCTCTTTATCGGCGACGAGGCGACGGGCTTCCTTGCGGCGCCGGCCACGGTCGATGCCCTGGCCCGGCTTTACGCGCGGCACCCGGACGCCACGCTGGTTGCGGGCGCCACGGATGTCGGGCTGTGGATCACCAAGCAGATGCAGGCCTTGCCGAAGATCATCCATGTGGGGCGGGTGGCCGGTCTGTCGGACATGCGTGAGACCGAGCGTGGCTTCCATATCGGCGCCGCTGTCACCTGCGCGCGCGCCGAGCCCGCCATGGCGGCGATCGATCCCGATCTCGTCGAGCTGTTCCGCCGCTTCGGCGGCAAACAGGTGCGCTCGGTGGGGACGCTTGGCGGCAACATCGCCAACGGCTCCCCGATCGGCGATTCGATGCCTGCGCTGATCGCGCTCGGCACGACGCTGCACCTGCGCCGGGGCGAGGCGACGCGGTCCCTGCCGCTCGAGGACTTCTTCATCGACTACGGCAAGCAGGACCGGGCGGCCGGCGAGTTCGTGACCGGGATCGACGTGCCGCGCCTTGGGGCCGGCGAGGTCTTCCGCTGCTACAAGATCTCCAAGCGCTTCGATCAGGACATCTCCGCTCTGCTGGGCGCGTTCAGGTTCACCTTGGAGGGGCGCCGCGTCACGGGCGCACGCGTTGCTTTCGGCGGCATGGCGGCCACGCCGAAACGGGCCGCGGCCACGGAAGCGGCCCTCAAGAGCCTGCGGCTTGACGACCCGGACGACTGGGAGGCTGCCTGCGAGGCGCTGGCAATGGACTTCCAGCCCATCGACGACATGCGGGCCAGCGCCCGGTACCGGCTGGAGACGGCGCAGGCGCTGCTGCGCAAGGCCCTGCACGAGGCGGGCGGCGAGGCGAGTGCCGCGACCCGGATTCTGGGCCTGCGGCCGGAGGACACCGAGCGTGCCGCCTGAGGCTGCTGCTCAAGAGGAGCGGCCCGCGCCGGGCGGCGGCAACGGCTCGGTCGGGCGGGCGCTCGCCCACGATAGCGCGCGCGGGCACGTGCAGGGCACGGCCCGCTTCATCGACGACGTGCCCGAGCCAGCGGCGCTGGTTCATGTCGCACCCGGCCATGCCGCGCAGGCCGCGCGCGGCCGGATCACCGCGCTCGACCTCGATGCGGTACGCGCCGCGCCAGGCGTCGTGGCAGTCCTGACCGCCGCCGACATTCCGGGAAAGAACGACTGCAGCCCGGTCTTCGGCGACGACCCGATCCTCGCCGAGAGCCGCATCGCCTTTCACGGGCAGGTGGTCTTCGCGGTGGCGGCGCGCAGCCGGGACGAGGCGCGCCGCGCGAGCCGCCTGGCACGCATCGCGGTCGAGGAAGAGACGCCCCGTGTTTCGGTCGAGGCCGGCCTCGCCTCGGGCGAGACGATCCTGCCCGACTACCAGTTCCTGCGCGGCGAGCCCCAGGCGGAGATGAAGCAGGCCACGCATACCGCGTCGGGATCGCTCCACGTGGGCGGACAGGAGCACTTCTATCTCGAAGGGCAGATCGCCTTGGCGCTCCCTGGCGAGGACGGTGCGATGCACGTCGTCTCGTCGACGCAGCATCCTTCGGAAATCCAGCATCTCGTGGCCGCCATGCTGGGGAAGCCGGATTCGGACGTGGTGTGCGAATGCCGGCGCATGGGCGGCGCCTTCGGCGGCAAGGAAAGCCAGGCAGCACAGTGGGCCTGCCTCGCCGCGCTCGCAGCCAGCGTGACCGGCTCCGCCGCCAAGATCCGCCTCGACCGCGACGACGACATGGTCATGACCGGCAAGCGCCACGACTTCAGGGTCGACTACAGCTACGGCTGCGACGAGCGGGGCAGGCTGCTGGCGGTGGACGGCGCGCTCAATGCCCGCTGCGGCTACTCGGCCGATCTCTCCATGGCCGTCTGCGACCGGGCCATGTTCCATGCCGACAACGCATACTTCTATCCGAGCGCGCGGATTCTCTCGCGGCGGATCAGGACCGATACGGTCTCGAACACGGCGTTCAGGGGGTTCGGCGGGCCGCAGGGCATGATGCTGGCCGAGCGGACGATGGACGACATCGCCTGCAGGCTCGGCCTCGACCCATTGGACGTACGCAAGCGCAACCTCTACGGCCGGGGGCGGGACGTCACGCCCTATGGCATGAAGGTCGGCGACAACATCCTGCCGCAGCTGGTGCGTGAGCTCGAGAGGACCAGCGACTACCGGGCGCGGCGCACGGGCATCGCGGCCTTCAACCGGGCCAATCGGTTTCTCAGGAAGGGGATGTCTCTCACGCCCGTGAAGTTCGGGATCGCCTTCACGCTGAAGCACCTCAACCAGGCGGGCGCGCTCGTGCACGTCTATACCGATGGCTCCGTGCTGGTGAATCACGGCGGCACCGAGATGGGGCAGGGGCTCCACACCAAGGTTGCGCAGGTGGTGGCGGAGGAGTTCGGCATCGACTTCGCGCAAGTGAGGATCACCGCGACGAAGACCGACATGGTGCCCAACACCACGCCGACCGCCGCGTCGTCCGGCTCCGATCTCAACGGCATGGCGGCGAAGCGGGCGGCCGGCACGATCAGGGACCGCATGGCCGCGCTGGCCGGCAAGCTCTATCAGGTGCCCAAGGCACAAGTTCGCTTCGCCGGGGGCATGGTGACAGTCGGCGGGCAGGACATCTCCTTCGCCGAGCTGGCGAAGACCTGCTTCCTCGAACGGGTCTCGCTGTCTTCGACCGGTTACTTCGCGACGCCCAAGATCACCTGGGATCGAGCCGCGGCGAGCGGGCGTCCGTTTCTCTACTTCGCCTATGGCGCCGCCTGCTCGGAGGTGACGATCGACACGCTCACCGGCGAGATGCGGGTGGACCGGGTGGACCTCCTGCACGATGTCGGCAATTCGCTGAACCCCGCAATCGACATCGGCCAGATTGAGGGCGGCTTCGTGCAGGGCATGGGCTGGCTCACCACCGAAGAGCTGGTGTTCGATGAGACGGGACGGCTCACGACTCATGCGCCGTCCACCTATAAGATACCGGTCGCGAGCGACGTGCCGGAGGACTTCAGGGTTGCGTTGTGGAAGTCCAAGGGCAACAGGGAAGCGACCATCTATCGCTCGAAGGCGGTGGGCGAGCCGCCCCTAATGCTGGCGATATCGGTGTTCTCGGCGATCTCGAACGCCATCGCCAGCCTCAATCCCGGACGGGTTCCGACGCTCGACGCGCCGGCAACTCCCGAAGCGATCATGCGCGCGATCCGCTCCATGCGGGATGCCTGAGGCAATGACATGAAGACCTGGGCGACCATCGGCCGGGCGCTCCGCGATGAGCAGAACTGCGCCCTGGTCAGCATCGTCGAGGCCAAGGGGTCGGCACCGCGCGAGCCCGGCGCGCGCATGGTCGTGCTGGAGAACGGCTCGTTCGCGGGCACGATCGGCGGCGGCACACTGGAATGGCAGGCGATCGAGCGCGCCCGCGCGGCCTTGGCCAAGGGCTGCACGGGCGGGGAGGCTCCGCCGGTGGACGTAGCCCGCATGGCGCTCGGCCCCGATCTCGGCCAGTGTTGCGGCGGCTCGGTGCGCGTCCTGCTTGAAGTGTTCACGCCTGGACGGGCCGCCGAGGTGCAGGCGCTCGCCGAAGCCGAGAAGTCGGGGCCCTTCGCCACCGAGGGCCGCATCGGCGAGCGGTGCGTGGAGCGGACCATTCTGAATCGCGAATCCCCAGACGGCGAAGACAGCCTGCTGGCGGCCGACGGACGCCTGCTGGAGAGCTTCGGGACGCAGAAGCAGGTTCTGGCGCTCATCGGCGCCGGCCATGTCGGGCGCGCCATGATCATCGCGCTCGCACCGCTCGACTTCAGCGTGGTGTGGATCGATCCGCGCAAGGACGAGTTTCCTTCCATCGTGCCGGGCGACGTGCGTGTCGTGGTGGCGGCGGAACCGGCGGCCGAGCTGGACGCGGTGCCCGATGGCGCGTTCGTGCTGGTGATGTCCCACAGCCACGCGATCGACTTCGACGTCGTCCTGGCGGCGCTGCAAGCACGGCGCTTCGGCTATGTCGGCCTGATCGGCTCGGCCTCCAAGAAGGCCCGCTTCGTCAGCCGAATGCGGCAAGCGGACCTCGGAGACGAGGATATCGAGCGGCTGGTCTGCCCCATCGGCATCGACGGTATCGAATCGAAGCGGCCGGCGGCCATCGCCGCGTCGGTGGTCGCGGACCTGCTACGCCGCAGCGACTCCATGGCCGTTGCGGCGCACAGCACTGAGGTTTCGTCCTAGGGGCCCGCACTGCGGGACCCGGATGGATGAGCATCAGCGCGATGGGATCGGATAACGGTAACGGGGCGGCTGCGGGCGCGTACATTCTCGAAGCCCTCAATATCGTCAAGCTGTTCGGCGACTTGCGGGCCAATGACGATGTCTCCCTGAGCCTGAAGCCCGGCGAGATCCACGCGCTACTGGGCGAGAACGGCGCCGGCAAGTCCACCCTGGTAAAGATCATTTACGGCGCCCTGCAGCCCACGTCGGGAGAGCTCTTCTGGAATGGGTCTCCGGTAACGATCTCTAATCCGGCCGCGGCGCGGGAGCTGGGCATCGGCATGGTGTTTCAGCACTTCTCGCTGTTCGATGCGCTGACCGTCACGCAGAACATCGCCCTTGCCCTGAAAGGGGAGAGGAACATGACGGCGCTGGCCGGGCGGATCGAGACGGTCTCCGCCGACTACGGCCTGCCGCTTCGGCCCAATGCGCTCGTTGCGGACCTTTCGGTGGGCGAACGCCAGCGCATCGAGGTCGTGCGCTGCCTCTTGCAGGAGCCGCGCCTGCTGATCCTGGACGAACCCACCGCGGTCCTGACGCCGCAGGAAGCTGATCAGCTCTTCGTCACCCTGGAGCGCTTGGCCGGCGAAGGCTGCGCGGTGCTCTACATCTCCCACCGCCTGGAAGAGGTGAAACGCCTTTGCCACGACGCGACGATCCTGCGCCTGGGGCGCCTGGTGGCGCGGGTCGATCCGCAGCAGGAATCCGCCGCGTCCCTCGCCAGGCACATGATCGGCACCGATGTCGCGGCGCTCCAGTCAGGGAGCGGTGCGGCAACCGGCGCGCCGCTGCTCGAGCTCGACGGCCTCTCCATGCCGACCGACGACCCCTTCGGCGTTGCGTTGAAGAGCGTCGATCTCGCGGTGCATTCGGGCGAGATCGTCGCTGTGGCGGGTGTCGCGGGCAACGGCCAGTCGGAGCTCTTCGATGCCATCTCCGGCGAACGGACGAGCAAGGCCGCGGACGCGGTCAAGCTGGCGGGCGAGCCCTGCGGCCGCGAGACCATCACGCAGAGGCGTCGGCGCGATGCCGCCTTCGTGCCGGAAGAGCGCGTCGGCCACGCCGCCATTTCAGACCTGCCGCTGTCCGAGAACGTCGTACTCACGCATCACGGCGTGGGGGGAGGTGTCGTGCGCAACGGCCTGATCAACCGCACCGCGGCGAAAGACGTGATGGCCAGGGTCGCCGAGCACTACGACGTGCGCAAGAATCTGACCGATCCGGAAGCGAGCGCTCTCTCCGGCGGCAACCTGCAGAAGTTTGTCGTCGGCCGCGAGCTGGACCGCAGGCCCAGCATCCTGGTGGTGCATCAGCCGACCTGGGGAGTCGATGCGGGTGCGGCGGCGTTCATTCGCCAGTCCCTGGTCGACATGGCACGGAGCGGCTCCGCGGTTCTGATGATCAGCCAGGATCTCGACGAAGTCTTCGAGATCGCAGATCGCATCGCGGTGATCTCGCGAGGCGAGCTTTCGGAAGCCTATCCGGCGGGCGAGCTCAGCTCGGAACGGATCGGCCTGCTGATGGCGGGCACCCACGAGAGAGCCGGCCGGGATGACGGGCGCGAGGCGGAGGCGTGATCCTCAGGCTGGAAAGGCGCAGCCAGCGTTCGACGCTGATGGCGTTTCTGTCGCCTGTGCTGGCGATCGGCATCACGCTCGCGCTCGGCGCCATCATGTTCGTGGCCTTGGGGTTCGATCCCGGCGAAGCGCTCTACATTTACTTCATCGACCCGCTGACCAGCGCCTGGTCCATCGAAGAGGTGATCGTCAAGGCCGCGCCGCTCATCCTGATCGGCGTCGGCCTCGCCGTCTGCTACACCGCCAACGTCTGGAACATCGGTGCGGAGGGGCAGCTTACGATGGGCGCCCTGATCGGCGCCTCCATCCCGATCTATTTCCCCGACTGGCAGTCGCCGCTGGTCCTGATCCTCATGCTCGTTCTCGGCATCGCGGGCGGTGCGCTCTTTGCTGCGATCCCGGCGTTCCTGAAGAATCGGTTCTCCGCCAACGAGATCCTGACCAGCCTGATGCTGGTCTACGTTGCCCAGTTGCTGCTGGACTGGCTGATACGGGGGCCCTGGCGGGACCCGGACGGCTACAATTTCCCTCAGTCCATACTGTTCGAGGGCTGGCAAGTCATCCCGCCTCTGGGCGAGGGACGGGTGCATATCGGCGCTCTCTTCGCGATCGCCGCGGTCATCGTCGTCGCATTCATGATGGGACGGACGCTGCGCGGATTCGAGATCCGCGTCGTCGGCACCTCGCCGCGCGCCGGCTCGTTCGCCGGTTTCAAGGGGAAGCGGGTGGTCCTGTTCTGCTTCATGCTGTCAGGCGCTCTCGCGGGGCTGGCCGGCATCTGCGAAGTCGCGGGCCCGAGCGGGCAGCTGCAACCGCACGTTTCGCCGGGCTACGGTTTCACCGCGATCATCGTGGCCTTTCTCGGTCGCCTGAACCCGATCGGCGTGTTCTTCGCGGGCGTCCTGCTCGCGATCAGCTACATGGGCGGAGAGGGGGTGCAGGTGATACTCGGCATCTCTGACAAGACGACGCAGGTGTTCCAGGGCATGCTGCTGTTCCTCATCCTGGCCTGCGACACGCTGATCCGTTACCGCATCAGGCTCGTCCGCAACTGATGTCGCGTTCCGGAAATGCCCATGAGTAACGTCTACCTTCTACCGTCATGCCCGGACTCGTTCCGGGCATCCACGGTCGCCGGGCGAGACCGATGTGCTGTCGTGGATGGCCGGGACAAGCCCGGCCATGACGAGAAGGGGGCGTTGTTACTATTCGTCCTTAGCTCCGGGACGCGGCACGAGACGATGGCAAAGGAGGTCTGAGAGGCGGTCGATGGAAGCCCTTGAAGCCGTCATTCTGACGATCATCACGGCGTCCACGCCATTGCTGCTGGCGGCGACCGGAGAGCTCGTCACGGAACGCTCGGGCGTCCTCAACCTGGGCGTCGAGGGCATGATGATCATGGGCGCGGTCTGCAGCTTCGCCGCCGCCTACACGACCGGCTCCGCGCTGGTGGGCATCCTGGTCGGGCTCTACGCGGGCGTCGCCACGTCGATGCTCTTCGCCTTCCTGACCCAGACCCTGATGACCTCGCAGGTGGCGACCGGGCTGTCACTCACGCTGCTGGGCCTGGGGCTGTCCGGCTTGATCGGCGAGGGGTTCACGGGGCTGCCCGGGGTGAAGCTCGAATCGATTTACATCCCCCTGCTCACCGACATCCCCTTCATCGGGCCCATCGTGTTCGGACAGGATATCCTGGTCTACGCCTCGCTCGCGCTGGTCGCGGCCGTGGGCTACGTGCTGTTTCGCACCCGGATCGGCCTCGTCATCAATGCGGTGGGCAACAATCATCACTCCGCCCATGCCCTGGGCTACGGCGTGGTCAGGGTGCGCTACGCCTGTATCGCCTTCGGCGGCGCCTGCTCGGGGTTGGCCGGCGCATACCTGGCGCTCGCCTACACCACGCAATGGATCGAGAACATGAGCGCAGGCCGCGGCTGGATCGCGCTCGCGCTGGTGGTCTTCTCCACCTGGTTGCCCGGGCGTCTGCTGATCGGGGCCTATCTCTTCGGCACGGTCTGGATCATGGGCCTCTACGTCCAGGGTCTCGGCGTCGGAATCCCGTCGCAGCTATTGTCGTCCCTGCCTTACCTCGTCACGATAGTGGTGCTGGTAATCATCTCAGGGAACCGGTCATTGATCCGGGTGAACACGCCCGCAATGATCGGGCAACCCTTCGCGCCAGAGAGGTAGAGGGGGACGGCCGGCCGCCGGCGCGTTACGATGAACGTTGGCGGAATGAAACGTTGCACCGAACAAACACTTGCTGACGTGAAAGGAGGCATCATGAAGAAGCTCATTGGAATGATCGCGCTCGCGCTGGCGATGACGTTCGCCGCGGGTGCCGCGACCGCCGACGACAAGCTCAAGGTCGGCTTCATCTACATCGGGCCCATCGGCGATCATGGCTGGACCTACGCTCATGACCAGGGCCGCCTCGCGGTCGAGGAAGCGCTGGGCGATCAGGTCGAGACCGTGTACGTCGAAAACGTGCCGGAGGGGCCGGACGCCGAGCGCGCCATCGAGCGGCTGGCACGTCAGGGTGTCGGGCTGATCTTCACCACGTCCTTCGGCTACATGGACCCGACGATCAAGGTGGCGAAGCGCTTTCCTGACGTGAAGTTCGAGCACGCGACCGGCTACAAGCAGTCCGAGAACGTCGCGTCCTACAACGCGCGCTTCCACGAAGGCCGCTACGTCATCGGCCAGATCGCCGCAAAGATGTCGAAGTCCGGGATTGCCGGCTACATCGCGTCCTTCCCGATCCCCGAGGTCGTGATGGGCATCAACGCGTTCATCCTGGGCGCGCAGACCGTGAACCCCGACTTCAAGCTCAAGGTGGTCTGGGTCAACACGTGGTTCGATCCCGGCAAGGAAGCCGACGCCGCCAAGGTGCTGATCGGCCAGGGTGCGGACATCATCACCCAGCACACCGATTCGACGGCGCCGCTGCAGATTGCCGAAGAGCAAGGCGTGCTCGGCTTCGGTCAGGCTTCCGACATGATCCACTTCGCGCCGAAGGCGCAGCTGACGGCGATCATCGACGAGTGGGGCCCCTATTACGTCGAGCGTGCCCAGGCGGTGCTCGACGGGACCTGGGAGTCGGGTGACACATGGACCGGAATGGCCGCGGGCACGGTGGTGATGGCGCCCTACACCAACATGCCGGATGACGTGGCCGCGGCGGCTGCGGAGACGGCAGCCGCGATCGCCTCCGGTGAGCTCAATCCCTTCGCCGGGCCTGTGTACAAGCAGGACGGCTCGCTGGCCGTGGCCGAAGGCGAAGTTATGGACGATGGGACGCTCGCGGGCATCAATTGGTACGTCCAGGGCGTCGACGACACGTTGCCTGAATAGTCCGTTACCGATACCGGCCGGCGCACCGTTTCTGCCGCGAGGCGGACCGGTGCGCCGGCTGACCTGAGCGCGAGGAGAGACGCGCTTGGCCGCCTTCGCCCTCGACTGGCTCAATCTCCTGATCCGCTGGGCGCACATGATCGCCGGCATCGGCTGGATCGGCACCTCGTTCTATTTCATCGCCCTCGACGTCGCGCTGAGGAAGCGCGAGAAGATGAAGGAGGGCGTGCTGGGGACCGCGTGGCAGGTGCACGGCGGCGGCTTCTACCACGTCGAGAAGTTCACCGTCGCGCCGAAGGAGCTGCCCACCGACCTGGTCTGGTTCAAGTGGGAAGCCTATCTGACCTGGTTCACCGGCTTCCTGCTCCTGATCGTGCAGTTCTACCTCAGCGCCGGCACCTGGATGATCGACCCGGCGGTGCTGGAGCTCGAGCCCCTGCACGCGGTCGGCATCTCGGTGGGGAGCCTGGCGGTCGGCTGGTTCGTCTATGACGGCCTCTGCCGCTCGCCCATCGGCACGCGGCCGACCCTGCTCGCCATCGCGACATTCGTGTGGGTTCTCCTGGCGGCCTACCTCTACACCAACGTGTTCTCCGGCCGCTCCGCGTTGATCCATGTCGGCGCTTTCATCGGCACACTCATGGCGGCCAACGTGTTCGCGGTGATCATTCCCAACCAGAAGAAGATCACCAAGGCCCTGCTGGAGGGGCGGGAGCCGGATGCGAAATACGGCGCCATCGGCAAGCAGCGCTCGGTCCACAACACCTACCTGACGCTGCCCGTGCTCGTGACCATGGTGGGCGGGCACTACCCGATGCTGTCGGCGCACCCGCACGCCTGGCTGATCGTCGCCTTCGTCATCGTCGGCGGCGCTGCCCTGCGCCACGCCTTCATCCGTCACGAGGCGGGCGCGCCGTTCGCCGGTTTTGCCTGGACCTTGCCGGTCATGCTGGTCGCCTTGGCCGCGGCGGTATGGATGACTTCGCCACAGCAGCGGGTGACGGCAGACCTCGATGTTTCGGACGTGGAGGTCATGACCATCGTGGACAAGCACTGCCTGTCCTGCCACGCCGCGAGTCCGACTCACGAGAGCTTCGACACGCCGCCCAAGGACATCGTGCTGGAGACCATCGACGATCTGCACCGACACGCGGAACTGGTGGACAAATTCACGGTCCAGACCCGCACCATGCCGCTCGGCGACGAGACCGAGATGACGGACGAGGAGCGCGATCGGCTCGGCGCCTGGATCGACGACAACCGATAAGGCGAAGGGCGGCAGGACGGCAGGCATGGTCCTTTCCATCGACGATCTCAACCGGATGGCCGTAGCCGAGTTCACCGCCGCGTTTGGCGACGTGGCGGAGCATTCGCCCTGGGTCGCCGGGCGCGCCGCCGGCGCCCGCCCGTTTGCCGACCGGGACGCGGTCGTCGATGCCTTTGCCGCCGCCCTGCGCGGCGCGACGCGGGACGAGCGCCTGGCGGTGCTGCGCGCGCATCCGGACCTCGCCGGCCGCGCGGCGATCGCCGGCGACCTGAGCGAGGACTCCCGCAAGGAGCAGGCGGGCGCAGGCCTCGACCGGCTGACGCCCGAGGAGTTCGAGCGCTTCACCGCGCTCAATGCCGCCTACAAGGAGCGCTTCGATATCCCCTTCATCTTCGCGGTCAAGGGCGCGACAGCGGCGATGATCCTCGCCGCCTTCGAGGAGCGGAGCGCCAACGGTCGGGAGGCGGAGTTGGATAACGCGACCGACAATGTCTGCCGCATCATGCGCTTCCGTATCGAGGATCGGGTCGCGGGATGAGGGCGGGCGCCGATGCCGCGGCGCAGGTCCTGCGCGGCCGCACGCTGAGCTTCAGGGACGACCCCCGTGTCGTCGGACCCGACCGGGCGGTGCAGAGCCACGAGGACGGCGCGGTGGCCCTCTGCAGCCAGGGCCAAATCCTATGGTACGGTGCCTTCGCCGACCTGCCGTCGGCGCATGCCGCGGCTCCGTGCGAGAGCTATGACGGCTCGGTCATCCTGCCCGGTTTGATCGACGCGCACGTGCACTTCCCGCAGCACCGCATGCTGGCGGCGCCCGCGCACGACCTGCTCGAATGGCTGGATCGCTTCGCCTTCAATGAGGAAGCCCAGTACGCCTCCGAGGACCATGCCGCAGCGGCCGCGGAGCGCTTTCTCGACAAGCTCGTGAGCCACGGCACCACCAGTGCCCTGGTCTTCTCCTCGGTGCACGGGCAGGCGGCGGACTGCCTGTTTCGGGCCGCGCAGCGGCGGGGCCTCTGCCTGATCACGGGCGCAACCATGATGGACCGCAACGCCCCCGACGCCGTGACCCAGGAGGCCGAAGCAAGCGCACGGGAGAGCGCGGAACTCATCGCATCGTGGCACGGGGTCCAGCGCCTGCGCTACGCGCTCACGGTGCGGTTCGCCATCACGTCGAGCGAGGAGCAGCTTCGGCTCGCCGGCGAGCTTCTGGCGGATCATCCCGGCTGCCTGCTCCATACGCATCTCTCGGAGAGCGCTGCCGAGATCGAGATGGTGCAGCGGCTGTTCCCCTGGTCGAAGGACTACACCGACGTCTATGAGCGGTTCGGCCTCGTGGGCGAAACCTCCGTCTTCGCTCACGGCATCCACCTCTCGGAACGCGAGTGCCAGGCCTTGCACGACGCGGGCTCGCTGGTGGTCCACTGCCCGACCTCGAACGCGTTCCTGGGCTCGGGCCTGTTCGACATCGAGCATCTGTACGCGGCCCCACGTCCGGTCAGAGTGGGCGTCGCCAGCGACATCGGCGGCGGTACCAGCTACTCCCTGCTCCAGACGCTCGCCGAGGCGTACAAGATCGCCCGGCTGAAGGGCTGCAGCTTCAGCGCCTTTGACGGGTTCTACCTTGCCACCCTGGGCAATGCGCGCGGCCTTTGCCTCGATGGCGAGATCGGCACGCTCGATGCCGGACGCTGGGCCGATGTCGTCGTCCTCGATCCGTGCGCAACACCGGTGCTGGCTGGCCGCAACGAGCTCTCCGAGAGCCTGGAGGACACGCTGTTCGCGCTGATGATGCTGGGCGACGACCGCGCCGTGCGGGCGGTCTACGTCAAGGGCGAGAAGGTCGCCAGCCGAGATCGCAGCGGCGGTTGAGACTTACCTCGCGGCGGGGTCCCGTCGCGCGCAGCATTATCGTTTGACGCACCTCGCCTGAAGGTACGTTTGCAGCCGGTCTGCGCCGCCTGCGGAGACGCCGAGGCCCTTGCGGGTGCGCCGCCACAGGATGTCGTCTGCGGTCCGGGCCCACTCGTGCTCGACCAGATACGCGACCTCCGCCGCGTAGAGCCCGGCCCCGAAGTGCTCGCCCAGGTCGTCGACGCTGCTGCGCCCGTCGAGCAGCACGTGCATCTCGGTACCGTAATGCCGCACGAAATGACGAAGCAGCGCCTCCGGCAGCCATGAGTAGCGCGCGGCGCATTGCGCGGTGAATTCGGCGATGTCCGCGTTGGGGATGTCGCCACCGGGGAGGGGCGCGTCGGCGGTCCAGCGCGTTCCACTGTTACGAAGCGGCCCCGCTAACAGGTCCACCGCCTGCTCGGCAAGCCTGCGGTATGTCGTGATCTTGCCACCGTAGACCGAGAGCATCGGCGCCGGAGCCGCACCGACGTGCAGCGCATAGTCGCGGGTGACCTCGCTCGCGTTCACGGCGTGGTCGTCGAACAGCGGGCGGATGCCGGCGTAGGTCCACACCACGTCGTCCGGAGTCACGGGAGTCTCGAAATAGAGATTGGCGGCGGCGCAGATGTAATCGATCTCATCGGGCGTGATCTCGACCGGCCCCGGCGCCTCCCCGAACTCGACGTCGGTCGTCCCCAGCAGGGTGTAGTCCTCCTCGTAGGGGATCGCGAACAGCACACGGCCATCGCCGGTCTGGAAGATGTAGGGATGCGGGTGGTCGAAGAGCCGGCGCACCACGATGTGGCTGCCCTTGTCGAGCCTGACCCCATGCTTCCCCTCGGTCCCGCCCGCAAGCGAACGGACGCGGCCGACCCAGGGTCCGCTCGCGTTGACGACGCCCCGCGCCGCGACGGTGACGCGTTCGCCCGACTCTCGATCCTCAAGAACGGCCGTCCACGTCGTGCCGCTGGGCGCGAGCGAGACGCACGCCGTGCGGGTGCGGACCTCCGCGCCACGGGCGTGCGCATCGCGGGCGTTCAGCACCACCAGCCGCGAATCCTGCACCCAGCAGTCCGAGTACTCGAAGGCCCGGCGATAGCGCCCCTGCAGCGCGCGCCCGCTCGGGTGCCGGCCGAGGTCGACGCTCGCGCACGGCGGCAGCGGGCCGCGCCCGCCGAGGCGGTCGTAGAGAAAGAGACCCAGCCGGATCATCCACCAGGGGCGGAGCCCGGCGTGGTGCGGCAGCACGAAGCGCAGCGGCCAGACGATGTGCGGGGCGATGCGCAGCAGCACCGCGCGCTCGCGGAGCGACTGGCGCACGAGGCTGAAGTCGCGGTGCTCCAGGTAGCGAAGCCCGCCGTGAATCAGCTTGGTGCTGGCCGACGAGGTGTGCGCGGCCAGATCGTCCTGCTCGCACAGCAGCACGTCGAGGCCGCGCCCCGCCGCATCCCGTGCGATGCCGGTGCCGTTGATACCGCCGCCGATGACGAGCAGGTCGACCGTGCGCGGTGCCGAATCTCTCGCGCCCATAGATGAACATATATGATGCCGTTCGCGCACCGCCAGTGCCGCGCAGTCCGTGACCGTGGTGTAGCATGCCCGCCATGGCGTCCGGCCCGCTCCTGCTCGCCCTCGACCAGGGCACCACGTCCACCCGCGCGATCCTGTTCGACCGCGCCGGCACGCCGCTCAGATTGGCCCAGCGCGAGCTGCGCCAGATCTACCCGCAGACCGGCTGGGTGGAGCACGACCCGGAGGAGATCTGGGAGGCCAGCGTCGCGGTGTTGCGCGAGGCGGCGGGCGACACCCTGCCCACCGCCATCGGCATCACCAACCAGCGCGAGACGGTGCTGCTCTGGGACCGCGCGAGCGGGAAGTGCCTGCACAACGCCATCGTCTGGCAGGACCGGCGCACGGCGCCTGTCTGCGACCGACTGCGCGCAGACGGGCGGGAGCCCTTCGTGACGGAGCGCAGCGGCCTGCTGATCGACCCCTACTTCTCGGCGACCAAGCTCGCCTGGCTGCTCGATGCCCTGCCCGGCGCGCGCGAGCGCAGCGACCTCGCCTTCGGTACGGTCGACAGCTTCCTGGTCTGGCGCCTCACCGGCGGCAGGCTCCACGCGACCTGCGCCACCAACGCTGCGCGCACCAATCTCTTCGATATCCACGCCTGTGCCTGGAGCCCGGAGCTGCTCGCGCTCTTCGACGTGCCCGAGTCCGTGCTGCCGGAGGTGCGCGGCAACGCCGCGGGCTTCGGCACCACGGACATTCTGGGTGCGCCGGTGCCGGTTGCGGGCATGGCCGGCGATCAGCATGCGGCGACCCTGGGCCAGGGCTGCCTCGATGCCGGCGACGTCAAGAGCACCTACGGCACCGGCTGCTTCCTGCTGGCCCATACCGGCACCGCGCCGGTCGCCTCGCGCCACCGGCTGCTCACCACCATCGCGCTCAGCCTCGACGGGCGGACCACTTACGCGCTCGAAGGCGCCGTCTTCGTTGCCGGCGCGGCGGTGCAATGGCTGCGCGACGGGCTCGGCGCGATCACCCACGCGGCGGAGACGGAAGCGCTGGCGCGCGAGGCGGGCGAGAGCGGCGTGGTCATGGTGCCGGCCTTCGTCGGCCTGGGCGCGCCCTGGTGGGACGCGGATGCACGCGGCGCGCTCTTCGGGCTCACTCGCGACACGGGCCCGGCCGACCTCGCCCGCGCGGCGCTGGAGGCTGCCGCGCACCAGACCGCCGACCTGCTGGATGCGGCCGCAGCCGACGGCGTCGAGCCCGCGCTGATCCGCATCGACGGCGGCATGAGCGCGAACGACTGGTTCGCCCAGACGCTGGCCGACATCGTCGGCGTGACCGTGGAGCGCCCGGCCGTCACCGAGACCACGGCCTGGGGCGCCGCCGTGCTGGCGGGCCTCGGTATCGGTGCGTTCTCCGGTCCGGCCGACGTTCCTCGCCAACCGGGCCGGCGTTTCTCTCCCCAGGGCGATCCCGCCCCGGCCCGCGCCCGCTGGGCCGACGCGGTGGCACGCACGCTCTCGCGGCCGGCCCCGGTCAGCGAATGGGAACACCGACGATAGAAGGCGAGGCAGGCCGTCATCCTGGTACGGAATGCGCGCGAGTGCTTTGTTTCCGAAGTTCGTATCCAACGACGTGCCCCCACAATTCGTCATGCCCGGACTTGATCCACTGCTGTCCGGTTTAGCTTGGGTGGACAAGGTGCATGGCTTGGATTCAACTGGGTTTTCGCAAGACCTGTCGAATCGAAGCTCGGATTGGAGCCCAAGCCATGCCCTACCAGGATACGATTTTCGGCGGACTGATGA
>JAJEEP010000094.1 GCA_022820945.1 Alphaproteobacteria bacterium | reverse complement strand
GACCAACATTTTCGCCCGTCCTGTGGCACCACGTTTTTCGCAGCTTGCCACCGGGGCAGGATGGAAAAGCCCGGAAATCCGGGCTTTTTTCAATCCGAGAGCGTCAAATCAGCGGCCAAACTGTTGAAGATGAGTCATGGTGAACTGCGAGCATCCCACCTATCGGGCGGACATCGTGCACCTGATCTGCGCGGACGATACGCCCGCCGGGCCCGGCTTCAAGGAGCGGCCGGTCCGCACGCCGGTGAGCAAGCGCCACAAGGGGCGCCGGCAGGTCATCCACGCGGGCTCCTACGCCCTGGTGGAGAGCCGGCCGCTGCTAAAGACGCTCGGGAGCTTCACCGTGCAGGCCATGATCTGGCCGACCACGCCCGGCAAGGGCGAGCAAGGCATCGTCAGCAAGTGGGATTCGCGCACCAAGACCGGCTTCGCCCTCGTCATCGACGATGCAGGTTCCGTCGCGCTTCGGCTCGGCATGGCGGACGGCACCGTGGAGGCCGTCGCGGTCGGCAAGCCGCTGCTCGAGCGCCACTGGTATCTCGCCGCCGCCAGCTACGATGCCGAGTCCGGCCGGGTCACGGTCTATCAGGAGCCGCTGCTGCCCTACGCGCGCGTCGATGACGGCGGCTCGAAGACGCGCAAGGTCGGCGCAGCATCCGCCAGCAACGGCGCGCCGATCGTCATGGCCGGCATCTTCAAGCGGCGCCAGAAGGGCCGTGCGCTGGTGGACGGCCTCTACAACGGCAAGATCGATTCGCCCCGGCTGGTGGGCCGCGCGCTGGATCGTCTAGAGATCGAGCGCGTGCGGAACGAGGCGGTCCCCGCCGGGCTCGCGCCCGACATCCTCTGCGCGTGGGACTTCTCACGCGACATCACGTCTATCAGGATTTCCGACCGCTCCGCCAACCATTGCCACGGCGAGATCGTCAACCTGCCCGCACGCGGCATGACCGGCTGGAACTTCTCGGGCGAGGAGATGTGCTGGCGCCATGCGCGGCACGAGTACGGCGCCATCCACTTCCACGACGACGATCTCTACGACGCGGGCTGGGAGGTGGACTTCGAGTGGACCGTGCCGGCGCGCATGGCGAGCGGGGTCTACGCCGCCCGGCTCCGGGCCAAGGGCGCCGAGGAATACGTGCCCTTTGTGGTGCTGCCGGCGCCGGGGCGAGCGGCGCGCATCGCCTTCCTGCTGCCGACGGTCGAGTACATGGCCTATGCCAACGAGCATCTGGCCTTCGACGGCCCGCTCGGCGAGATGCTCACCGGCCAGCTGCCCACGCTCAACGCACAGCAGCTCTTCCTTAACGAGCATCGCGAGTACGGCTCCTCGCTCTACGACACCCATTCGGATGGCAGCGGAGTCTGCTACTCGTCGCGGCTGCGCCCGATCCTCAACATGCGGCCCAAGGCGGAGACGCCCTGGGCCTGCGCCGGCGAGGACTCCACCAACGCGCGCGAGTTCATCCTCGACATGTATGTCGTGGACTGGCTCGCGCACTTCGGCATGGAGCAC
Organism: Alphaproteobacteria bacterium; assembly: GCA_022820945.1. Lineage (GTDB taxonomy): Bacteria > Pseudomonadota > Alphaproteobacteria > UBA828 > UBA828 > WTGU01. Next base: position 31,626 of record JAJEEP010000094.1, on the reverse strand, counting down.
GACGTCATCACCGACGAGGACGTCGACCGCGAGGGCATCGACCTGCTCAAGCCCTACAACGTGCTGATCACCGGCGGCCACCCGGAGTACTACTCCAAGGCCATGCGGGACGCCGTGCACGGCTTCACCCAGCAGGGCGGCCGGCTGATGTATCTCGGCGGCAACGGCTTCTACTGGCGCGTCGCCATGCACAAGGAGCTGCCGGGCGTGATCGAGGTGCGCCGCTGCGAGGCCGCGATCCGCACCTGGGAGGCCGACCCCGGCGAGTACTATCACAGCTTCACCGGCGAATACGGCGGCATCTGGCGCCACCAGGGGGATTTCGCGCCCCAGCGGCTGGCCGGCGTCGGCTTCGTCGCCGAGGGCTTCGACAAGTCCTCCTACTACCGGCGCATGCCTGGCAGCTTCGACCCCCGCGCGCAGTTCATCTTCGAGGGGATCGGCGACGACGAGCTGATCGGCGACTTCGGCTATCACGGCGAGGGCGCGGCCGGCAACGAGCTGGACGCCACCGACCCTCGCCTCGGCACGCCGCCGCACGCGCTGGTCCTCGCCCGCTCGGAGGACCACACCGACCTCTACCTCGTGGTGAACGAGGAAGTGCTGGTGAACCATGCCGGCCTCGGCGGCACCGAGCACGAGAAAGTCAGGGCCGACATGGTCTTCTACGAGACGCCGAACGGCGGCGCGGTCTTCTCGGTCGGCTCGATCTGCTATCCCGCGAGCCTGCCGTGGAACGGCTACGACAACAACATCGCGACGCTCACCACCAACGTGCTCCGCCGCTTCGTCGACCCCACGCCCTTTTGAGGACGCCCGACATGCCAGGCTACGTGATCGCCGATGTGACCGTGACCGATCCGGAGACCTATGCGGACTACCGGGCACTGACGCCGGGCTCGATCGCGGCGTTCGACGGGCGCTTTCTCGTGCGCGGTGGCGAGCACGAGGTCATCGCCGGCGGCTGGCAGCCCGGTCGGCTTGTGCTGCTGGAGTTCGAGAGTCCCGCGCGTGCCGCGGCCTGGTACGATTCGCCGGCCTACGTTGAGGCCCGCGCGATCCGCCAGCGCGCATCGACCGGCCACATGGTCCATCTCGAAGGCGATGGTGCAGCCACGGGCGGCGGCCTCTACCTGATCCACCGTGGAGCGAGCGCGGAGTCCGACATCGATGCCGATAGCGTGGCCGCCCACGGCGGGCAGGTGCTCTCGAGCGGCCGTGCGCCTGCGGTGAAGGAGGGCTCGTGGCCCGACGGGCGCATGACGGTGCTCGAATTCGACGACCGCGCCGCAGCCGAGGCCTGGCGCGAGTCGGCAGACGCTGGGCGCCTAGGCGGCGAGGCGGTCCTGGTCGAGGGCGCCTGAGCCCCCGCGCTACGCGGGCGCGCCGACGATGCCGCGGTCGTGCAGCGCGCCGATGGCGCCGTCGCTAAGCCCCAGCACCTGCGCCAGGATCTCGTCCGTGTGCTGGCCGAGCCGGGGCCCCGGCTTCACCTCGCCGCGGGGAGCCGAGGCGAAATTTAGCGGCGAGCCCGGCGTGAGAACGGGCCCGATTCCCGGTTGATCGATCCGCTGGAACAGCGGATTGGCGGTCGAGCAGAAGGGGTCTTCCTCAACCATCTGGCTGTGGCTGCGGAACGGCCCCCAGAGCACGCCGGCTTCGGTGAGCCGGGCGCCCACTTCCTCCAGGCTCAGCGAGGCGAACCACGGCTCCAGCGCGGCGCGAAGCTGCTCCCGCACCTCCCAGCGGTCCGCCTCGTCGGCGAGGTTGACGCCGTGCTCCGCCTCGATGGCGGCGAAGGTCTCCGAAAGCCCGGCCGCCTGCCCCAGCGCCTTGACGTGGCGCGGCGTCACCACCACCAGCATGACCCGGCGGTCGTCGCTGGTGGCAAAGTCGCCGCCGAAGGTGCCGTACATGTCGTTGCCGATGCGCGGCCGCTCGGCGCCGTTGATCTCGACATCGCCGATGTAACCGAGCGAGCCCGTGATGTGGTAAGCGACATCGGCGAGGCTGAGCCGCACCTCCTGCCCCTCGCCGGTGCGGCTGCGGTGACGCTCGGCCGCAAGCAGACCGATAGCTGCGGTAAGCCCGCAGGTCAGGTCCCAGCCCGGCAGCACGTTGTTCACCGGCTCGTCCAGGTCCGCCGGCCCGGTCACGTAAGGCCAGCCCATGCGCGCGTTCACGGTGTAGTCGACCGCGACCGTGCCGTCCGGGTTGCCGATGATGCGGAGCATGATGAGGTCCGCGCGCCGAGCGCTCAGCGTCTCGTACGAGAGCCAGTCGCCGACCTGAAGATTGGTCAGGAAGATGCCGGCCTCCGGCCCCGGCGCCGCGATCAGCGATGCCACCAACTCCCGCCCCTCGGCCTCGCGCAGATTGACCGCGAAGGAGCGCTTGCCCTTGTTCATACCCGCCCAGTAGATGCTCTCGTTCTCGGGCGTGACCGGCCAACGCCGATAGTCGAGGCCGCCCGTGAGCGGATCGAAGCGGATCACGTCCGCCCCCATCTGGGCGAGCGTCATGCCACCCAGCGGAGCCGCGACGAAGGCCGAGCCTTCGACCACGCGCAGGCCCTTGAGGATACCGTTCACGCCCTCTCCTCCCCGTTCTCTCCGTCTTGACCGGCTTAGTGAGCCGGGCTGCGGCCAGGGCGCTGTGTAGTGGTCATCGGGATGGCGATCAACCGTCACCTTCGCTTGGCTGCAGGCGGGACGGCCTGTCGGCTGTGACGGTCTCCTCGCTCCCGGCCGGCGGGCGGCCGAAGAAAGCGGCGATGTCGCCCTGAATTGCGAGCAGGCACGGCACCAGGACCAGCACGATCAGGGTCACTCCGAGCAGGCCGAAGACGATGGTGACAGCCATGGGCTTCAGGAACTGCGCCTGAAGGCTGGTCTCGAACAGCAAGGGAGTGAGGCCGAAGATCGTGGTCACCGAGGTCAGGATGACGGCACGCAGACGATCCCGCGCGCCGCCGACCAGGGCCTCCATCAGCGGTTCGCCGGCATCGAGACGCTCCTGGATCGCGCGCACGAGGATGATCGAATCGTTGACCACGATGCCGCTGAGCCCGAGCAGTGCCATCATGCTCAGAACGGTGAGGTCGTAGCCCAGCACAAAATGGCCGAAGACGGCACCGACCGCGCCGAAGGGAATCACGGCCATGACGAAGATAGGCCTGCTGTAGCTTGAGAATACCCAGGCCAGGATCAGATAGATCGCAACCAGAGCAACCACGGCGCCGGTCATCATGTCGCCCATGGTCGTCGCCTGCTCCTCGGCCTTGCCCCGCAGCAGGACGCCGACACCGTGCTTCCGTGCAATTTCCGGCAAGCCCTCGACCTGGAGCGCGTCGAGGACCTCATCGGTGTTGGTGATCGATTCGTCGATCTCCGCGGTGACGGCGATCATTCGCTGGCCGTCCTCACGGCGGATGCTCGCGAACCCGGTTGCCTCGTCGAAGTCGACCACTTCGGAGAGCGGAACTTCGACGCCACCAGGGCTGCGCAGATAGAAGCGTCGCAAATCGCCCTCGGTCAGCGCGTCGTGCGGCAGGCGGACGCGGATCGCGACTTCCTCGTCGCCCCGAGCGAAGCGCCTCGCGATCACGCCCTCGAAGGCAGCGCGCACCTGGCGCGCAGCGCTCTCCGTAGTGAAGCCGAGGGCGCGGCCGCGCGCATTGACGGTAAGGATCGCCTCTTGCTTGCCGTAGGGGGTGTTGTCCTCGATGTCGCTCACACCGGGGAAGCGGCCGAGCAAAGTTTCCACCTCGCCTGCCGCCGCCTTGAGCGCCTGCACGTCGTCGCCCGCGATTCGAATATCGATCTCGCGGCCGGGTGGCCCGGCTGCACGCTTGAGGATCGTCATGGTCTCCAGCCCCGGCAACGGGCGTATTCGGCTGCGCCATTCCTCGATCAGCGCTTGCGTGCGGATGGTGCGCTGATCCGAGGGCCGCAGCTCGACCCGCATGGCGCCCACGTGATCGCCGGTACCGAGGAAGAACGTGTTGGGACGGGACGCCGGCTTGCCGACCTGGCCGAGGCTCATGACCACGAGGCCTCCGGCGCCGCCTGTGAGCGCGCGCTCGGCCTCGTCCAGCGCCCGCCCGAGCTCGTCCACCATGGCGGCCGTGGTCTCCCGCTTGGTGCCCTCGACGAAGGTGACGTTGGCGAGCACCGAGTCTGCTTCGGGCGAAGGGAAGAAAACGAATGAGATGCGCCCGCCCCCGATCAGCCCCACGAACAACAGCAGCAGGCCGATCGCGACGGCGACGGTCAGGTATCGCCAGGAAACGCAGCCCCGCACGATGCGGGCGAACAGGCCGTCGCGGAAGGCTTCGAAGCGCGGGTTGAACCATCGCGCGAATCTGTTTTCCCCGCGCGGATCGGCCTTCAGACCGATACGAAGATGACCTGGCAACACCAGGAAGCACTCGATCAGGCTCGCGACGAGGACGGCCACGATCACCAGGGGAATGGCCCCGATGATCTCACCGATCTGGCCGGACACCATGAAGAGCGGCAGGAAAGCGGCAACGGTGGTCAGCGTTGCCGCCATCACCGGCGCCAGCATTCGTCGTGCGCCGAGTTCCGCCGCGTCGGCCGGGCCGGCGCCCGCGGCGCGCTGAGTCACGGCATGCTCGCCGACCACGATAGCATCGTCCACGATGATGCCGATCGCCATGATGAGCGCGAACAGGCTCACCATGTTGATGGTCTGGCCGGTCAGCATCATGACCCCAAGGGTGGCGAGCAGCGAGACGGGAATGCCGACCGTGACCCAGAAGGCGACCCGCGTGCTCAGGAAGATGAACAGCACCAGCACCACCAGAGCCAGCCCGCTCGCGCCGTTGCGGAGCAGCATCTCGATGCGGTCGTCGATGATCTCGGCCGCATTGTCGTAGTGCTCGACGACCAGAGTCGGGGGCAGCGTCGGCCGCATCTCCTCGAGAAAGGCATCGAGGATGCCCGCCTGCTCCAGCGCATCGGACGTGCTCGCCCGTCGCACCTGTAGCTCGATGGCGGGGTAGCCGGCCCTGAACGCGACTGCATCCCGCTCGTTGAAGCGTTCGCTGATGGTCGCGATATCGCGGAGGTAGACCTTGGCCCCGTCCCCGCGCGCGATGATCTCGACCTGGCTGATCTCATCGGCCGATCTGGCAAGACCCAGGCTGCGGATCTGCTTGTTGGTGCCGGCAGGGACGATGCCGGAGGGCTGATCGGCCGAGCTCGTGCCGATCCGCGACGCGATATCGCCGAGTGTGAGGTCGAGCTGGCGCAGGCGCCCTTCGCCGACCTCGACCCAGATCTCCTCGCGCCGGCTGCCGAACAGGTCGACCTTGTCAACGCCAGCGGCAAGCAGACGCTCCCGGATGTCCTTGGCGTGGGCACGCAGCGCCGCCTCGGAGAACGGGCCTGAGACGACGATGTTGCCTATGCTCTCGTAGAAGTAGATGCGGTTGACAATCGGCTTCTCGGAGTCCTCCGGCAGCGTCTTGACCCGATCCACGGCGTTCTCGACATTGGCCAGCGCCGTATCGAGATTCGTCCCTGGCTCGAACTCCACGACGACCGAGCCGATACCTTCCACGGATTGCGCGAAGACACGCTTGACCCCGTCGAGGAAGCGGACCTCCGGCTCGATTGCGGCGACAATGTTTGTATCCACGTCCTCGGCGCTGGCGCCGGGCCAGGTCACGCTGACCGAGACCCACTCGACGGCGAAGGTGGGGAAGAACTGGGTGTTCATGCGCGCAAGCCCAAGCGCGCCGAACAGGATCATCAGCACCATCACCAAGTTGGCAGCGGTGCGGTGGCGCGTGAACAGCGCAATCAGACCGCGACCGGTCTGGCTCATCGCACCTGGACTTTGACGCCGGGTCCAATTTCGGGGAAGCGGGTCGTCGCGATGCTCTCGCCCTCGGTGATCCCGCCTGACACCACCACGTCGTTGCCGACGCGCGCAAGCAGTGCCACCGGCCGGGGCTCGAGCCGGCCGTCCACAACCGCGTAGACCGTATCGCCGCCCACCAGCGCCGTCTCGGGCAGACGCGCTGCGGCCTGGTACACGCGATCCGGGATCCGGACCTCTACGAAGGCCCCCGGCCGAAGCGGAACCCGGGATGCCTCACGCTCGATCCGCGCGTAGACCCTGACCCCGCCGCTCGCGGCATCGACCTCGCCATCCGCACGCTGGATCACTGCGCGGAACGGGAAGCTCCGGCTGCCCGCGCGCCACGTCACCTCGACAGGCCGGCCCCGCAGACCCGCGGCGGACGAGACGAGCCTGCCATAGTCGGCATCGCTCAGATGAATCCGGATGTCCAGACGCGCCTGATCCAGGAGGCGCACCACACGGTCGTTGACGCCGAGACGCTTCCCCAGCGCGGCGGAAATCCCAGTCAGATACCCGTCGAAGGGTGCGACCAGTCGCGTGCTCGCAAGGTCTCGCTCCGCCCGTTCCAGCGCCACGGTCGCGCGCGCTATCACCGCCTCCTGCCGCGCGATCCGCGCGCGCAGGCCGGCAATCCGACGCTCCGTCGCCGCCAGCGCCCGCACCCGCTCGCTTCGGCGCACCAGGGCATCGTCGACCGTCTTCTGCGCGGCGGTGCCTTTGGCCAGCAGCGCCTCCCGCCGTTCCAGCTCGCGCTCCGCCAACGCAAGCTGGGTGCGATCCGCCATGAGGCCGGCCTCTTCGGCACCGAGCTCCGCCTTAGTCTCCGCCAACTGCGCCCGCGCCTCCGCCAGCGCCGCCTCCGCCTCCGTCACCGCAGCGCGATACTCGAACGGATCGATCTCCACCAGAAGATCGCCCGCTCGCACCGTGCCGCCGTTCACGAAGTTCTCGCCCACGGCCACCACGGGACCGGCCACCAGCGCCCGCAATTCCACATCGCGCTGCGCCACCACCTCGCCGTAGGCCCCGATGGAAGGCTGCACGTCGGCGATGCGCACGGTCGCGGCTGCGATCGGCCGCGCGCGCTCCGCCGGCCCCGTGCGCTCGATCTCGGGCCGCGTCGCCTGCAGATAGCCGACCGCCAACACCGCGCACGCCAGCGTGAGCAGCGGCAACGCGATCTTCAGCGTCCGAAATCGCGGGCGCTTGGCCAACTGCGGCCTCCCCTTACTCCCCTAGCCGGCAGCGCGTGGCGGGTGGCCTTGTGCCGCGGCCATGCCGCGGCAACAATCGCGCCCCGACGAACGAATGGTGATGCGAATGTCCGGTCCTCATTACGGTCCCATCGAAATGATCGAGCGCCTCGTGTCCTTCGACACGACAAGTCGCGAATCGAACCTCGCGCTTATTCACTTCGTGCGCGACTATCTCGCCTCGCTCGGTGTCGATTCTACACTTATTCATGACGAAACGGGAAACAAGGCGAATCTTTACGCCACGGTAGGCCCACGCGACGTGCCCGGCATCGCGCTTTCGGGCCACACCGACGTGGTGCCGGTGGACGGCCAGCCCTGGGATACCGACCCGTTCAGCGTCGTGGAGAAGGACGGGCGGCTCTATGGCCGCGGCACTTCGGACATGAAGAGCTTCAGCGCGATTGCGCTTGCCCTCGTGCCGGAGTTCCTCGCTCGCCCGCTCAAGACCCCGATCCATTTTGCGCTCTCCTTCGACGAGGAGGTCGGCTGCCTCGGCGCGCCGCTAATGATCGACCGGTTGGGCACCGATCTCGGGGTCAAGCCGCACATCGTGATCGTGGGCGAGCCCACGAACATGGCGGTGGTGAACGCTCACAAGGGAGTCTACAGCTTCAGGACCAGCGTGCGCGGGTTGGAGGTCCACTCCAGCGCGACCCACCTCGGGGTAAACGCGGTGCAGCACGCTGCGACGCTGGTCCATTTCCTGACCGAGATCGCCGACGAGATGGCCGCGCGCGCCGAGCCGGAGAGCGGCTTCGACCCGCCCTACACGACGGTCCATGTGGGCACGATGAGCGGCGGAACGGCCCAGAACATCGTGCCGCTCGACTGCAAATTCACGTGGGAATACAGGCTGATGCCGGGGGCGGACCCGGACGAGATCCACGAGCGCTTCGATAGGTTTGTGGAGGAAACCGTGCTGCCGCGCATGCACGCGGTCGATCCCGGCACCGGGATCACCACGGAACCCCGCGCCGTCGTGCCGGGCCTTGTGCCGGAGGACGGCTCGCCGGCAGAGGCGATCGTCATGGCGCTGGCCCGCACCAATCACACCGAGGTGGTGGCCTACGGCACCGAAGCCGGACAGTTCCAGGAAGCCGGGATCCCGACCGTGATCTGCGGGCCCGGCAGCATCCGCCAGGCGCATCAGCCCAACGAGTACATCGAGTTGAGCGAGGTCCGCGCCTGCGAGGCCTTCATGCGCCGCCTGCTCGACGAGGTCTGCGCGGCCTGACATCGCTCACAGGTTTTCCACCGGTTATCCACAGGCAATTCACAAGCTTATCGACAGTTTCTTCACAGAACGACGGAGGGACGCGAGCAATGGGCGGCGCGAGCTTGGAGCGCGAGGGCGCGGTCGGCATCATCACCATCGACAACCCGCCGGTGAACGCCATGAGCCCCGGTGTGCCGGGGGCGATCCTGGAACGGCTGGCGGAAGCCCAGGCCGACGGTGCGGTCGAAGCCGTGGTGCTGCGCAGCGCGGGCAAGGGCGGGCTCGCCGGTGCCGACATCCGCTCGTTCGGCACGCCGTGGCCCGAGGGCGAGCCGACGCTGCGCGACGTGATCCCGGCCATCGAGCGCTCCGCCAAGCCGGTGATCGCCGCGCTGGCCGGCTATTGTCTCGGCGGCGGGCTGGAGTTGGCGCTCTCCTGCCACTACCGGGTGGCGAGCCGAAAGACGCAAGTGGGCCAGCCGGAGGTGCTGCTCGGCTTCCCGCCGGGCGCGGGCGGCACGCAACGTCTGCCCCGGCTTGCTGGCGTCGAGACGGCGCTCGCGATGATCGTCGACGGCACCCACGTCGACGCCGAGGACGCGACCGAGAGCGGCATCCTCGACCGGGTGATCGACGGCGACCTGCTCGAAGGCGCGCTGGCCTTCGCGGCGGAGCGCATCGCCGCCGGGCCGCCGCATGTGCTCGCCCGCGAACGGACGCCTGAGTTGAAGGACCCGGAGGTGTTCGCGAAGACGCGGGAGAGGCTGGGGCGGCGCGCGCGCGGCCAGCGGGCTCCGATCGCGTGCCTCGAATGCGTCGAACTGTCGCTGACGCTCCCCTTCGACGAGGGAGTTCGCAAGGAACGCGAGATCTTCGAGGAATGCATGGCTTCGCCGGAGTCGGCGGCGCTCCGCCACGTGTTTTTCGCCGAGCGGGCGGTGCGCAAGGTGCCGGGGATCGGCAAGGACACGCCGGCCCGACCGGTCGAGCGCGCCGCCATCGTCGGCGCAGGCACCATGGGGAGAGGCATCGCCACCTGCTTCGCCAACGCCGGGATTCCAGTGCGCCTGATGGATTCCGACTCTGAGGCCCTCGAACGCGCTCTGGCCACGATCCGCAGCGACTACGAGCGGCGCGTGGCACGCGGCCGGATCGGCGCCGCCGATGCCGAGGCCCGCATCGAGCTGATCGAGCCGATCGAGACCCTGGAGGGCGTCGCCGGTGCAGACCTCGTCATCGAGGCGGTGTTCGAGGAGATGCCACTCAAGGAGGAGGTGTTCCGGGCCCTCGATTCGGCGTGCGACGAGGGCGCGATCGTCGCCTCCAACACCTCCTATCTCGACGTCAACCGCCTGGCCGACATCGTGCCGCGCCGGAAGGGCAACGTGCTCGGCATGCACTTCTTCAGCCCGGCGCAGGTGATGCGGCTCCTGGAAGTCGTGCGCACCGACTCCGTCTCGCCCGAAACGTTGGCGGCGGTGCTCGCGCTCGGCCGGCGGCTCGGCAAGATCGCGGTCGTGGCCGGCGTCTGCCACGGCTTCATCGGCAACCGCATGCTGGAAGGCTACACGTGGCAGGTTCGCTTCCTGCTTGAGGAAGGCGCGAGCCCCTCCGAGATCGACGCTGCGCTCACGGGCTTCGGCATGGCCATGGGGCCCTGTGCCGTCGCCGATCTCGCCGGCCTCGACGTGAGCTGGCGCAAGCGCAAGGCGGACGCTCACCTGCGCGATCCCTCCAAGCGCTACTCGGCGGTGGCCGACCGGCTGTGCGAACGCGGCCGCTTCGGCCAGAAGACCGGCGCGGGCTACTACCGCTACGAGCCGGGCAGCCGCACGCCCATACCGGACCCGGAGGTCGATGCGCTCATCGCCGAGGTCGCGGCGGAAAGCGGCATCACGCGCCGCACCATCGGCGCGGAAGAGATCGTGGAGCGCTGCCTCTACCACCTGGTGAACGAAGGCGCGCGGGTGCTCGATGACGGTATCGCGCTCCGTGCCAGCGACATCGACATCGTATGGATCAACGGCTACGGCTTCCCCCGCTGGCGGGGCGGCGTGATGCGCTGGGCCGATCACGTCGGGCTCGACGCCATTCACACGGCCATCGCGCGCCTCAACGAGAGCCAGGACTACTGGGAGCCGGCGCCGCTGCTGAGCCGGCTCGCGGCAGAAGGCAAGAGCTTCGCCGACTTCGACCGATCGGCGTGAAGTATGCCGCGCGCGGGGATCAGGCCGCCGGCGCGCTCACTGCCTGGGGGACCGCCTCGCGCCGCCGCGCGCGCGGCACGCTTGCCGACTTGAGCTGCCCGCAGGCCGCCTGAATGTCGCGGCCGCGCGGCACCCGCACCGGCGCCGCGTAGCCGGCCCGGTTGACGATCGCGGCGAACCTCTCGATGGCCTCCGGCGCGGAGCACTCGTAGGGCGCGCCCGGCCAAGGATTGAAGGGGATCAGGTTCAGCTTGACGGGGATGCCGGCGATCAGGCGCACCAGCGCGCGAGCGTCGGCCTCCGAATCGTTCACGCCCTTCAGCATCACGTACTCGAAGGTGATGCGCCGCGCGTTGCTGGCGCCGGGGTAGCGGCGGCAGGCGTCGAGCAGCGCTGCAATCGGGTACTTGCGGTTGATCGGGACCAGCTCGTCGCGCAGGTCGTCGCGAACCGCGTGAAGCGAGACCGCGAGGCCGACGCCAAGCTCGGCACCGCAGCGCTCGATCATCGGCACCACACCGGCGGTGGACAGCGTGATTCGGCGGCGCGAAAGCGCGATCCCCTCGGGGTCCATGACGATGCGCAGCGCCTTGGCGACGTTGTCATAATTGAACAGCGGCTCGCCCATGCCCATCATCACGATGTTGGAGAGCAGGCGCTGCCCGCGCGGCGACGGCCATTCGCCGTAGGAATCGCGCGCCACCAGGAACTGCGCGACAATCTCGCCGGCTTCCAGATTCCGCACCATGCGCTGGGTGCCGGTGTGGCAGAAGGTGCAGGAAAGCGTACACCCCACTTGGGAGGAGATGCAGAGCGCGCCGCGATCCTCCTCGGGAATGTAGACGGTCTCTACCTCACGGCCGTCGGCGAAGCGCAGCAGCCACTTCCGGGTGCCGTCCGCAGCGCGCTGCTCCGCCGCCACCTCAGGACGCGCCAGGGTATAGCGCTCCGCGAGCGCGGCGCGGAGCGCGCCACCGATCGTGGTCATCGCGCCGAATTCGACGGCGCCGCGGTGGTACATCCAATGCCAAAGCTGCTTGGCCCGCATGCGCAGGCGGTCCTCCGGCACGCCCACGGCCTGCAGGCGTTCGGCCAGCTCGTCGCGCGTGAGCCCGATCAGGCTCTCCCGCTCGCCCTGAGCGACGTTCGTCCGGATCGTCGTACTGTCGCCGGCGGCGGCCTCGGTGCGCTCGGCGGATCCCCGATCTACGGGCACGCCCTGGCGATGGCGTCGTGGATCTTGGTAAAGCCGATCAGGGAGTAGCTGTCTTCGGAATAGGTGTTCTTGAGAGACACCCCGCGCACCGTCATTCCGCGGCCGCGGATCATGGCCTTGACGACCTTGGCGTCCGCCTCTTCGTCACTCACCCAGGCGTGCTCTCCATGGGTCAGGTCGAAGTTGTATTGGCGGCCATCGATGGTCACCTTCACGGCCTTGCCCTCAGGATAGGGATAGCCCGAGGTCACGCTGACCTCCTCGGTCGTCCTCGCCCCCTGGCGTCGAGTCACCATGACGTTGGGCGCGCCCCGCCGCTTGTAGTTGCCCTTGGACTTCGCCGGCTTCGCATGCATGTAGCAGACTTTGTTGCCGTCCCGGACGTAGCTGTGCGCCTTCCAATTTGCGTTCTCAGCCAGGGGCTCAGGCTTCGCCTGCGCGTCGGCTGTTTGGGAGCCGGCGAGCAGCGAGACGCACAGAACGGCCGAAAGGAGAAGTGCCGGCGTCGCGGCGATGCGTCGGATCATGGCCTTTGGAAACTTATGGGCGACGGCGGCGTAGCATAACCAAGATGATGCCCGGCCGCCAGCAAATCTCCCCGCCTATTTGAATCACGATTTCGACATTGACTGCCCGGCATGCTTCGCACTCTGCCTCCACACACCGGCGCGAAGCGGTTTACGGCAGGCCCGGAGCGGGCCATATAGAGGGCATGGCGATACTCAAGATCGCGCGCATGGGCCATCCCGTGCTGAGCCGCCCGGCGTTGCCGATCGCCGACCCGACCGCGCCCGCGATTGCGCGCCTGATCGACGACATGATGGAGACGTTGGAGGACGCAAACGGAGCCGGCCTCGCGGCACCTCAGGTCCACGTGCCGTTGCGACTCGTGCTCTTCCGCGTGCCGCCCGGTCGCGAGCCGGCCGAAGGCGACGACGGCGGGGACAGCAACCCGGCACCTGAATCGGGACTCGAGTCGCCGACGGTCCTGATAAACCCCGTGATCGAGCCGATCGGCGAGCGCATGGTGGAAGACATGGAGGCGTGCCTCTCCCTGCCCGGTCTCGCCGGCATCGTGCCGCGGTACCATCACATCCGCTATCGCTGGACCGATACCGAAGGCCAGAACCACGAACGGGAAGCCCGGGGCTTTCACGCACGCGTGGTGCAGCACGAGTGCGACCACCTGGACGGGATCCTCTATCCGATGCGGATGACCGACCTTTCTACCTTCACCTTCACGAGCGAACTGGGCCGCCCGGCGGCCGTGGAGGCCTGAGCCGTGTGGCGGGCATTGCCTGCGGACGAGACCTGCGACCGGCTGCTGATCGCGGCGCTCCCCCACGTGCCCTTCGACGGCTGGTCCGAGAAGGCGCTCGCGGCGGCAGCGGCGGAGCTCGACATCGAGCCGGAAGATGCGCGCCAGGCCTTCCCCGGCGGGCCGGTGGGGCTCGTGACCTATCACGCGGCCTACGCCGACCGCCGCATGGAGGACGCACTCAAGGAGACCGACCTGGCGGCGATGCGGGTGCGGGAGCGTATCGCACACGCCGTCCGCTTGCGGCTCGAGCAGAGCGCGGTGCACCGGGAAGCGATTCGCGCGGCGCTGCCGATTCTGGCGCAGCCCGCCAACGGGCCGCACGCGCTCGCCTCCCTCTACCGCACCGTGGACACGATCTGGTTCGCGGCCGGCGATAAGACCACCGATTTCGGCTTCTACACCAAGCGCGCACTGCTCGCGGGCGTCTACCTCTCCACCCTGCTCTATTGGCTGAACGACGGGTCCGAGGGTGGGGAGGCAACCTGGGCGTTCCTGGATCGCCGTATCGCCGACGTCATGCGAATCCAGACCGCGCGGGCACGTTTCACCGGCTTCCGCCTGCCCGGCTTCGGACTGCTGCAGCGGCTTCGCGAGGCCGCCCGCGCCGCAGCGGACCCCACGCACGGGCGCGGACCGGAGAGACCGTCGTAACGCGTGTCTCCGGCGCAGCCGCCGCGTCTCAGGCGAGCAGCTCGATCAGCAGGCTGTTAAGCAATGGCCGCCCGGTCGACGTGGCGCGGAGGCGCCCGTCCCGGCGCTCCAGATAGCCGGCCTCGACGAGGCGTACGAGACCGTCGCGGTCGATCACCCGGTCCGGGTCGCAGCCTGTGCGCTGCGTCAGGTGTGCTTCCGACACGCCTTCCGAGAGCCGGAGCCCCATCATCACCATTTCGCGCGCCTGCTCGTCGGGGTCGATGGAGCGCGCTTCGGCCGTGCCGTGGCCGTCGCGCTCGACGGCGGCGAGCCAGGATTCGGGGCCGGCGTGCTGGCGTGTCGCGTGCCGCCCCTCGCCCACCGGCCGGATGCGACCGTGGGCGCCCGGCCCGATGCCCACGTAGTCGTCGTAGCGCCAGTACGCGAGATTGTGACGGCAGGCATCGCCGCCGCGCGCATGGTTCGAGACCTCGTAGGCCGCGAATCCGGCCGCCTCCGTGGCCTCCTGGGTCAGGTCGTAGAGGGAGCGAGCGGTATCGTCGTCGGGCAGCGTGAAGGCGCCCTCCCTCTCCTGCCGCCAGAAGGGCGTGCCTTTCTCGATGGTGAGCTGATAGAGCGAGAGGTGATCGCCGGCGAACGACAGCGCCTCGGTGAGTTCCGCGCGCCAGGCGGCGGCGGTCTGGCCGGGCCTCGCATAGATCAGGTCGAAGGAGCTGCGAGGCATGACGCGCTGCGCCAGCGCGACCGCCTGCCGCGCCTCAGCCGTGTCGTGCTCGCGCCCCAGGAAGCGCAGGGCGTCATCGTCGAGCGCCTGGACGCCGAGCGAGACCCGGTTCACACCGGCCGCCCGAAAGTCCTTCAGCCGCGCCGCCTCGGTCGAGGTCGGATTGGCTTCGAGGGTGATCTCCGCGTCCGGCGCGAGGGTCCACCGTGCCGCTGCTCGGTCGATGACGGCGGCTGCGGTCTCAGGCGGCATCAGCGAGGGCGTGCCCCCGCCGAAGAAGACGCTGGTGACCGTCGCCCCCGGCAGCAACGCGGCGACGTGGTCGAGCTCGCGCAGCAGCGCGCCCCGCCACCTGGCCTGATCCACACTCTCCCGGACATGGCTGTTGAAGTCGCAGTAGGGGCACTTGGAGAGGCAGAACGGCCAGTGGACGTAGAGGGCAAGCGCTGGGCGCGCGCCGGTGGAGATGGGTTCGGGCTCGCCGGTCACGGCCGGGGCGGCAGAAGGGCCGCCAGTTGCTCGAAAGCGCGTGCCCGGTGGGTCAGCGGCTGCTTCTCCTCCGGCTTCATCTCGCCGAAGGTGCGCCGGTGGCCCTCGGGGACGAAGATCGGGTCGTAGCCGAAGCCATGCGGGCCACGCGGTGGAAAGGCGAGGGTTCCGTCCACGCGGCCCTCGACGGTCTCGCAGTGACCGTCCGGCCAGCCGAGCGAGAGCGCGCAGACGAAGTAGGCCGCCGTGCCGACGGTCTCTAGCCCGCGTGCCGCAAGCTCCGTCTCGATGCGGTTCATCGCCACGCGAAAGTCCTTCCCCGGCCTGGCCCAGCGGGCGGAATAGATGCCGGGCGCGCCGTCGAGCGCCGGCACCACGAGGCCGGAATCGTCGGCCAGGGCCGGCTCGCCACTGGCTTCCGCCGCCGTGCTGGCCTTGAGCACCGCGTTCGCGATGAAGGTATCGCCGGTCTCTTCCGGCTCCGCCAAGCCAAGCTCCGCGGCGCCCACGGCCTCGATGCCGAGGGGGCCCAGCAGCGCCGCGATCTCGCGCACCTTGCCGGCGTTATGGCTCGCCACGATCAGGCGCGCCGCCGCGAGACGACGGGCCATGCCCGCCTAGCCCGCCCCGGCGAGGGCGCCCCGCTGCCGGGCGAACAGCCGCTCGGCGCCCGAGCGGGCGAGGCCCAGCATGGCGATCAGCTGCGCCTCGCTGAAGGGATCGCCCTCCGCCGTGCCCTGCACCTCGACGATGCCGCCGCCGGCGGTGAGCACGAAGTTCGCATCCGCCTCCGCCGTGCTGTCCTCGGCATAGTCGAGATCGAGCACCGCCTCGTCGCCGACGATCCCGCAACTCACCGCGGCAACCTGGTCCGTGAGCGGCAGCTCTTCGATCGCGCCGTGCGCGACAAGGCCGTCGAGCGCCGCATGAAGTGCCACGTAGGCGCCGGTGATGGCCGCGGTGCGGGTGCCGCCGTCGGCCTGGATGACATCGCAGTCCAGAGTGATCTGGCGTTCGCCGAGCGCTTCGAGGTCGGTGACAGCGCGGAGTGAGCGGCCGATCAGGCGCTGGATCTCCTGGGTGCGGCCGCCCTGACGCCCGCGCGCGGCCTCGCGGGCCGAGCGCGATCCGGTGGAGCGCGGCAGCATGCCGTATTCGCCGGTGACCCAGCCCCGCCCCTTGTTGCGGAGGAAGGGAGGCACGCGGTCTTCCACGCTCGCGGTGCAGAGCACGTGCGTGTCACCGAATCGCACCAGGCAGGAGCCCTCGGCGTGCTTGCTCACGCCCGGCTCCAGCGTGACCTCGCGCATTTCGTCCGGTCTACGGCCGGATGGTCGCATGAAAGAGCCCTCCCCCGCTGGCGGCGCGACACTATCGCGGGGCCCGGAGAGCGTCCACAGTCTTCGTTTCCCTCAGGCGCCGGGCGCTCGCTCCGCTCGCTTGGCTACGCGCTGCGCGCGCGGCGCAATCGCGCCGTCCGGGCCTGACGGCCCGGTTAACGCCTTCTGCTCACGCGGGCAGCGTGGCCACGGAGCCTGTAGACTGCACGCTTCGTTCGCGGCGCGGAGACCCGCCATGCCCTACCGAATCGCCGTCGATACCGGCGGCACCTTCACCGATGTCGTCGTTGCCGCGCCGGACGGCACGCTCACCGTCGGCAAGGCGCCCTCCACGCCCGCGCGCAGTTCCGACGGCGTGAAGGCGGGACTCGCCGACGCAGCGCGGGCAATGGGCATCTCCTTCGAAGCGCTGATCGGAGAGGCAGACGTGCTGATCTACGGCACGACCTGGGCCACCAACGCCATCGTCACCGGCACTACCGCGAAGACCGCCCTTCTGGTGACCGAGGGCTTCCCCGACATCCTGGTCTACCGCCAGGGCGGCAAGCTGCACCCCTTCGAGCTTCACATCGACCCGCTCAAGCCTTACGTGCCGCGCAGGCTCACGGCGGAAATCCCCGAGCGGGTGACGGCCGAAGGCGAGGTGGAGCGCGCGCTGGACGAGGACGCGGCCCGTGCGGCGCTGACCCGGCTTGCGCGGCAGGGCGTGGAGGCGGTCGCCGTCTGCCTGCTCTGGTCGATCAGGAACCCGGCGCACGAGGAACGGCTGGGCGCGTTGATCGAGGAGACGATGCCGGGCGTCCCCTACACGCTCTCACACCGGCTCAACCCAATTCTGCGGGAGTATCCGCGCGCGTCGTCAACCGCGATCGACGCGTCGCTGAAGCCGCTGATGCAGCGTCACCTGCGCGCGCTCCGCGACGATCTCGGCGCTGCCGGGTTCAGTGGCGAGCTTCTGGTCAGCACCGTTTCGGGCGGCCTCATGCACGTGGAAGACGTCGCCGACCGGCCGATCTTCATGGTCAAGTCCGGGCCGGCGATGGCGCCCCTCGCCGGCATCGCCTATGCCGAGTCGGAGGGGCTCGGGCGCGACGTGCTGGTGGTGGATGCCGGCGGCACCACCTTCGACGTGAGCATGGTGCGCGGCGGTGCGGTCAAGTATACCCGCGAGACATGGCTGGGCGGGCTCTTCTCCGGCCACAACCTCGGGCTCTCCTCGGTCGACGTGCGGAGCGTGGGCGCCGGCGGCGGCTCCATCGCCTGGATCGACCCGGGCGGGCTGATGCGCGTTGGGCCCGAGAGCGCCGGCGCCGACCCCGGCCCCGCCTGCTACGGCCGGGGCGGGGATGCGGCGACCGTGACCGACGCCGCCGTGGTGCTCGGCTACATCGACCCGAACGCCTTCCTCGGCGGGCGCATGGCGCTCGACGTGGCTGCTGCCCGTCACGCTGTTCAGGCGTTGGCCGAGACGCTCGGTAAGGAGATCGAGGAGACCGCGGCGGCAATTCTCACTCTCGCCAGCGAGACCATGATCAAGGCGATCGAGGAGATCACGGTCAACGAGGGGGTCAATCCGCGCGAGAGCGTGCTCGTGGCGGGCGGCGGCGCCGCCGGCCTCAATATCCTGCCCATCGCCTCAGCGCTCGGCTGCGAGCGCGTGCTACTGCCCAAGACGGCGGGCGCGCTCAGCGCCTGCGGCGCGCAGTATTCCGACATCGTCGCCGAGTTCAGCGCGAGTCACTACGTCCGCACCGACCACTGGGACGAAGCCGCCGTCAACGACACCCTCGAAGATATCGACAGGCGCATGGAAGCGTTCGCCGACGGCCTGCGCGCCCGGGGGATCGCGCGCTTCCGCAAGAACCACTTCGTCGATGCACGCTACCTCAACCAGCAATGGGAGACCGAGATCGCGATGCCGACCCCGCGCTTCTCAGGACGCGGCGCGGTGGATGCCATGGTCGGGCGCTTCCACGAGGTGCACGAGCGGCTCTACGGCGTGATGGAGGAGGATGGGCTGCTCGAATGCCTGAACTGGAAGGGTCGGCTCACGGCCTTCCTCGATCGGCCGCAGCCTGCGGCAGCCGCTGAGGGCGCCGAACGGAGCGGGCCGCCTGTGCCGCGTCGCACCATGCGCGCGTTCTTCGGTGATGCGGGCTTCCTGGAGACGCCGGTCTATGGGGGCGCGGCGCTCACGGCCGGCGATGCCATCGCCGGCCCCGCCATCATCGAGGAGCCCACGACCACGGTGGTGGTCTATCCCCGGATGCAGGCGCGGGTCTCGACCGGCGCCAACTACATCCTGGAGCCGGCGGAAGAACCCGCGCGAGCGGCGACCGAGGGCGTGGAAGACATCGACCCCGTGCAGGTCGCAATCATGGCCAACCGAATCGACGCGATCCTGCGCGAGATGACCGGCGTGGTGATGCGTACGGCGCGTTCGGCGGTGATCGGCCAGTCGCGCGATTTCTCGTGCGCCATCGTGACGGCGGATAACGAGCTGCTGGCCGCCGCCGAGGGCATCCCGGCCCACATCTACGGCGCCCATCTGCAGACCCGGACCATGTGCCGCGTGCACCCGGACTTCCGCGAGGGCGACGCCTACCTCCACAACGACCCCTACGACGGCAACAGCCATGCCGCCGACTGGTCGATCATCGTGCCCGTCTTCTGCGACGGCGAGCATCTGTTCAACGTCACCGTGAAGGGTCACCAGGCCGATTGCGGCGACAGCATCCCCACCACTTACACGCCGCGCGCCCGCGATGTGTACGAGGAAGGCGCGCTGATCTTCCCCTGCGTGCGCGTGCAGCGGGATTTCCGCGACAACGAAGACATCGTGCGCATGTGCCGCCGGCGGATCAGGGTGCCGGACCAGTGGTACGGCGACTATCTTTCGCAGCTCGGCGCGGCGCGGATCGGCGAGCGCCGGCTCAAGGCGTTCGCCGCGAAGCACGGCGTGGACCAGATGCGGCGCTTCATCGAGGCCTGGTTCGACTATGCCGAGCGCCGCGCCGATCACGCCATCCGCAGGCTGCCCAGGGGCACGCTGGTCAACCGCGGGATGCACGACCCGGTGCAGCCCTTCCTGCCCGAAAGCCTGGAAATCACGGTCAAGGTCGAGATCGACCCCGATGAAGGCCGCATCACTGTGGACCTCCGCGACAACCCGGACTGTATCGACGCGGGCCTCAACCTCACCGAGGCCTGCGCAACCGCGAACTGCATTCAGGGCGTGTTCGAGAACCTGGAGTCCGACATACCGCCCAACGCCGGCAGCTTCCGCCGCCTGGAGGTCAAGCTGCGCGAGGGCTGCGTGGTCGGCATCCCGCGCTTCCCGCATAGCTGTTCGCTCGCCACCACCAACATGGCGGACGTGGTGGTGAACCTCGTGCAATCGGCCTTCACCCAGCTCGGTGACGGGCACGGGCTCGCCCAGGGCAATCTCTGCTTTTCCGCCGGCATGGGCGTGGTCTCAGGCAGGGACTGGCGGCGCGGCGGGGCCGAGTACATCAACCAGGTCTATCTGATGGGCGGCGGCGGGCCGGCGCTGCCTGAGCACGACGGCATGATCTACCTGCTGACTCCGGGCGGCTGCGGGCTGCTGCATCGGGACAGCATCGAGTTTGACGAGCAGCGCTTCCCCATGCTGATTCGCTCGCAGCGGCTCCTCCCCGATTCGGGCGGCGCGGGACGCAGGCGGGGCGGGCCCGCGACCGAGGTAATCTTCGGCCCGCGCCGCGACCCGATGACCGTGAGCATCATGGGCGGCGGCACGATCAACCCGCCCAGAGGCGTGCGCGGCGGCAGCGACGCCAACCACGCCTACCACGGCCACTTGCACGCCGATGGCTCCGAGGACTCGGTGCCGAACGGCGTGATGCTGGCGCTGGCGCCGGGGGAGTTCGTGCGCTCGGTGGATAACGGCGGTAGCGGCTATGGCGACCCGCTCACCCGCGAGCCAGAGCGCGTACTGGAGGACGTGGTGGAGGGCTATGCGACCCGAGACCGTGCAGAGGCGGTCTATGGCGTGAAGCTCACCGGAAGCGTGGAAGACGGCACGCTCGCCGTCGACGAGGCCGGCACCGCGAAGCACCGCGCCGCCTTAGCCGGCGGCGCGGTACCGCCGCGAAGCGTCAGCCGGTTCGGGCAAGGGTAGGCGCCCAGCCTTCCTCCATCGGCTTACATTGTCTTGCTCGAACCAACTGGGTGGACATCTGCTTCGCCGTTCTTGTCGAGCTCGCTGGGGGATTCCCGACTGTCCGTCTCCGCGGTCTTGAAGTGATTCCGCAATTCTCACCACGGTCATGGTCTGCGCGGCGCTGTCCGGCCTGCAGGGAGGGACAGGCGGGCAGCGGGTCGAACGCCAGGGAGGGGCGCAGACCATGACCGTGGTGAGACATACGGGCTACCGTGTCACGCGGGCTAAGCGCCCGCTGTCGAGAGAAGGAGCGCCGCGAGTATGAGGCACACGCCCGTGAGCCAGGCCGCGACTACGGAGTACGTCCATATCATTGAGGCATCTCCTCACGCCAAGAGCGAATACCTCCCCTTGTGTGCAGCCATTTGCTTCGCCAAAGCGGGACTGGTACTCCGAACTCACTCATGGGCTTCTCACCTCACAACCGGTGCAAATTCGAGAATCGAGAGAACGCTTTGATGTCGCTCCGTCAAAGTCTCGGCATCTTAATACCAAATGCCGGAGAGAACGTAGTGGAAAATGACAAGGAATTCGGACCAAATCAATATACTTTGTTGGCCTACGACCATACCATATGAGACATAACAAACTTTATAAGAATTTGAATTAAATACTATTATGAAATTGACATATTTCATGCATCTTATGAGTTGGCCCAACCAATGTGAAATTGATAACAAGCGGTTAGACCAATTGGTGTTTTCAAACAAATCTTATGACACCATATCACTTTTACTATGTTACAATCTATCCAATTGGATGATCCCACTACTAAACTACATGAAGCGTTGTTGTCCAATAACCTTGATTCCAGGGGAAAATCGGACTGGACTATCGTGCGATGGGCGCGTCGTTTGACACGGTGGAGACGCGACAGATAGTCGATTAACATTGGGACGGAACGGGAATGCCTCGTGGAGGGCCGGTACCATGCGTTGCAGCGACTCGCGGATCCTCACCACCCACGCCGGCAGCCTGGCACGTCAGGCCGGGTCGAGCGCACCCTCGAGCGCCTCCTCGTGGCAGAGGCCGAGGATCCAGGCTTCCTCGGTCTCGACGACCCAGCGTTCTTCGGCGGTAAGGCACGGAGCGCCGGCTAGGAGCGGCGCGAGTCCGCCGCCGGCATCCAGCCGCGCGAAGGCCTCCGCATTCACGCGCACTTGGGCGCTGTCCAGGATTTCGCCTTTGCGCCTGCGGGCGCGGACCTGCTCTCGGAGCAGCGAGGGATAGACTTCGGCGATCACCGCCGGCGTCTCGGGCGTTTGCAGGCCGGTCTGGAAGGGCCACACCTTGGCGCGGACGCCGATTCGCGAGTCCTCCACTAAGCGCTTGAGCGCGGGCAGGCCCAACAGCATCTGCGAGCCGACGGAGCCAGAATAAGCCAGTTGCCAGACGGTCTTGGCGCCCGTGGCACGGATGTCGCAGATGCGGCGCTCCGCCGGGTGGCGCTCCTGGCACGTGCGCGCCGATGCCCGAACCGGAATCGCCGGGTAGTTCCAGGACGAGGGGCGGCCCCAAAACGGACCGAGGCCCGGATATGTGTCGTTGATCGCGGCCGCCGCGTCATAGCGATTGTTGCCGTTGTCCGGAGCGTCCCTGACCTGCACCGCGAGCCAATTCCAGAGCGCGAGCGCGCTGGCCTCGTCAGTCAAATGCTCGGCGACGCCTGCTGGATAGCCGAAGGGGAAGTCGAAGCCCACCAGCACCCGCCGGCCCGTGTCCAGCTCGCAGGCGATCAAGCGAGCCAGCCCGTCGAGCGCTTCGTGGCGGGTACGGACGTACTTCGGCTCCTCCACCTCGATACCATCGGCAATACGAGCGACGGTCCACCAGATCGCGTCCCGACTCTTCCGTTTGGGACTCGGTTTCGACCGCGCCGACCAGTCGACGACGACATGGGTGTGGAAGTGAGGCACGGCCAGTCTTCAGATCGAAATCCCGGTCAAGCGCTCGTAGCCTGCGCGCCAGTATGTGCTGAGGACAGGAAGCTCACTCGACTTTTTCTGGACAAAATCATCAATCATCTCGCACGCGCGCTGGAAAGCGGGCTGCCACTCCGCGCCGGAGTGGCCTTGGCCGAGCAAGCCGAGTGCAAGCAAGTCTATGCGTTCTTCATCATCTAGTTCCGCGATCAAGTATGCGAATCTGCGGAGCGCTGGTGAATCTACCGGTTCCAGTGACTCTATTTCTGGGAAACCTGGCGAGCCGGCTTCGCCTTCGGCAATGGAGGCAAGAATATTCTCGCTTGTCTCCCGGTGGCGGTCATAAGCGGCGACAAGCTCTGCAATCTTGTCGTGGGTGACAACCAGAGCGGTAGCGGCAGCGGCGATCTTGTCTGCAACCTCGGGCACGCCGATGTCCTGGACTTCCACGTCCACCGCGCAATCCGCGACGATTGCTGCGAGCTTCCGATCCGCAGTGATCAGCGTCGATCCGGTGGCTTCGGCGCACGCGATATAGAGGCAGTCGTAGACTGGATGGTCAATTTGCGCGGCGATCTGAGCGGCACGCTCGATCAGATCGGCACTTGAAATGAGAGCGACCGCTTGTCGAATTCTGGAAAGCTCCTGGAAGTAGGGATGAGGATCGCCGATCTCTCCCATGCGCGCCTTCTTCCAGAAGACATTGGCAAGTTCTACAAGAACGAAATCAGGCGCGTATCGCTCGAGTCTGTGGCCGAGCAATAGACGTGCTTCTTCCGAATACCTTTCGGAAACGTACCACTTGACGACAACGCTGGCGTCGGCGGTCAGCTTCACCGGTCGCGATCTTGTCGAAGAAGTTCAGCGCTGTCGGTCTGGGGTACGTCGGCCGTCTCGCGGGCGAGTTGCGCCGTGCGTTCCCTGAATGCAGACATGCGGAGACGATGATTTACCTCCTGGCTGAGCACGTAGCGCAACTCTGCTTCGAGCGAGCGCTGATTCGCCCTAGCCTGCGCCTTCAGCGCGTCGATCACCTGATCGTCGAGATTTCGGATCGTCACGTTGCCCATCGTGCTTCCCCCTCCATCGATATCGAATTGATAGCAAAATGAAAGCATCATGGCAAGGCGTGACCGGCGCAGCGTGACAGCGGCGCGGCGGTCCGTCACCCTTGGCCCTCACCGCCAGCGGTATATGCGAGACCGACTCATGCACACACGCCGCCCCCTGAGAGAGTTCGCGCGCGTCATACCGGTTGCCGCTGCGTTCCTTTGCTTGCTGGGCGCAGCGGCACCCGCCGTCCTGGCTGCGCCGCTCTCCCTTACGCTCATTCACGTGAACGACTGGGACCAGATGGATGGCATCAAGGGGCAAGGCGGGGCCGCGAAGATCGCCGCCGTCGTGGCGGAAGAGCGCGCGCGGGTCGAGGCCGAGGGCGGCCTGGCGCTGGTCACCTTCGGCGGCGACATGATCTCGCCCTCCGTCCTCTCCGGAATCGACGGCGGCGCACACATGATCGATCTCGCCAACGCCATCGGCTTCGACGTGGCGGTGCTCGGCAACCACGAGTTCGATTTCGGGCCGGAGGTGCTGCAGGAGCGGCTCGCGGAGACGGAGACGATCTGGCTCGCGGGCAATGTCAGCGTCGCGGGCGGGGACTTCCCCGGCGCCGAAGCCACGACGACGGTGGAGAGGGACGGCTACCGCATCGGCTTCCTCGGCATCGTCACAACGGATACCCCCGTGATCTCGAGCCCCGGCCCGGCCGTCGCCTTCGCACCCGCGACAGAGGCGGGTGAGGCGCTCGCCCAGGAACTGAAGTCGAACGGCGTCGACATCGTCATCGCGCTCACCCACCAGGGGCTCGGGGCGGACCTGGAAATGCTGCGCACGGTCAGGGCGATCGACGTGGTGCTCGGCGGCCACGATCATCTGCTCGTCGCCAACTACGACGGCCGCCAGGCGGTGATGAAGGCCGGTGCGCAAGGCCGACACGTGGCCGTGCTCACCCTGGAGATCGACCGCGTCGAGGGCCGCGGCGGCGTGCCCAGGGTGGTGTGGACGCCCGACTTCCGCCTGCGCTCGACCGCCGGCATCGAAGGCGACACCACCATCGCCGCCAAGGTGAACGCCTACCAGGCGGGGCTCGACGAGACCCTGGACGTCGTGATCGGCGAGACCGCGACGGAGCTCGACACACGCGGGTTCCTGTCCGGCGCGGGCGAGACCGCCTTCGGCAACCTGCTGGCCGACGCCATGCGGCAGGCCACGGGCAGCGACATCGGGCTCAGCAACGGCGGCGGCATCCGGGGCGACACGGTCTATCCGCCCGGCACCCGCCTGACCCGCAAGATGGTGCTGACCGAGCTGCCCTTCGGCAACAAGACCGTGGTGCTGCGCCTGACCGGCGCCCAGGTGCGGGAGGCGCTGGAGAACGGCGTGAGCCGGGCCGCGCACCCGTCGGGCCGCTTCCCGCAGGTCTCGGGCCTCGCCTTCAGCTTCGACGCGCGCAGGCCGGAGGGCGAGCGCGTGACAAGTGTCACGGTGGGTGGCGCGCCGCTGGACGACGGCCGGACCTACACGCTTGCGACCAACGATTTCCTGGCACGCGGCGGCGACGACTACCGCGTGTTCAGGGCCGGCGCGGTGCTGATCGATTCCGCGTCCGGCGAGCTCATGGCGGGGCAGCTTATCGACCACATCATCGCGGCCGGCACGGTGTCTCCGGTAATCGAAGGGCGGATCACGCGCGAGGACTGACGCGCATCGGCACCGCACGGCGGGATTGCGGAGCGCCCCGATTCGCGCCACGGTCGCCGCGTCCATTCCGCCCACGACGATCTTCACCTTAATTGGGAGCACGCGACCATGACTCTTCTCACGTTCAGGCCACGCACGGTGCGGACCCTGCTCGCCGGCCTCTTCGTGGCGATTCTGCTCGCAGCCGTCTCGCCCGCGCCGGCGGACGCGCACGGCATCCGCGACGAGACCCCGCGCATCGCCGTGGTCTCCGCCTTCGCGCCGGAGCTCGCGATCCTGCAAGCGGAGTTGGACGGTGCGTCGGTGCAGTCGGTCAACGGCGTCGCCTTCGCCACCGGCACCCTGGAGGGGCACGAGGTCGTGCTCTTCCTGAGCGGGATCAGCGTCGTCAACGCGGCGATGACGGTGCAGCTCGCCCTCGACCACTTCTCCATCGAGCGCATCGTGTTCTCCGGCATCGCCGGCGGCGTCGACCCCGGCCTCAACATCGGCGATGTCGTGATCGCGGACCGCTGGGGGCAGTACCTGGAGATGCTCTTCGCCCGCGAGGTGGACGGCGGCTGGATGACGATGCCCTTCTTCGAGTACCCCTACGCGAACTTCGGCATGATGTTCCCGCGCTCGGTCACCGTGCTCCGCGCCGATGCCGAGGCGCCCGAGACCCGCTTCTGGTTCCCCGTGGACGAGGCGCTGCTCGCCAGCGCCGGCAGCGCGGCGAACGACGTGGCGCTCGCCCACTGCACGGCCGAGGACCGCTGCCTGGACAAGGCGCCCCGGATCGTCGTCGGCGGCTCCGGGGTTTCGGGCGGCGCCTTCATCGACAACGCGGCCTTCCGCACCTGGGCCTTCGAGACCTTCGGCGCGCGCGTGCTGGACATGGAGAGTGCGGCCGTCGCCCACGTGGCCTACGCCAACGACGTGCCCTTCCTCGCCGTCCGCAGCCTCGCGGACCTCGCCGGCGGCGGCGAAGGCGCGAACCAGATGGAAGTCTTCCTGGGCCTCGCGGCCGGCAATGCGGCGGCGGTGGTCAAGGCGTTGCTCCGGGCAATGCCAAGCGAGAATTGACCGCGCCGGTACTTGCGCGGCCCCCCGGCCTCTCTCAGGTGACGAAGGGGATGAGCACCATGAGGCCGAGGGTGAGGACGGCGAGCCCGATCGCCGCCGCCGCGCCGTAGCGGTGCTCGAGGATCCGCCGGGCCTTGGGGCCGAGATACCAGAGTATCGCCGCTTCCACATAGAAGCGCATGCCCCTGGCGACGAGCGACGCCACGATGAAAGCGCCGATGTTGAGGTGAGCGGCACCGCTGGCGACGGCGACCAGCTTGTACGGTAGCGGCGTCAGCGCACCGGCGGCGACGAACCAGGCGCCCCACCTGTCCCTGTACTCGTAGAACGTCTCCAGGTCGCCGGCGTGGCCGGAGATGGCGAGCAAAGGCTCGCCCAGCCAGTCGTAGAGAAAGTAGCCGATCAGGTAGCCGGTCAGGCCGCCGCCCACCGATGAGACCGTGGCGATGCCGGCGAAGAGCCACGCCCTGGCGCGCTTCGCCAGCACCATGGGGATGAGCAGCAGGTCCGGCGGCACCGGCAGGAACAGGCTCTGCAGGTAGCAGAGGCCCGCCAGCACCCAGACGGCGCGGCGAGTGCCGGCGCTCTCGATCGCCCAGTCGTAAAGCCGTCGGACGAGGTGGCGCTGCTCCCTCGCCGCAGGCGTGGCGCTGTCGTCGGTCATGTCGGATACGTGTGAACGGCCCCGGAGCTGCGGCCCGCGCGGATGGTGGGAGTCGGAGTCTACCCCCTAAAGAGCTTGCGGTCTTTGCGCTTGTTCCACGCCACCGCGAGCGGCAGGAACCACGGGCGGCCGGTGTAGAACGGCCAGGTCGGGAAGGGCCGGCCGTCGAAAGCGGAGCGGGATTCGGGATCGCCCAGCACCCGCAGCGCGGTCTTGTGGCCGAGATACGTCCCCATGGGCACGCCGGAGCCGCACCAGCCCATGGCGTACTCGACGCCGTCGTGGTTCCCGGTGTGGGGCATCATGTCGAAGGTGAAGGCGGTCTTGCCGGTCCAGCAATGGCTGATCTTCACGCCTTCCAGCGCCGGCACGATGCGCACCATGGCATCGCGCAGGATGCGGGCCTTCTGCGTGAGGTCCGCCGGCGGCTCGGCGCTGAGCCCGCCGAAGAGGATGCGCGTGCCGTCCTCGTTGGGCCGTATCCAGCAAGGGGAGTAGCGGTGCTCGACCATGGGCCGGCCGCCGGGCGCGATGTGCTCGATGCGATCCTCGGGCAGGGGCTCGGTCGCGATCATGAAGGCGTCGACCGGCACCACGCGGCGCCGCAGCCATTGCGCGGCCCTGGGCGTGTAGCCGTTGGTCGCGACGATCACGTGACCGGCCTTCACGGCGCCGCGCGGCGTCGATATCCGGAAGCCGCTGCCCTCTCGCTCGATAGCCTGCACCGGGCAGTGGCCGACGATGCCCGCGCCGTCCCGCGCGGCCCGCTCCAGCAGGCCCGCGTGGTAGAGGCCCGCGTGGATCGTGCCGTTGCCGCGCAGGATCTGACCGCCGTGGTAATGCCCCTTGCGGTAGGCCGGCGGTGCGTCGGCCGGCTCGATCATCTCCGCGTCCACGGGAACACCGTCCTCCCGCATCATGGCGAGATCGCGGGCGAGGCCGTCGAACACGCGCTTGGAGGGCGCCGCGATGAAGCGGCCGGTGTTGCGGTAGAAGCAGGCGATCTGCTCGGTTTCGATCAGGGAAGCCGCGTAGTCATGGGCAGCGATGGCCGCACGGCAGACCTCCGCCGCCCGCTCGCGCCCGAGCTTCGGCACCATGTCGCCGTACTTGTGCCAGACTTGCCGGCCGAGATAGCCGGCGTTGCGGGTGCTGGCGCCGTGGCCCGCAGCCTCGGCATCGAGCACTACCGCCTCGCGCCCCCGGCGCGCAAGCGTGAGCGCAGCGGAGAGCCCGACGTTGCCCGCACCCACGATCGCAACCTCGGCCTCCTTGGGCGGCGCCGCGTCGGTAATGTCTGGCCGCGGCGCCAGGTCCCACCAATAGGGCGCGGCCTTGAAATCCGCGGTTAGCACGTCCCCGGCCATCGCACCCTCCAAGTAGCAGAGCGCGCCAAGGTACCGCGGCTCGAGCGGACGAGGCCAGCCGGGTGAGCAGCACCATCCCTTGCAGGTTGGAGTACTTGGCGCCACCTTGCTTCCACAAGACCTCAACCGCCCACCCGCCAGCACAAAGGGCACTTCCCCCAGAACCCTTCAGGATGACTGGTCCCGGCTCGAAAGGATTGCCATCGACGCGACGAAGTAAGGACGAGCGAGCACTTGACTTACTACCCCGCCCAGAGCGGCAACTGCCGGGCGAATACCCTATTTGCGCATCCTGTTGATACTCTATCTTTTCAATTCTGCACTGCAGGACAAATCAGCCTCTTCCGAGTTAGATGCTCACTATCCTGTGTTGTCTCCAAATTACCACTACGCAAGCTAACGGTCACCTTCTTGGTTTCCGCTGTTGGCAATGGCTCGCAAATTAAGCAAGGACTCTTCTTGCATATCTTCATTATCAGTTCGCCATACGAATTGCCCACTACTCTCTGATTTATAAAAAAATCATTCAATTTTGCTTCATCGTTATCCGCGAATTCCAGCCTAAAAGTACTTGTCAACTCTTCCGAGTCGATGAAGTCTTTAAAATCTCCCAGAAACCCCTCTGTCTGCATTTCGAATACTCCATCCCCCAATTCACAATCACACACAGGCGGTGGCGAAGCGGTGAACCATACTATTACAAAGATTGCCACAGCTCCTCCACTTCGAATCAGTATGTCCCTTACTGGCATATTGAGGTGCAGATATCCCGGGATAATGCTCGCTATTCCCGCGGCGGCCAATGCTGCCACGAGCTTCAGAAAGAAAAACTGATGTCCGCTCAATTCTTCCCCTGCGAACACCAGATACAATACCGGTGCCAGCAGACTCAAGCCAACAATTGGTGGCGCAATTTTCTTTCCCCAGACCGAGATCATGTTGTTCACCATGATTGCAATTGATATACATCCGGATCGGTATCTGTACAGGTGTAGCCTCCGAGAGAGAACCGTGTTTTCACCATAGTTTCAATTACATCGCCATCAAAACGCAACTGCAGGCAGCCAAAGCTGACCGCGGCTTGAGCGTCGCCCCCGAAACTGAAGCTCTCAAAATTCGTATCATCATATAGTGTATTTCGGTCCGACCATCGCTGAAGAATTTCGTTAGCGTGCTTTACGATAAAAGTTACCACTCGTTCCGTTACGGCAAAGTCATATCGATCAAAATCCAACTCGGGCCGGGCATATCTGGTATCTCCGTCGGCATATGAAGGTCGTTGCGACATCGCAAACAGCAAGGGTAGATGTGAGACAATATCCAACTCACTCCATTCACCTGGTGGAGTCGTAAAGGCGAACGTTAGTGACGCGTCTACATCCGTTGAAATGCGAACTCTATCGTATTTTTCTCGAACGATTCGATCGAATTGCTCCAAATATTCGACAAATAATTGCCGATAAATGCGTGGAGTGGAGGAGAACTTCAAAGAACACTTGCTGCTTGTTTCGGTCTTGGAGCATGTGCCAGCGGCCTCCGCCTCTGCCTTGTGCTGGTCGCAAGAGCACTTCGTTCCAGCTTCAACAACGCCAAACTGCAGTACGAAGACCATCGCGAAGCAAGTTATTGGTAGTCGATACATCGAGCATCCCCTCCATGAGATCGCGTTAGGAGTGAGTTGTTGCCGGAGGCATGACCGCCGTTTTCCGGTCTGCTGTCTTTCGGTTGAATTCGTGAAATCGCGGACTGTCCGTAATGAAGTCAGCGAATAGTGGCCAATTCGGTTCGTGCGTATAGGAGTACCAGTGATCGGCAATATTAGTAGGGTTGTCCCCGCTGATGTTGGGGTATCCGCAGGCGGTTGCCCTCTGCTGCACGTCGGGATCATCGAGGCAAATGTCCAACCAGCTATCGGGTGGGTTCTTGATGCCCGATTGACCGACAACGGCCTTGATGAAGGCTTCAGGCGCAAAGACACTTCCAAGCTTGTTCAATACATCGTCAGCTTTCACAATAATGTTCAAGACTTGGGAGTCGGTATAAGTGGCGACAACTTTCGCAGATTGACTGTATTCGGATCCGTTCAGAAATAGCACACGCCTGACAGCATCGCTTGGCAACTGTGCGAGAGCCGATAACGCTACCCGTACTCCCAACGAGTGAGCAATTATGCATATGTCGTCATTTGACGCGTTTAGTCGATTCTGGATGGTCTGTGCCAGAATTCCCGCGGCTCGGCCGGCCAGCTCCCAGCCCCAGCGGTAGGGATTCCAGTGAGAGCGTGTCAGTCCGCCCAACCAGCTACTTGGCTCCAGTTCAGCTGAATACCAACCGAAGCCGAAGCACTCCCACTCATCGGTCGATAGCTCTCGAATTTTCGAAGCCCACTCCCTGAAGAGAGTCTGATGGGGATTGTCGTTACTATGCTCGGTGGGGTCATAGTCAAACCCATTGACCATTACGACAATTCGTGGCGCCATGGGCAATCGTACGGAGAATCCCGAGCGGGCTCTTGGCATTCCTTCTTCGTCGATTGCGAAGATTCTGCCCTCGTGATCGACTGTTAGACCGGACATTCCGTTCCTCCTGGGCACACGACGGTCCGCCCTATGGAACCCCTTCGGGATTGGATGCTGCTTGGAGAATTCTGCCTCGTCGTATGTGTTTGTTGCTTCAGCGGAGCAAGCGACTCGCTGCCCGGCACCTGCTGGCGATCTTGGTTATAACACAATAGATATGTCATGATCAACGGATTAGTCACAAGTCAATCGACGTGGCCCCGGGCCACGGCCCGGGACGACGTCCTGTCAGTCGCTCAGGTCAGAAGATTGCTTGCCGGCGACTTGGAGAGAGCACAGGACGCAGAGCCTCGATCGAGCGCCCGAGACCGCGCCTGCCTCGCGGCGATCATCACGAAATCGTAACTGCCCAGGTGGTCTGGTTTGTCATTTTGATCCAGTGGGTTGAGGCGTGTCTCGTTCGGAATTGGCGCGAAGGGCTTGACGGGAATTTCGGGAAATGACTCAACAACGACATGAGCAGTCCCGAGTCGCCGCGCGGCCCTTCGACGCGAGCAGCGTCCGACACTTCCGCGCAGAAGATCGCACACTTGGAAGAGGAGAACGCACGGCTTCGGGAGCAGATCGCACGTCTGGAAGATCAGAATGCGCGTCTTGTCGAGCGCGTCGAAGGGTTGGAGCGCCGTCTCGGGCTGAACAGCGGCAACAGCGGCAAGCCGCCTTCGAGCGATGGGCTGAAGAAGCCGAAGTCGAAGCGGCGAACCCGAAGCCTGCGCGGCAAATCGGGCCGCAAGCCCGGTGGGCAGCCCGGCC
>JAJEEP010000061.1 GCA_022820945.1 Alphaproteobacteria bacterium | reverse complement strand
CGCCTGACCACTTCCCCACAGGCCCAGCAGCAACAGAAGCGGTCAATTCATCGGGGACAAAAACCCGTCAACTACATCGCCACCGAAAGCACGCGCCCCCAAAAAAGCGAATAAGCGCCGGTCTAGACCGTCATCAACAGAGGCAGGCAGCGACTTCGGCCTCGGTCTCGTAGGTTCCGTGATCGTCCCGGGTATCCAGCTCGATCACGCTGTAGAAGGGCGGCCCGGCCGGCGCACCGTGATACGCAGGCACGCGGGTATTGGACCGCCGGGCGCAGTCGGGGCAACGCGCAGTGCCGGCAACGGGTACCGAGCAATCCACGCATTTCCTCTGCGCCCTGCGCCTGGCATACCGTTTGCGGTCGACGGCTCTCTTGTGCTCGGGCGAGACGCGCTCCGCTTCCAGCGTAGCGTGCCGGGCGCAGCGCGATGACCCGTCGACCGCCGGCTCGGAGCAGCGGACACAGACGCGGGCAGCGCGGCGAGCGGCATAGCGCCGGCGATCGATTATGCGCCTTGCCTCGCGGCAGGGCTCGCAGACCGAGCGGCCGTCCTCGGGAGTGTTGCGGCCGCAATTGGAGCAGAGCCCGGCGTCGCGCCACGCCCGCCGCTGCCGCCTGTCCCGGGCGCGGTCGGCGCGGCGGCAGAGATCGGGGTCCCGGCCGGCGTAGGGCTTCCCCTCGGCCCTGGCCCTTGCGCGCCGGGCGCGGTCGGCGGCACGGCGCTTCTCGCCGCAATCCCGGCACATCTTGAGGCCGGGCTCCGGCGGGGCCTTGCCGCACCGGGTACATTTCCCGCTCGCGCTTCTCTCGCTGTGCCGCCGGCGAAGGCGGGCGTTGGCCCGCTCCTTCGCGGATTCCGTGCGAGGCATGACCGCCGCCCCCGCTCAGCGCGCGTAGCGCATGGCCGCAATTCCGCTGGCCGCGCAACCCCACAACTGTACGCCGGATGCCTTCAGGTCGAGGGCCGTGCAGATGATGATCTCGTCGCGCTCGGGCTGCATCTTCTTCACTTCGCCCGCGCTGACCACGGTGCGGCGCAGCCGGCGCCCGCCCTTCCTCGACGTCGGCTGCCCGGCCTCGATTGGATCAATCTGCCCGTCGGGCTGGGAGCGGAACCTCTCGACCACGTAGCGGTCCCCGTCGAGCCCGCGCCCGAATACGTGCACCAGAAAGGTGTGCGAGTTGCGATGCGACGGCCTGCGGATCCGCATGGCGTGCCTCCCCTTCGTCCGTGATGCCGACGGCCGGGGGCTCTCTCCTCGGCGCCGCCCGGCCGCCCCGCTACCGGCCATGCTCTTTCTCTTGCTGGTGTTCAGGCGCAGAGAGTGGAACGGGGAGCGACCAGGGCTGGCGATCAGCGGTGGGACGCCCCCGGTCTCGGGAGGTCGGTGGACCGGAACGGGGAGAGGACTTGAGGACAGGCCCCGAGGGATTACGGCGAGCCTACTCTTCTTGGGTGCGGACTCTGACCAGGCAGCTGTGGGCGGTGGTGAAGATCTCCACCTGCGGACCGCAGGACTGCAACAGGGACTTCAGTTTCTTCTTGCCGAACTTCGAGGGCGCGAAGCCGGGCTCGACCTTGCGCAGGCTCACGCCTACCACGCCGATGTCGACCCACCCGTCGTCCTTGTCGAGCGGGGCCATGGCCGTAACAAGCAGCGCGATGAATTCGTCGCGACGCCCGATCTTCGTGCATAAGGCTGGCACGGGCATGGTGCCGCTGGATGCCCCATCGAGGATCACGAACTCATCGCAGGCCTCGACGAACGCCCTCGGTGTCTTGCGCTCGCCCATGCCGACGACATGACGACCGCTCTGGCGCAGGCGGATCGCGAGCGGCGCGAAGTCGCTGTCGCTTGAGACCAGGCAGAAGCCCTCGATCCTGATGTCGTGCAAGAGATCCATCGCTGCAATGGCCAGCTCGATATCCGCCGCATTGCGGCCGCCCGCCTGCGGTGTGCGAGCAGCCCTGTGAAAGGCGTAGCGCACGAGGGCCTTGTCCCACCCGGCAGATGCCACCGCGCCGAACGCGAGGCGGAGCTCCACACTGCCGTGCTTGGCAGCCTCGGAGAGGATGCGCGGCGCCAGCGCCGGGGAGACGTTCTCGGCATCCACCAGGATGGCAAGCTGTCGTAGGGCGATGTCGGTCATCATGGGGAACGTGTGCTGCTCGCCATGACGCTCAACGCCTCCCTCGCCGCGCCGGTCACCGGCAGAACTCGACGTAGAACCTTACCCTGCCCATCGGCTCGACCTCGTGCTCGACCTCCGGCTCGACCACACCGGGATGGTCGGGGTTCAGGATCAGCTCCTCCGCCGGCGACCGGAGGATACGATAGAGAAGCGTTCCCTCTAGAACCACGATCCGGCCCCAGGTCCCTGCTCTCGTGCGATGCGACCTCGTGAGGGCCGACGGCACCGTCACCTCAGTGAACTCCGGGGTGCGCCGGTAAGGCTGGACAGCGGCAGGAAGGTCTCTCATCCGCCGGATGACTGCTCGCGGGGACTGCAACGCTCGCCAACTCCCGTCTTCATAGGTATCGTCCGCAGCAGCCTCGCCGCCGGGTCGCTGGCCAGCCACGTTTCCTTTCCTGCACCCACTTCCGGCAGTCAGCTGGGTTCATGTCCATCGGCGGCTCCATCTGCGCCTGCGTGTGTTTCTCCCGCTTGCAGGCGTCCGGCGGGCTCACGTGCCCACGAATGACGGCCGAGCCTCCGCTTCTGGCCTGGGCCAGCGCCTCGTCGATGGAGTGCCTCGGATCCTCTGCGCCAAGGCTACCACCAAATTGCTCTTGATCGTTGGCCAAGACACGCCTAACGCACTATTCATGAAGGATCACGGGGGCTATCGAATTCCTTCCAACAGCATCCTGCTTGCGTTCGAGAGCGCAGCGCGGCTCGGCAACTTCTCGCGGGCAGCGCCGGAGCTGGCAAAGGCGCAATCAGTGATCAGCCGATACATCGCAAGGCTCGAGACGGACCTCTCGGCGCGGCTTTTCGAGCGCTCCCGCACCGGCGTGACCCCGACTGAGGCGGGGCGGCGATGCACCGGATCGGAGGTTGGCCTGAGCCATGAGCATGTGGCGGTCGAAGACGCGGACGACGGACCGCGACGGTCGGGCACCCGCAGTTTTCGATCTGAGGCCCGGCGGCCGCCTGTCGCCGAAGACGCACAGACAGGACGACTCTGCGGAGGGGCCGTATACTGAGGCGCATCGCTGCGGCGCGGGCGGTGACCTGGGTGGCGCGGTGCGGAGGGTGGTTTCGATGCGAACCAAGCTGACGGGCGCATTGGTCGCCATTGCACTGCCGTTCTTCCTAGGCGCCTGTTCCGTGTTTGGCGGCAAGGCTGCCGAGGAACCCGCGTACGGTATCTTGCTTGCCGACAGCGACATCGAGATCCGCGAATACGACGGCCATGCGATCGCGTGGACCGCTGCGGCGGGCCCGTTCGACGAGGCGGTCGGCGCCGGCTTCCGGCGGCTGTTCGAGTACATCACGGGGGCCAATGCGGGCGGCTCAGATATCGCGATGACCGCGCCGGTGCTGACCACGCCTGCAATGGTGAATACGGGAACGACGGTCCTGGAGCCGAACCTCGGTGCCGATGACGGGGAGAGTCCGGAGGCGCTGGCCGGCATCGCATCGGCGGCTGGCGGATCGGCTTCGTCCTGCCGGACGGGTACACGGCCGCGACGGCGCCGGTGCCGGAGGACGGCGGCGTTGCGGTCAGGGACTTGGGCGCGCGCTGTGTCGCGAGCATCCGCTTCAGCGGCAGGCTGGACAACGAGGCGGGCGAGACGGAGCGGCAGCGGCTTGAGCGCTGGATCGAAGCGCGCGATCTGGAGCACGCGGGGGACTGGCGTATGGCGGGCTACAACCCGCCCTGGACGATCCCGATGCTCCGCGGGAACGAGGTCATGGTGACCCTGGCATCGTGCTGAACCGCAGGGACGCCGGAGCGGCAGCGCACGACACGCGCATGCCCGCCTCGCGCAACGGGGAGCGGGCGGCGCAATCCGCGCGCGGCGCGGCTTGACCGCCGGCCGGCAGCGGCCGTCTGAGGAGCGGGAGGTCCTGGCCGGCCTGGTGGAGCGCGTCACCTACCACAACCCCGAGAACGGCTTCTGCGTTCTCAGGACGAAGGCCAGGGGCCATCGCGATCTTGTCACGGTGGTGGGCCGAGCCGCGATGGTGGGGGCCGGGGAGCGGGGCACGGCGTCGGGCGAATGGGTCAACGACCGCACCCACGGGCACCAGTTCAAGGCGCACTTCGTGCGCACGTCCACACCGTCATCCGTGGAGGGCATCGAGAAGTACCTGGGCTCGGGCATGATTCGGGGCATCGGCCCCGTCTATGCCGGCAAGCTGGTGCGGGCCTTCGGCGAGAAGGTTTTCGACGTGATCGAGGCGGAGCCGGAGCGGCTTCGCGAGGTGACCGGGATCGGGAAGGTCAGGGCCGGGCGCATCACCGGCGCGTGGGCGGAGCAGAAGGCGGTGCGTGAGATCATGGTATTCCTGCACGGCCACGGCGTGGGCACGGCACGCGCGGTGCGCATATTCAGGACCTACGGCGCCGATGCGATCGAGGTGATGACGGAGAACCCCTACCGCCTGGCCCGCGACATACGCGGGATCGGCTTCAGGACCGCCGACACCATCGCGATGAAGCTCGGAATCGAGAAGACGGCGGCGGTCCGGGTCCGGGCAGGTATCTCCTATGCGCTGACCGAGGCGATGGACGAGGGGCATTGCGGCCTGCCGGCAGATGAGTTGGGGCCGCTCGCATCCCGGTTGCTGGAGGTTTCCGACGACCTGATCCGAAGCGCGCTCGACCTTGAACTGGCCGAAGGCAGCGTGGTCGCGGACACGGTGGCCGATACCCCCTGCGTGTTCCTCGGGGGCCTCTACCGGGCGGAGCAGGCGATCGCGGACCGGATTCTGCGGATCGCGGCCGGGCCGCTGCCCTGGCCGGAAATCGATATCGGGAAGGCGCTGCCCTGGGTCGAGCGGAAGACCGGCCTTGCCCTGGCAGCGGGCCAGGCCGACGCGGTCCGTATTGCGCTCACCGCCAAGGCCACCGTGGTCACGGGCGGGCCTGGCGTGGGCAAGACGACGATCGTCAACGCGATCCTGCGCATCCTCTCGGCCAAGGGCGTGGACATTCTCCTGTGCGCGCCGACCGGGCGCGCCGCGAAGCGGATGAGCGAGGCCACCGGGATGGAGGCGAAGACGGTGCATCGCCTGCTGGAGGTGGACCCCGTGCACGGCGGCTTCAGGCGCGATGCGGCCAACCCGCTCGATTGCGGCCTTCTGGTGATCGACGAGACCTCGATGGTGGACGTCCCCCTGATGCGCTCGCTGCTGGCGGCGGTGCCCGACGAGGCCGCGCTGCTGATCGTGGGCGACGTCGACCAGCTGCCCTCCGTGGGACCCGGCCAGGTGCTGGCGGACGTCATCGCCTCTGGCGCGGTGCCTGTGGCGCGGCTGACCGAGGTGTTCCGCCAGGCGGCGCGGAGCCGGATCGTGACCTCGGCTCACGGGATCAACCGGGGCAAGATCCCCGATCTCTCCCGGACCGAGGGCGCGAGCGACTTCTATTTCGTGAGGGCGGACGGTCCCGAGACCGCGGCCACGAGGATCGTTGAGCTGGTGAAGACGCGCATCCCGCAGCGCTTC
Organism: Alphaproteobacteria bacterium; assembly: GCA_022820945.1. GTDB lineage: Bacteria > Pseudomonadota > Alphaproteobacteria > UBA828 > UBA828 > WTGU01. Next base: position 1,012 of record JAJEEP010000061.1, on the reverse strand, counting down.
GGGCTCGACCCCGTGCAAGACATCCAGGTGCTGTGCCCGATGAACCGGGGCGGTGGCGGCGCTCGCTCGCTCAACGTCGAACTCCAGGCAGCGCTGAACCCTGCAGGCGAGCGCAGGGTCGAGCGCTTCGGCTGGACCTTCGCGCCCGGCGACAAGGTGATGCAGATCGAGAACGACTACGACCGGGAGGTCTACAACGGCGACATCGGCGTGGTGGCCGACGTCGACACGGAGCTGGGGGAGCTCCGGGCCCGCTTCGACGACCGGGACGTAGCCTACGGATTCGGCGAGCTCGACGCCCTCGTTCCCGCCTACGCCACGACCATCCACAAGAGCCAGGGCTCGGAGTACCCCGCCGTCGTCATTCCGCTCGTCACCGAGCACTACATCATGCTGCAGCGCAACCTGCTCTACACCGGCCTGACGCGCGGCCGCCGGCTGGTGGTGCTGGTGGGGCAGCCGCGGGCCATCGCGATCGCGGTCCGGACCGTCACCGGGCGCCGCCGCTGGTCGAAGCTGCGCGAGTGGCTCATCGCCTGAACGGCAGCGCCCAGCCCCGTCGAATCAAGCTGCCTCTCGCTCCTAATCCCTCTGCCGCTGACAGCCGCACGGATGCGGTTCCCCAGGCAACGGAATCGGGCGGGAATCCGTCCAATTCCTATAGGAGGAAGTCATGAGGAAGGGAACGTGGATGCTGTGGTTGCTGCTGCCGGTGGCGGCATGCAGCGGGGCGGGGGCCGTATCCCCCGCGAACCCGCCGGAGATGGAGCGGGCTGTCATGATGTCGGTGGTGTCCGCCGTGACGCCACCCGCCGGCCTGCTCCCCGCAGATTGGTCGAGAAAGGACGTCGCGGCGGAGGTCGGTTGCGGATTCACGCACCGGGGCGACCAGAGTCGAAGCCTGGAGCTGGCGGTGACCGATGTGCGCCGCGAGGCCGCCGGGACGGCGCGGCCCACTCTGGCGTGGACGGTCCCACCGTTCACGCTGCACCTCGATGGCTACGAGTATCGC